>JADMJV010000012.1:201352-262858 GCA_018780265.1 bacterium
CGCGTAAAACCTCTTATCGTAGCGTTCGCAAGGGACTTGCCAGATTTCAGGCAGGAGTTCAGCCAGGGGCTGGGGCGCCTCTTCAGTTCCAAGACCACCCTTTGGCCCAGAGCCTGGCGCTTGCAACCGCCCTCGATGACGCGAATGCGCGTGGCTTCTCGGGTGATTTCTCCAGACCAGCCTGAGTGGGCCTGTCATCGGGACCACGGCGCCAGTTTCATTCCCGGTGATTCGAGCTAGCCAAGAATGGCCCTACCGAAGGAGAGGAAACGCCGCGACGTGACCGTGTTTGAATTTTTCCTGCGAATGGCGGACGGAAATCGGCACCACGCAGAGGGTCGCCCCATTGGCTTCGAGAACGCGCAGCCGGGCGGGTTCGGGCCCGGTTCAGCCAGGGGCCTCAAGCCCGCCAGAGCGGCTACGTCTACTCGCTTGCCCAGTGCGACCTTCTTTGGAAGGGGTTGCCCCCCGCACGTTCACGCGGCATGTTGAACAATTACAGTATCTACAAAGACGGACCCTATCACCAAATGCTGGCCTATCTGGAAACCCGCGACCTCCGCCCTGCCCAGCAGGGCGGATACAATTTGACACAATTCGGGCCCGGCCTGACATACTCTCGATACGAGGGGGTTTTATCCTGAGAGGGGGGAATGGAAGGAGCCGAAACGATGATGAAAGGCATGATCATGGGAGCATTGGTGGCTGGACTTCTGGCCTGTGCCTTTGCCGAACCTTGGGAGGGAAAGGGTCCGCCAGACCCCGCCCGTATGGCCGAGTTGCACCGACAGCACTGGCAAAAGCTCCACGAAAAGTTATGCCTGAAGCCCGAGCAGGAAGCGGCCTGGCAGGTTTTTGTTGAAAGGAGCCAGCCGGTTCCACCACCTCCTCCTCCCGACCCGGCGGAGCGGGAACAGATGATGCAGCTAAAGACCCCCCAGCGAGTGGAACGAATCCTGGAGCGCATGAGGGCACACCACGCTAAGATGGAGGAAAACCTGGCGGCTGTCCAAGAGTTCTATGCCAAGCTTAGCCCGGAACAGCAAGAGGTGATGGATCAGGAGCCGCTTCCTCCACCACCGCGACCTCCGGGAAACCGTCGCCCTGACGCTGGGGACCGTCCTCCCGGTGACTGAAGGCTCACTCCTGGTCGTCGATGACGAGCGGGAGATTCGCGTCCTGGTGAGTGAGTACCTCGAGGCCCACGGGTTTGAGGTTCGGGGTGCGGCCAATGGCGAGGAGATGTTTGGGGCAATGCGTGCCCGGTCCATCGATCTGGTCATTTTGGACTTGAATCTTCCCGGCGAAGACGGCCTGGAACTCTGTCGCCGTCTTCGCCAATCTTCTCGCCTGCCCGTGATCATGCTCACGGCCAGGGGAGAGACCTTCGATCGGATTTTGGGTTTAGAGACGGGTGCCGACGACTATCTGACCAAACCCTTTGAGCCGCGAGAATTGTTAGCCCGAATTCGTTCTGTTCTTCGGCGTGCCCAGCCAGAGGAATTGGCGCCAGCTCAGACTTTGCGATTCGCCGGATGGAGTTTGCATCTGGCCGGTCGCAACCTGTTTAATCCTCAAGGTGTGCTGGTCTCTCTGTCTGGTAGCGAGTTTCGTCTGCTCATGGCCTTCCTGGAAAGTCCTCAGCGTGTCCTTAGTCGAGACCAGTTGATGAGCGCGACTCACGGACGGGAGTCGGACTCTTATGACCGGTCCATGGATTTGCAGGTAAGCCGACTGCGACAGAAGCTTCGAGATGACGCCAGACAGCCTCAGTTGATCAAAACGGTGCGGAGCGAGGGGTATATGCTGACCATTGCGGTCGCCCGGGAGTACGGCCATTGACCAGTCTGGACACTCTGGCTTCCAGGATATTCTTGATCCTGGTGGGGGGGATCTTCCTATCCCTGGCCATTACCGTGGGACTGGGGCATCGAGAGCAACTCACCTGGATGCGCCACACTCATCTGCTCCATTCGGCCGATCAGATGGAGCAATTTTGGCGAATAGTGGAGGCCGTGCCCCCGGGGGAACGGCCTCGCCTGCTTCGGGGGGCCCCCAAGTTGGGGCTGCTCCTGCACCCTCTGCCCTCCCGCCATCCCCAACCTTATCCCTTTGGGGACATAGATGATGAACTTTATCGTCTGCTGGTTCTGCGGTTGGGCCCTGAGCGCGTATTAACGGTAGAGCGAGGCTACGCCCGCCTGCTTTTGAGCGACGGCCGGGTGCTGGGCCTGCAGACGTTACCTCCCCATCCTCCTCCCTTGCCCCGGTTGCACTTCTGGATTTGGGAGGGCCTGTTTCTTCTCTGCGTATTGGGTCTGGCGAGTTTGGTGTCGGCTCTGAGCACACGACCGCTGCTGCGCCTGGCAAAGGCCGCACAAGGACTGCAACGCGACCTCGATCAACCCCCTCTGCCCGAACGAGGTCCTCGGGAGCTTCGGCAGGCTGCGGCAGCATTCAATGCAATGCAGGGCCAACTGATTCGGCACCTGCGCTCCCGCAGTCAGATGTTGGCAGCCATCGCCCACGATTTGCAGACCCCTCTCACACGCCTCCGCCTGAGGCTGGAAAAGGTTGAACCTCAAGAATTGCGCGACAAGTTGCTGCAAGACCTGGGTCTGATGCAGCAACTGGTGACCGAGGGTCTGGAGTTTGCCCGCAGCGTAGATTCGCAAGAGCAAAAAGTGGACGTGGAACTTTTCTCTCTTCTTGACAGTCTGGTGCAAGACGCCAGAGAATCGGGTCTGGTGGTCTCTCTAGAAGCTCCAGACCCTCTACCTCAATTGTTCGTTCGGGTAGGTCCCCATGACCTGAGACGCTGCCTGGGAAACCTGGTGGACAACGCCGTGAAGTATGGGGAGCAGGCCTGGGTCGGTGTGGAGCTTCAGAAGGAGGAGGTGCTCGTCTCGGTGAGAGATCAGGGTCCGGGGCTGTCGCCGGAGATGCTGGAGAAGGTGTTTGAGCCGTTTGTGCGCGGGGAGGATTCCCGCTCCCGGGAAACCGGGGGCAGCGGCCTCGGGTTGGCCATCGCCCGCAATCTGGCTTCTCGTCAGGGTGGTCAACTGAGTTTAGAAAACCTGCCCCAAGGAGGGCTCAAGGCATGTCTTCGCCTTCCGCTGGGCGACTTGGCTCGATCACAGGATTGAGTCGGTTCGCTATTGGGATTTTCTGGTTTCCAGCGCCTCGAAGAAACCTGCGAGGGGGGGCCGCAGCCCCCGAGGCACCTTGCACCGCTAACGGGTGGTCGACGAAATCGGGCGCAGGAAACGCTCCTCCTGGCCGCTAAGCTGCCCGCATGCCAGAGCGTGTCTTCTCCGGACCCCTTGGGTCTCGACGGCAAAACCCACCGCCCCTTTGAAGCGGGCCCGCAGGCGCGCCGCTGCCTGGAGATCATTCAAAGCGCCCTGCAAAAGCTAGGAGCGAACCTTTCGGATGTGGTGCGCACCCGTATCTTCTTAACCCAGGTGGAGGTCTTTCCCGCCGTGGCCCGCGTGCACGGAGAGTTCTTCCATTCTCATCCGCCCGTATGCACCTGTGTGGTCACCGGATTGCTCGACCCGGACTGGCGCGTGGAAATCGAAGCCTACGCGCGCCTCAGTGAGCAAGGACAAAAAGCCACCTCAGGTCCTGGCACTCCCAGGTGACCCAAGAAGCCCTACACCCTTCTTTCGGTATTGTAAACGGTGAGACAATAGTTCGATCAGGCTAACCAACTCGTGACTTCGTTCAACGCCAACTGATCGCAATGACGGCAATGGGTATAGCTATGGGAATTGGGCTGTTGGCAATCAGGGCAGATCCAGTCACCAAGCGCATGGAGTTCCACGAGGGCTTCGGCCGCCAGGTGAAGTTCCTCAATTTGGCCCCCTTCCAAATAGCGCAGGCAGGGGGCGGTCACGGGCTCTTCCAGGGCGTAATCTTGCAGCAGAGCATGCAGTGTCATGTCGGCAGTTGTCTGGCTCAGAATACCTACCAGAGTCTGGGCACAAAGGCCAGCCACACCGACCAGTCCGTCCAGTCTCAGCCGGCGACGCCGCACCTGCTCGAACGCCTCGGCCATAGCGGCCGGATCAGCGCGCAGCCAGGCTTGCTCTACTGCTTGCAAGCTGGCCTCGCGCTGCCCCGCCGGCAAGATGACGGAGGGGCAAAGAGTCTCCCAGAGCCTCTTGATGCTCTCCAATTCCTCTCCGCATGGCGGTGCGCCATCGGCCCAGGCGCTGGCTTGTTCCCGGCTCACGCCGGGTATTGACTCGAAGGGATGAGGAGGGGCTTCTCTCACCCAGTCCAACAAATGCTGGAGGAGTTCGCCCCCGGCCTGGAGACGGGCCAGAGCGGGTCGCAAGTCGAAAGGCTCCTTATCAGAAACCATCCGGCAGTCAAGCAAACCCTTACGCACATGGACGAAACCCTGCACCAAACTCACCCGAGCGGGGCGCGGCAAACCGCGGCGGAACGCCCGATAGATGGCCTGAAGGCTCGCGAGATAGGGCCCGACCTGGCGTTGCGCTAAGTGCACGGCCGCAGTGCCCCCCCTGCCTTGCACGAAGGCGGCACCGGCCAGCAATAGCCGGTTCAATGGAGGCTGGCTCGAGAAGTGAGGCTGTGATCTCTTGCGCTGAATCTCGTGAGCCAGGGATGCCACCTCGAAGAGGGGAGCGCATACATCGCCAGGGCGGCCCTCCCGCAGAGCCAGGTCGACCTGATCAAGCAGATACTCGAGATTTCGGAAGTGGCTCAGTTCCTCGTCATCCAGTGAGTAGAGAGACGTGGTCAGAAGCCAGTTGCGGCACGCGTTCAGATCGTGCGTGAAAAACTGCTCCTCCTCTGGACTGACCTCCCAACCATGGTAGAGAGCGTTGAGCCAGAGTACCGTGGCTCGGGGCAAATAGTTTATGCGCACCGAGCCACGGATTCGAGGTCGTGAGCCATATGCCTACGCGGAAATGACTTGACCATCGTCCAGGAGGTATACGTTCTTGCCGTCCGAGACCCGACCCCAGGCGGTCGAGCCCGCCGGCTGCGACCTCATTACCTCCAATCCCTTCGACAAGCGTAGGCCCGGTGTGAACCCCATCTGTTGGAGACGCGCACTGGACTCGCGTTTCTTGCCGTCACTGGAAGCTAGCTGGTCCAAATACGAGCCGCCCACACCCTGAACGGTGTCAGGGCCCTCAAAACACGGGGTGTTGCGGCGTTCCTCATCAAAGCGCCTGGGGTCACTGACCGAGATGTTGAACGGGTTATAACCCGGGTCGTAACCGTCGCGGTGGCGAAGCCCGCGAATGTAGTCCCCTGAACTCGGGTCGCGTGGACCGTCGAAACGGGGGTCGTAGCTCCCCTCGTCGCCATGCTGGGGGTCGAACCCCCGGCCGTGTTCCCATCCGCACTGGCCCCATGGGCTGCAATCGGTGTCAAATCCACACCAGTCCCGTTGACTGTGTTGCCGGCGGCCACCCCGCGAGGCATTCTCCACCTCCGTATAGTTGCGCTGCAGGTCGACCGACTTGACAGAGTAGGTCCCGCTTTGAGTACGCACTCCGTCGATGTCATTGGCTCGGTAGTTTCCATCGCAGTCCTGGTCCACCATCACCTTGGCGCCCGCCCTTTTGAGTTCATATTGGGTCAGTTTCCCATCCCCGTCCAGGTCGAGCCTCCCGCTCCAGGCTTGCTGGGTTCGTTTCATTTCCCCCATTTCGTGGTCGCTGACCTTGCCGTCGGCATCAAAATCCGCCTCGCCTCGCAAGGACTTCAAGATGGCGTTGCTTTGAGCCATTTCGGATTTGTCGATAGTGCCGTCACGATTGACGTCAAAGGCGAGAACCCCATCCGTATTTCCCTGGAAGCTGCCATCCCGATCCAGATCGATGCCGAACCCGCCGCGCTGGGACGGTCCACCGAGAAGGTGGCCACCAAAGGGTAACTGGATGCGATTTGTGCCGGATGTCAAATTGCTACTGTCTACGTTCAGGTGGTTGCCGGCCAGCGTCCCACGCTCATAGGCCCGTCTCTCTCCTGCATCGGCGCCAAGGAATGACTGGCCGTTCCCCCAACGGGCTTCGCCCGAAATCATGCGGCGCTTGATGGCCAGGTCTCCGTCGTTGGGAGTACTTTCAAAGGTCAGCCCCCGACCCACGGTTCCGCCCGGGAGCCGGCTG
Organism: bacterium; assembly: GCA_018780265.1. Classification (GTDB taxonomy): domain Bacteria; phylum Vulcanimicrobiota; class Xenobia; order Xenobiales; family JADMJV01; genus JADMJV01. The sequence goes on from JADMJV010000012.1 coordinate 207,508, forward strand.
CCTTGAACGGACAGTTCAATCCGATTGCGCATCTCGTTGATTACATCAAAAATTCCCACGCTCTTGTCCTCCACGTTGCTCTTGCTCGAAAACTTCTAACGTCAGATTAGCGGGTTCGTCTGGACGGAATTGGGAGCCGAGCCAGAGATTGTGAACATTTTGTTACAGTTTTGTCGCCTTGATGAATTGACCCGTTGGGGGCGACCAGGTTCTCGCGAATGAGTTCCTCGAAGTATTGCTCGCGCCGACCTCGACTTTGCCCAGGAAGTGGCTTGCCAAATTACCGGAGTGCTGCCTTGATCACGGACCCCTGCGCTTTCGCTTAAGTGTTCGCTTTCTGGTCGATTGTTTTGAGCTGAATTGTGACCCTTCCGGGGGTGACCACTATTCTGAACCGCTCCATCAGGGGGTCTTTAGTCCATGGCGTTTCCCGGTTCGGATCTGGGGGAGCAGGAACGACAGCGCAGGTCCAGGTTTCGGACTCAAAAGTGAAATTCAAGGACCCGGTGGTAGATTTACCCAGAAGGACGGCGGTCTGTCCATCTAAGATTCGGGCAGCGAAGTCTGTCCAGGTCTCCAGGCAGGCGGGAGATAGGTTTTCGGGGATGGCAAGACCGACGTGGAGAGTACGTTGACCGGAAGCTCCCAACCAGTCCGAGAATCGAGTCGGTCCCAGAAAGAGGGGAAGAGTTTGACCCTTGTCGTGCTTGAGGACAAGATCTGCTGAGAGTCGCAGGTTGCGGTGGGCATAGCTTTCCTGGCGCAGTAAAGTATAAGTCCCAAGGCGCTTTCCTTCCAGATACTCGAGCAATTCACTTCTGTCCGACAGCCAGGAATTGGAGGAACCAAACCCGTTTTTCCAGGCGGAAAAGAAGCCGATCAAGCCGCAGACCAGAGGTGGTCCGATCAGGACGAACTTGGCGGTAGCGAAGTAAGAGATGAGCCAGGCGGGCACCAGAAGCCAGTCTGGAAACCCATCTCCCTTGATGAATAGGCTGGGCACGATGGTAGTAGATGCCACCTTGTGAAGTAGCAGGCTGTTTTCGATCAGGTCGCAGGCCCCGGCGAGCAGTGCAAAACGGGCCATTAACCGAAACCACCGTAAGCGCGTGGAGTAGTGCAACCACAGGCAGCCTATGGCGAAAAAGCCTGCGTAGGCCACCGCCATGGAGTTGTCCCATGCCAACGCATCTTGTAAGCCTTGCGTTGAGGACATATCGTTGAATGTCAATTCCAAGCTCAACATCTTTAACGAGCGTGACAGGATGGCCGTATTTACTGCGATAGCGATGCCGGCCAGGAACAACACGGTGGTAACGAATACCAGGATTAGGTGGGAAATAGAACGCTGCAGGAACCCAAAGCGCATCTTGTGGTAGGCGTAGGCGACTGCCGGTGAAATCAGGATGGCCAGGTCCCAATACCTGGCTTTGCCGGGCCAAACGACCAGACTGCCCCAGGTTGCCACCAGGGTCCCCCAGGCCGCCAGGTCCCACATGCTAAATCGAGTTGATTTCCATCCAGCAGGGGTCAGGGCGTAGCGTAGGGCAGTGGCCCCGCTAAAAAAGGCGCTTAGAGGGAGCAGAGCGGTAAAGATCCGCTGAGGAGACGGACCATCGGGGGGCCAGTCGCCGACCCTCAAAGCGATCAAAAGTAGAAAGGCGACCCAGAGGCTAGGACTGGCCCACCAACTCTGGGTTTGCACGGCATATCCGGCGGCAACAAGACTCATCCCCACCCAGAACAGGGAAGCATTGCTTAAGAAGAAGCCCAGACCGAGCAGAACGATGGTCACGGTGACCATCATTCCTAATACCAGCATCCGAGTTTGTTGATTTTGTTGGGCCGCCCAAGCTGCCGAATAGGTTGTACGGAGAAGCGGAGAGAGCACCCCTCTCAGTATCCTGTCCAGCCACGGAATCGGGGCTGTGTTGACGCATTTCAGTGCAGCCAAACCCAACTGACAGCCACGTCGAATCTGAACGAGCACGGGAATCCGTTTGACGCCATCCTGACTGATTTTGTTGGCATGCAACAGGTCAAGCAGATCTTCGCCGACTGTGCGGCCCTCCAATCCCTGCTTGACGACATCCACGGGGCCCTGGAAACACAGGGCCATAAATTCCCGGAGAACACCTGAGGCCTGGCTCGACAAGAATGGCCTGGCGGCTTCGCTACTCAAGAATCTCTTGGCGGCGTCTACCTTTACCCAGGGGGGATCCTCGCCCCACGGCAGCGATTCCACCAGGTCGGCGGCCAGCAACTTGGGGATTTCCTCCTTGAGGATGTCGAATTGGTGGCGCAGAACAATGAGCTGGATTATCGACTCGACACCCTCAGGATTCCATAGCCTGTCGACTTCGGCAGCGGATGGATCCCCTTTTTCCAGGTAGCGACCGATTTCGTCCGTCTGGTCGCCGTGCCATTCTCCGCAACGCAGATATCGGAGGACACCCAATTTGGCTTCGGGCGACAGCGATGCCATTTTTTTGGGAAATTCTTCCCACAACAGCATTTTTAGCAGCGTTGCGCAGCCGTCCAATCGCCCCCATAGCAAGTCGTTGCAGCGAACGGTGCGACTGAGAAATCCTCCGAACTTGAAAAGAGCTGAGCCCGCCACCTTGAGGTCCTCCGGACGGTCGGACAATCCGAGTTTCACCTTAGGGTCGATCATGATCATGTCGAGGGTCTCGCGGTTGGGAATCCCCGAAGCACGCTCCACCGGGTAGAGCCACACATCCTCTTGGCGCAGAGCGTTATCTGGCATGCAACCATCTGCCCTTTTTTGGAAATCCAACAGCGCTGTTTTGCAGTGTCCGTCGGCCGCCAGGAGTAATTTCTGGGCCGCCTCTTCTCGAACCTGATCACTTGAAATATCGGTGAGTTCGGAAAAAAAGTCTTCCAGTTCGGTACGCAATGTGGTTTTAATCTGCAAGAACTCCGTGTAGGCATCGTTGATGTCACGCAGCTTGCGGGGGCAAGAATCTTTGGGGCCCATTCTCTCGTAGAGTCGGTCCTGGGCGCGTAGCAGCAGGCGCTCGGTGAAATAAGGGTCGATTTTGTCGAGTGGAAGCTTTAGTGAATCGTCTGCTTCTTTGCAAAGGGCCTGTATTTTTGTGAGCAAGACGGTGCGAAATGCGGTCAGGTCGAAATCCATTCCTTGGAATTTCAGCCGCAGAATATCGCAGATTCTCTCCACCATCTCGAGGGTACGCAGCCGGGCCCAGATTTCGATCTGAGGAAGACCGATGCTCCCCTCGGCCACTTTGATGCTCTCCAATATACTGTTTACGCTCTCGACCTGACGGTTGTGCCTGGCTGCGTCCTCCAGAGTGTTAAAGAGGGACTGGCTGCTGGATATTTCGCGATAGGCCAGCAAGTGCCCCAGTGCACTCATTTTGGGTTCTTCCCCCAAAAGGGTTGGCTGGTCGGGGGCCGGCTCTACCAGCAGCACTTTGCGGTCGACCCTGCGGGAGGCGACCTTCTCAACCACAGCCTGCACAATCAGGTCCAGGGGCCGACCATTCCAGTATCCTCCGTCACCCATGTAATGGTGGGCACCTTGGACCTTGAATGCCGTCTGGTTTCCATCAAAAACTTTGGAGGTCACCTCAGACGGCTCAAAGACGGCCGGCAACGACGAAGTGGTCCGCGCAGCCCGAGCCAGACGCTCTAATCGCGCGTCGTTGCCGGTCAGGTCGAAGTCTGACTTTTTTGGGTCGCTGCTGCGGTGGCGAAAATGAAAGACGGCCTTATGGGTCTTGGTGTAGATAGGAGTGCGCAAGGAGTCGAAAAAGTTGCGCGGCTGACCCGACAGGTAGCTTCCCGTTACAAACAGATCTATGTCGCCGTAATTTCCTTCACTGTCCCGGCCGGACCAGACCGAACCGGCCTCCTTGGCGGAGCTTACTATCTGATGAAAAGCGAGCCGAACCTGCGGTAGGATGTGCCCTTCTCCTTTCATGAGGGACTCACTTTGCTCTTCAGGCGCGAAGAGCAGGGCATCGATGTCTGCATCGTTGCGAAAGAGCGAGGTGGACTTGTTGACATTCCGCTGATTGGCCAGGGCCGTGGCCAGAAAGACTGCATTGAGCCCCCCCGCGGACGTGCCCGACAGAACATCGACGTAGGCATGTGAGGCCGTGAGTTTTTTGGCCAGGCCAAACGCTCCCTTGCCCATCACCATATTGTTCAGCTCTTGCGTGGTCCCATTGATGTGGACGGCCAGCGAGGTGCCCCCGACCATGGCTACCGCCAGGCGGACTTCCCGGATCTGTTCGCTCTGGCACCACTCCCGGACCTTGTCGTCGTCGCCAACATGTGTAGCCATCACTCGGATAGTTTGGCGCAGGCGGATTGGCACCTGTTCCTGGTAGTGAACTAGCCTTTCAGCGGATCGGGCCAGTCTTTTAGCATAGCATTGCCTTGCCGATGTAGGGCACAGGAATATACACCGTCAAGAATCGTCACCAGGCCGTCGCTACCATAGCCAGGGTTTACTTCTGGTTTGGAGGGATCGGTTTGGTGACTGCATCGCACATCTGGCACGACCACATCATCTGGTAGGTTTCCATGCCTGACGTCTGCCCTGCTTTGAGGGCTCGTTGACCCACTCGGGCGGCCGCCTCGAAGCGGAGCTGCCAGGACTGTCTCTGAGCGTCGTTCCAAGATGTTTCGGCCAGCCTTTTCTTAATGATCTGCTTGACCAGAACTGCAAAGGTGGCTGTTCTGCGGGCAGGGTCGTCGCTGCCCAGCTCCGCCACAATTTGATCCGGTACCGTTCCACCAAAATCCCGATTCTGGGGGGAGTCCACTGTGTGGCCCAGGCGAGTGGGCCGGATCCGATAAAGGGCCAAGGCGTCATAGCACGAGTGACAAACCGGGCAGCCGTAAATGAAGCTATAAGGCATTTGCGTCTGGGGGTCCCGGGCCAGCAATTTGTCGACCACCTGGTCCGGTAGATGAAGTTCATACAGTCCGTCCAAGACCGATATCATTAAAAACTTTTCTAGCTCCGGGTCGGAACTTTCGACCTGAGCGGACGCCGGTATGAGGCACAGCCAGGCGGCTGCTACCAAAGTGAATATTCTGTTGCGCATAGCATCTCCTTAGAAAAATACGGACAGGTCGAGTTGAAGGCGATTGTTGCCTTTTTGGGAGCGATATTCGAGTTGAAGCAAACTATTGAGCCCTCCCTCGTTGGGGCCGCTGATAACCAGGTAGGGAACATAGGCGGTGCCGGTGTGGCCATCGTTCAGGACATCGACTCGGAACCCGATCGCCGAGCGCCAGTCGCTGTCTACAAACACCGGCAGGTATTCCACGGCCAGGCTGCCGCGAAATCGCTGAGATTGCCCCTTGCGCCCGTCCAGGCCAACTCCTCCGAGCAGATTGAAGTCCCCCACGGCGGTCTCCCCGATCAGGCCTGTCGACCACCGGTCTTCTCCCACAAAGGCGTGCACACCCACCGAATTGAGTTGTTGGCGATAATACGTCTCCAGCACAACCCCCTTGGGAATCGTCTCAAATTCAAAGCTGGCTTCGCGACGGGCCTCGGGATTGAGAGGGATGGAGAATTCCCCGCTAAAGGGCACTGTTACTGAGTGGAACAGTCCATCCATGGCATACTTGCCGTGAATGCTCTGGTAGTTGATGGTCAGGCCGGGGGAACGGTCTCCCACTTTGAAGCCCCTCAGGCTCTGCTGGCGCTTGCTGCCGCCGGCAGGTCCGTCCAGATTTGCGTCAAAAACGACGGGAGCGCTCAGAGCCAGTCGGCGACCCGGTTCAATTTGCTGGAGTGGCCGGTATTGACCGGCCGTCACGGTCCAACTGTTGTCGATTTTCCAACTGATCTGCACATCCTCGAAGCGGCCACTGCGGTCGCGCAAGCTTCCGTCGCCGCGGGCTTCCAGGCTGACGGGTCGCCACTCGATGAAGTAAGAGACGCTGTCGTCCAGTGTCCCCCCGCTAATGAGTTCCACTTTGCCTAAAGAAAAGTTTTGGTGCCCCTTTGAGACCTGGTCGTCTCTGCGAGCGCCGAGCCAGGCGCTTAAGGGTACCGTATCGACCTTCTCTCGATTCAGTTCGGGAGCGGGGCGATATCCTCGGGCCAGGAAGTCCATTCCCGCCGCGTTCAACTTGGGAACGACAGTGTGACATACCGTACACGACTGGATTTGATACCTGCGGGCAAACTCGGGAGTGGCCAAAGCGGTCCCGATCAGGCACCACAGCCACAGACTGATAGCAAAAAGGCGATGATAAGTCATGTCTCCTCATTGATATGGCTCGGCATATAAAGTCTTTTGTGCAACCATGTCTGGCGACGAGATTTTATGGCCAACCATAAAATCCTCTCCTTGGCGAAATTTTCCCGGGTGTCGGAAGTTGACCCCAGTCGGCCGACCGTGAATCGCTTGCGCCGAGTGGGAGTGGATGACCGACCTGACGGCGCCGTATGGAATACCGCCGGCCCGGCCAGCAGGTCGCGACTATCGAGTCCAAAGACTTAACTTCGGCGCGCAAGCCTCGGACAGAGGAGAATAGTGACTGTGGTCGGCCCTGCGGTAGATTTCTGCCCGTCGGCCTTCATCGGGCCTCCACAAAACGAGTGACATCGGCGACCAGTCGACCGACGTCACTGGCGTAAAATCCGGAGCTATTGAAGCAATTGATCTCGATGACGTAAAGTGTCCCTCCAGACCGGGCCACGTCCATCACGAACACGGGAGATGGCCGCCAGAGGGCAGCCAGCCCCTGGGCGAAGTCCACCACTTCGTCGGGCACTCCTGGAAATACGTCCAGTCGATGGTGGCTGCGGTAATGCGATCCGGTGGAGACACGGCCGTCAATCACAAAAAGTCGCCACTCGTCGGCGATTCCAACCGGCTCGGCCACCACGATAGGACAGTCGGGCTTGAGCTGGCATTCCTCTTCTTGCAAGGAACGGCACCAGACCTGTATTTCGTAGAAATTCATGACTTCGCCGGCGAATGCTTTAGAGTCGTCGCATGGTCTGAGGAAGAAGGTGCGCTCGGGCGGGTAGGCGCGCTGGCTGAGCTGCTCTATCGTGGTCACTTCGGATTCTGCGTTGAGGATGGCGTCGCCCCAGGCCTTTTTCCATCCTGAAAAACGGAAATTTTGCTCGTCAAAAAATACACCGGGATCCCATCTCTTCGAGCGGTGGATGGCCGCCATACAGCCGGTGGAGCCGTAAAACAGCGCGGGCCGGTCGGTGGCCACCTCGGGGAGCTGGTCACTAAAAGGGATGGTCTGAAAAAGTGTGCTGGCAACGCCCGTCGCCTGGCAGGCTCGCGTGAGTTTCTCAACGTCGGCGGAATTGACCAGATTACTTTGAATTGCCCAAACCAGGTTCATCGAGGCTGAGAATTCGCCCCGGTGGGGAGGGTGACCTACTTCGGATCGACCCGTGAACCGACTCCCCTATGACCCGTTGTGCGGCCGGTATTTTCGGTGCGCCTTGCCGGCCGAGCCCCAATCCAACCTCATCTCATACTGTGCACCTTGATCACGTAGACCAGGTCGGCGTGTCAGACGAGTCTGCCGTGGCGTCAGCGAGTTCCAATTGATGAACGGCCGCTATTGAAGCTCGGGACGCCGCTACATCAATCAATCCGTCCACAACTTGACCATGCTCCAAATTTGGCGTAAAAATATGGAGTATGCTCCAGCGCCTGGTCAAGCCTATTCTCAGTCGAAGCTTCTTCCTCTTTGGTGCTCGAGGCACAGGAAAGTCGACCTTACTAAGAGAGCTTTTCAGCTCTAGCCACGGGGTTATATGGCTCGACTTACTCAAACCAAACCTGGAAGAAGACTATTCTCTGGACCCAAGTCGACTTACCAGAGTCCTTTTTCCAGACACTCGCTGGGTGGTCATCGACGAGGTCCAGAAAGTGCCCAAACTTCTTGACGTCGTGCACGACCTGATTGAATCGACCCAGGTCAAATTTGCCCTGACGGGCTCCAGCGCTCGCAAACTCAAGGCCGGTCAGGCCAACACTCTGGCCGGACGGGCCTTTCTGAATCATCTGTTCCCCCTCACTTACACTGAACTCGATGAATCTTTTGCGCTTCACGATTGCCTTCACTGGGGAAGTCTGCCCGCTCTACTGACCCTGCCAGACGATTTGTCGCGGCAGGAATTTTTGCGCAGCTATGCCCAGGTGTATCTACGGGAGGAAGTGTGGGCCGAACAGCTGGTTCGCAAGTTAGAGCTGTTTCGAAGGTTTTTACCGGTGGCAGCTCAGATGAACGGCCATATTCTGGTAGCCTCTCAAGTCGCCCGGGACGTTGGGTGCGATATCAAAACAGTTCAGAGTTATTTTCAGATTCTGGAAGACACTCTGATCGGGTTTATGCTGGAGGCCTACGACACTTCGATACGCCGAGCCATCAGCGGCAAACCCAAGTTCTATTTCTTCGATGTAGGAGTTCAACGAGCCTTGGCTCGACTGACTCAACTCCCCGTCACGCCAGGGACATCACTTTACGGTGAGACGTTTGAGCACTTTTTGATTCTTGAATTTCATAGACTCAACGCTTATCTTCGCAAGGACTTTCAGTTCTCGTATCTGCGGACTAAAGATGACGTGGAGATCGACCTGATTATCGATCGTCCCGGACAACCTCTGGCACTGATAGAGATCAAATCCACCGCCCATTTGAGACCCGATAAACTGCGTCGATTTTTGTCGATCAGCAAAGACTTCCGTGGGGCGGAGTCCTTCTGTTTGTCACAGGACCCGCAAAGGCAACGAATCGATCACGTAACCGCCCTGCCCTGGCGTGAAGGGCTGCAGGCGATTTTTGGTATTTAGGGCCCGTCCCAAAATAACATACCTAGACACTCGGGCCATCGATCCATCCGCGCCAGCAGCGTCACGTCTCCGTTAAATATGACCCGATATTTGCCCTCGCCGCTTCTTGCTGGAGGGGCGCCTCCAGCAAGGAGTGACCAACTTATTCCGGGACGGGCCCTTAGGGGGAGTCTTTGATCGCTCGGGGGGTCCTGCTATAACCCGGGACTTATCCTCCCCCTGGGCTTGGGACCGCTTATTGAGGTTCGGAGTAGAGGAAGTCGTCCACAATCACGAGGTCGTTGGCTCCCCCCACCGAGATATCGGTGAGGCCTGGCCCCAAATTTCCCGTGCCCAGCGTCAGTCGCACCAGCGAAGCGGTGCTGGTGGGCGCGAACTGCACGCCCATAAAGGACAGTCCGCCTGGATCCGAGCGAGTCGGAACCAAGAACGTTCCCAAGGAATCGGCTCCACTGACAAATTGCAGGCGGGTGGCGTTGGCGACGTCCACATCCGAGAAAACCGCTCCAAAGCCATTTACCCGGGCTGCGGTGGCCGTGCCGGCCCGGAAGAAATTGCAATCCAGAGAATTGCCGCCTACCGGAGAGAAGGTCCGCACCGGGGAGAAGAAGGCGAATTGGGCGGCGTAGGAAGCATCGACGTCGGCGAAATTGTTGTCGCTCACCCGCAATCCGGTGCCCGGCGTAGCCATCACCAGGCCGCGGGGGCTGTTGACATTGAAGAAGTTGGCCGGGAACGTGTTGGTATTGGTCTGACCTCCCGGCACAGCGTCCCAATTCACTTCGCGGCGACCTGCGGCGGCCGCCGCCCCGGCCCCGTTGTTGGGTTCTCCCAGAGCGGCCTGAAAGGCGCGGACCACCCCCGTGATATTGCCCGAACCCGCAATGACACGGCCCGGTACAGGTTGGGGTTCACCGTACAGGAAGTCGTCGACGATGACCAGGTCCTGAGTTCCGCCGGCCGATATATCCAGGTTGCCCGGGGCCAGATTGCCAGTACCCAGTGTGATGCGCACTCGGGCGAAGGCGCGATTTTGAGGGGCCAGAGCGGCCACGAAGGACAGGCCGCCTGCGTCGCTGCGTTGTGGGGCTGGAAGCACGGCCAGGCTGGTGCCCACCGAGTCAAAGAACTCCAGGGTCGAAGAACCGGCCGTGTCCACATCGGAGAACACGGCCCCAAAGCCGGTCACTCCTCCCGGCTGCTGCGTACCGGGCACGTTGAAAATAACCTCGATCACGTTGCCACCGGCCGACGAGAAGGTGCGAATCGGGCTGAAATTGTTGAACTGCGCCGCGTAACTGGCATCGACATCGGAAAAATTGTTGTCGCTGACACGCAGACCCGTCCCCGGGGTGGCCATGAGCAGTCCGCGCGGAGAATTGGTGTTGAAGAAATTTCCCGGGAACGCGTTGGTATTGGTTTGACCACCTGGAACGGCATCCCAGTTGACCTCTCGTCGCCCCGAAGCGGCGGCCGGGCCGGCCGCATTATTGGGATCTCCCAGAGCGGCGCGAAAATTGGTGACTACGCCAACGACGTTGGCTCCGGAGGCCGAGAAAGCCGTGATGCTGGGGGCGTTGGCCTGGACAAAATTCGTAACCTCGTCCGTGCTGCCGCAGCCAACCAGGGCGGCGGCAGATAGAATGACGCATCCGGTCAAACCGTTCAAAGCCTTCATAATCGAAAATATCTCCCTTGTCGTTGTGGGTCCGTGTGTTCGCATCGTTGTTCGTACATCCTCTGACTGGCCAGCCCGTTCGTTGATCCAATCCGCCCCCCCGTGACGGATAATGCGCGTCTTCAGTGCATACTCCGTCAAGGCGCTCAGGCAAAACGCCGTTATCAGTCGGGACCTTCGTCGGCCAACCGCGGATCGGGGCGTCCAAGATAGACGTTCGACACGTTGGCTATGCCTCCAAACCTGGCTCGGTTCAAGCTGGCCTAAATCTTAACATATTGTTCATTTTTGATCCGGCCCGGCAAGCGTCGATTAAGGGGGTCTGGCTACTCTGAAGGAAAGAACGGGAAAGCAGAGGGACAGACGATGGAAATTCCCAGCTGGGCGGGCAAAGTGGCCACGGTGGTGGGATTGGCCAGTCCGATTACGGCTCCCATTGTGGTGGGGAAATGGATCGCGGATAAGGCCGACTCCACCTTGGGCAAAAAGAGCGACCCGGCCCCGGTGTCGGTTCCCACCCCGCCCCCAGCGACTGCGCTCGCCCCTCAGCCGGTGGTCGAGAAGCCCGGCGACATCAAGCCAGCCTATTCCAATGACCCCAAGACTCAAACCAACGGAGCCCAGAGGTTGGCGGAGCCGGGCCAGAAATGGAACGGAACTCAAATTCTCAACGGCCAGACCCAGTTGAGCAAGGACGACCCCAGCAACGAACACGAGCAGGCCAACCGCTGCGGTCCCTCGGCGGTACTGGCCTCGGCCGTCATGGCCGGTCCCGATGCCACCGGCCGCATGGTCGACCGCCTGGCCAATAAGACCCAGGACGCCGAAGAGAAGGCCGAACTGGCTCAAATTAAGGCGCGCATTGCCGACGGGACAGCCACCCACAAGGATTTGAGTCAAGTGCAGCACGTGATGTATCGCAACTATCACGAAGCAGGCACCGCCCCCGGCGTGACTACTGGCCAGGTTGCCCAGATGCAAAAGGACCTCAACGATGACACCAAGCCCAACTCCAAACTGGCCGACTGGATTGGGCCGGATGGAACCTCCTTCCGCCGCACCAGCCAGGATGGCAGTCATGTGGAGGAAAGCCCGGACCGCTTGAAGAGCCGGGTGAGCGGGCTGCAACCGGGCCAGAGTTTCGTGCAGTTCGTCGACCCCGACGGGGGCAATGACAAATTGCGTCACTTTGTCCTGATTGGCAAGGACAAAGACGGTCGCACCTATGTGTATGATCCTGGTGCCAAGACCAATCAACCACAGGTTGTCTACCAAAGTGAACGTCCCCAGGCCTTTGACCATTACGTGGGTGGCGACATGGGCGTCAACGACGGCGGCGTTCGCACTCAGGTTGTGGCCGGCGGGGTGGCCACCTCTCACTAAAGGGCCCGTCCCAAAATAACAAGCATAGACACTCGGGCCATCGTTTATCATTGTAGCCGTAGGCGCCTTCGCCGACCCCACCTCTCCGGCCCCCAAAATCTCTATCTACGAAACGCGCCGTCACCCCTGGGCTGTCACCCTGAAAGGCACCATTTCAGAGCACTGGGACTAGAGACTTTACGGTGTGACTTGAAAAACAGATTGCAGGGTCTTCTCCATAGCGGCCAGTTCTGCTTCAGCCTGCAGGCGATCGGTAAAGGCAGCCCGAGAGCGACTCTTTTTCTCGATGTACTGCCGCTGCCTGTGGATGGCTGCCAGCCCATAATCGGCCGCCCGCAGGCCCCGGGCATCCTGTCCCTGAAGGTTAGCTCCCCGGGCCAGCAGCAATTGGATGACCTGCGGATGGTGGGCGCCGGCCGCCAGCATCAAGGCAGTCTGCTTCTGCTCGTCAGGGGATTCTACAGATTGTCCCTGGTCGAGCAACCAGGTCAGGATCTCAACCTGGCCGTGCTGGGCGGCCCCACGCACCAGTGCCGGTTCCAACTTGCCTCCCCGAGCCAGCAGGGCTTGAAAAAGCGGCAATCGGCCCCACGAAATGGCCGACAACAAGGCTTCCGGCGTCGGGGTCACCAGGCCGCCCAAATAGTCCACCAGGTCTTGCCCATTGGATCGGACCGCCAGCGCAAAGGCTTTGGGATCGGAAGGGTCAGCCCCAGCCCTGACCAGACGCTCCACGGCCTGACGCGATCCAGCGCGCGCTGCGGTTTGCAAAGGATTGAGCCCTTCCTTATCGGTGACGTCAAGTCTGGCGCCGTGCAGGAGTAACATGTCGATTACGTGCGCCGAGCCAAAATGGCAGGCGGCCAGCAGCGGAGTGGTGCCGTAACTTGAGGCCTGGTTCACCAGGGCGCCCCGCTTGAGCATCAAGGCCACCACCTCGGGTTTGTTGTAAAGACATACCTGGTGCAAAGGCGTGCTGTGCGACTGGTCCAGTCGCGAAGGGTTGGCCCCGCGCTCCAGCAGGGGGCCGGCCAGTTCGACCCGCTGCGCGTGGTAGAGGGGGGCGTGCCCATACGGATCGGGGAGGTCGGGGTCGGCCCCCCGGCCCAGCAAGAAAAGCACCATGTCCGGCCGGTCGTGACGGACGGCCCAGTGCAAAGGAGTCTCTCCGTTGTGGTCTTTGAGGTCGATGCTGACACCGCGACCCAGTTCGGCCAGGATGGATTCGCGTTGGGACTTCATTACAAAGGTGTGGATCGGGTCGGCGTAGCCCAGCGATCCGAGAGCAAGGACCAGCAGCAAGCGGGAAAGCATGATGTGAGCTTCGCGAGGGGGGTCCTATTCCTTGCCGGCCTACGGCATCACGCAAAGCATTTCGAAGAGCAGGTTGGCGGCCATCAAAGCGGTGTTGCCCGAGGGGTCGTAGGGGGGACACACCTCCACCAGATCGGCGCCTACCAGTTGTCGCCCACGTCCGCCACCCGCAGTCGCTCAAAGGGAGTGCGGGTGGCCAGGTTGCAGGGCCTGAGCAGGCAAGACTCAGCGCGAATTTGGCGCGGGCCAAAGCGAGTGCCGGATCGATGCGAGGTGCCCAGATCAAAGGGTACCCCCACAAAACAGACGTCCAGGTCCTGGGCCGACGGACGCGCGGGCAGACGCATCATGGTGGCAGGCCCGGCAAAGCGGGGCATTTCATTACCGCCCAGGGGCTGGGGCCGAAGCAAATCGCTCACCGGCCAGAGGTTCCACTCGCGGAGAGTATGCCCTGGCTGTGCAGGTGTTTTGCAAAGTGCTCGGCTGCCTCGGCACTGGGGTGCCAGGAATCATCCGGACTTTCCTGGATAGAAACCCCCTCTTTGAGGGCCACTTCCATATCGCTGAGCAGGTCAAAATAGCGAATCTTTTGTTCCCCGAGCAGTTGGAGGGCCGTCTCCCGCGACCATTTCTCACGCGTTGTCCACTGATCGATGGGCTTCAAAATGGGCAGCAAGATTACCGAGAAGGAGACCTTGTCCTGGGCCAAAGTCTCCGTCCAACCGGCCAGGGCCTCGCTCATGGCCTGGCGTCGGCGGTCGCGATCGAAGCGCCCAAGATTGATGCCCGTCAACCAGCGATAGAGATAGCTATGGTTAAACCACCAGGGGTCGATCTGGGCCCGATCCTTGCGCAAAAACAGAACCTGCAACTGCCCATCCTTGCGCGAAACCAGCGGAGTCTCCTGAAAATCGTTGTTGTGAAAGGTCAGAATCACCTGATCGGGCTTGAGCTTGCGGTTGACCCGTCGGTAGAAGATCAATTCTTGCTCGACATTGAAGCTCTCGACCCCGGCGTTCCAATACTCATACAGTTTGTCTCCGTAAAGCTTCTGTAGAGCTCGCATGGTGCGCTCGCGACGAGTGACCGAATCGCCTACAAAGAGAATGCGGCAGCGACCCTGCCGATCTTCCCCGTCATAACTGTCCAATTGACGGCCGCGGTCGAGGCGGCAACCGTAGCCGTCGTAAACGTCGTCATCGAGCACGGGTATATAGCCACACTCAGGGTCGGGCTGAAAATGCTTTTGACCGCCAGCAGCAAACTGCAACTGGGTGGCAGCACCCATCAGGCTATCGGGAAAAAAGAGGCGCAGGCCCAACTCCAGAGCCAGCAGCCCCACAAACAATCCCAGCACGAGCAGTCCGACCCGTATCAAGTTTGCGCGCACGGGCCAGTCTTTCTATTTGGGTTTGATATTTACCGTTGAACCGACAGAAACGTCGCTCCCTGTGGCATCGATGTTGTTGACCTTGAAGGACCCCCGCACGTTTTTGAAGGTATTTTTGCTCAAGTAGGGAGTCTGGAACTTGAAACTCTTGCGCTCACCCGGTTGCAAAACGGGCAAATCCTGAGTTTGCGTGTCTGGATCCCACATGGTAGGCACGCTGCTTTTGGGACCCTTTCCCTGGGGCTTCAGCACTAACTCAACGATGCTCTCTTTGCTGGCAACTTTGCCACGATTCTCGACGGTAACTTCCACGCTGACCGCGTAGGAGCCACCGGTGGTGGTGGAAGCGGCGCTCTGGACATAGAGATAGGGCTCTTGGGCCAGGGCCATCCCGGCGCCCAACCAGGCGGTTGTGATAAGAGTCAATAAACTGCGACGATTCATAGGCATCCTCCGTGATCTGCGGCCACATTTCGTGGAACTCAGGATCCCCCCTCCCTGAAGAGTTCAGGCTGGCCACTGCGACGGAAAAGGTGCATCTGGCGGCGAGCGTTTCATTTTTGGAAATTCTCGCATGACCAGTGTGGCCTTATCTGCCTGAGAAACGCTGTCCAGATTTTCGTCCAGTGGCTCGATCCCGTGCAGGTAGTCATAAATCCGGGCCAATTCGCCGTCATCCAGCCAGATGCCGTGCCCCGCCGGACACGAATCGACGGTGATGCCACTGTCGTTGCTATACACAAAACGCCGCATGGCCTGACCGCAGAGGGGACAGCCTACGGGCGGGTCCACGTCGACCTCCGGGTGGTCGGCAAAAAGGCTCTCACTGACCGGCGAGTCCAGCAACTCCTCCTCGGTCATTTCCAGGTAGGGGTCCAACTTGCGCAACAACACGCCATCGCACTGACGACACAGCCAGGCCTCGTCGGTGCCTTTGACGATACGCTCTAATTCCACGTGACAGCGGGGACAACGGGTCATGGCCAGAGTGTTACTGGAAGCAAACCCAAAGTCCTACATGCGGCTGGTGCAAGCATTTTGAAAGTGCTATCATCATGCTATGCCTGCAATTCATATCCGAGACATCCCTGAGGATGTCCTGGCCGCCCTCAAACGACGGGCCGCCACTAACCACAGGTCCTTGCAAATGGAACTGCGCTATACGCTGATCCAACTGGCCCGGCAAGGTTTGCCTGAAGAAGCTTCTCCGGAGTTGGACTTGAAAATGTCCCGCGCAACCTCGGGCAACTGGAGTCGGGAGGAGATTTATGGCCACGACGGCCGCTGAATCCATCCTGGTCGACACAAACGTGCTGCTGGCTGCCTCAACACCCGCTCTAGCCCGTCACCCGGAGGCCCTTTCAGTGCTCCAAGACTGGCCGGGCAAAGGACATTCTCTGTTTTGCACCGGGCAAATTCTGCGCGAGTATTTGGTGGTAGCCACCCGGCCCCTCGACAAGAATGGGCTCGGTCTCAACTGGCCGGACGCTTCTCACAACCTGGGAGTCTTTACTCAGAGGTTGAAATTCCTCGAAGAGAATGAGGCAGTGTCCAAACGCCTTGGCAAACTGTTAGACTCCATTCCGTGCCTGGGCAAGCAAATTCACGATGCCAATCTGGTGGCTTGCGCCCTGGTTCACGGAGTGAAAGGCATCGTCACCGAGAACCTGCAGGACTTTCTGCGTTTTCAGGCAGTGGTGCGCATCATCGAGTTGTCCTGACCAGGCGCAGGGCGAAGTCTGTCATCTCGTAGATGGGCTTGCCGTCCACCACCAGAAAACCGTCGGCGGTGACTACAGGCTCGTCGCCTTCTTCCACCCGGCTCACCCAGGCCTCCACCTCCACGTGGCGGTTGCTGGGCACTACCTGACCTCGATAGCCCCAGGTGTGAGGACGGCCGGTGGCGATGCACTCAAAGCGATGGGTGTCGGCCAGCTGAGGGAAGCGATCCAGCATCAGCACTTTTAAGAGCTGCAAGAAAGCTTCCAAACCGAGCGATCCGGGCCAGACCGGGTCCATATAAAAGTGGGCCTGGAAGAACCACTCCTCCGGATCGACCTGCTTGATGCCGTGAATATAACCCAGGTCGTTGGGGCCGCCATCGGGAATGTAGAGGTCGGCTTCGTCCATCATCTGCAGCGCCCCGGCCGGCATACAGGCCGAAGTGCCAGGCTGCACCTGGGTATCCTCAGGGGTCAGCGGATGCAGTCGGGGCAGAGTCACTCGACGGCCGCGCTGCTTCTCGGCCGGGCTGGGCTGATAACGTTTGGCCTCGCGAATGCCCACC
Source organism: bacterium (assembly GCA_018780265.1). Lineage (GTDB taxonomy): Bacteria > Vulcanimicrobiota > Xenobia > Xenobiales > JADMJV01 > JADMJV01. The sequence continues at coordinate 224,397 of JADMJV010000012.1, forward strand.
TGATTATCCAGCGCCTGTTTGCTGAAGAAACCAAAGTAGGTGGTGCCTTCGTAGACCATGGTGTCGCCCTGGAGCACCTGCATGTCAAAGTTCTCGATGATCATGCCGCCGGCTTCCGACACCTTGGACATGCGCACGCGAATGCGCAGCATGCCCGCCTGGTCGTCGAGTTCGCGATGAAGAGTGGCCGTGCCACCCAGATTGCGGAACTTGAGGTCCTCTTCACTGCGCAAGGCCGAGCCGGCGTAGGCGGCCAGCCAACCGCACGGCTGCAGAGCGATCTCCAACAAGATGGCGAAAGCCATGGTGGGTTGACGATTTGCCTGGAAATACCACTCTCCCGGGGGGATAAAGTAGTGGGCCTCGATCCAGTCGCCGGCCTGCAGCACCCACGGCTCCTGATTGACTTCGACCACCCGATCCATAAAGGCGTAGGGAGGCCGGGGCAAGCGCGCGATGCGACGCTTTTCGTCAAAGACCTTATAGCGATCCCCAAAAGCCAGACTGGGTTTGCCATAGGCAAATTGCATGATGCTTTCGCGGTCGTAGAGGGCTTTGACGGGCTCGGGCTCAATGGCTGCCATCACCGGCAAAGCTTGAGTCTGGCCCGACCAGCGACGTTCTAACTGGCTCTGGTCCAGACCGATCAGGCGCAAAGACATGTCCACAAAGCGCACAATGCACTTGCCATCGGCAACCATCAGGGCGTCGGCCAACACATAAGGCTCGGGTCCGTAGCCGATCTCCTTGATGTCCACTTCATAAGTGACTTTCTTGGTGCGCACATCCACCGGACCGCGACAGCGTAAGGCGGCCGGAATCCCCAATTTGGGCTCATAGGTGACCTGGTCGGCTTCGCCCACCCAACCCATCCGCCACAGCAAGAAGCGCAGCGTGTGAGCGCAGCACTCGTACATCAAGGTGCCGGGCATCACCATGTCATCGACAAAATGGCAGGTGAGGAACCAATCATCGGGGTGCACATCGGCCTCGGCCACCACCCGACCCAGCCCAAACCGGCCGCCCTTGGGATTCACCTCAAGCACACGGTCGTACAGCTTCATCCGCCCCGAAGGTAGGTGGGGGGGATGGACCAGGCCCAGGTTGGCGAAAGCGGGTCCAAAACAGCCGGCCAGGTCGCCTCGACGCAGAGCCGTGACCTGTTGGTCGGTGTAGCTTTCCACTCGCGAAAAGTCGACCAGGGGGCGATAGCCCACCACCTTGCCCGGCCGCTGCTTCTCCTCTTCCTCGGTCAAAATAATGCCCTTGGAAGCGCTGATCTCGCAATACTCGAAGAAGCCCGCGCAGCCGTTGCGCATGGTGATCATGGGCTGACCGTTGATAGTGCCATCGAATTCGAAGAAAAACAGCCAGGTTTCGCCCTGACGCACAAAACGGTCGATACGAATGTCGTAACGGATGGTCTCGCCCACGGTGGGCAACTGACGATGAAAGCTGACGGCAGCATCGAGCAGTCGGTAGACCCGATTGCCTTTGGTCTGCAGGTCAATGCCCAGGTAACCCGACAGGAAGAGATCAGCCTGGCCGGCCTCCACGGTGACACAAACTGGCATTCGACCATTGTCCAGATACCAGGCACCGGGCACCACATCGTGCTCGGTGACCACTTTGCCCCCGCTCATCGAGCGCGCTTCACCCACAATCTCGGTGACGCGATGGACCAACATTAAGGGATCATCGGGTAACCGGACCCGGGTGGGATAGCTGTCCACGGCCGCAAACTCGTCGCCCAACACTTTTGCGATCGAGCCCACGGCAAACTCCATGCACTGGTCGTAGTCCAACACGCATGGCTTCTTGACGGGCACTATCGGTTGCAGATTGTGATCACAAAACGGGTAGTAAGCACGCGGGGCTGCCACCGGCGCTGTGCTCGTTCCTTGACTCCAGTCCTGGAGCAGGGCCACCCCCTGCGACAGTTGGGCGATGGCCTGCTGATGCAGCTCCAAAAACTTCTCGTGAGCCCGGCTGCTGGCCTGGGCTGAGGCCAGGATTTGAGACTGCAAGGCGGGCAGTTTTACGCGCTGTTTTTCCATGGAGGGCTCCCAATCTAGATCTAATTCAAATTCCAGGGCATACTCGTCAAACTCTTCGACCTCGGCGGTGGCCCGAACGGGCGCCGGCGCGTCCCTGGTGGGCAAGGGGGCCGGCAGTTGGGACACCTGCGGCAGCAAGGCGCCCAGTCGTAGATGCAGTTCATTGACCGTTGGCCTGGGAGGGGCAGCCGGCTCAGGGTAGAGCGCCATCAGATCGACGCCTGCACAGCCCTCGGCCAGCAGACCGGCCCAAAGGTGCAACAGTCCGGCCCATTCGCCTCGTTGCGGGCTGTTGAGTGCCAGGGCGCGGTGCGGATGCCCCTCAAGAATTTGCGTAATCATGCGGGTACACGAATTGCCTGGACCCATCTCCACAAAATAGCGGGCTCCGTCCGCATAAGCCTGGCGAATGGTGGCCGTAAAATCCAACCCGTGCAAAGCCTGTTCCACGATACTGCGGGCTGCATTGTCCGAGCTCATCTCATAGGCCTGAGCGCGGTAGGCGCTGTAGTAGCGCACTCCCGGCGGGGGGACCAGGGTCACTTGATGCAGCTGAAAATACTCTTTCTCCACAAACTGCACGGCCCCGCTGTGCACGGTGGGCACGCCTTCCAGATAGAACGCCTGACAACCCAGCGAAGCGATCAGCCGCTCCAGATCGGGAGCATCTCCTCCCACCACACACTCGCGGTCGGTATTGATGATCAGCAGTTCCAATTTGCCCCGGAGCCGCTCCTTAACCTCTGCGGCCGAGCGGGTCAAAACGGCTACCTTCCACTCAAAGCGATCCTCTGGTCCCACTCCCCAAAGGCGCCGGACGGCCAGGCAAGGTCCGCCAAGCTGGCGACGGAATAAGTCGCTATCCTGCATCCGGTCATGAATTTCTTGGCGCTGCGTCCAGGCCCGCAAAGACATCAGGGCGGCCGACTCGCCCAGCGAGTAACCGATGGCGAAAGACGGCTGCAAACCATAGCCACGCACGACGTCGCTGGCCACCAGTCCAAACATCACCTGACCAAAAATGGACCGATGCAGATCCTGGGCAATGGCCGCCCCCGACTGCTCTGGCCAGTGTGCCGGCCAATCCTGACGATACGGCGTGGTCCAGGGAGCGGCCAGGTAGGTGCGCAGTTGAGGCGACTCCTGGTCCAATCGCTCCATGACCTGAGGGTGCAGCAAGCCCAGCTCGCGACCCATGCCAGCGTAGTGATTGCCCGAGCCAGGATACACAAAGGCCACGCCCCCCGGGCCCAGCTTCTGGCGACTGAAATAGAGACCGCCCTGGCCTTGTCCCGGCCCCTTCATCAGGGCCTCCAGGTGGGCCAGGCTCTGGGCCAGCGAGGCCCGGTTCTCGGCCACCAGATAGGCAGCGGGCTTTTGTCCGCGATGACGATGAGCCCACTCCGCCGCCAACTCGTGCAGACTCAAATCCGATCCAGTCACAAACTCGTGCAATCCCGCAAACACGGGAAAGAGCCCGCCCACAGGCCGAGAGAGGGCCAGCAGCTGGGCCTGGGGATGCCCCTCCAAAACCACATGGACGGCGTTACCCTCGCTGGACAGGCAATGGACCGCAGCCTGACGGGGCCCGTCCACTCGGTCACGCACCCAGTTGGAGGCGGCCACCGGCACGTGCAGACGGCCGTTGTGCAAGTCGCCAGCCGGGCTGGCAAAATCAAGCATCGGCGGCAATCTTCGCGTGCTTAAGCAGGCGGCTGCCTTGACCAGACTTAACAGGCCCGAGCAGGCTCCGGTCAGACCGCTGTGCGAGGTAAGACTGCCCAAGGCACAGGGACTGCTGCCCGGACCATACCAGGCGTGCAACACGGCCAACTCTTGCTGGTCTTCCTCGGGCACGCCGCTGGCGCAGCCTTCTACATAGGTGATCTGGCCGGGCTCGCTTTGGGCCTCCTGATGGGCCCGAAAAATCGCCAATCCCTGGGCTTCGGCCGAGGCGGTGGGGCTGTCGACGGCACCGCCACTGGCCGTTCCGTAGCCGCGAATGACCGCATACACCTTGTCCTGTTCTCCACAGTCGGCCAGGCGCTTGAGCACCAAGGCCACCGCGCCCTCGCCCAGAGACGTGCCGGTGCTGTCCTTTTCAAAGGGTCGGGCCTGGCCCCGCCGACGCAACAGGTTGTCCTGACTGCGCGGGTCCCCCTGCAGATCGATGGCCGTGACCAGCGCCGTGTCCATTTCTTTCTGCTGCAAAGCGCGCACGGCCACTTCCAAAGCCTTGAGGCCGGAAGCCTCCTCGGCCGAGATAGCAAAGCTGGGTCCACCCAGATTGAGTTCGCGGGCCAAACGACTGGCCACAATGCTGCCCAGCGCCCCCAGCGTTCGTGTGGAGTCCAGCGGCTTAGAGGCCAGATCCCGCAATTGGGCCAACTCCTCGGGATCAACTCCCCACTCTTTCAGGGCCTGGGGCAAGGCCCAGCGCAGATGAAAGTCGGTGGTATCCATGTCCAGACTGATGCCGATCAGGGCGCCGGCACGAGGGCGCCGTTCCTTGCGGTCCAGGCCGGCGTCGGCGGCTGCCTGGGCGGCCACGCGCAGCATCAGGGTCTGCTGAGGCAGCACCTCGGGCATCTCCTTGGGAGGAATTTTAAAGGCCCCAATCTGCATGGAATACTCGTCCAGCCAGGCCCCGGCCGGAGACGGCTCTCCATTCCAACGCCCGGGCGGAGCTTCTACAATCAGCGAACGCCCTTCAAACACACTGCTCAGCCAGGCTTCCAGGTCGTCGGCGCCGCCCACCTGAGCGGCCATACCCACAATGGCCACCGCCTCCGGGTTGGGCGCAACCACCGGAAAAGAGCGTCTTTGCGGGTGATATTCCTCCACCAATACGTGAGCATTGACCCCACCAAAGCCAAAAGCGCTGACGGCGGCGCGGCGATGCTCGGCCTTCCAGGGTTGAGCCTGTTGTTGCACCCGAAAGGGGCTGCCCGGCAGTTGCAGGATCGGATTGGGATTTTGATAGTTCAGGGAGGGGGGCAGCGTCTGATTTTGCATACCCAGCAAGACTTTGATCATGCCTGCCCCACCTGCACCGGTGAGCAAATGGCCGATGGTGGACTTAACGCTGCCGATAGCGCACTGCTCGGCTTTCCAGGTCTGATCCTGCCACAGTGCAATCAGGCTCTTCACCTCGATCTTGTCGCCCATGGGAGTGCCGGTGCCGTGGCATTCGATCAACTGCACCTGATCGGGCCGCCAACCGGCCTCCTGATAGGCCGCATGCATGGCCCGCAACTGGCCTTCGGTGTCGGGCGCCAGCAGGCTGCCTCCAATGTCATTGGACAGACCAATCCCGCAAATCAGACCATAAATGTGATCGCCCTGACGCTCCGCGTCGCTGAGCCGCTTGAGCAGCACCACACCGGCCCCCTCGCCCACCACCAGCCCATCGCCCGCTGCATCAAAGGGCGAGCAACGACCGCTGGGCGATAGAGCGCTCAGGGCTGTAAAACCCATCTGCGTATAGAGGCTGTCGGGACGAGAAACCCCACCGGCCAGCATGGCGTCGGCACGACCGGAGCGGAGTTCGTCGCAGGCCAGCTTCATGGAGTACAGGCTGGAAGCGCAGGCGGCGTCCAGAGTGTAGCTGCCTCCGCCCAATCCCAGGGCCCTGGCCACCAGACCGGCGGGCAGGCCGGTCACCTGGCGATTCCACGGACTGGTGGTCCGGCGGGTGAACTGGCCCGACGCCCCGACCCGGGCCGCCAGTCGCTCTTGATAACGATTCCAGGTCAGTGCCGAAGAACCATCGGTGGGCAAGGCGATGGCCGCCAATATCACGCCGATACGGTTGGCGTCGAGGGCCTCCGTCTTGCCATCCAGGAGAGCCTGGCGAGAGGCTTGCAGGGCTACCTTGTAGAGCGGATCGAGAGGTTGAAGCCAGGCCGGGTCAAGGCACAGGCCGCTGGGGTCAAGCTCAAAAGGATCCAGAAAAAAGCCGCGCTTGGAAACCACGTGGTCGGCGCTGCCGTGCTGGTCGTAGGCCAGATCGGCAGGCAAAACCCAACGACCAGGGGGAGCCTCACGACTCAGGTCGACTTTCTGGATCAGGTTGGACCAGAACTGATCTAAGGACAATGCGCCCGGGAGCATCGCGCCCAGACCCACTACCGCAATGGGTTCGCGCTGCATTTATCGAGGGCTTCCAGCCGGCTCCTTGGTGAAAGCTTTCTTGAGGCCGGCGTCGGCCGTCCATTCTACGTTGCTCAGGCGCGCCACCAGGTGTCCCTGGCCATCGACAAAGTCCACCGAAGCCACGATCTTGCTGGGAGAGGACTTCTCCACCCAGAGACGCGCCTCCACGCCCCCCTTGGGGAACTTGCGTTGGAACTGCTGGTACCCGCCCACCACCATGGGCAGCGAGGGTTTGCCCAGAGCTTCAATGCCCCAGAGAATGCCCAACTGCAGGGCTGCATCTACGGCCAGCGGGTCGGCCAGCCAGTCTGACCGAACCGGCTGCTTGATCCACTCGCTGACCTTGGCCAGGGTGCCCACTTGAGCCACCAAACCATGCGAGGACCAACCCTGAACGGCCTTGACGGCCTGGAAGTGCGGTCCGTGGAAGAGATGCTCCTGATAGATATCTGGATTGCTGTGCGGATAGGTCTGTTGAGCCAGTCCGTTGACATTGGCCAGCGAGGGAGCCTCGGGCAGATCGGTGCCCAATTCCACGGTGGCCTTGGTGTAGACCTGACCGGTCTGGGCATGTTGCAATTCGAGGTGGTCATCGACCTGCACTACCTGCAAGGGCACATCGCCATTCTCCACGGCAATGGGTCGCAAAATCTGCATTTTGCTCAAGCCTCGAAAACGGCTGCCTACCTGCTGCTGGGTGGCGGCCTGGGCAAACCACTCCATCTGAAGGGCCACCGGCACCACCGGCCTCCCGCCCACCTGATGGGAACTCAGGCACGGGAATTCTTCGACCGAAGCCACCACTTGAAAGAGCCCTGGAACGGGCTGGGAACCCCCGGGCGGGGCCGGAAAGCCATCCCCGTAAAGGATCTCTACGGCGCCGCCAGTGGCCGCTGACAGTTCTTTGACCATCGCCTCGGCCCCCGCATCCAGGTCGATCAGGCCCACGCCCAAACGCTGGAACTCTTTCTTGAGCCCTTCCGTCACCATTCCGCCACCCCACGGTCCCCAATTGAGGCTGACCACGCGGCACTCAGGACGACGTTTGGCTTCTAACTGGGCCGTCTTGTTCAACAGGTCGTTGGCCATGCAGTAGTCCACCTGACCAGGACGGCCAAAGCGAGCCGTCACCGAGGAGAACAGCACGATGGCCTTGAGCGGTTGATTTTGCAGGGGTCCCAGCAACAATTTGAGTCCGGTCACCTTGGTGGAGAAGACCGAATCAAACATCTCATCGGTTTTCTCTTCGATCCGCTTGTCGGCCAAAACACCGGCACCGTGAACAATGCCCTGGACCTTGCCCAGAGTGGCCTGCACCTCGTTGAGCAGCTTGTCCACAGCCTTCTCGCTGCGCACATCCACCGACCGATACTCGACTCGAGATCCGGCCGCCTCGATGGCCGCCAGAGTCGAGCGCACCTCGCGGTGGGCCTGCAGTTCCTTGAAGCGATTCTCGATGTCCTTGGGAGACGCCTTACCGCCAAACTCTTGCTCCAAAATGGCCTTCTTCAGAGCTCCATCCTGAGCGATCCCCTGGGCCCACTCGGGCTCGGCCGCGGCCAATTTGGACCGTCCCAGCAACACCAGGGTCGGCTGACACGACCTGGCCAGAGCGATAGCTGTGGCTGCTGTCACGCCGCGGGCTCCGCCGGTAACCAGAACCACATCGCCCTTGGCGAAAATCGGGGCGACGGTGACCACTTCCTCGAGGGGCGTCTCCAGGCCAAACCGTTGATTGGCCGTCAACCCCAACTCAAGCGGACCCGGGGTCGAGATCTCCTGAACCAGCTTTTGAGCGGCGGCTTTGTCGTCGCGCCAGGCGCTATCCACATCAAAGGCCCTGCAGGTAACTTCCGGCCATTCATGGGCTGCCGTTTTGGGAAGTCCCGTCAATCCGCCGCTCTCGGGAGCAGCAAAGTTGCCCGTCAAGCCAAAGCGACCATCCAGTCGGGCCACGCTGACCAGCAATCCCTTCTGCTGGCGCAAGGCGGGAGCGGCCTGGCGCACGGCCTGGAAGCTGTCCCGCAAGGGACCTTCCACCAAAAAGAGCCCGGCCAAGTCGGGGCCAAACTCCTTGACCACCTGCATGCCCCGGCTGCTCAACTCGGCGGCCAGCGCCTTGGAGAGACCGCCCGAAGCGGGGAAGATCTTCACCTTGGCCCCTTTGGGCAAGGGAAACTGATTGCCATTGCTCAAAGGCGGCAGGGCGGTGGCGATCAATACGCGCCGCTCCAGCCGACTGATTGGCGCAGCCGACGGAGTCGTGGCCGCCGCAACCTGGTCCTGAGTGGGCGCCCCGGCCACTCCCAGAGCCTCGATGATCTGGCGCAGGGTGCGCAAACTGCCCACCCGGTCGGCCGACAATCCGCTGGCCTCAGGGATGGCCGCCAAAATCTCCACCCGCTTGATGGAGTCCACACCCAGATCGGATTCCAGATCCATATCCAGGTTCAGCATCTCCAGCGGGTAGCCGGTTTTCTCGGCCACCACCGCCAGCAACTGATGGGACGAGCCAGCGGCTACAGGCGTTGCCACCGGTGCCGCTTCACCGACCCCCAGAGCTTCGATGATCTGGCGCAAGGTGCGCAGACTGCCCACCTGATCGGCCGGCAAAGCGCTGGCTTCGGGCAGGGCCGCCAGAATCTCAACACGTTTGATAGAGTCTACGCCCAGGTCTGCCTCGAGATCCATGTCCAAATTGAGCATTTCCAGAGGATAGCCGGTCTTCTCGGCCACCACTGCCAGCAACTTGGCCGACGAGGCCGGGGCAGCCGCCGGCGCGGAGGCGACGGCAGGCACCGCGGCTGTGGTCGCCCCCCCAAAAGCTTCCACGATCTGACCCAGGGTGCGCAACGAACCCATCTGATCCGAGGCCATCTTGGGCAGACCTGGCACTTTCTCTTCGATAGCGGCTAAAATCTCCACCCGCTTGATACTGTCAATGCCCAGATCAGCTTCCAGATCCATGTCCAGATTGAGCATCTCCATCGGGTAGCCCGTCTTCTCGGCTACCACCTCGAGCAACGCTCCCGAAACCGGCGCGGCCGTCCCTGGCGCTTTGGCCACACTGCCAAAGGCCTCCACAATCTGACCCAAGGTGCGCAACGAACCCATCTGGTCTGAGGCAACCTTGGGCAGACCCGGCACCTTCTCTTCGATGGCGGCCAGAATCTCGACACGCTTGATGCTGTCGATGCCCAGATCGGCTTCCAGATCCATCTCCAGATTGAGCATCTCTACGGGATAGCCGGTCTTCTCGGCCACCACTTCCAGCAACGCTCCCGAAACCGAGGCAGTCGCCTTGGGAGGAGCGCTCACGGGCGCCGCCTGGGGAACACTGCCAAAGGCTTCTACGATCTGACCCAGAGTGCGCAACGAACCCATCTGATCCGAGGCGACTTTGGGCAAACCCGGCACCTTTTCTTCGATGGCGGCCAGAATCTCGACACGCTTGATGCTGTCTATGCCCAGATCGGCTTCCAGATCCATGTCCAGATTAAGCATCTCCACCGGATAGCCCGTCTTCTCGGCCACCACTTCCAGCAAGGCGCCCGAAACCGGAGCGGCCGCCTGTGGGGCAGCGCTCACAGGCCGGGCCACCGCGGTGCTGACACCTAAGGCGTTGACCACTTCCTGCAAAGTGCGTAGCGAGCCCATCTGGTCCGAAGGCACCGCCGCCAGTTGAGGCAACTTCTCCTGAACGGCGGCCAGGATTTCGACGCGCTTAATGCTGTCAATACCCAGATCGGCCTCCAGGTCCATGCTCAAATTGAGCATCTCGACCGGGTAGCCGGTTTTCTCGGCCACTACAGCCAGCACCGCCTGCGCCACTGGGGCCTGAGCCGGGGCCTGGTGCACCACCACCGGCTTGGCGGCAACGGGAGCGGGAAGTGGCGTAACCGGAGCGACCGGGGTGGGCGCCAGGCTCACTTTGGGCGCTACTACCGTAACCGGCGTAGCTGCAACCGGTGCCGCGGGCACCGCCACAGGCCGGGGGGCCGGGGCCGAACCACTGGCCAGCCGGGACATCAACTGCTGCTGGTTTTCGACCAACGTTTGGAAGGTCTTCATGGTAGCTTCCTGACCTTCCAGAAAGCGCTGGTGGGCCTGGGCCGCCTGCTGCTGAAGAGACTGAATGGCCAGCATGCTGGACTGCACCTGATGGATGGCTTCTTGGGCCGCAGCCGGAGCCTGCTGAATCACCACCACCGGAGCCGCAGCCGGGACCGGAGCAGGGGCAGGGGCCGCCACAACGGGGACCGCCTTGGGCTGGGGCGGAGGCAATACATCCACGCTGCCGGCCGCCCGCGGCGGAGCCGACTTCTTGCTTTGCGGGGAGCGATAGTTGGCACCGCTCAACTCCACCGTCATCTTGCGCTTGCGTGGCTCAGCGGGGGCGCTTTCCCACTGCTCAAACCGCACCGGCAAACCCAGCGCGGCCAGCTGAGCCAGCCCTTCGGCCAGATCAAGCAGGGCCTGGCGACCGGTCGAGGCGTCCAGAGCCACCGCCTTGAACTCCTTGCCCTTGAGGACGCCGCCCACCAACTTGGTGAGCACGTTCTTGGGGCCGACCTCTACAAAGGTGCGGGCTCCCCGCTCGTACAGCTCCTCCACCTGGGCCACCCAATTGACCTGAGAGACCAGCTGACTGGCCAGCAAATCTCGGGCCTTTTTGGCCTCGTTGGGATAATCCTGAGCCGTCTTGTTGGCCAGCACGGGCACCGAGGGCTTGCCAAACTTCACGTCGTCCAACCCCTTGCGGAAAGGGCCTTCGGCGCTGGCCACCAGGGGACTGTGAAAGGCGGCACCCACCTGCAGGGGAATGGCTCGCATGCCTTTCTCCTTCAGTTTGGCCGCAGCCGCCTGAATGGCTTCCTTGGTGCCCGACAGCACGCACTGGGTGGGACTATTGCGATTGGCAATGACCACGTCAGGACCCAGTTCAGGTAAAATCGCTTCCACTTTCTCGAGCGGCGCGGTTACCGCGGCCATGGCGCCCCGACCCCCATCGCCTTTGGCCATCAACTCGCCGCGCAAGAGCGACAACTTGCACAAAGCGTCGGCGTCGTAAACGCCAGCGGCGTAAAGGGCGCACAACTCGCCGTAACTGTGACCGCAAGTGAAATCCGCTTGCACCCCAAAACGCTGCGAAACCACCTCGTAGATCCCTCGGTTCAAGGCGCCCAGAGCAGGCTGCGCGGCATCGGTGGCCGTCAGGGCCAGGTCGTACTGCTTGCGAACTTCCTCGGAGAAGGTGGGTGGCGGGTACATTTTACGACCCAGACCCTCGCCAAAGCGGTCACTGCGCTCAACGGAATCAAGCACTTCGGGAAAAACGCAGGCCCACTCTCGACCCATATTGACATACTGGCTGCCCTGGCCGGGAAACATGAAGACCACTTTGCCAGGCTGGGCATTGGGAGCGTAAAAAATCTCGGGACCTTCGCTGGCCTTCCCCAAACTGACCACCTCGGCGGCTTGACGCAACAGGTCGGCCAACGACTTCTCGGTGTCCCACACAATCACGCAGCGAGAGGCCGCCTTGCTATCGAAGCTGGAGCTTTTGGCGTGAGCGGCTCGGGCCTGCTCAATGGGTTCGCTGGAGAGAGACGCGGCCGCATTGCGCAGGCGCTGCACCAGGGTGGCTGGAGTGGCCGCCGATTCGGCCCAAATCCGCACACCTCCATCCCAGGCGGGCTCAGGGCGCTGGGCCGAGGCCTCTTCCAGAACCATATGAAAATTGCTACCGCCAAAACCAAACGAACTGAGGGCGGCGCGCCGGGGTATACCCGCCTCGCTCAACCAGGGGCGAGCCTCGTTGTTGAGATAAAAGGGGCTGTCCTCGATGTTGATTTTCGGATTGGGCTTCTCTACACCCAGAGTGGGCGGGTACACCTTATAATAAAGGGCCAGAGCGGCCTTGATCAAGCTGGCCGAACCTGCCGCTGCCTTGGTGTGACCCACCTGCGACTTGACCGTGCCCAGGGCCACATACTGCTTGCGATCACTGGCCGGCCCAAAGACGCTGCGCAGCCCTTCAAATTCGACCACGTCACCCACTTTGGTGCCGGTGCCATGGGCTTCGACCAGACGCACCGTGGACGGATCGATCCCGGAACGCTGGTAGGCATCGCGTATGGCCCGAGCCTGCCCCTTGGAATCCGGCGCGTAGACCGCGCCCGAATTGCCGTCAGAGGCCGTGCCCACCCCTTTGATCACCGCATAAATGCGGTCGCCGTCGGCTTCGGCATCTTTAAGTCGTTTGAGCACAACCATGCCCAAACCCTCACCGATCAAAGTACCGTCGGAGGATTCCGAGAAGGGCCGAATCTTGCCGCTGGGCGAGAGGGCCGGCGTCTTGGAAAAGCACATATACATAAAGATGTCATTAAAAGTGTCGGCACCGCCGGTAATAACCATGTCGGCTTTCCCGGTAGCCAGTTCCATAATGGCCAGATGAGCGGCCGACAGCGAACTGGCGCAGGCTGCGTCGACGACGCAGTTGGTTCCGTGCAGATCCAGTCGATTGGCGATGCGGCCTGCCACCACGTTGCCCAGCAACCCGGGGAACGAATTTTCTTGCCAACCCACGAAGCCGTCGGACATCCGGCCCAACACTTCTTCCACCAGATTGGGGGCCAGTCCGGACTCGACCAGGGCCTGACGCCAGACCGGATGACCGAGTCGTGCGCCCAGGGGAACTACCAATTCGAGTGTCCCCGTTACGCCCAGAATAATGCTGGTGCTGTCCCGCTTAAACTCGCGCTTCCCATCGTATCCGGCGTCTTCCAAAGCAGCCTTAGCCACTACCAACCCCAACAACTGACTGGTATCAGTCGCCTCCAAAACAGTGGGAGGCAAGGAAAACTCGGTGGGGTCAAAGCGATGCACGGGCAAAAAGCCGCCGCGCTGACAGTAGGTCATGTCCGGTGCTTTCTGGTCGGCGCTAAAGTAGTCTTCGGGACGCCAATGGGTGGCCGGAATGTCGCTGATCCCGTCTACACCGCAGCGAATCAAGTGCCAAAAACCCTTCAGATCAGGGGATTTTGGGTACATCGCAGCCATACCCACGATGGCAATAGGTTCAACAGTGGTCTTCTTACTCATATCGATCTAGGCTCCCAGGTAGGCACTGATTTGTTCGGCGGTCATTGGTAAAAATTGAGTAGCCTGTTCAGGAAGCGCGGCTCCCTGTTGGCGTAGAGTATTGGCTCGGGTCAGCACGGCGGCCCCCAGCAACAGATTATGGGCGACCAGTCCAGCTTTGCGGTTCTCCACCTGCTCCAGGGGTGAGCCTTTGGCCCATTCGTTAAAGGCGCCCATGGCCGGACCACACCAAATCTGGTAGTCCACCTTACGGTCAGGCACGCCGCTGTTGGCCCAACGCGAAGCCCGGCCCAGATACGAGCGAAAAATCAAGGCCATTTTGTGCTTCGGCTCTTTCTCGGCGCGCACATTCTGCCGTGGATCCCGTTTTTCGAAGAACTGGCGGGTATTCTCCCACTCCTGCTCCAGACTGCTGCGCAGGTAATCCTTTTCCAGCATCTGACGGTCGGCCGCCGGCAGGGCTTCCAGGCTATCATAGCGGCGGTAGAGTTCGTAAAGTTTCTTGGCCCGCACCGGAAACATGGTGCCCCATTTAAGAACCTGAACGTTGACGCCCATCTCAAACATATCAGCAGCCGGAGCCATGGCCACATCGGCCTGACGCGCCTGAGCCAGCATGCCACGCACAGTATCAGAACTGCCCGACTCCACACAGGCTTGATTGACCGATCCGGTGACCACAAAGCCTGCCCCCATCGCGAAGGCAGCGCACAAAGAGTAAGGAGTGGCCATGCCACCGGCGGCTCCCACTCGAGGACGACGTGGATACTTGTATTGCTGCTGCAACTGGTCGCGTAGCGCGATCATGGTGGGAATCAGGCAGACGGCCGGACGGTTGTCGGTGTGTCCGCCCGAATCGGCTTCGGCGGTGATGTCCTCGGCCACCGGAATTTGGGCGGCCAATTCGGCCTGCTCGGCCGTCAAAAACCCCTGATCGACCAGAGCGGCCAGCATATTGGCCGGAGCCGGAGCCAGAAACTTGGAAGCCACCTCCACCCGAGAAATCTTGGCAAAAACCTGATTGGGAGTGACGATCTGGCCATCCGCTCCCCGCTGAATCCCGGCCAGTCGATACTTGACCAGCGGCAGGGTCAAAGCCAGGAAGGCTGCAGCCTCCACGCGCCGGATGCCTTTGCGAATATACAGGTCGGCGATGGCCAGTTCCAGGTCGGCTTCGGCCGGACTGTGAATGAAGTTGAAACCGAATGGCTGATCGGCCAAACTGCCCTGCAACCGGTCAATGGCTTTCTCTACACGGGCCGGGTCCAATCCGGCCGCCCCAAAAAAACCCAGACCGCCCGCTCGAGAGGTGGCCTCCACAATTTCTTCGCTGGCGATGCCGTTGGCCATGGCGCCCTGCACATAGGCGTATTTGAGACCATGAGTGGTGCGGAAATCTTCTTCACCCAGGGCCGAAGGGTGAAGGGCGGGAGCAAATGCGACCACTGGCCTGGCGCCCGTCGGAGCTTTGCCCGCAAAAGTAACCGACCCACCTCGAGCGACACGCTGACCCGCCAACAGAAAAACCGGATCCTTGACCTGCAGAAGCGCCTGACAGAGGTCATCTGACTCACTGCCGTCGTCCCCTGCCTGCCACCATCCCGTCACCCCCGTGTGGGTCATTGTTGTCGTCATGTCCGGCCTCCCTGCTTGATTCTACACCCCGGACGTCCGCCTGGGGCATAGAGTCAAGCGCTATTACCCGATTCGCGCGGTACAAAACACCGGAACGGGGGCTACCGATAGCATAACGGACGGGATTGCCTTTTTATTGCATGCCCGGCAGATTTTTTTAGGCTTTCCAGGGGAAGGACCCTGGCACAAGGGGACAAAGACTCGGCCAGCCACAAATGGAGGTTGAAACCCGTGACAGTATTGTGCATCGCCAGTTTTTACAAAGGCGCAAAATTCCTCGAGGAGTTGGCTCGCCAAGGGTGTCATATTGTTTTGGTCACCACCCAGGAAGTCTACAACGACCCCTGGCCAGCCTGCGTGAACGAACGATTCTGCGTGCACAAAATCGACAACTTTGAGGAAGTGCGCAAAGCGGTGGGCTACCTGGCTCGCAGCCGCGACTTCCGCTGCATACTTCCCCTGGACGAGTATGTCGTCGATATGGCAGCGGCACTGCGCGAGCACCTGCGCATTCCGGGCATGGGCGTAACCCACGCGGCCCGCTTTCGCGACAAGCTACTGATGCGCATCAAGGCCCAGCAGGCGGGCGTGCCGGTTCCTCAATTTTCGGCCATTCTTCCCCATTCGAGCGTCGAAAATTTCATCAAAACCGTGCCCGCGCCCTGGATCCTCAAGCCCCGAGCCGAGTCCGGATCGGTGAAGATGCGCAAACTGGAAAACGTCAAAGACCTGTGGGCCACTATCGAAGAGTTAGGCGACGACCAGTCCCACTACCTGGTGGAGCGCTTCGTGCCCGGTCACATTCTCCACGTCGACAGCATCGTTTGGAACAACAAAATCGTCTTTTCGGCCGCTCACCGCTACGGCAAGACTCCCTTCAGCATCTGGCGCGATGGCGGTGTGTTCAGTTCACGCACCATCCCTAAGAACGACTCAATCTACCAGGCCGTCCACAAACAAAACGAAGACGTCGTCAAGGCCCTGGGTCAAGAATACGGCGTTACCCATGCCGAATTCATCCAGTCTCACGAAGACAATTCCCTCTACTTCCTGGAGACGGCCGCCCGAGTGGGCGGCGCCCACATCGACGCGCTGGTGAAAGAAACACGCGGAGTGGATCTGTGGATCGAATGGGCCCGCACCGAACTGGCCGCGGCCCAGGGGAAACCCTACAAAGTCAAGGCAAGCAAAGACCTACAAGGTGGACTGCTGGTCTGCCTGACTCGCCAGAAAAGCCCCAACCTGTCTCATTACGATGACCCCGAAGTGAGCTGGACGCACGTGTGGGACTACCATCTGGCCATGGTGGTCAGCGGCAAGGACGACGCACGCATCGACCGACTGCTCGAGGCCTACCAGCACCGCTTTGCTGACGATTTTCTAGCGATTGGCGTGGGCGGCGACCGGCCCGCCTGAAAATCGGCGGCAACTCAGCATCTCGGGCAAATGCAACTGGGGGTCGGTCAATTGTTTGACCAACTCCGGCAGCCAGGGCCAATGCGTTTGACCCAGACCGGCCAGCCACACACAGTCTTGACGCCAGGGGTGATAGTCCAGCGCCGGCTGGCCGTCGGAGAGGGCGTCCAAGCGCAAATCATAAGTGGCCAGCTTGTCAAAACCGCAGCTCAGCCAGCGCTCCGGCACACCCTGCAGGAATTGCCTTTCAGCAACTGGCTCAGGCGCCTCCCACAGCCGGGTCCAACCCCAATTCTCAGCGCCTGGCCACAGATACAGGGGCGCCTTGGCGTAGTGAATCCACAGCGCCGGGCGCTCTACCGGCCGGCGATCTTCCAAGCGGGGGCAGCCTTCCAGCCAGAGATGCTTTTGCTCCAGGGCAGGAACCGGCTGGCCCAACAATTTGGGCGTCTGCCTCCCGGCAACCAAAATCAAGCGACGGCCTCGAAAAATGGTGTCCCGAGTGACGGCGGTGGGCCACTCGTGCTCCCAGTCAATCTGGGTCACTTGAGTGTCCGCGTATGGGTCGACGCCCTCCCGCTGCATCTCCAGCCAGAGGCGAGAAACCAGGCCCTCCATCTTGAGATGGGACAGGCGCTCCATAAAGAGGCTACCCAAATCCGACTCCAGCTTGAGTTCGGCAAACTGCCCCGGCTGCAAAGGCACGGCCTCGACCTGGTGACTTTCCTTGCAATCTAACAGACGCAGCCAGGACAGGCTCTCGCGCTGGGCCACAGCGGCCCCGTCTCGAAAACCCAAAACTCCGACTTCTTGCCAAAAATCTCGACTGGCGCGAATCCACGCCCACATCTGCGAACTGTAGAGAAAGGGCGAGCACACCCAGGCGTCATAAGGCTGGTCCGGGTCGCGAGGGCGCCCCTGGTCGAGCAGCACTACCTTTTGCCCGGAGGCATGCAAACTGCGGGCCAACAGGGACCCTTCCAGGCCCCCGCCCACAATCAATACATCGCACTTTACCGTCAGCACATTCGCTACTTTCGTTGTAAAAGACAAAACCCCCACCACGAGGGTAGGGGTCTAAGTGGCGGAGTGACTGGGATTCGAACCCAGGCGGGCCTTGTGGACCCTCACGCTTAGCAGGCGTGCGCCTTAAACCGCTCGGCCATCACTCCAGAAGACTTGGGTAGTATAGTAGGCTCGGCTGAGCTTGTCCAGAGGTACAGAAGGAACTGCCTGTGAGTCTTCGTAGTGCCTGCCCCAGGCCCCGGGGAGACCAGCCTGTACGTGGAGGAACCTTGTCCAAGATCTTAGTCAGTGACCCATTACCTCAGGATATCGTAGACGCTTTGCGCAAAGAGGCTGAAGTGGAAGTGGCCACGGGCCTCAAACCCGCCGAACTGGCCGCCAAAGTCGTAGGCTTTGAAGCGCTCATCGTGCGCAGCCAGTCCAAAGTGACCCGTGAGGTGATTGAGGCAGGCAGCAGCCTGCGCGTAATCGGCCGAGCCGGCGTTGGTGTCGACAACATCGACGTGGAGGCAGCCACCTCCAAGGGAATTATGGTTATCAATTCTCCCGAGGGAAACACCATCTCGGCCGCCGAGCACACCTTTGGCTTGTTGCTGGCCGCGGCCCGCTGGGTTCCCCAGGCCCAGGCCTCAATGCGAGCCGGAGAATGGGACCGCAAGTCTTTTACTGGCTTTGAGCTTTACAACAAAACCCTGGGTATCGTGGGCTTCGGGCGCATCGGCCGCGAGGTGGGTGAACGAGCCGCTGCCTTCCGCATGAAGTTGCTGGCCTACGATCCCTTCATCAGTGAAGAATTCGCCAAAGAACGCGGGGCCGAACTGGCTCAACTAGACGATCTGCTGCAACGTAGCGATTTCATCACCCTGCACATGCCCAAAACTCCCGAAACCGAAGGGCTGATCAACGCCACTCGTCTGGCTCTACTAAAACCAACGGCCATCCTGATCAACTGCGCTCGCGGTGGCATCATCGACGAGACAGCCCTCTACGAGGCCCTCAAAGCCAAGAAGTTAGGCGCGGCCGCCCTCGACGTCTTCGCCCAAGAGCCGTTGGGGCCCAGCCCCCTGTTGGAACTGCCTAACTTTGTGTCTACCCCGCATCTGGCCGCCTCCACCCACGAAGCTCAAGAGCGCGTGGCCGTGGACGTAGCCGAGCAGGTGCTGGAAGTATTGCGCGGGGGCGCTCCCCGCTCGGCCGTCAATATCCCCTACGTTCCCCCTGAGGCGATGAGCTTCTTGAAGCCCTACCTGGGACTGGCCGAGCGCATGGGCAAATTTGCCCAATCACTGGCCTCGGGACCCATCACCCACGTGTCCGTAAACTATCGAGGCGAAGTCGTCGAAACCGACACCCGCTTCCTCACCAAAGCACTTTTGCGAGGCTTGCTGGCTGCCGGTTCGCCCGAAACCGTCAACTTCGTCAATGCGGCCGTGGTGGCGCGCAATCGCGGCATCACCGTAAACGAGGGAAGTTGCCGAGGCAGCGCCACCTACTCCAGCTATGTCGAGGTCACGGTGCGCTCGGCCCAACGCCAGGTGACTCTGGGAGGCACGGTGTTTGGCTCCAACGAAGCTCGCGTGGTCGAGATGGACGGCTACTCCATGTCGGTAGTGCTGGCCGGAACCAAGTTGATCACCTGGCAAACCGACCGTCCCGGCGTGGTGGGCCGCGTGGGCAGCTTGCTGGGAAAATGCGACATCAACATCGCCGAAATGCAGCTTGGACGAAGTTCACCACGCACTCGAGCGGTCATGATCATGTCCATTGACGAAGCACCCAGCGATGCCGTCATGGCCGAAGTAAAGGGCCTGGACGGTATCGAGGACGTGCGACTCGTTCATTTGTAGAGTTTAAGTCCCAGCCTATTGGGGAAAGTTGACAGCCCATTTGAGGAGAGAACCAGCATGAGTAATAGTCAAATTGATTTGCGTCGCATCGCCGAGCAGATCGACGTAGTTCTAACCGAAATTTACGCCGAGTACGTAGCCAAAGGCTCCCCGACGAAATTGGGAGGGCTGCGATTTCTGGATGTAGAGAGCGCCAAGACCTTCGCTTTCGAGAAGAGTCGCGCCCATGAAGAGGGCACGGTGATCGTGGTCTCGGCTCCCTACTCGGAAAACAAGGAAGCCATCGAGGCCAAGCTCAACGAAGGCCCTCACGCCGACAAAATTCGTGATATTCAGGTGCGCACCAGTCCCGATGCCGGCAAACGCAACAAGTACTTCTTTGAAGCCGCCTACTTCATCAATATCAAGGACTGGCTGACCGACGAGGCCATCTCAAAAGTGGTTCTCCGCTATGAGTGCACGGGCAATCAGGCCGTAACCCGTTTGCTCAAAGAGAACGTGCTGCCGATTGCTCGCGAAGTCATGCAGTATTTCATCAAGATTGTCCGCGAAGACGAGAAAAAGCCCGAGGTTGTCGGCTTCTCGTAAGTCGAGTTGGAACCCATGAAAAAGAGCCCATCAGGGCTCTTTTTCTTTGTCCCCGACTTCCCGTTTGACCAGCAGGTCGGGGTGATTCTCCTGCACGTAGCCCAGCAACATCTGCTGCAGTCGGGTGCGGGCCCGATTGAGGCGGGAGCGAACGGTGCCGATAGGGACCTCTAGAATATCGGCAATTTCCTGATAGGAAAAGCCTTCGACGTCGCACAAGATGATCGCGGAACGATATTCCTCGGGCAACTTGGCCATGGCCTTGATGATCTCGGGGGACCAGTTCTGCTCAAAAAATCGCTTCTCCGGGCTTTCCTCCTGAAGCGATTCCGGATCCTTCAGTTTGCCGTAAAGTGACCATTCTTCGGTATCCTCCAGCGAATCGCTGACCGGGCTGCGGGCTTTACTCTGGGCCCGGTTGATGCTGAGATTGCGCATGATCCGGAAGAGCCAGGCTTTGCAGTTGGTGCCCTTTTGATACTGATGCCAGAAGCGCAAAGCGCGCAAAAAAGTCTCCTGCAGCAGGTCCTCGCCCTCGCGCGTATCGTTGGTAAGTCGGCGGGCATAACGATAGAGGGCATCCGTGTGGACCAATGCCTCCTGCTGAAAATCCTGGTAAATCTCCGGAGAGACCACCCTCAGGCCACACTCCTAATCACGAGCGGCCGTTCTTCGACCCTTCCCAGGAACCCTGTGTAGAGGGTGCGAAATCCCTGAGTGGGAGTGGATGGGGCCCGGTGGCTTCCACAGTCTTCAAAATTGCTGGGGCGCTAAAACGCTCGGAGGGTTCGACTCCTTCCCATTCCCGCCAAAACACTACGTTTTCTGCGTTTCGCACGACAGGCTATCGAGGCCGATTTTTGGGCAATGGTCAACAGGTGGTCAACAAGGTGTCAACAAGCCGGCAAAGGCTTATGGGCATTTAGCTTCCAGAGACGAACCGCATCGAAACCCTGTGAATACAAGGTTTTCAGTCACCCCTTGATTGAGGCTACTTTCTCGCCCCGAACATAATGGAGGCCATCCTGGAAGTTGCCTCAGCCTGCATCGTGGGAAGAACGCTAGCATAGGTGTCAAGTGTAAGGTTCACGGTCGAATGGCCCAAAGGGCCTCCCTCAGCCGACTTGAAATCGGGAAGTTGTTTTTAGCGAAATCCTAAGACGAATTAGCCCGCAAAATAGCTGGACGGCGCGCCTGAAGCAACTGATTTCCAAGTATCCTGCCGTTCCGGTTGGCAGTATGGGCTTTCCACGCAATTGGGAGACAGAGTTGACTTAAAATTGTGGTCGATAAGCAGCCGTTTAAACTTTGGATAGCCTGCCGCTGTAGCCAAAACGGCCGTTTCGTATACGCGCTTCAAAAATCGGACTAGGGAGTTTCTCTCTGGCCAACCAGGTGGTAGAATAAAAGGGCCCCCAGCGTGAACTGGGGGCCGGGGTCGCTATCCTACCATCGAGCTAGCTCGAGAAGCAGGATGAGCAGCAGGGCACTTAGTACGTAAACCTGTCTCATCTGCGACCTCCCTTCTGAAGCCTGGTGCGTCCACACCAGGCTTCCGTTTTTGAGGGGAGTCCCTCCGAGAGAGGTCTCTTACTGAGCGCGCCTGCGCCCCGTTGTGGTCTACCCGGCGATCCGCAGACTGAACCGCGAACTCCGACCCAGTAGGCACCGGGGGGCATGGAGACGAACCGCGAATATCCTCGAAATGCGGACCGAACAAGCCATCAGTGCCGACATCTGGCGCGAAGCGGGCTGGGCCACCGTCTCTGTCCTTGTAGGCATGCCGGCCAGTCCCGCCAAGCCCTGCCGGCCTTCCACACGTCTAGGCGCGTCGTCCAGCCCATCCCGCCCGGGCTCTCTCCTTTACAGCAGAAATGGCCACCACCATATGGCCACATCCCAGGGGAAATCAAGGTTCACTCGCGGCAGAGATAGGTATCAATCACCGCGTCACAACCCGGGCCAAAGCACAGGTCGGGCTTCAGGCTCCAGAATGGGTCAGGGGGCTCTAATTCATTGACGATGCTGCGCGCTACAAGCACGGCTCCCACTTTGGGGGAAGCGATGGGTTGTTCGTCATTTGGGGTCGTGAACATGGGGCGTTTCTCCTTTTCGTCGTTTGATCACCGCCGACACAAACCAGGTGCCTACTCTTGAGTTCGCCAAAACAGAGAACCAAAGCATCCTTCGCCGGTTGGTATTGCCACCCAGCGACAAAAAGTTCCCTTTGGAGCTTACACATCTCGCACACAAGCCAATTTTCCCACTTTCGGAGCAGTTCCTGGCCCAACACCAACTCCCGGCAAGGATGATTGACTCTGCAGGCAGGCCGATTGACCGACCTCTGAAATGGGCAAAGTCCGCGCCGAACACCCTGTAACCGAAGCCCACTTACCGCTTGTAACCGAAACGAACGTTTCATGCCTGCGGGCCTTGGACGGCCGGACTATCGACGAGTCCTGGACGTTGCAGGTAGCCCGACTCAATCAGTTGTCAGTGTGGTGCTCCATTGCCGCTGCCCTGTACTCTTCCTCGATCTCGAAGACCCGGCCTCGCGTGTCCTGATCGGCACTTCGGGCTACGGCCGCAGGGCAATACCTATGACAGGATCCCTTTGGCGGAGGTGAAGCTGGGGCCCTGCTCATAGCCGCCGCTGTGGGTGTCAGAGCGAGACATCGGGCAGGTGGGAATGGTCTTCAAGTAGTTGCCAGTCAGTTGGGTTAAGCTCTCGGCAAATTTTCCCCGGCGTACATTTCCAGTGCTGTCGCCACATTCTTGAGGTTTGACATGCAGGCCGTCAGGGCCGCTTGGGGTCGAGGTCGGTGGATTATTGTCTCCAAACATGATCAATGATCAGGCTGGGAAAAAGAGAGAGCCCCAGTACCGACAAAATTTGTCCGGTTCCATTTCTCCTCATCGTGGCTACGATCAACCCCACCAATGACAGCAGGAAGACCAGCACGGAGACGCCTAAGAGATTATAAACGCGTGATGGGATAGCACGAAGGGGGATTAGGGATTGACCGATTGGTTCCGCTTTGCTACCCTCGTCAGGTCGGCGCGCCCCGACAGGTTTGGCATACATACACGCTTGAAGCGAGCGGTCGTGGGTTCGAATCCCGCCGATGGAAACGTTGTAGCTCAGTTGGTAGAGCACTCGATATGTTAAAAGGCCGGATCGACTTGCGCGGCGATATGTTTTTTTGTGAGCTGTATGGACTTCACTTTTCAGACCCACGAATTGCGCGTATTGGGCTGCTTGATCGAAAAACGGTTCAGCACCCCAGACTCCTATCCGCTGACCTTAAACAGTCTGGTCCTGGCCTGTAACCAGTCCTCCAATCGAGACCCGGTGGTTCACTATGATCTGCATCTGGTGGACAACGCCCTCAAGAGCACGCGCACTCAGGGCTACTCGCTGATCGTGACTAGCGCCGATGCCAGGGTGGCAAAATTTAAAGAGAACGTGTCCGAGAAGCTGTCACTCAACCGCAGCCAGGCCGCCATTTTGGCCGAGCTGTTGCTGCGCGGTCCGCAGACGCCGGGCGAGTTGCGCCAACGAACCACCCGTATGTACGAGTTTCCCGATCTGGCCGAAGTCGAGTCGACTCTGCGCGCTCTGGCCGAGCGCGAGTCGCCGCTGGTGGTTCAGTTGCCTCAACAACCCGGAAAACGGGAGATTCGCTGGGCCCAACTACTGGGCGGCCCCATCGAGGCCACATCCCCGGCCGCCTTGAGCGTTGGCGCACTGTCGCCGCTGGAAGAGCGAGTGGCCGCCCTGGAGCAACAGATGGCTCAGGTCTTGGAATTACTGGCCAAATTGTCTACCTGAATGAAACGCAGTCTGGATGCAGTGGCCGCCAAGACAATTGAAGTGGCCCTGGAAATAGGGCTTTTTGATGCGCTTAAGCAAGATGGCGACGAGCTTGAAAGTCTGGCCCGTCGACTTAAGGTCAGCGCCCGGGGCTTGCGTCCGTTGCTCTATCTGCTCACCTCGCTGGAGTTGCTGACGGAGGAGGCAGGTCGTTTCACGGCTACCGAGTCGGGGCGGATCTTTTTGCAGGAGCAGTGGCCGGAAATTTCAGCAGCCTTGACCCCTGCTCCAGAGTGGCAACCGTTGGGCCAAGCGGTTCGCCTGGGCGTCTGTCCGGGGTCTGCCATAGAGGGAGAAGGGGACGGTGGGGGATTCTTTGCTCAGGTGGTGCCAATGCTCTTTGATCTACACTGGCCCATGGCCCGTCACCTGGCCTCCCATCTCCCCCTGGAGCAGGGCCGGGTATTGGACCTGGGTGCGGGTTCGGCGGTGTGGAGCCTGGGGTTGCTGAGTCAGCGTCCTGAGTTGACTGGCGTGGCTGTGGATAGGGCTCAGGTATTGTCTGAGGTGGCCGCTCCCAACCTGGAGAGACACGGGGTGTTGCAGCGCTACGAACTGCGAGCCGGCAACTACTACGAGGTCGCCCTGGAGCCCGGGGCTTATGAGGTGATTTTTCTTGGTCACCTGCTCCATTCCGACGGCCTGGAGTTATCGCGTCAACTGCTGGCCAAATGCTATACGGCTTCGGCTCCGGGGGGCTTACTGGTGGTGGCCGAAATGGTGGGTTCGCAACCGCGGGGGCTCGATTATGAGGCCAATCTTTTTGACTTAAACATGCTGATGTTCACCGAGCGGGGCCTGGTTTTCACGGCCGGCGAATTGGAGCAACTGGGGCGAGAAGCAGGCTACCAGGTGGAGGGCTGGGTGGAAGGTCCGGGCCGTTATCCGGTGCTGTTGCTGCGCCGGGAGGCACCTGAAAGCGAGACCACCATGCAGCAGTGTATATGCATGAAGACCACCACGTTTAATGTGTCCGAGCCGGTCTGCCGAGATTTTCAGGAACCCGCACGTGCCTGCGACCGAACGACCTCCGAACTGATTCGAGAAGCCATGGAATTGTACAGGCTTGAAAGCATCCGACCGAGGCCAAGTCTTCTCTAGGGCTCCAGCCACTGTCGCTGGGCCGAGTGTTTCAGGGAATGTTTTCCGAGGACGATCTGCTTGGGGAGATGCTGGATGGCTAAGGGGCTCGACACGACGCGGCACGCGCGCTCTTACACCTATCACTGCGCGGGAGTACGCGGTCTGGTCACTACCAATGCCCGCGACTATCAGATTTTTGGATGTTTTGTGATTGTTCAGCCCTGATCTCAGCCGATGCTGCCCAGGAAGGAGTAGAGCGGTAAGAAGATCGACAGAATCACCACGGCCACCATACTGGCCACACTGGCCAGCAGCAGAGGCTCCATGGCGGCGCTGAGTGCGTCTATAGTGTAGTTCATTTCGATGTCGTAATAACCGCCCGCCCGTCCAAACATTTCTGGGAGGCGCGAGGCCTGTTCACCGGCCATAACCATGTGGGTCAGCGAGGATGGGTAGATGTCGGGGTTCATGGCCATGTGGTCGGAGACGGGTTCGCCCTCGGTAATGGTCTTCTCCATGTTGGGGGCATCCAGCACAAACTCGGGATTGCCACTGGCCCCGGCAGCCATGCGCAGAGTGCGAGACACGTCCATGCCCGAGCGAAGCATGGCCTCGACCGACATGCAGTAGCGGGCACAACCTCCTTTCAAGAGCATGCCTCCCAGCAAAGGGATACGTCGTACCGCCCGCCACACCGTCACCTGGCCCTGGGAGGTCTTCATGACCTCGCGCCAGACCGACACAAATACTCCGGTTGCGCCGATAAAAAGCAGCCAGAAGCCGGGCTGACGGACGGCCTCAGTGATGAACATTACAGTGCGCGTGATCAGGGGCAAGGGAACGTTCATGTCCCTAAAGATGGTTAAGAAGCTGGGCAAGACGGTGTAAAACATGAATAACGTCAGACAGGTGGCCAGGATAAGCACAAAAACGGGGTAGGAGAGGGCGGACTTGATGCGCTCACGCAGGCGGTTGTCGCGTTCAAGCCAGTCGGAGAGGCGCTCCAGAGAGCTGTCCAGGTCACCGGTGCGCTCGCCAATCTGCACCAGCGTCACGTAAATTTTGAAAAAGACGCGCGGGTAAAAGCTCATCTGGTAGGACACAACGTGACCCTGCGAAACTTTCTCGGCGATTTCGCGAATCACTTCGCCAAAGTTAGGGTACTCTTCTTGATGGGAAAGGGTCTCCAGGGCCTGCACGATAGGCACCGCATTGCGCAGCATGGTTGCCAGTTGTCGGCTAAAAATGCACAAAGCCTGAGGTGGCACGGTCACTTTGGCGCGCCAATCGCCAGGTGCCCCCGGGGCTGGTGTGGGATTGGGTGCCGCCATGCCGTTAGGATTCTTGCGGGATGCCGGTTTGTCCTGGAGTTGGCGAAGCGCTGGCGAGAAATCCAGGACTCCTTCGCGCAGGGCCGAAGGCGCTGGCACTAAATCAAGGAGATATCGGGATGTGCGGCATCGCGGGTCTGGTCTACGAATATAACTCGGGCGCGGCGGCCAAGGATTGGCCGGCCCTGGAAGAGGCCGTGCAGCGACTGCTGAAGCACACTCCCAACTGGGCCGATCCTCAACCGGTGTTCCCCTTGCTGGGTGCGGTCGAAGAGCACTTGAGCGACATACGCGAATGGCCCATTTTGAGCCAGTTGTGGAACAACCCCAGCCGCCAGGAGCAGTTGAACCAGGCCGCCGTTGAGTTGGAGCGCTGGGATCAGGATCTGCAAAAGGCCACCACTTCGGCCGATCTCAGCCTTTCCATCGCTTTGCTAGAGACCTGGAACGCCATCAGTGTACGCATTCGCGACATTGGCTGGACTCTCCAGCAGGATGCTTTGGGAGGGCTGCGCCGTTGCGCCCAACTGTTGCCTCATGCCTGGCGCGACAATGCCAAGGCTTGCTTTGAATCTTGGAAGCTCACGGTGACTCTCGAGAACATCGGCCGTATGGAAGTACGAGGCCGAGATTCACTGGGCTTCTCCGTCATGGTTTCGTTCCCGGACCGCGCCTCTTTTGGGGCCTGGCGCGACAAGCTGAGCGAATCTCAAAGTCAGCAGTTGCACCATCGCCTGCAAGGGGTGGAATTGATCGATCAGGCCATCGTGGTCGATGAAGCCAGTGTGATTTTTGTCTATAAAGTGGCCCAAGAGGTGGGCGCTCTGGGGGACAATGTGGCTCAAATCTTGGGCCAGATGAAAAAGGACGAACTGCTCTGGATGGCGCTGGCTCCCGAAACCAGCCGGGTCAATGTGTTCTCCCATACTCGCTGGGCCTCCAACGGTATCATCAGCGAGCCCAACTGCCATCCCATCAGCGAATTGACCCTGAAACAAAACGGTAAGGCCAGCCAGCACGGTGCTCCTTCTCCCCACCGCATTATGGTGTGCCTCAACGGCGACGTGGACAACTATCAGGAACTGTGCGCCCGCATTCAGTCGGAAACGGGCCGCACCATACCGGCCAAAGTCACCACCGACACCAAAATTATTCCGGTTTTGGTGGACTACCATTTTGACCGCACCAAATCGATGCGCGAGGCCTTTTGCCGCACCGTCAGTCAGTGCGAGGGCTCGATAGCGGTGATTATGCACAACAGTCTGGAGCCGGGCCGCATCTACCTGGCTCTGCGAGGATCAGGACAGGCGCTTTTTGTGGGGCTGTGCCGCTATGGCTATGTGTTTGCCTCAGAACTCTACGGAGTGGTTGAGCAGACCCAGCGTTTCTTTCGCATGGATGGGACCACCGAGAGGGTGCCGGGCAAACCGGAGTCGGCCGGTCAGGTGCTGATCCTGGAGGCCAACGGCCAGGGAGCCCTGGAGGCCATTGAAGCCTGGTCTTTTGACGGCGAGCGCATCGAAACCAATGGCCTGAAGACCCAGAGCGCCGAGATCACCACTCGCGACATCAATCGCGGTACCTTTACTCACTATTTGCTCAAGGAGATCAACGAGGCCCCCGAGTCCATCCGCAAAACCTTGCGCGGCAAATTTCACCTGGACGCCAACACCCGTCAGGCGCGTATGAATTTGGATGAAAAGGTCCTCCCCTTGGAAGCGCTGGAGCGACTGCGCCAGGGCAAGGTTCGTCGGCTGCTCTTTATCGGTCAGGGCACGGCGGCGGTGGCCGGCCAGGCGGTCTCGGCCATCGCCCATCGAATTTTGGGATCCAAGCTCAACGTGCAGGCCATGAAGGCCACCGAACTGTCGGGCTATTCGATGGAAGAAAATCTGGAAGACTCCCTGGTGGTGGCTATCTCTCAATCGGGCACCACCACAGACACAAACCGCACCGTGGATATGGCCAAAAATCACGGGGCCACCGTGCTGGCCATCGTCAACCGGCGCAATTCCGACCTGGTCTACAAAGTGGATGGAGTCCTCTACACCAGCGATGGCCGCGACATCGAGATGTCGGTGGCCTCCACCAAGGCCTTCTACAGCCAGGTGGTGGCCGGCTACCTGGTTACCTACCATCTGGCCATGGCGCTGGGCTTGATGGACCCGGCTCAGGCCTATGGGGAGTTGAGCGAGTTGCTACGCCTTCCGGACCTGATGAAGTCAGTGCTGGCCGACCCCGACAAGATTCGCGAGTTTGCCGAGCATTGGGCGCCGGTGCGGCGCGATTGGGCCATCGTGGGCAGCGGGCCCACCCGGGCCGCCGCCGACGAAATTCGCATCAAGTTGAGTGAACTCTGCTACAAGTCGATCGCCACCGATTTTATCGAAGACAAGAAGCACATTGACCTTTCCAGCGAGCCGCTTACCCTGGTGTGCGCCGCCGGGCTGCCTTTGATGGCTTTGAAAGACGCTGTCAAAGAAGTTGCCATTTTTAAGTCGCACAAGTCGGTGCCCATTGTGATCACCACTGAAGGCTTCACGGCCTTTGAACCCTATGCCGCGGGTGTGCTCTATGTGCCCAAGACATCGGAGGCCGCCTCGGTGCTGCTCAATACATTGGTGGGCCACCTGTGGGGCTATTATTGCGCACAGGCTATCGATCGCGGAGCCGAACAGTTGCGTCACGCTCGTGCCCTGGCCGTGCAGGTGCTGACCGAAAGCGAGTCGATTCAGTTGTCTCCCAGTCTATTGCGCCAGGTGCGCGACCTGGGTCGCCGTTTTCAGGATGAACTGTGGCGGGGGCGCTTCAATAGCAGTCTGTCGCTGGAAGTGGGTTCCAAGCTCGGCGGGCTGTTTCAATATTTTACCGGAGCCAGTTCGCTGCGCCAGTTTGCGGCCGAGTTTCAGGCGCCCCCAACCGCGGTGGGCGTGGCCGAAGTGCTGATTCAGTCACTGTCTCAGGCCATCGCCGAGCTGAGCCGCCCTATCGACGCCATCAAGCACCAGGCCAAGACGGTCACGGTAGGTATCTCGCGCCTGGAAGAAGCCTACGAAGGGCCCCTCTTCGAGGCTCTGAGTCAACTGGCTATCGAACCCGACTCGATTCCCTACGCCGACCTGGTTACACTGCGCGTAGTCAGCCAGGCCGTCAAAGAGGTATCAGGCATCACCTGCTACCAGGTGGACGGGTTGGGCACCATGGGCGAGGTGACAGCGGCTTCGACTGTCAAAGTGATTTCGAAACTGGGTCGGGCCGCAGCGATGCGCAGCCGGGCCGATAAGTCTCACGCTCTGGTGGGCACCAAGGAGTGGTGTGTGCGGCGCGGCTCCACCTACATCGGACGGGGTCGCAAGGACCAGTGTCCCATTATGATCGTTCCCAGCGCCCCGCGGGGCCAGGTGGAGCGACTGGCACTGCTGCACCTGGACCTGCACCGACAGTTGGGAGTCGAACAGAAGGTCTCGCTGTTGCGCGACCTGAGCGGCCGTTACGAGGATATTAAGAGCCAGGTGTTGGAAACGGACTCCGAGTGGAGCGATCAGGTGCTGGAGGGATTTTCGCCCGCTGACCTTATCCTGATGCCCGTGGAACAGCTGACCGAGCGTGTGCTGGCCTACTTTTTGAAGGCTCAAGAGGCCAAAGTCTAACCCCCAGGCATGTTGACAATCTCAGGGCCGACTCAGTATAGTGTCCGCTCTGGCGGAGGAACGAAATGAAACGCACTTATCAACCCAAAAAGAAGACTCGCAAAACCGAGCACGGATTTTTCAAACGGATGGCCACCCCGGGCGGGCGCAAGGTTCTCTCTCGCCGTCGGGCCAAAGGACGAGCGCGCCTTACCTACTAGGCTACCAGGTGGCCTCGCTCGAGACCTTGCGTAGAAACTGGGAGTTTCAACAAGTATTTCGCGTCGGGAAGTCCCTTCCTGGACGCGAAATTGTTATGTACGCCTTGCGCACCAAGCGCAAGGTGGCTCGTTTCGGCTTTTCGATCAGCAAGAAAGTGGGTTGCGCCGTAGTGCGCAACCGACTGCGGCGTCGTCTGCGCGAAATCTGCCGGCTTCATCTCAAAGAGCTGAAGACCGGCTTTGATCTGGTGTTGGTGGCGCGCAGCGAGGCGGGAAGCAAAGACTTTTGGGTTCTCCGGCAGGCTTTTCAGCAACAGGCCCAGCGGTTAGGATGTTGGAGTGAGCCAGCCTGAAGCGCGCCCCAGTCTCCCGGCCCGGCTGAGTCTGGTGGTGATCCGGGCTTATCAGGCGACCGCCCCCTATCGTCCCCCCATGTGCCGCTTTGTGCCAAGCTGTTCCGAGTATACCCGACAGGCTATAGAAAAATATGGTCTGATCAAGGGGGGATGGCTGGGCACGAAGCGAATCTGCCGATGTCACCCATTCTATCCCGGGGGCAACGACCCCGTTCCGTAAGATTCGAATGATTTTATGATTGATTTTATCAGTAATATTATGGCTGGCCTGCTTACAGGCATCGCCAACTACACCGGTAACTACGGTTTGGCTCTGGTCGTGTTTGCGGCCGTCATCAAGACCATCCTGTATCGGCCCACCCTTTCTATGTATCGCTCCCAAAAGGACATGGAAAAGATCAAGCCCAAGATGGAAGAACTCAAGAAGCTCCACGGCGACGACCAGAAGAAGCTCAACGAAGAGATGATGAAGATGTATCAGGAAGCGGGCGTAAATCCGCTGGCCGGGTGCCTGCCTCTCTTTATCCAGATGCCTATCCTCTTTGGCATCTGGCGAGCCATCACCAGTCACCCGGAGACTTTCCAAAGCGCTTACTTCTTGTGGATTCATCCCGGCACATTGCAAAGTCAAGTTCCGGGTTATTTTGCCTCCAGTCTGGCCGGCGCCGATATCGCCCTGGTCTTCTTTTATGGCTTCATGATGATCCTGTCCCAGCAGTTTACGCCGGGCACCGGTGACCCCAGCCAGAAACAGATCGGCCTCTACATGAGTGTCTTTTTCACCTACATGGTCTGGAGTATGAAGTGGCCCTGCGCCCTTGTGCTTTACTGGAGCGCATTCCAATTTTTCAGTGTGCTTCAGCAAGTCTGGATCATGAAGAATCTGGCCCAACCGACCGCGCCGAAGTTGGCCCCGGTCGCCGTAACTCAGAAAGCTTGAAACCAAAGAGGGAGGTCGTCACGTGAGACAATTCTCGTCGGACGCGCAGTATGCAGAGGATGTGGTGGAAGAAGAAGCCGCCCGTCCGGTCAGGACCAACGCCGCCAAAGGCGATGACTACGATGAAGAGGACGATCCGATCGCCGATCTTCTCTTCGACATCATGGATCTGATGGGAATCGAAGCCGAAATCGAGTTTGAGGAACGCGACGATCACATCCGTTATCACATTGAGGGCCCCGAACTCGGGGTGCTCATCGGCAGACACGGTCAAACTCTGGAAGCCCTTCAGTTTCTGGTGGGCGTCATCAACGCCCGCCGCAGCCTGGTGGACTACCGCGTGGTGATCGACGTAGAGGGCTATCGGGAGCGTCGCGAAAAGCAGTTGCGCGATCTGGCCCGTCGCTCGGCCCTGAAGGCCAATCGGGAGGGGCGCAAAATTGTGCTCTCGCCTATGCCACCAGGGGATCGTCGTGTGATCCACCTGACCCTGGCTCAAGACGGCAGCGTGAAAACTTATTCTGAAGGGGAAGAGCCTGATCGTTGCGTGGTGATCTCTCCGGGAGACCAGGAATAGAAACGGCCGAAGACACCATTGTGGCCATCGCCACTCCGCCCGGTGAGGGAGGAGTGGCGATTGTCCGTTTGAGCGGGCCGCTGGCTCCCAGACTGCTGGCCCGCCTCTACGGCCGCCCCCGCGTCTACTGGGAATCACACAAGCTTTACTATGGGCCGGTGCTACAGGCGGATGGGGAGGCCATTGACCAGGGCCTGGTGGTCTGGATGAAAGCCCCCCATTCTTACACGGGCGAGGAGGTGGCCGAGTTTCACTTGCATGGAGGCTCGGCACTGGCCCATTTGCTGATGCAGAGTTGCCTGACGTTGGGCGCTCGGCTGGCTCGGCCCGGCGAATTTACCCTGCGCGCTTTCATGAATGGAAAACTGGACCTGGCCCAGGCCGAGGCGGTTCAGCAACTGATTCAAAGTCGCAGCCTGGTGGCCGCGCGCCTGGCCAGTCGCAATCTGCTGGGCCACTTTTCCAGTCAGGTCGAGCAGATTCGCCACGATTTACTGGACTGGCTGGCCTTGCTGGAGGCCGAGATCGACTTTGGCGATGAGGTGCCTGGCCTGCCCCTGGAGCAATCGCTACAGCGCTGGACGCGAGCCCACGACCGACTGGAACGAATGCTTCAACAGGGGCAGGGTGGCAAAGCTCTGGCCGACGGTCTGCGCACGGTGATTTTGGGGGCTCCCAACGCCGGCAAGTCGACCTTGATGAATTTACTGCTGGGCCGTCAGCGAGCGCTGGTTACCGACGTGGCCGGCACCACCCGCGATACTCTAGAGGAGCCCCTGGTGGTGGCTGGTATTGCACTGTTGTTAGTGGATACTGCCGGGGTCAGGCCCACCACCGACGACTTGGTGGAGCGTCTGGGCATGGAGCGGGCCCGCCAGGAGGCGGCTCAGGCCGACCTGATTTTGTGGGTGGTAGACGGCCATGACCCCGACCCCCCCGAGCCGGAATTTTACGCCGCCGTCTTCGACAAGCCGCACCTGCTGCTGCTCAACAAGGCCGACCTGGGTCTGGCCCCCTGGACCAACACGGCTGAGGTGGCTGTGCGTCTCTCCCTTTTGGAAAAGGAGGGGGCCGAGCCGCTCTGGCCCGCGCTGGAAAAATGGGTGCAGAGGCTGGCCGGCCAGCAGCATGACGTAATTCGTTTGACCCAGCGCCAGTGGGAGTCGCTGTTGCAGGCTCAGCAATCCTTACTACGCCTGCGCGAGACCCTGGAAGCCGGCATGTCGGCCGAGTTCCTGGCCCTGGATTTGCGCGCGGCGGCTCAAGCTCTAGGCCAGATTCAGGGCCTGAACGTGAGCGAAGAGATCCTGGATCGCATCTTTTCCACCTTTTGCTTGGGTAAATAAGGTGCTAGAATCGCCGAATGGAAATCGATAGCGACATCCTGGTAGTGGGGGCGGGCCACGCCGGCTGTGAAGCGGCCCTGGCTGCGGCCCGCATGGGCTGCCGGGTGGTGGTGCTCACCTCCAGTCTCAATCAGGTGGCCCGTATGCCCTGCAATCCTTCGATTGGGGGACCGGCCAAGGCCCATCTGGTCAAAGAGGTCGATGCGCTGGGCGGCATTATGGGTCAGGCTATCGATGAGACTCACGTGCACATTCGCATGCTCAACACCAGCAAGGGCCCGGCCGTTCAGGCTTTGCGAGCTCAGGCGGACCGTCCGCGCTACTCGGAACGGGTGCAACTGGAGGTGGTCTCCCACCCCAACATTCAGATCGTCCAGGACATGATATTGCAGTTGCAGTTGCAGCAGGGCGAGATCGTGGGAGCCGTGGGCACCACTGGCTGCCTCTATCGGGCCGGCGCCACGGTGCTGACGACCGGCACTTTTCTGGGCGGACTCATCCATATGGGCGAAACCTCATTTGCGGGCGGCCGGAGCGGCGAACCCCCGGCCCAGGCCCTGTCGGAATCGCTGCGCGCCTGCGGCCTGGAGTTGGGACGCCTGAAGACGGGCACCACCCCACGCCTCCATCGAGACAGCATCAACTGGGCGGCTATGGAAGAGCAAAAGCCCACTGACACTCCGCTGGTCTTCTCAGAGCGCTCTCCTTTGAGCCTGCCCCCCCGCCAACTCAGTTGCTATCTGACGCGCACCACGGCAGCCACCAAAGAGGCCATTCTGGCCAATTTGCACCGCAGCCCGATGTATATCGGCGTGATTGAGGGTACCGGCCCTCGCTACTGCCCTTCGATTGAAGACAAGATGGTGCGCTTTGCCGACAAGGACAGCCATCAGATTTTTGTGGAGCCGGAAGGCTTCGACGTGCCTGAGGTCTATCTGCAGGGCGTTTCCACCAGTCTCCCGCTGGATGTGCAGTGGCAGATTGTGCATAGCATTCCTGGTCTGGAGAAGGCCGTCATTTTGCGCCCCGGCTACGCCGTCGAATACGACTTTGTGCATCCTACCCAGTTGCAGCACACGCTGGAAGTAACCAGTCTGCGCCGTCTTTTCTTGGCTGGCCAGATCAACGGCACCTCGGGCTACGAGGAGGCCGCGGCTCAGGGTCTGCTGGCCGGCATCAACGCAGCCTTGCGCGCTTCGGCCTCCAGTCTCTTAGAACTGGGCCGCGAGCAGGCTTATCTGGGCGTCTTGGTTGACGATCTGGTCACGCGCGGCACCAGCGAACCCTATCGCATGCACACCTCGCGGGCCGAGTATCGACTTTTGCTTCGTCAGGACAATGCCGATGAGCGCCTGACCGAGGTGGGCTATCGCCTGGGTTGCGTGAGCACGGCCCAATTTACCGCCTTTACCGAAAAAGAACTGCTGAGTCAGGCCGAATACGAGCGTTTGCAGAGCACCCGGCTCAAGCCGGCGGAGGCCGAGCAGGCCACGGCCCGTTTTGGCACCCCGGTGCGACCCGGCTGCAGCCTTTACGAACTGCTCAAGAGGCCGCACATCGGCCTGGATCAGATTCGCCTCTTTGAAGGGCTGGAGCCGTTAGGGCAGCGTATTCAAGAGCGTGTTGAAATTCGCGTCAAATACGATGGCTATATGAAGCGTCAGGAAGACGAGGTGGCTCGCTTTCGCCGCATGGAAGAGCGCGAACTACCCGAAGGAATGGACTATAAGGGTCTGGTGTCGTTGTCACTGGAGGCTCGCGAGAAGCTGCAGCGTCATCGGCCGCGCACTTTGGGGCAGGCCTCACGCATCCCCGGCGTGTCGCCGTCGGACATCGCCACTTTGCTGGTCAGCCTGAAGCAGGGGCGCCTGTGCAAATCGCGTTAGAACCCCTTCAGCAGAACTTGCTGCAACAATATGTGGACATGTTGCTGGAGCAGGGCGACCGGCTGGGCCTGACAGCCTTTCGCACTCCCGAGCCGATCTGGAGCGAATTGATCGCCGATTCGGCGTCGGCCTCGGCTAAACTGCCCGCCAACGGCGAAGTACTCGACCTGGGTAGCGGCGGTGGCTGTCCCGGGATCGTGTTGCAAGTTTTGCGTCCTGACAACCGCCTGTTTTTGCTGGAGTCCAATGGACGCAAGGCCGGCTTTCTGCGCGAGGTGGTGGCGCGGCTGGAACTGCCCAGCCAGGTGCTGCAAGAGCGCTCAGAAACGGTGGCCCACCAGGCTGCCTATCGGGAGCGTTTTGACATGGTGGTAGCCAAAGCGGTGGCCAGTCTGCCTGTGTTGGTGGAACTGGCTCTGCCCCTGCTCAAGGTGCAGGGGCGCCTGTTGGCCTTTAAGGGGCCGCAGGCCCAACAAGAGGTGGACGAGGCGGCCGTCGCCCTCAAGGCGCTTCACGGCAAAACCCTGGGCGTTGAGCCCTATGAGTTGGGCGAAAAGTCTTATCGTCACGTGATCGTGCAAAAAACTGCTGCCACCAGCAAAGACTACCCCCGCCGTCCCGGCATCCCCGCCAAGCAACCTTTGCGCTAGCTGGCGGCCCTGGTCGCAGGCGTTTTGGGGCCATGGATTCGCCGACTGGGAGCCTGGCCTGGCTGCGCCGGCGGGGGCGCGTTGGGAGGAGCTCTGGTCGCCAAAGCTACCGAACTGCTGCTGCCGGTGAAGGTTTGTGCCGACGACCTGGTGTTTTTTGGCCTCCTGGGCGGGGTCGTGATAGGGCCGTCCTGGGCCCTGGCTCTACGCATGCTCAGCCGAATGTATGCAGAAGGTCGACTCCTGACCTTTTTCAACATTCCTTCAGAGCTCTCGGCTATCATCCAACCATGAAGATCCAGACACAACTGCCAAGAGTCCCAGCCAAACTCGTGAAGCCCGAGGGTCCTCAGGACCCCCAGCCCCCCACCCCGCTCAAAGACGCCCTGGTCCACATCGGCAAGGAGGTCTCGCAGGAGGCTATCGTCGGTGTGGCTCTGGCCGGCATGGTCTGCGTGGGCGACTCGCTGGGCTATGGAGGCCTGAGCCGGGCAGCCGTTTTGGCGCTGGGTGCGGCACGCGGTCTATACAAGTATCAGGATACGGCCAGTGCGGCCATGCAAAACCGCACACTGGGCACAGCGCTGGCTGTAACGCTGGGTGCCGGCACCGCCATGCTGGCCGGCTTTAGCGGCAACGTTCTGGCCGGAGCGGCCTGCGGCGGCGTCTTGGGCCTGGTCCAGGCCCCCAAAAGCTACCCCACAAGGTAACCAGTCCACCCAAAAAGAAGCCGTCTCTATGAGTGCACCTACTTTCTGGGAGCGCGTGAGCGCCTTTTTCACCCCACACCTGGGCAAGGACGAGGATTCGACCTCCCACGGCGACGCCGACGACCCCGTAAAAGCCGCCCTCGACCCGCTTGACCACATCCGTCATCAGGCGCTCCAGGAGGTTGCTTATCAGCAAACGGACCAAATGCGTGAACAGTCTCTGGCTCTCGAGCGGGCCGATGCTCTCAACCATCAGGCCGACATGAAGGCCGATATCCTGGCTCTGCACCAACATTTGGAGACCGGTTTTGACGAAGAGAGCTTACTGGCCTTTTCGCAAGATTTGAAGGAGCACTGCAAGGTTTTTCGCTCCAAAGATCTTGATCAGTTGAGCCAGATGTCGGTCTGGGCCGTCATGGGGCGTCTTCAGCAAGAAGCGCTGGACTGGGCATGGAACGATTTTGAGCAGCGTCTGCAGAGCCACGGACTGAACTGGCCGGTGCCTTCCGGACTGGCCCCCCACGCCGACCCAGAAGAGGTCAAGCAGCACTGCAGACTGCATCGAGAGATGCTCCGCAAAACCTTTCACAGGGGCCCCCTGCTGCGCTACGCAGACTTGATGCTGGGCATTGTGCCTGCCTGGCGCTCGCTGTATCCAGAGCGGGGCGGCACCGTTTGGCGAGAATCTGTCTATGAAGCGGTGGCCGGAGCCTTGGCCGCTCGGCGCCTGGACGTGATTGAAAAGGTGGCGGAAGCCCACCACGACTACCTGGACAAGCAAGTCGCCGAGGCGCTGTCCGCCGAGTTGCGCCCCATTCAAGAGCGCCTCTCGGGTGGCGTTGCGTCGGTGGCCGAAGCCCGCAATCTCTCCGACCAGGCCGTGGCGGTTTGCCAGAGAGTGGCCCCTGACATCGTCTGGAATTTCTTAAAGAATAAGCTCTAAGCTCGGCTCATCCCGTCGGCCGACCAACCTTCGCTGCCCACACCGTGGTGGCAGTGAAAAAGGCCAATCGGATCATAGCGCCGCTTCACTTCGAGTAGCTTCGCGTAGTGGACGCCCCAAAACTCGCGCTGCCAATCGGGCTCAAAATAATCGGCCTCATTGGCATAGGCACCGCTGTTCGGGGTGGCCTCCCGCAAAATTTTCATGGCCGCGTTCACCCGTCCCAACTGTTCTGCACCTTCCACCGGGTTGGGCCGGGACAACTGCGTGCCGGCGCCCAAAATCACCAGCGCAGCCGCCCCATAAACCACCGGATTGACGGCCGTCTGGCGGCAGCGGCCCAAGGCCTCACTGCAGGCTCCGGCCAAACCCTTGTTGATATGCATGGACACTCGCCAATGTCGCGAAGCCTCAAATAAAGTGACGGCAAAGTCTCGGCTCTGAAAGGCCGTCAACGGTATCCAACGGGACTGATACGTGTACCAGTACATGGACACCTCAGCCCCATTGCCGATCCACCAAAAAGTGCTGGGGTCAGCCCCTGGCCTGGGATCGGGCTGCACCAGACCAGGATGATGAGCCTTCCAGTAGGCCAGGTCCCACATGTGTCGAGCCGGCACCACCACAATATCGGTGTCCACCTGATAGTCGGCCGGATGCTGGCCCAACCAGGCCAGCAGGGGCGACCAGATCGTGGCCACACGCTCGTTGTCCAACCCCTGAAAAGTCAGCGCCAGGGTCAGCGAATTGTCGGGCAAAAGCGCGAACTGCTCGCCCCAATGTTCATTGTTGAGAGCCTGGCAATAAAACTCACAAAAACGCTCTATCAGGACCCGAAAAGCCTGATCCGAGGTGGCCTTGATGGTCCCCGTCAAAGCCCCAAAGGTTTCCGGCAACGGGTGCGTCAGCAAGGTCATGCGGGTCACAATTCCAAAGGTGGCCCCGCCTCCGCCGCGCAGCGCCCAATAAAGTTTGGGATGCCGATACTCATTGGTCACCACAATGCGCCCATCCCAGGTCACCAACTCGGCCTCCAGCAGCCCGGCCGCCCCGCTGCCGAACTTCTTGGAAAAGCTGCCAAAGCC
>JADMJV010000012.1:262868-307642 GCA_018780265.1 bacterium
AATAAACCCCCCGCAGGCCCCCACCGATCCGCAGCCGCCTCCCTGAACATAGCGACCCTTATTGGTGGTAGCCTCACCATAGGCTTCCAGCCAGCGCGTGCCGGCCGAAACGCTCAGGGCCGGGACACCCTGCACTGAGGCCGGCGCCCGT
This sequence comes from bacterium, assembly GCA_018780265.1. Taxonomy (GTDB): domain Bacteria; phylum Vulcanimicrobiota; class Xenobia; order Xenobiales; family JADMJV01; genus JADMJV01. The sequence continues at coordinate 263,020 of JADMJV010000012.1, forward strand.
TGAGGAATGAATCGATCGTGAGATTCAACAGCGCGCATCCCGTGCGTCCACACCAGCAGAGAATCGGGTCCACAGGACCTTCCCAGATAGTCATGGCCGGTGCCTTTCACCACAATCCGCAGCCGATGCTGGCGGGCAAAGTCAACCGCCGCAGCCACATCCTGCGCCGACTCGGCTGCCACCGCATAGGCACTGGGCGTCGACTCCCAGGCCCTCAGCCAGCCCCGGCTCTGAGTGCCCCCGGGTTGGTCTTCCAGAAAGAAAGGGTTGCGGGCATTCTCGGCCGTGGCCGCAACGGGGCTCGGTTCCATCAGACGTCCCTGCACCCGTGCCTTGAGTTGCTGCCAATCCGTCTCCGTGGGCCAGTCCGGGTCGCCGCGTCGCGGATGCCGCTGAATGGCCGCGGGCTGGGCGGCCAATCGCAGGCCTGGCAGAAACAAGGCCAGACCCATGGCGCTGATTGTTTGGAGAATCTGACGACGAGTAGGTTCGTGAAACATGCCCGTGCAACTTCGACTGGCGATCTGGCCGTTCCCGGCAATGTGTTAAAGAAAGAGTAAAGTTGTTTACAATTTGGCAAAGAGCGCATACACTCAGTCAGCAACTTTTTGCTTCGGGAGGTACCTTTGGCTAGCAGTAATATGGGCATCAACCCTCAATCGTTCGGTATTCAGCGGACCGCGCAACCGAGCCACACAAGCAAGACTCAAGAAACCACTCCGGTTTTCTCTGACGGATTCCAGGCCAGTGAAGGGACGGGCGTTCAGCCCAATGCCGTGCCGCAGCCGGGACAACCAGCCGTGACCCTGCAGGCCACGCCGTCGCAGATGGCCACTCAGGGTTTTCAGCAAACCCTGGCAACTCTGGCCGCTTCCGGCGTGCCCGTACAGATCGTATTGGTGGCCGAGCAGACGCTGTCCCCCAATGCTGACCTGAGTGCCCTCAAACAAAATGACGCCCGTCAGGATCGGGACATCTCCAACCTGGGAGGCCAGGTCAGCTACCTGGCCGATCAGGTAAAGACCTATACAAAGCCGCCGGCTCCGCAGCCTGCCCCCCACCGTACCCCCTCCTACGGTAGCGACTAACATTGGATCTGATCGGACCGGCAGATCGGGTCTACCTGCAAAGGTTAAGGGAACACCCGGCCTCCCCAAAATTCAATTGGACCTGGACGGACCAACTCACCCCTGAGGGGCTTGAGTTGGTCCGTTGCTTTAAGGACCAACTGGCGCTGCATCCCCCTCGTTGGAAGTGGGGCTGTGCGCCGGACTGGGTGCCTTTCTTCGCCCAGCAATGCCTGTCGAGAGTGAGTTTCTATCGGGACTACGGCGTAAGTGACTGGTCTCCCCAATTGACCACGATGAACAGGGGCGATTTGCAGGCCGGACCGGAGCGCTTCATTCCCGATGGCACCGACTGCAGCGAGATGGTCTACCACGAGACCTCGGGAACCACCGGCACAAAGGTAAAGATCCTCAATCACCCGGTAGCCGGAGAATGCTATCTGCCTCTGCTGGCATCGGCACTGGCCCGAGTGGGAGTGTCTTTTACCTTGGGAGGCGAGCAGGTTGCCCTGATGCTGGTGTTTCACCACACCACCACGCTGACCTATCCGCAAATCTGTCCCGTGCTGGGGGGCGCCGCCTTTGTGCGCCTCAATCTGCACCCGGGCCATTGGGCTCAACCTCAGGATCGGGAAGCTTTTCTCAATTTTTGCGCCCCCCAAATCTATACCGGCACACCCCTGTCTCTGACCGAACTGGCTAAATTGCCTCTCCAGCATCGCCCCAAAGCGCTGGTCACCACCTCGATGGCCCTGCTACCTGCCACTCGAGCCTTTCTTCAGGACCACTTCCAATGTCCGCTCATCGACCTCTACTCGCTGGCCGAATGCCGCTGCGTGGCCGCGCGCTCCCACAATGGAGACCTGGACCTGCTGGCTCACGATGTTTTTGTGGAGATTCTCGACTCCAACCACCAATTGTGTCAGCCGGGAGAACGCGGAGAGATTGTGTTGACAGGCGGACGCAACCCCTTTTTCCCCCTGCTCCGATACCGAACCGGTGATTTTGCCTCCATGGTCTGGCCGGAGCCCGATGTGCCCAAACTCACAGCCATCGAAGGCCGGGCTCCGGTCACCTTTGCCACGCCCGACGGCAGCCAACGCAACTGCATCGAAGTCACCCGGGCCCTGGCCGACCTCCCCTTGACCCAGTTCTCGCTCCATCAGTCCAACCACGGAGACCTGGAGTTTCGCTTTCGGGGCCTTCCCTCACTGACCGCCCCTATTCAGCAACGCCTCGACAGCCTCTTTCAGGGGCAACTACCGATCAAGGTTGAGTGGGTGGAAGAAAGTCTGGGACCCAAATGGATCGTCTACACCAGTGACTATTCCCCCAAATAAGGATCGCCGGGCCGTCGTAGGGAAGAGTCTCCAGTGCCCAGGTCGCCCAGAACAGCCCTCCAGATACTTATCGTCCACTGCGAGGATGCCCATACGATCTCTCAGGTGGCCCATGCTGGCGGCCACGAAGTTCACACTGCGGCGGACTATCAGGACGGCATTGCCCAACTGGGGCGCCAACGTTGCCACCTGCTCATCGCCCCCCTGCACCAAGATCTGGACGCCCTGAGCGCTGCCGCCCGGCGTTTCGGGGTGCCGCTGTGGCTGGTGGGCGAGGCCCAGGATTTTACCAACAGGGAAGCGGAAGTCTCGGCTGCCGACGACTTCTTACAGACGCCCGTGGTAGAGGTGGTCTTTCGCCACCGCCTGGTTCACTTTTTGCGAAGTCGCGAGTATCAAAAACGACAGACCCAGCTCGAAAATGCCCTGCGCGAGAACGCCGCCCTCGACCCCCTGACTCACCTGCCCAATCGCCACTTTGCCCTGCAAAATCTGCAACTGCAATGGCAGCGTTATCGAAGAAAAGTGGTGCCCTTCTGCTGCATCCTGTGCGACCTGGACCATTTCAAGAAATGCAATGAGGCCTATGGACAAAGGTTCGGCGACAGCCTGCTGCGCAGCGTGGCCAGCCTGCTCAAAGAAAAGGTGCGAGGTTCTGACCTGGTGTGCCGCTACGATGGCCAGGAGTTCTTTATTCTCTGTTCGGATACCGAGTTGGCGGGCGCTCTTCAGTTGGCCGAGCGGTTGCGCACCCGGCTGGCCAGTCTGGACCTGCAGCGCGGGGCCCAGACCTCCGCTTGCTTTGCGGTGGTCCAAAGCGACGCTCGCTTTCGCTCGCCGGACCAACTTTTACGGGCCGCTGAAGAGCTACTCGAGCGGGCAAAACTCAATGGACCCAACCAGTTGGCCGTGATGGAGCCGCTGAGCTAAAAGCGCAGCACCCCGTGAGTCTTTGAGATGGCTTCCTGCTGAGTGACCCCCTCGGCCAATTCCACGCACAAGAAATGGTCGCCCTTGCAGTCAAACACACCCAGTTCGGTGATCACCCGCTGCACGCAGCCGAGTGCCGTGGCCGGCAGCCGCAACTGAGAGGTCAGCTTGGATTCGCCATCCTTGGAGCAGTGAGTCTGCAAGACCAGGGTTTTGCGGGCTCCATTGGCCAGGTCCATAGCGCCCCCCATACCCGTGACCATCTTGCCGGGCACCATCCAGTTGGCCAGGTCGCCCCCCTGAGAAACTTCCAGTCCCCCCAAAATGGCCACATCTACGTGGCCGCCTCGAATCATGGCAAAAGACAGCGAGGAGTCAAAGGTGCTGGCTCCCGCCACCATGGTCACCGTCTGTTTACCGGCATTGATGATCTGTGGGTCCAGTTCATCCTCGTAGGGGAAAGGGCCCATCCCCAGCAGTCCATTCTCGGAATGAAACATCACCGAGATCCCCTCGGGCACATAATTGGCCACCTCGGTGGGCAGGCCGATACCCAGGTTGACAATATCTCCGTCCTTCAGTTCGGCGCTGGCGCGCCGGGCAATGTCCGCTTTGCTCCAACTCATCAGGCTTCTCCTCGGCTACGCACGGTGCGATGTTCAATAGGGTTGTCGTGGCTGGCCTGAAAGATGTGCTGCACAAACATGCCGGGAAGGTGAATATCGTCCGGGTCCAGCTGACCTACTTCCACCAGTTTGTCCACCTCCACTACGGTGACCCGAGCGGCTGTGGCCATGAGCGGATTGAAGTTGCGCGAAGTGCGATAAAACCGCAAATTGCCAAAAGTGTCACCGATGTGGGCGCGCACGATGGCGTAGTCGGCTTTGAGCGGCTTTTCAAAAAGATACTTGCGCCCTTCGATCTCGCGCACTTCCTTGCCCTCAGCCACGGCCGTACCCACTCCGGTGGGCGTAAAAAATCCGCCCAAACCGGCGCCGCCGGCCCGAATCCGTTCGGCCAGCGTACCCTGCGGATTTAACTCCACCTGCACTTCACCGGCCAGATATTGCTGGGCGAGATCGGGATTGCCCCCGATAAAGCTACAGATCACCTTGCTCACCTGGCGGTTTTGCAGCAACGCCGCCAAACCCCGCCCCTGATTGCCGCAGTTGTTGCTGACAATGGTCAGGTCGCGCAGACCACTCTGGGCAATATGTTGAATGCAGCGTTCCGGGTTGCCGCACAGGCCAAAACCGCCCGACATCACCATCATCCCGCTTTGCAGACCTTTCAAGGCTTCGGCCGCGTCGGCCACCACTTTGCTCTTCATCAGGACACCTCAGGGCCAAAGATGCTCTACCCAAGCCGCACACTCCTCCCGCCAAAATCAGGCCGAAGTGCAAATCTAGACACAAATCCGCAATGACTCCAGGTTTTTCCATGGGCTAGGCTCAAGCCATGCTCGCCAACACGCTCGCCCCCAAACCGCAGCCCAAGCCCTGGTCGGCCATTCAACACGCGGCCACTGACCTGGGTCCCAGCTCGGACGGGCGCATCCACGTAGACGGTGTGCGTTGGGATATCCCCAACAACCCGGACGGCAGCACCGTGGAAGATGGAGTCTTTCGCGACGCCTACATCAACCCGGATGGCATTCAGGACGTCTTTCTGGCCATCAAGCCCTTTACCGACAAACCCGGCGGCTATCCCGGGCACGCCCAACTGCACTTCGAATTCAAGCCTGATTCGCCGGTGGTCGACAGTCTGGGCAACCAGGACCACGGCCTGGTCCTCTCGGTGGAAGTCCACTTCAAGCAGGGCGAAAGTTACGACCCGGTCGGCCAAAATCAGCCCACCTTATATCAGTTGGGGACCTGGACCGACTCCATCGAAAAAGCCACCGTCCATCACCACTATCCGCTCCATCTCTACAAGCTCAATTTAAATCAGGACCAGAAAGTGTCTCTGCTCAAAGAGCGCATTTCGGCGGCCACTCAGGACCACACTCAAGACATCTACCACCCCACCCAAAATTCATGCATCTCCACCCTGATCGACGGGGTCAACAAAGTGGTCCCCAACTCCCAGCAGATCCCGGCCAACGACCCCAATCGGGCCATCCCCGTATGGTGTCCCAAGACCTTCAAAAAGTATCGACTGCTGGCCCAACAAAACCCCGACATCATTCCCGCCCAGCCCAAGTCCAACTAGGCCTCCTTCAGTCTGCGGTTTGGCTCCCGCCAGCCAGGGTAAATTGCCAAGCCACGAATTCTTGGAGGCGACCATGTTGAAGTTCAAAGTCACCTATGCCAGCCTGACGGCCGACAATCAGGAGCTGCACGCCCAGTTAGACAAGGCCTTCGCCGAGGTAAAGGCCAAACTGGGAACCACCTTTCCTTTCTATGTGGGCGGAAAGGCGCGCCTGTCCGAGCAGACCAGCTCCAGCTTCAACCCCGCCCACTCGGCCACGTTGCTGGCCAAAGTCAGCAACGCCACCCCGGCCGACGTCAACGAGGCCGTGGCTGCGGCCCGCAAAGCCTACCCCAAGTGGCGGGCCACCCCCTGGCAAGAACGGGCCCGGCTGTTAGAGCGGGCCGCCGAAATCATCCGCGAGCGCTCCTACGAACTGACCGCCTGGTTGGTATTGGAGAATGGCAAAAACCGGGTCGAGGCCCTGGGCGAAATCGAAGAGACGGCTGACCTCTACGACTACTACGCCCAGCAGATGCGCGCCAACGACGGTTTTATTCGCGACATGGCCAGGCTTTCGCCCAACGACACCAACACCAGCGTGCTACGTCCCTATGGCGTCTGGGCCGTGGTGGCCCCCTTCAACTTCCCGTATGCCTTGCTGGGAGCCCCCATGGCCGCGGCGCTGGTCACCGGCAATACGGTGGTGGGCAAACCGGCCTCGGACACGCCCATCTCGGGCGCTCTGGTGGCCGAAATCTTCCACCAGGCCGGCTTCCCCGATGGCACCGTCAATCTGGTGGTAGGTCCGGGCCGCAGCGTGGGCCAGACCCTGATCGACCACCCTGACGTCGACGGAGTCACCTTCACCGGCTCCTACGAAATCGGCTTTCACCAGCTGTTCAAGAACTTCTCCAAGAAATACCCCAAGCCGTGCATTGCCGAGATGGGCGGCAAAAACCCCGCCGTGATCTCTCAGCACGCCGACCTCGAGAAGGCCGCTCAGGGGGTCTTCCGCTCGGCCTTTGGTATGGGCGGCCAGAAATGCTCCGCCTGCTCGCGAGTTTTTGTGCACGAAAGCGTGGCCGACAAATTTGTCCAGCGCCTCAAGGAGCTGGCCGAAGCTGCCGTCATCGGCGACCCCTCCGACAAGCAGGTCTTTTTGGGCCCTGTAGGCGTCAAATCGGGCTACGAGGACTATCAACGCTACGTGGACCTGGCTCGCAAAGATGGCAAGATCGAAAGCGGCGGCCAGGTCTGCGGCGGCGATCTGAGCGGCGGCTACTTCGTCAAGCCCACCATCGTCACCGGACTGCCCTCGGATCACGAGTTAATGCGCCAAGAAATGTTCCTGCCCATCGTCTGCGTGGAAAAGTTCTCCACCCTGCACGAAGGCCTGAACAAAGCCAACAACACCGACCTGGGCCTGACGGCCGGCTTCTTCAGCGAGAAGGAGAGCGAGGTCGAAGAGTTCCTCGACCGCATCGAGGCCGGTGTGGTCTACGTCAATCGTCCGGCCGGAGCCACCACGGGTGCCTGGCCGGGTGTGCAACCCTTTGGCGGCTGGAAAGGGTCCGGCTCCAGCGGCAAAAACATCGGCGGTCTCTATACCGTGCAATGCTATATGCGCGAGCAGAGCCGCACCGTCACCCGTTAATTTGTAAGGAGTCTGAGTCATGCCCGAAGTTACCGATCTTTCCACCCATCCCGTTCTGTTGAAGACGGCCCTACCCGGGCCACTGGCTCAGGCCGAAATCGCCCGCCAAAAGCCCCATATGTCGCCCTCTTTGATTCACTGCTATCCGCTCATGGTCAAGCGAGCGGCTGGCTGCATGGTCGAAGACATCGACGGCAACGTCCTGCTCGACGTGCAGGCGGGCGTGGCCACCTGCTCCACCGGCCACTGCCATCCCGCTGTGGCCGAGGCCGTCAGCCGCCAGATGCACACGCTGGTGCACATCTGCGGAACCGACTTCTTCTATCCGGGCTACGGCGAACTGTGCGAGCGGCTGGACCGACTGGCTCCCCCCAATCCGGGCGGTTGGCAGACCTTTCTCACCAATTCGGGCACCGAAGCGGTCGAGGCGGCCATCAAGCTCTCTCGCTACCACACCGGTCGTTCCCAGCTGATCGCCTTCCGGGGCGGTTTCCACGGTCGCTCGCTGGGGTCGCTCTCGCTCACGGCCAGCAAACCCAAATACCGCAAGGGCTTTGGGCCGCTCACGCCGGGCACTCACCACGTCGATTTCGGCGACTGGGAGAGCATCGAAAAGGTTCTCTTCCACACCACCGTGCCCGCCAACGAAGTGGCCGCCATCGTGGTGGAGCCCATTCAGGGCGAAGGTGGCTACATCATCCCGCAGGCTTCCTTCCTCCAGAATCTGCGCCGCATTTGCGACGAGAACGGCATTATGCTGGTTTTCGACGAGGTTCAGTCGGGCATGGGCCGCACCGGCAAAATGTTTGCTCTGGAGCACTTTGGAGTCACCCCTGACATCATCCTGGCGGCTAAAGGCATCGCCTCGGGCATGCCGTTAGGGGCCATGATCGCGCGCAAAGAGATTATGACCTGGCCGGGCGGTTCCCACGGCTCGACCTGTGGTGGCAACCCCGTCTGCATTGCGGCCGCGCTGGCCACCCTCGATCTGATCGAAGGCGGCATGATGCAAAACGCTGCCGTGGTGGGCGCCGACTTCAAGCAGATGCTCAGCGATGGCCTCACCGGCAACCCCGGCGTGCACGAAGTGCGCGGCGTGGGGCTGATGATCGGGGTGGAGTTCACCGCCCCTCAAATCGCCCACGACGTGGCCAACCTGTGCTACGAGCGCGGACTGCTGGTGCTGGAGTGTGGCACCAAGGCCATTCGCATGTCGCCGCCCCTCATGATCACCCGCGAGCAGTGCATTGTAGCCAGCAGCATCTTTACTCAAGCCGTGCGGGACGTCGTCAACAAGCAATGAGCGAGCTCTTGGAGCAGCAGCGGGACCACCTGTTCTACACCTGGACGGCCCAGCAAAAGGCTGCCCCGCTGGAGATCGTGGGCGGACAGGGGGCCCGCTTCCAAACCGCCGACGGAGACTGGTGGTGGGACCTGGGCAGCACCACCTGGAACGCCAATCTGGGTCACGGCCACCCGGTCATGGCCGCGCGCCTGGCCGAGGCGGCCGGGCGCGGACTGGTTGCCGGTCCCACTGCGGCTTTTCCCGACAAGGCCCGGGCTGGACAGTTGTTGGCCGAGGTCACCCCTAAAGGCTTAACCAAAAGCTTCATCTGCCTGTCCGGCGCCGAAGCCAATGAGAACGCCATCAAGATGGCCCGCATGGTGACCGGTCGCAGCAAAGTGGTGGCCCGCACCCGTAGCTATCACGGGGCCACCCTGGCCATGCTGTCGCTCTCGGGCGATCCTCGCCGCGAACTCTTCGAACCAGGCCTGCCGGGCGTCTTGCGCATGACCGACCCCTATTGCTACCGCTGCAAGTACGGCCTGCAACCCGCCACCTGCCAGCGCGAGTGCGCCCAAGACCTGGAAACGACCCTGATGGAGGCCGGCCCCGAAACGGTGGCGGCCGTCATCGTAGAGGGCGTCACCGGAGCCAATGGCGTCTTCCCTCCCCCCTCAGGATACTTTCAAAGACTGCGTCAGATCTGCGACCGCTACGGCGTGCTGCTCATCGCCGACGAAGTGCTCTCTGGCTTCGGCCGGACGGGGCGTTGGTTTGCTATCGATCACGAAGGGGTCAGCCCCGACATCCTCACCTGCGCCAAAGGTCTCACCGCCGGCTACGCGCCCGGCGGGGCCGTAGTTGTCAATGATCGGGTGGCCCGCCACTTCGAGGACCATGTGCTCTTTTGCGGCCTGACCACCTACGCCCACCCGCTGGTATGCGCCGCCATCTGCGCCGCCATCGATGTCTATAAATCCGAGTCCGTCATCGAAAATTCGGCCCGGCTGGGCCAATGGCTGGGACCCCGTCTTGAGCAGCTGCGCTCCACTCGCCCGTTTGTGGGCGAAGTGCGCGGCCTGGGCTTGTTGTGGGCCCTGGAGTTGGTGGAAGCCGGCGGTCGCCAACCGGCCAGTGCCGCTGACATGGACAGGCTCTATGCCACCCTCAAGAAAAACCGAGTGTACGCCCACCGCCGCGACAATCTGCTCTACCTGGCCCCTCCGCTGGTGATCCAGTCAGACCAGTTGGAGGCCTGCCTGCAGGCGGTGGAAACCTCTCTCGATCAGGTGTTCAACTAGCCGGGTGCGAATTTTGCTGGGCGGATTACCCCTTAAATTGCGGGCGCGCATTACCGGCGAACTGACTCAAGCCGAGGTGGTGGCCGCCAGCAACTCCGAGGAGTTGGCCCAGGCACTCGAGCAGCGACCGGCCATGGCCCTGGTGCTGCACGAAAACCTCAGCCCAAAGCCAATTCTCGAATATCTGGCCGAGCTACGCGTCGCCTTTGCCGGCCTGCTCATCCTGATCCTCAAAAGTCACCACAGCGGTGCCGAACTCAAAATCATGGTGCGCAGCGACCAGGTCAACCAACTCTTTCAGGATCCCGCCTCAGCCGACGAGATCATCAAGGTCCTGGCCCTGGAACTGGGCCTATCGCGCCGACCTATCGAACCCACCGGCGAGGGCTTCATTGCTGAGGTTTGGCACGAATCCCTGCCAGCGGTGCGCCAGTGGCTGGACCGGCTGGAGCACTCCCTGGACCCAAAAAACACAGACTTCGACGAGGCCCGCCGTGCCGCCCACTATCTGGCCGGAGACTTGGGCACTTTCGGCTTTCCCAAAGGCACCTTGCTGGCCCGTGAGGCCGAGCAACTTCTACAACAGGCCAGTAAGGGGGGGGAACTCAAAGTTCAGCGCCTGCAAAGAGTGGTGGACGCGCTTCGCGCTCTGACCCTGGAGGAGCGCCCCCCCCTGCGGCCCGGCAACAAGGTGATCACCATCTGTGATTCCGGTAGTTTTCTCGACCGGTTGGACATGGAAGCTCGCCTGCTGCAGTGGGACCTGGAAGTTTGCGACGACCTCAACGACCTCCCCCTCAAGCTGGCCCAGGCCCAGGCTCGAGTCATCGTGGTCGATGCCCAATCGGCGGCCTGCAAGCGCAATCCGGCGGCCCTGCAAGAACTGCTCAGCGATCCCTATCCCACCGTTGCCATCTCTCCGGAAGGTCAAACAGCCCCCCAGTCCACACCCAATTGCCGCTGGCTGGAGAGCCCCGTCACCCCCTACGCGGTTATGATCGCCGTGTTGCGTAGCCAACTGGCCCCCGCTCTCGACGATCCCCCCTGCATCCTGGTCGTCGATGATGACCGCGTCAGCCTCAGCGTTATTCAGCACGCACTGTCACAAGTCGACTTCCACGTGGAAGCGTTGCAGAGTCCACTGGAATTCTGGGATCGACTGGAGAGCGTCCAACCCGACCTGGTCGTCCTCGATGTGGAACTGCCCAACATGAGCGGCATCGAATTGTGTCGAGCGGTTCGTCTCGACGATCGATTCTGTCGCATTCCAGTCATGTTCCTGAGCAGCTACGCCGACTCCCGAACGGTATTAAAGGCCTTCGAAGCCGGTGCCGACGACTACCTTTACAAACCCGTGGTCCCCGACGAGTTGCGCACCCGCGTCAGCAACCGACTGCAGCGCTGCCAGCAGACCACCGCGCCGCGCCGCTCCAGTCGACCGGCGGGTCGCACCCACACCAGCCTGGACCAACTCATGCTGCGTTCCCTACGCGAGGACGTCTCGCTGGCCCTGGCCCTGGTCAAGATGGCCGGCACTCCCAAAGAATGGGCGCTGTCGGTACAAAGGCTGCGCGCCAACCTGCGCGGAGAGGACCTCGTCAAACCCCTCACCGACCAGTCCGTACTCGTGGCCATGCTCACCCCCGACTCTCGCGGAGTCTTGCGCCGATTGGCCAGCAGCCTGGATGCCGGCTGCCAGATCGGCCTGGCCTGGTTTCCCGAAGACGGGCGCGAACTTGACGCCCTGATGGACATCGCCCGCAGCCGCAGCAAAAACTGCTAAAGATTTTTCACCAAGAAATCCGTAAGACGTCTCCAGCCCTCCTGTGTTTCCGATACGCAATGTCGCCCTCCCTTCAGCACCCACAACTCGTGAGGCTTGCCGGCAATGTCCAGAGCCTGGGCCAGATGGAGGGTAGAGGCCGGGGGCACTTTGTCATCCTGGTCGCCCACCATCAGCAGCAATTTGCCCTGCAACCGGGCCGCCCAGGTCAGATTGGCATTGTCTGCATATTCTGGACCGATGGGCCAGCCCATCCACTGTTCCATCCAATCCAGGTTGGCTGGACTACAATCGTGATTCCCGCAATCAGCCACGGCCACCCGGTAGAAGTCGTGGTGCCAAAGTAACGCAGCTACGGCACTGGCGCCCCCGGCCGAAGATCCGTAAATGCCCACCCGGGTCAGGTCCATCTGGGGATATCGTCGGGCTGCCGCCAGCATCCAGGCCTTGCGGTCGGCAAAGCCGGCATCACGAAGGTTTTTGTAGCACACGTCATGGAATGCCTTGGACCGACCCCATGTGCCCATGCCGTCGCACTGGACCACAATCAGCCCACGGTCAGCCAACCTCTGGTCGGGCACCGTCCCGGCCTGGTAACTCTTGGGGGTGGCAAACTGGTCGGGGCTCGCATAGATATGCTCAACCACGGGATACTTGCGCCCCTTCTGAACATCTCTCGGAAAGTAGATCACGCCGTAAATTTCGGTCTCTCCGTCGCGGCCTTTGGCCACAAAGGGCCGAGGGCGATTCCCGCTTGCCCGCGACTCTTCCAGGCGACAGATTTTGGCGCCATCGTTGGCCTTGAGCAAATCGGTCACGGGTGCCCTGTCCACCCGCGACCATGTATCTACCAGAAAGGCGCCGTTGGGAGAGGGCAGCACCTGATGGTCGCCATCCTCGTGGGTCAGCACCATCAGGCCCGGCTCATCCAGGTTTGCCCGGCAATACTTGGCGTAGTAGGGATCACGGCCCGGCTCCACGGCGCCGGCCCAAAAGCTCACCTGGCGACGGGCCTCGTCCACAACCGCCACTTTCTGCACCACCCACGGACCACCGGTCACGGCCCGCTTGGGCAGGCCCTCCAGCCCATCAAACAGCCAGAGGTGATTCCAGCCCGAGCGCTCCGACATCCACAGCACCTCGCGGTCCCCCAACCAGTGGCAAAAGTAGTTCTGCGAGTCACACACAAAGGTGGGGCTGCTTTCTTCGATCAGGCACTTGACCCGGCCCGTAGCCGCCTCCACCGCCAGCAGCCTCAACACCCGATGACCCCGCTCCTGATACACAAAAGTGACCCGTTCGGAGGTGGCCGACCAGCGCGGCGAATGCAAGGCCAACGGATTTACAAACAGCGCCGGATCCGGCGTAACCTGTCGGCCCGACTCCAGCAGAAATATCTGTGGATTGTCACACCCGCGCAAGGCATAGAGTTTGTGGGAGTCGGGCGACCAGCGCAGGTCTGCCTCGGCGTATTCCTCGCCGGCGCGCCCGTCGCTACTGAGAGCCCGGTCTTGTCCCCGCCCGCGCAGCCATAAATTGTGGTCGCGCACTTCCACCACAAAGCTACCGTCGGGGGAGATTCGGGGATCGTGCGAGGGCGGGCAATCGATGATGGCTCGGGCCGGACCCTCAGCAGCCTGAAAGCAGGCCAGTCGGGCGCCGGTGGTGGCATGTTCGACCAGCCACACCTGGCCTTCAAAGGTCGGCTGATCGAGTTGTTCCCCCGCGGTCAGTTGGGCGTGGTTTTGAGGTTGCCCCTGGCTGTTCAGCCAGGCCAACTGAACCTCAGCCCCGGTCCGATTGACAAATTGTATCCGACTGGGGAGAGTGCCTGTGGCCCAAGATGCGACCTCGCCGAGCACCGGCAGGGACTCTAACTCGCCAAAGGCCTGGACCAGTTCGTAGCTGGTCAGATTGAGTCGCCACGAGACAGGCCCGCACAACATGAGTTGACTGGCTTCAAAGCGCAGGCCGTAGAAGGGCAGGCGCCGTGCTTTGTATGACTGGCCGCTGCGACGGCTTAGCAAGCGTGCCACTCGAGCGTGGTCAAAGGCCGGCCTGCGCCAGCCCTGGACTGCGTCCACCAACACAAACTCGCGCTCCCCGCCGGCCCCATCGTTGCGATACCAAAACTGGGTTCCGTTCTCCAGCCAGTGAGGCCAAAGCTGCGGTTGCCCCCAGAGTGTCCCCCTCAGCAGGGCCAGGAGACAGAGGGCTCTAGTAGGCCAGTTCAAAGCGATAGCCTACCCCGTAGACCGAGTAGATCACTTCGCGATCGGGCAGCTCTTTGGCGATCTTCTTGCGCAGATTCTTGATGTGGCTGTCCACCACTCGATCCGTTACGTCCTGGTCCATGTCGTAGGTCAGGTCCACGATCTGGTCGCGCGAATAGACCCGCCCGGGGTGGCTGAGAAACAGCCGCAGCAGTCGGTACTCGGTGGGGGTCAGGTCGAGGCGATGATCGTGCAGGTAGATGATCTGAGCATCCTCCTGGCAACGAAAGACGGTGTCGCCCTGACGTGCGCCCGGGCGCACTCGGCGCAGCACCACTTTGACCCGAGCCACCACCTCGCGGGGGCTAAAAGGTTTGCAAATATAGTCATCGGCTCCCAGTTCCAGCCCCAGCAGGCGGTCCAGTTCCTCCACTTTGGCCGTCACCAGCAACACGGGGGTCTCGGAAATCTTGCGAATCTCGCGGCACAGCGTGAGGCCGTCCACACCTGGCAGCATGACATCGAGCAAGACCAGGTCGGGACGGTAGCGTCGAAAGGCATCCATGACCTCCCCCCCGTGACCCACCCAGAGATACTCCATGCCGGCATGATTCAGGTAGTCGCCCAGGATTTTGGCCAGGGCGGTCTCGTCTTCGACCAAAAGGATGCGTGCCTTGTCTTCCATGGTTACCTCGGATAGCAGGGTAGAATGAGTTGTATGCGGAGCCCACCCAGCGGTGAGGGGCAGGCTCGCAGTTGGCCGTGGTGAGCCTGGGCGATGTTTTGACAGATGGCCAGGCCCAGGCCGCAGCCGCCCAACTGCTTGCTGCGGGAAGCTTCGACGCGAAAGAAGCGCTCAAAAAGACGCTCCAGCATTTCGGGGGCCACCCCGGGTGCCGAGTCGTCGATGATCACGATCCATTCTGAACCCACGCTCTGACAGCGCACTTCTACCCGGCCCGGTGAATGGGTGTAGCGAAGACTGTTCTCTAAAAAGTTGTTAAGCAACTGACGCAATCGGTCGCCGTCACCCCAGACGGTGCTGCTGAGACGGCTGCTTTCGCGCACCAGGGACAGTTCCAGACCCGATTTCTGATAGCGCGATTGAAACTGGTCGGTGGCCTCGCGCAGCAGTCGCCACAGGTCGACCTCGGCCATTTTGTAATTCATCTGGCCCAGATCGGATCGGGCCAACTGAAAGAGATCGTCGGTGAGAGCGGTCAGGGCCACTACCTGGCCGTGCAGCAACTCGAAGGCTTCGGGGTTGGCCTGGCGCACGCCATCTTGAAGGGCCTCAATCTCGGCTCGAAGCACAGCCAGAGGGGTGCGAAGCTCGTGGGAGACATCGGCGATCCACTGCTTGCGAGATTCGTCGCTCCGCTCCAGGGTGGCCGCCAACTGGTTGAGATGGGTGGCCACCTGGCCTAATTCATCGCTGCTGGCCACGGCAATTCGAGTGGAAAATTGCCCCCGCGAGAGTCTCCGAGTGCCACCTACCAGCACTCCCAGAGCACGTCGCAGGTGATCGGCCAACAGCAGTGCCGTAAGGCTGCTCAGGGCCAAGCCAAAGAGGCCGATCATGACCAGAAGCTTCTGCTGCTCGAACAGAAACACGCGGCCTGGATCGGCATCCTTGGGGGCCCGCTGCTGGTAGCCGGCAAAGCCGCGCACCAGGCTGACCCGGATCAGCCCCAACGTCAACATCACCACCAGGGCGCTGGTCAGGAAGATGGCACCAAATACCTTGTGGCCTAACGACACTCGCACCTCACAAATTGCGCGATTCAGCCTCTCACAACCTGCTCAAGCCAGCGCGGCCGCTGGCAAGGCCTTGGGGGCCAACGACAGCTTCCAGCCAGGAATCCCCTGATCCGGTCGCAGGCCAACCTGTTCCAGACGGGCCGTAATGGCCTCCCCATTCGGCCGACGCAGTCCAAACTCGACCGGTCCCAAGACTTCGTCCAACAGAGCCCAGCTCAGGGTGCTACCGTGAATCCCGTGTTGGGCCCAGTAGCACCCATCCCAGGCCCGACGATAGCGACTGCGCAGGTTGCGCCTCCAGGGCAACCAACCGGCCAGCAGACGGGCAGCCGGGCGGTCGCACCAGTGGCTCTCTAGATTGTACAGCGGGGTCAGCCCCAGGGCCAGCGTAAAGGCATCCAGAACGGCATCGGCCGGGCCACATCGTTCATAGAAGGCCACCAGTTCCGGGGTCTCCACAAAGGCCACGCGAGCGCCGCGGTCGGAACGTAGCCAGAACTGCCCTGCCAGGTCGAGTTCTACCTGAAGGGTGTGCTTACGATGACCCACCAGGTAGCAAAAACTGCGCCCTACCGGAAGGTGCAGATTGAAAGCAGCGCCCTCTGGCAGGCTTTCCAAAGTATCCCCTGGATGGGGGCGACAGTCCAACAAGAACTCATTCTGGCGAAGTAGATGGGTCAAGTGAAAAGGAACCGTGGGGCTGCCCAGTCCGCCGCCGGCCTGCACGTGCAGATGCAGATGGGGCTGGGGTGAGCGTCCACTGTTGCCACAGCGACCCAATGGTTGGCCCAGGGCCAGCCAACTTCCCACCGTCACCGACAGGCTGCCTTGCTGCAAGTGGGCCAGCATCACTACGCAACCCGAGGCCCCCTGAATCATCACGAAATTGCCCCAGCGTTGGTCGATGTTGACCTCCCCGGGGGCGTTGTCGGGGCAGTCGTTGCAGCAGGCCAGCACCACTCCGGCCAGGGGGGCCACCACCTCGGCCCCAAAGCAATAGAAGTCCTGCAGTTGATGCCCCTGCCCCTGAAAGCTTCGGCCTTCTCGCTGTTGCACAAAGTCCAAAGCGTAGCGCCATTGGTGTTGATGAGTGTAGGGTCCGTCAAAGCCCTGGTATACCTGCCAGCTGCCCTGAAATGGCAGGCGCAAGGCCAGGCTGCCGGGGTCCAGGCCGCGAGCCTGGGCCAGCGTACTTCGCTCCCAACTGCGCTCGGGCAAGCACGGCTGGGGCAGTCTCTGAAATCGCCAGAAGCCGCTGGAGCGAGGCCAGAAAGCCCACAAGCAAAGCCAGGTGGAGAGCAGAAAGGGCAGGGCCAGCGGGGGTAGACCCAGCGGAGCCAGTAAGTTGGCCAGAGCCAGGTAGGCCAGGCTGCTCCCCGCCGCGGCCAGCACCCCCAGCACCAGGCTGGCCCGCCCCGGTGATAGCCAGAGTCCGCCCACCATGATGGCCGATAAAATAGCCTGGGTGCCAGCCAACACCTGGGTAAAGGATTGGGCCGGCACGCCCAGGGCCCAAAGCATGCCAAAGGAAACTCCGTAGGCAAGGGCCGCCAGCAAAAGCAGATAGGTGGACCCGGCCGTCACGGCCAGGGCCACCAGCGCACCACTGACGGGATTGGGCACCAGGAAAATTCCGCCCAGCGCGCACAGCCAACCGTAGCCGGTGTAGGCGGGGTGGACTACCAGAGGCAACAGCAAAGCCTTGGCCACCGCCATCAAGGCCAGTCCTACCAGCACAAAGGGGGCGCACAACGGTCGCGTCAGGCGAGTCGCCACCAGCATGGTGGTGAGCACACACAGAGGACCGGCCGCCACGACCAGCCCCAATAGGGCCGCTCCAGGTTGATAGGTGGCCGCCAAAAGGTGTCCGACCAGCATCGCGTTGACCAGTTCTAGCGCCAGGTTTCCCGGTGCCAGCGGCAGCAGTCGTCGGGCCCCCAAGGCGCTGAGCATGGTGACCCAGGCGGCGCAGCCAGCCACGGGGTCTAGCAGGGTGGCCAGTAGCAGCACCAGCGAGGGAAGCCAGCCGGGCAACAGAAGGAAGGAGCCATAGGCCCCCAACAGGGCCTTCACGCCAGAACCGCCTGGCGCCAGGGTTGTGGGTCAGGTTGAGCGAGATGTTCGGGCAACTCATCCTGAGCGCACATCACTTCCAGGTTCTCGGCCCGGCGAATCACCGAAACCTGCCCGTCTTCGTGAATCAGTACAATGGCCGGACGGTATTCAATAAACTGCAGCCACTGGGTGTTGTTGTAGGCCCCCACCGGACTGACCAGCAGGCGGTCTCCCTGGCGCAGAGGCGCAATCTGAATGCTGTTGCGCACCACATCGATGTTCATACACAGCGGACCATAGAGCACCGTCTCTTGAGGAGGACCCACCGGCGGTCGGGTCAGTTTGACCTGATGGTTGTACCAAAAGGCAGTGAACAGTGTGTTTACGCCCGCGTCAAGCACGGCTGCGCGGCGTCCATCGGGCAGACGTTTGGTGCCTACCACGCTGGTGATCAACTGTTGGGCGTCGTCGACCACCGCTCGTCCCGACTCAAAAATCAGCCGAGGCAGCGGCAAGCCCGCCTGCACTCGATGGCTCAGGCCCTGATGCAGGGCGCCGGCGATGACCTCGGCGTAGTGGTCCAGTTCGGGAACCACCTGGGCGGGGGGCAGATAGATCCCTTGCAAAGCGTTTTGCGAGGGCAGCCCACCGCCGATGTCAAGCGACTCAATGCGCACCTGGCCGTCCGGCTCAAGCCAGGCCATAAACTCGCACATCTGGCGTATCTGCTCAGCGTAAGCACGTGGCTCCAGGATAAAAGTGCCGATGTGGCTGTGCAGCCCGGTCAGTCGTAAATGGGGGCTGAGTTCGATGCGCCGGGCGGCCTCGTGGGCCTCTCCACTTTCGAGGTTAAAGCCAAAGCGGCTCCACGGCTCACTGTAGCCGGTATTGAGATTGAGTCGCAGTGTGACGGCCACCGGCTGGCCACGATCCTGAGCGATGGACTCAATGGCCGAAAGCTCGTCCAGGTGGTCCACGTGCAGGTGGGCCCCCTCGGAGATGGCCCGGCGCAGAATTTCTGCCGGTTTGTTGGGGCCGTTGAAAAGGATGCGTGAGCCGGGCACCCCCAACATGCGGGCCTTCTCATACTCGAAGCGCGACACTACCTCGGCCCAGCAGCCCTCTTGATGGAGAATGTTGCAGATGGCGCTGGTGTAGTTGGTCTTGTAGGACCAGCCGTGGACCACATCCGGGTAGTGATTTTGAAAGGCCCGGCGCAACCGACGAGCGTTGTGGCGCAGGCGACTTTCGCTGGTGACAAAGAGGGGCGACCCATAGGCCTGCACCAACTCTTCGATGAGGTTTCCCTCGATGTGGTCCTGGTACTCCCCGCGCAAAGGGCGCAGGCCAAACTTGTTGAGAGCGCCCACCTGGTGGGGCGACATAAAGGGGGCTACCCATGGCTTGTTCATAAACAGGTTTCCCTTTCAGGCGACGAGCGCGCCGCGCATCATCAGGTTTTCAAACAATTTCAGGTCGATCACCAGCTCCTCGGCATAGCGCAAAAACATCATGCCAGGGCGCAGGGGGGGGAAGTCGGGCATGTCCTTCCCTTGCATCAGTTCGAGCATGGCCCGGGGCAGGTTGCGTCCCACTCCGCAGCTCAGGTAGACCCAGGCTGGAAAGCGAGGATTCATCTCAATCAAGTACAGTTGGCCGTCGTTGGCACGAAGCACCTCCACTTCGAGAGGACCGCACCAGCCCAGACCCTCCACCAGAGTGGCCGCCAGGCGCTCTAACTGCTCGTCCACCACAGTCACGCCGGCCCAGGCTTTGCCCTTTTCGGTCACGGCCCGCTTGCGCATCATCACCGCCCCCGCCAGTCCACGTCCAGTGCCCAGCCCGGTGAGATTGATCTCCTGGCCTTCCAAAAAGCGCTGCACCAGCACCGGATAGCCCCACTGAGCGGCCAGCTTATAGTAGGCGGCTTCGGCCTGGTCGGACGTGTAGCAGACCATGGCATCGTAGAAGGCGCCCTTGACCACCAGAGGGTAGTCCCAGCCCTCCAGGTGAGAGCGACGAAAGAAGTGCGGATCGCTGACGGTGCGCGTTTCCGGCGTGCCTATTCCCAAGCGCTGACAGAGGTCTGGCAAGCGGTCTTTGTTGCGGGCCTTCAGTTGCCTGGCGGTAGGAATCCAGGTGTGAATACCGCGCCGCTTGAGTTCTTCCCCGATCGATATAAAGCAGGGCAATTCCGCATCAAGACAGGGTATGACCGCGTCCAGGTGTTCGTCTTGATGAATCTCCAGCAAGCGCTCCAACAACGCCTCCGCACCGGCCGCCGGGTAAGGCAACAGATAGCTGGTCTCGCAATGAGGGTGGTAAAGGCCGGCATCCAACACGTCGTAGCCCAGGCCCACGATGCGTCCGCCAAAATCGTTGGCCTGGCGCAAACAGCGGGCCACCGGGTAGCCCGGGCCGGGGTTTTCGGGGCGGGCGTTCATGCCCGTAATGGCAACGTTCCACTTCACGACAAATACCTCCCCATTTGCTGGATAAAGCTCTCCAGGCAGCTTTCAGCCTGCTCGGCGCTGGTGGCGTAGTTTTTGGCCAGCTCTTCGGCCGCCTGGCGCACCGACAGACCCAGGCGAAACATCTCCAACGCCTCCACCGCGCTGGGATTGAGGCTGTAGCTTTGACCGCTGCGTGGATCGAAGAGGAATCCACTGTCGCTGAGGGCCAGTTGACGCAACACGTCGGCCCGACGCAACTGCTCAAGCACTTCACCGGCGGCTCGCATCAGCGACCCACCTTCCCGTACGAGTACGAACGCAGGCCATCCATGTGGTAGCCGTTCACCGGGCACCACTTGCACCCGGCCGTGCGGCAACTGGATCTCGGCACCTTTTGCTCCCACAGAGCCACTTCGTAGGTGCCGCCCGCAAAGGAACTGCCCAGCGACAAACGCTCTTGCCAGCTCCCCTGGCGCACAAAAATCACCGTATGATACGACTTACCTGTGCCCCCGGCCGGATAGGCTGACAGGCCCAGCCAGCCGCCCCGTTCGGTGCTGCCTACCACCGTCACCGATGTAGCCGACTCGGATTTGCTGGTGATGGTCTCTTTGGAGGCCGCTCCGGCCCCGGCCACCAGCACCAAGGCCAGTGCACCCGCAACCACCCGTTCTTTCACGCTCAATCTTGCCCTCATAGTCACCTCCAGAATTCCAATGTAGGCAAAGAGTGAGGAGAAAGTAGGGAAATCGTGGAGACAATGTGGAGACTGCAATTTTTGCACGCCCGGCTAGGGATGCAGATAAAGGTCCGCTTCCAAGGGCAGGCTGACGCTACCGATCTTCTCCCAGCGACGGGCGGGGGGTCGAGCCTCGTTGGCGGCCCGAAAGAGCTGGCGAGGACTGCCCTCGCCAGTCACCGACAGAACACCCAATTCCGCTGGCGATAGCAGATCGTGGATGGCCACAACGCGACAATACCAACGCCTCTTTTCCTCCGGTGGCGGCGACGACTGTTGCAAAAAATGGATAAGCAAGACCTCACTCAAATCCGCCATGGCTTGCTCATGACACGCCCGTAAAGTCGACTGCAACTCTTCCTCGCTGAGAGGCGCAGCCACGGCTCGCACTTCAGACTCCGTGGGCCCGCCTCGCGCCAACCGCCAATCGGTAGCCAACGCATAGGAGGTCTCGAAATCGTTTTGAAAGTTGTCCGCCCTGGGTTTGTGGACCAGCCCGGGCGGTCGATCGGAGACCATGCGGGCCCACAACTCAGCCGGAGACTGGCCGACCATTCTCAAGCAGGCCTGTCCGGGACGTTCATCCAGGCCGCTGGCGGGCAGAGTCGTTAACGTAAAACTGGTGCCGTCGGCATAGCGACAGCTGAGATCCATCCAGCACGGAGCACTCTCCTTGTGATAGAGCACCGCACTGACCGGTTCACGCTCGTGGAGCAAACCCCGCACTTCAAGGCCGGGCAATTCGGGCACAAAGAAGGAGCCTACCTCGACAAAGCCGAGCTTTAGAAGTTCATGGGCAGGCTCGACCACTTTGTCCGGCCCTATCGGTTTCAGGTGAATTCTCACGGGACGATTGAGCCGCAGCATCGATTCTTCGGATAGGCACTGCCGAAGATCCGAAAACTTCCCTTTGAGTTTCCGACCCACAAACCAGGCCCCCACCCATCCCCCGCCCATAAAGACCCAGGGCCCCCAGGGGACCGTGCGCAGCCAGAGATAGAGCAAAACCAGCCCGGCAATCAGGAGCAACCACTTTCTGGACGGAGCCTTGCCCTCACGGTCCACATCCCAAAGTAATTCAGCGGGCTTAGGATTATACAACCGGGCCGCTGGTTGGCGAACGGGCTCGGTGACCTTGTCGGGCCAATACTCCAAGATACGGGTCAGCACGGCCTGGCTTTCGGTTGCATCTAAGGCGTTGGCGAAACGCAAGGTCCTGGGCTTGGTCTCTTCCGGCGTCTGAACCACAATCTCCACGCCCCGGGAAATCCGCAAAGCATTGAGGTCACCGCAAGTCAGGCCACGACCATCACAAACCCGAGCCGGCCGGACCCCTTGAACATCCGACCGGGCCACGGTCACATCTTGACGATGCCAATATTGGCCACCTTGAGCCTCGACCCAGCGGATTTCTTGGTAGCGTAGCTCGTTGGGGGTGAATTCCAGGCTTTCGCCAGGAGGGCCAGGGCGACGCGCGCGGACCCGCACCCACAGGCCCACACAAATCAGGATCGGTAGCAGTAAACAGGCCCCCAAGACTGTTTGGAGGTTATGACCTGTCCACCAGAGCTGAACGAGGCAGCTTACCAAGATGCACCACACCACGAAGACAATTCTGTTTCTCGCTGCCATCTCAGTGAGGGGAGTGCCCGCTGTCGAGAGCCGCATCCCTTGGCCATCCCGGTGCACCTTAATGGTGGCCAAAGGAAGCTGCGGCGCCTCGACGGCAAAGCTGGGAAAACGCTGGACCAGAAGATCATGCTCCGCGGCCAGGCCCGACACCTCGCCAGCAAAGGCCACGGACCGTCCCGTTTTCACATCGTCAAACAGAATGCCGCCAACGCTGTCCACTCGCAAACCGCGAATTCGCCAGGCCTCATAATATCGGGGCCAGCCCACGCCCACGTAAGTAGTGCATAAACGGCAGCCCTGGTCGGTGAAGACCACTTGCTCACGCCGAGAACCATGGACCAACGAATAGAGCGCTGCCAGCGCGGCCAGGACAAATCCGTCCGTAGCATAGCCAGTGTGAACCTCGCTGAGGTGAATCAACTGCCGCTCTATCAACCAGGCGAACAGGCCGGCCAGGCCCAGCACCGCAACCAGCACCAAGCCCCGCCGCCCAGGCCGCCCCTCCCGACGCACTCGCAGACCGATGGAGGAGGCTCCCGCCTCGATGTGCACCAACCTCGACACTCAGCCCCACTTCGCGAAACACATTAAGTGACCTCGCCTGACTGGCTGGCGACCCTTGAGGAAGGTGTCCGTCCGCTTGGCCGGTGCGATTTCAGCCCAACGGTATCCAGTGCGCGCGATTCTTCGGTGCCGGTAGAGGTTTGACTTGTCCATTTGGGATAGCTAAAATCGCCACATGGAATGGACAATTGCCGAAGCTTGTCAACGTTTCTCCCAGCTGGTCAAAGGCGCCCACCAGGAACCACAGCTGATCACGAACCGCAATCGCCCGGTGGCCGCCGTTTTGGATGCAGTGACTTTTCTAAAATTCCGAGAGTGGCAACAACAGTGCCGGCAATGAATCTTTGATTCACTCCAAGATCTCGGTAGACTCTGCCAAGAGGAGAACTACCAGCTGGTTATTCCAGATCGCCTGAGTCTGAACGAATCCGTTTGCCGAAGTGCTCGATGAGATTTCTTCTTGACACGAATATCCCTGGTGAGCTGACTCGACGTTCAGTGAATCCGGGCATCGCGGAATGGACAAAGGGGGTCTCGCGCGTGAGCTTGAGCGCGGTGACTTACGCTGGGGCCTTCAATCCCGAGGCGAGACGCGTTCTCAGGCGGATATGCTAATTTGTGCGACAGCGGCCATTTCCGGACCAACGCTGGTGACCAGAAATACAGAGGGTTTCAAGGGTTGTGGGGCAGCTCTTTTAGAAGCTTTCCGCAACCCGGGTAAGTAAACGGATATTTCGTAACCGCATCCTTGATCGGAGACCCTCCACGATGACCGACCCCGCCGCCCTGTCGCCCTCCGCCTATGAGCAACTGGCCTCCCCGCTAACGGGAGCCACGGTTCGGTTATTGCCCTTGACGGCCGTGCATGAGGATCAACTTCACCAGGCATTTCAAGAAGTGGACCTGTGGCGCTGGCAGGGGAAGCAGCCGGCTGCGCGCCAGGATACGACCGCCTGGGTCGACCAGGCCCTGGCCCAGGCCGCACAGCGGCTGGAGGTGCCCTTTGTGATCGAAACGCACCAGGGCGAGTTGGCCGGGGCCACTCGCTATCTGGAGCTGCGCTGGCAGGACGCAGGGGTTGAGATCGGCTGGACGATGGTATTCTCCCCGTATCGTCGCACGCGGGTCAATACGGAAGCCAAGTTTCTGCTGTTAGAGCGGGCTTTTGAGCAGGTGGGATGCGCCCGCGTCCAATTGAAAACCGATGCTCTCAACGCTCGTTCCAGAGCGGCCATCGAACGGCTGGGAGCTCGTTTCGAGGGCATTCACCGCTGTCACAAGCGGCGTGCCGATGGCACTCTGCGCGACACTGCCTTCTTCTCGATCACCTATCCAGAATGGCCGGGGATCAAGCAGCGTCTGTCTGGCTTTTTGCATCCCTGAGCACCGCCCACAGCATGGGATCTTCTTCATCGGGACGGTCGTAGGCGTCAGACTCGGTAACATGGCCATCCTCCGCACTCACCCGCACCAGATCGTGGCCCCGCCGAAAGACCAGCTGAAGTCCGTGCTCTTCTTCCCAATCACACTGACACGAGATGTGCAGATAGACCGACAGGTCCCGTCTCGAACGGCGAGACAAATAGACCGTCTGGGGGTGCACAAAGCGCCAGATATCTTCAACATTCTGGAGACCGGCCATAGCCTGATTGTCTTCGTCCACCCCGACCGCCTCGATGAATTCCTGACAATTGTCAAAAACAGGCTGCGAAGCCCTCAGCCGGTCGGCCGAAGTCTTGGCCAGAAAGGCCCGTAAGGCCTCATCAGCGTCCATCCCAAATTGCGGGTCCAAACCGGGGTGCACCCCCATAAAGACGACCGGAAGGGACTGGTGGTCGAAAAAGGGCACCTTCAGATCGCGACCCTGCCACCAATCTTCAAAGTCGCGGGGCACCATCTCTCCCAGCACTTCGGAAACGATGGAGGCTTGCCTGATGGGGGGCCTGGGGGTGGGTTGGCGGTTGCTCAGGGCCACAAATTCCTCGGGGAGGGCGGTCGGCGACAAAGAGTTCAACTCAGACGGATTGGTGACCACCACACCCCGGTCCGTCCCAATCGTGATGGTGCGGCCCTCCAGGCTCACCTTTTGATATTCCAGGCCCTTGGGCAACGCCAGCCGGGACCAACCACCCGGAAAGACCAGGAACAACTGCCAGTCATACTCCTCTCCTTGGGGAGGCGCATTGAGGCCCGGCGCACATCGTCTCACAATGACCATCAAAGTGCGCTCTTGATTGGCCCCGGCCAAAGGGTAGCCGCTCAAGAACTCCCGCAGTTCGGCACCGTCCTCGACCAGCGTTGCCGAGGCATCCTTTAGTTCCCATCCAGTCATCCCCCGCCTTTCGCAAGCAAGGAGCGCCCTCCTGGGCAGGAAGATCGGTAGGGTAATCGCGACACACACCGCTTATGTCACAGCAAACCAAAATCACCCTGACTCTATCCCTGATAGCACTGGTTGGCACACTGATCTATCCCCATCGCAATGCCTTTGCCAGGCCCACTCCCGCACAGTCGAGCGCCCTCTTCGACGGTCGCGTCCTCGACGGCAAAATCAGCCTGCCCGGTCCATCGTTGGCCGATACCCCTGCCGTAGAAGAGGAAGTCAAGCGACGGGCCCAGGAACCCTATTTGAAGACGTTTGCCGGCACGACCAAGATCGAACAGGGGGCGAAAGATTTTGAAGTGCGGGCCGGGCTCCCCGGCTCTTTCACTCGCCCGGGAGCTGCCCAAAAGGCTTTTCTCTATCGATTGGGCCTGAGCAGCGGCCTGGTGATTGTGGACAAGGGTGCCGTGGTGGGCCACTACAGTGGCGTCGCCGGGGAATATGCTCACTACACTTACGCCAGTGTGATGGACGTGAATGCCGACGGCCTGTCCGACTTCATCCTCTCGCGCAACGTGGAAGACAGCGAAGAAATCGAGGCCTACGTCTTCGAAATGACGCCCCAAGGTCCCCGATTCAGCGGCGCGACGCCGGTTTTCCGCTCAAGCCAGCGCGAATCGGACGCCTACGTGGCCACGGTCCGTCCCGGGTCGCCCCCACAATACCAGCGAGATTGCTATCATCGGACCGGGGAAGGCCAGTGGGTCACCCAGGCCACCGCTCAGCGCCCGCTTCTGGAGAACAAACAGCCGGCCGGTTTTGAGCCCAAACTGATCAATCTGACCGCTACTGCTAACCCTAACCAGGGCAAGATTCAGGTGGCCCTGGACAAGCTGACGGCCTACGCCGACGTGGGCTCGTCCATCGACTATGCCCACCCCCGCAACCCGGGTCAGCGCATTGTGGCCGCCGACCCCACCCTACGGCTGATGGAGTTGCTGGACACTCGAGCGGCCGTCTATGCCCACGAGAACGCCACCAAGGAGAAGACCGACCACAACAAATCCGGAAAATATGCCCTTTCCCTCCAGGGACTGACCCGACCCGAGCAGATCCGGGCCGCCTACATCAAGCGCACCCGCGACAGCCTGGGCGGCATGTCTCCCTATTAAGCGGTCCAGGAAATCACCCTGACAGCTTGGAAAGTCCATTCCGCGTCTAGCGACGACATCTTTCGTGGAGGCCCTTTTCTGTGAAGCTCTACTCCCTGCCCCCGTCACCCAACTCCTTCAAGATTGCCGCTCTGGCTCACCATCTGGGGCTTCCCCTGGAAGTTGTCCCTGTGGATATGCTGAATGGCCAGCATCAGTCGCCCGAATACCTGGCACTCAATCCCAATGGCCTGATGCCGACCCTTCAAGATGGCGACTTCACCCTCTGGGAGTCCAACGCCATTCTGATCTACCTGGCCCAAAAAAAACCGGAAAGCGGGCTCTATCCGCAGGACCCGAAAGGCCAGGCCCTGGTTCACCAATGGCTGGACTGGTACCATTGCCATTGGGGCACGGCCTTTCGACCCTACCTGGTGGAGCGACTGTTCAAGCCCCAATTCCGTGGCCAGCCCGGCGACGAGCAAGTGGTGGCCCAGGCCGAGGAGCCCTTTCGGAAGGTGGCCGCGGTGCTCAACTCTCACCTCAGCCAGCGTCCCTACCTGCTGGGTGAGGCCCTGACGGTGGCTGACTTTGCGGTAGCGTCGGTGATGGTATTTGCCAATGCCGTTCAAGTGCCCCTGGCCGACTACCCGCACATTCGTGCCTACGCCGACAGGGTGCTCAAGCTTCCCGCCTTTGCCCAGGCCATTCCGCCTATGGGTACCCCGGCGGGAAAAAGCTGACCCTCGTGCGCCATATCCTGCAGCGGCCTGGACCCGGCCAGGCCCAGGCTCTGCTGGATTTTGAATGGTTGGTGCTGTGCAGCGAGGATTTACCCGTGACGGCCACTCACGCGGGATTCTGGGCACAGCGATTGTTCACAGAGGCCGCTGCGCTCGCCCTTTACCGGCAGCGCGAGCCCGGCTACACCGACCAGGTGGCCCGACCAATCACCGGTCATCAGCTTTTTCCGCTGCTGGCAGAGCGCCAGGATTTCGATGCCATCTTCATCGACCCTCACGCACAGCCGGAGCGCCCGCCCTTTGGCCCCAACTTCGCCTACGAACTGGCCCAGCATCGTGACCCGCGTCCCGAAGCACAAATCTTAAAGGCCCGCAGCATCGCGGAAATTCACGAGTTCTGCGATCAGCACGGCCTGGCCGATCGAACCCACCGGCTGGTTTATTGGGAGGAGCAACTGGTGGCGGAATATGGTCGCTTCCGCTTTCATCCCGTACAGCCGCAGCCCAACCCGCGTGACTTTGGCCCGGGGCCCAGTTCCATTCTGTGTGGCGGCAAGTTACTCGAGCATCTATCGAGGCTGCTTGACAATCTGAAGTCGGCACGCGCCGAGCGAGCCCTGGCTCCCGAGGCTTTGAGCCTGCTGAACGAGGTGGAGAAACTGCTCGAACCCGAGCAGGAGAGCTTGCCACGCCACGCCCTGCGCCTGCCGGAAGGGGCGCGCTTCGCCCGCGCTCGCTGGGACATGACGCAACGACACTGGCTGGCCCAAACACGCGACTTCCTGGAAGCGCTCCTGAAGGAGCCAGGAGCGCCCCTGCTCATCCAGGAACCAACCGCCACCAATCTGGAGGAAGCCCTGCTCAAGCCTGGCCCAGGTCAGGTATCCTTGCTACTGGATGGCAACTGGTGGGTGCTACGCGGTCGCGACGGCCTGGCCGTGAGCCCCGGCGGACTGGCGCTGCTCTTCTCTCAAGAACAGCATCTGACGGTGTTCCTGGATCGTCTGGAGGAAGCCCGGCTGATGACTCTTCAGCCCGAGCGGCGCCATCGCGGCGACGGCTGGTACGCTGTCCCCATCGTCCATTGGAACCCTGTTTTCGAAACCACCTACCCCACCCAGATCAGAGGTCACGAACTGTTTGAGCAGCTATCCCAACCCGCCGCCTGCTCGGCGATTCGCGTCAACGCAGGGCACAATCATAGTTCGCTGGAGTTTGGCCCGAGCGACGCCGCAGCTCTCCTGCAAGGCGTTGACCCGCGCCCCGAGGCCCGCATCTTGCAGGCGCGCTCGCTGGCCGAATTGGATATGTTTTTTAGCCAGCAAGGCCTGCACGAAATCTCTCAGCGCAAGGTCTGCCTGGCGGGACAGGAACTCAGCCAGTACACGGGACGAGGAGCCCTGCGCGATAAGCGATTTTACTTCCACCCGGTCCAACTGCGGGGTGGGTCCGGTGAACTGGCACCGGGGAGAACCATGTTGCTCTGCGCGGGGCGGCTGGCCGACCTGGTCAGCCGGGTGCTGGCGGTCCTGGAAGGCCTTCCCGTCGAGATGCTCGCCGAACGATGCGATTGGGCGGCCGAACTGGTAAAGCTGATCGACCCCGAAACCGACCGCATCCCCGACACCGAATTGCGCGACCCCTATGGCCGCAATCAGGTGGCCGAAAATCCCTTTCTTTTGCAAGGTGCCTGGCTGCGCGAAGCCCTGCAAACCCTGCGCATTGCGGCCTTAACCTCGTAAGCCTGGTGGCTATTTGAGGGCCCTATCGACTCAGAGGTGGGTAAGGGCAAAGGCCCAGTGCCGGCATCGTCACCGGGCTGTGACTTGTGCAAGTTCGAAAGCGGCCCCCGGTGGAGAGAACCCTGCCAACAAACCCATGCGCCCTTACCTTCACAGGAATTGAAGTCGCCTGGGCTAACAGGTGGGGGTGTATAAATTCCTTGTGTTGGCCTGGGCGCTCCTCTTCTGGACCTGCTCAAGCTGGGCCGAAATCCCCAAAAATGTCGTGGTGGCCGTCATCGCCGCCGATCAGGAGCAAACCCTGGCCCTGGCCCAAACCGTCAAACAGGTGCGGGAACGCTACAGCATCAGCAAAGAGCAGTTGCCCATCGCCTACATCGCCTCCCCAAAGCTCTCCTCCAAAGACTATCAGCGCATTGGATTTACGCCCCAGTCCCTACCGGTAATCGCCCTGATGAAAATCTCCTCCAGTCAAAACCTGGAAGGAGTATTGGGCAATCCCCCTTACATCTTCCGCAACGTCAAGCAGGCCACTCTGGCAAGCCAGGTGCTCCTGTGCCGCTGGTCCGAGCTGGCCGATCGACCCGTCCCCGCTGACCTGCGCAACATCGCCAACATCTATCAACCCTATCGCGTGTTTGTGCTCAACACCGCCGAAACCCAGGAACAGGTGCAGGCCACCGCGCTCGAACTCCAGCAGGTAAAGGCCGCCGCCGGCATCACCGACAAGGATCTGCCAGTGCTCTCCACCACCTACCACGACGGCCTGCTGGGAGAAGACGAATACACTCGTTTGGGTTTCGTTAGCGACGCCTTCCCCATGGTCTGCCTGGTGCAGATGTCGGAAGCCGCCAACCCCAGCAAAATCACCGGCGAGGGCATTTTGCGTTGGAGCTACAACGCAGCCTGGTCAGCCCGCCAGATCGTTCGCCTGTGGGCCCGTCTGGTAGGCCGCTCTTTTGCCAACCTGCCCGACGACGGCGACAAATTCTCGGTTCTTCAGTCCGGCTGGTTGGGCGGCCAAAAACTGGCCGGGGGCAAGCCCGCTCTGTTTCGCTGTGAAGTCACCAACTATCGCTATGGCGTAGGCGGCCGCATCTGGCTGCAGATCGCCGGCCGCATTGTCAACTCCCAGGGGGTCGAAGTGGCCCCCCTGGCCATCTCCGATTTCAAGCAAGAGGCTTCCGGCGGGCCCGTCCCCACCACCTACACGCTGACCTCCGAAATTGTCGCCCCCAGCCAACCCGGCAGTTACCATGTAGAGTTGGAAATCCGCGACAAATTGGGAGCCCAAAAAACCCCCCTCCGGTTGGCCTTCGAAGTCTAAAGTGTAGGAAAGGAGGGCGGCGGCGGGGCCGGCGGTGGATAGTAGGCCGGGGGCGGCGGCGGGTAGTATTCGGGCTGACTGGGGGGCGGCGGCGATGGCTTGGGGGGTGGAGGCAGCGCCGTCAATACATAGTTTTTGGGCAAATTTTGTTCAGGTTCCAGGACAAATGTGTCCGATTTTTCGTGGTAGCCAGGGTGCGTCAGTTTCAGTTCGATTCTGCCAGGCGGAAGGGCCAGCTTGAGCGGAGTCTTTTGCTCCAACTTCTTCCCGTTTAGCCGCACCACGCTCCCGGCGGGCTTGGTCACAACCGCCAAGACTCCGTTCAGAGGCTTCAGATCAACCTTGTGTTCGAGGTTGTCTTTGTCTTGAAAAGTAAGGGCCACTTCCTCGGGCTGGTAGTGTTCTTTGGTAAAAACAAACCGATGCAAGCCCAGTTCGATGGGGAAAGTGACCGGATTCTGGCCCAGCGGCTGGGGCTTTCCGTCATCCATCGCCAGTTGAACTCCCGGCAGCTGGCAGTGAACGATGAGCGATGCACCCTGAGCCTGCAGCCTAAAAAGCAGTCGGGTGACCCGATCGGGTCGGATGCTCAGGCGGGCTTGTTGATCGCGGTAGCCGGGCTGCATTCCCCTCACCAGGTATTCCCCGGCGGCCAGGCGCAGCATGTCGCCATTTTTGTGGGGTATAAACCGGCCCGCCCGGGCTGGGGTAGCCAGGTCCGTCAGGGATACCTGCAACATGGACGGGTCACTTTGAAGGACCAGCGACCCCTGCTGGACAGTCTCCAAAGTGTTGGGGCCGTAGCGTTGATGCCAGGCGGCCAGCCCGGCCACCGCCAGCAAGGAAGTGAACAAAGTCAGTCGGCCCAGCGACTGAAGTCCCGCCCTCTTGACACCTGGTTGAATCGGCTCCGCCGGCGCCCGTTCTAGATTGGGCTTGGGCCAGGTCTCTGCGGAAGGGCTGGCCGGGGAGGGCGACATCATTGGACGCGGCAACGGAGACTCCACCGGAATCGTGGCCGCCGGGTCCGGCCAGGATTGGAGTCGTGGGTCGGGTCTGGGAAGCTTGACCACCGGAGCCACGGGAGCGACAGGACCCAAGGATACCACCGGAACTTTACTGTCGCGGGCCTCAATCAGCAGCTGGGTCATCTCGGCCGCGCTCTGAGGTCGCTTGCTGCAATCTTTAAGCAGCGCCTGATTGATCGCCCGCGCGACCGCTCTGGGCAGTCGGGGATTTAGCTCGTCTGGACTCTTGGGCACGTTGAAGAGCTGGGCCTTGATCACCTGCGGAATGCTGTTGCCCCGAAAAGGGTGCACCCCGGTGACCATTTCGTAGAGAATCAGCCCCACCGCATAAATGTCGGTGGCTGGCGAGACCGGCACTCCATCCAAAATTTCGGGAGCGATGTATTCGGGAGTGCCCAGGTAATGACCGGTGGTGGTCAGCCGACTGGCATCTTTCATGTGGGCGATGGAAAAATCTGTCAAAACCACCCGCCTGGGCTTTTCCACCAAAATATTGGCCGGCTTGATGTCTCGATGAATAATGTCCTTGGCGTGAGCGTGCTGCAAGGCACGCAACAACTGAATCGCTATGTCTACAGATTCTTTCCAGTCCGGTTCGTAACCGCTATCGAGCATTTCGCGAAGGTTCTGGCCTTCGATGTACTCCATGGCGATGTAGTACTGATCGGCCACCTGAGCGGCGTTAAAAACCTGCACAATGTTGGGGTGGCGCAAAGAGGCAGCCATCCTGGCTTCGCGCTGGAAACGAACGATGAAGTCCTTGTCGTGCGAAGCTTCTGGCAGCAGGATCTTAATCGCTACGTCCCGGTCCAATGCTTGTTGTTTCGCCAGATAGACCGTTCCGAAGGCGCCCTTTCCCAATTCGCGCAGGAGTTCGTATTTGTCGAACAGACGGGGTAGCATGACCAACGATTCGCCGACTCGGGCCCTGTCCATCTTTTCAGCGGCCGAGCTCGTAACCTTTTGGCAATACCTTCGCGGTGACGCTCTCATACAATCGCCCCCATGAGCAACGTGACCATCAACATGACCGTCGACCGGCACAGGTCGGGCAATACTCGCGTCCACGGCAAAGTGGGCAACAACCATCACGACGTTAACGTTTGGAAGGGACCCCAACCTGGCGACGCCTATATCGAAGGCGAACAGAACGGCCAGACCACCACTTTGCGCATCAACAGCGCCTTTTCAGAGACCGGCCATGCCGTTTTTGGCCGCCTGGCAGGCGCCGAGTTAAGGGGCAACTGGGAGCAAGATTCCAGCCAGGGGGACGTCAACCTCAGCCTCAATAAAGCCCGACTGTCCATCGATCAGGACCCCGATTCTGGGGTGACCGAATCCTCAGGTACTCGTGTCCAGAGCACGTCCACCGTCACCAATGCCGAAAAGGACGAGACCCTGGCCTTGCTGGCCGATGGGCGCCGCATCAACTTCTCGGTAGATCGTCAACCCGATGGGGACTTTGAAATCCGCGGCAAAAGTGGAGACGGGGTCTTCAAAATGAAGGCTCAGCGGCGGGGCCAGGACGGCGACCTTCGGATTACGGGGACGATCCCTGAAACGCTGGCTTTTCTACCGGTGGTTTGGGAACTCTACGGAGACGACTCCCTGGAACCGCCCGCCAAACCCTTGTCTATGGGCGCTGCAGCCACGCTAAGTGCCTTCTACGCCAATCAGTTGAATGGCTGATTCCCAGGCAGCGCCTCACATTCAGATCTACCATAACCCTGGTTGCTCCAAGAGCCGACAATGCATGGCCCTTCTCCAGCAACTGGGTGACCCGATAGAAACCATCTATTATCTGGAGCATCCCCCGCAACGGAACGAACTGGAGGAACTGCTGCTCAAACTGGGGATGCGCCCGTCCGCTTTGATACGCCAAGGAGAAGCCATTTACCAGGAGTTGAGCCTGGCGGGTCGGAGCGAGGACGACTTGCTGCAGGCCATGCTCGATCACCCGATCTTGATCGAGCGACCTGTCGTGGTGGTCGGTCAACGTGCCATCATCGGCCGACCTCCCGAATCGGTCCGGGATTGGCTGTCTCGAGTTAGCTGAGTCCGCGATAGGCGCCCCCCGTTGAAGGACAGAACTCTATCAGGTGCAAGAAAACGAATTCTTCTCCGTCGAGCCCATCCCTCGACGCGTCCCCCTGAAGTGGCGGATACCGGCCCTATTGCCCTGTGCGGGAGCTTTCCCACGCCGAAAACCGTGGCTGTCCTCCAAAAATACTTCCTCAAAGACCGGACTCAGTTTCTGCAATACAGCCAGTTAGTACACTCCTGCGAGCAGCGGAAATCCCTAAAGGGCGCCGTTTCGTAGGATCTCCAGGTTTTGGGATATAGACTCGCTTCACGGCGGAACTGCAGTAGCAGTCCTCCACCACATCGCAGAGCCTTGATGTTGCGGTCCTCGTGAGCCGTCCAGTCTTCGGCGGATTGACCATCTAAACCCGGGGAGTCGCCATTAGAGCGAACCTTATGGCTCGCCCGAATCAGATTCCGCAGGCTGCAGACCTTGTCGATTACGCTATGCTGGTCGTTGAACCCCGAAGGACCCGCTCGGTGTCGTCCTTCTGTGCGGTTTCCCGCACATACTATGACGGCGCTGACTGCATTCCGGTTCCATCAGGCACCCACACCCTTATTTGCGCAGCCACAGGGAAGGGACACGAAATAAGGGCTCGAATCCCTCGCGATGGACCCCACCCTGGTGCCAATTCCTCGCAAAGTCAGGCTGCGTCGAGGTAGTTTTTCCGCCCCCCTGATTTTGGGCTGGTCGATTCAACTGGTGATGGTAGTTGCGCTGTACGAAACGGTGCGCCCTTTGTGGTGCATGTTTTGTTTCTGCACCAAGGGCCACAGTCTGACCACAGTACCGGCGCCGCCCTGGGAGCACTGGCTGGGGGTCACCATCAAAACACCCGTTGCGGCGCTGGTCCAGATCGTGGTGGCCGGCTTGCTCTTTTTTTTACTGCGTGGCCTGGCCGAGGTGCTGGTCTGGAAGGGCCAACGCGAAAAAGATCTGCTGGTCAAAGGCAGAATTCTGACAGCCAGCGTCGTCAAGGCCCGTTCCGACAAAGGTAGACACTGGATCACATACTCTTGCAGTTTGGACGGTAAGCTCCACGAAAAAGAGGTGCGCGTCAAAACTCCCCGAGCCGTGGGAAACGAGGTCTTGGTGCTCTTTTCCTTTAACCTTCAAGAGGAAATGCTCTATGAGCATTGCCGCTACGAAGTGGCCTGAACTTTCTTTCCAATTTTTTTTAGGGGTCGTTGGTAGTGTGTGGGTAAGCCAGGGAGGAACCACTCACATGCAAGTCCAGACCAACAAGCAGCCGATTCAAAAGCCCACTCGCCCCGAGTCGCGCAAGATCGGCAGTCAAGACTATCCGGCCAACCCGGCCCTCGACGAATGGGCCCAAGGGGCCGAGATCACCACGGTTCCCCAGTTCTTCAAAATGTGCGTGGCAAAAAATCCCGACGGCAAGTATGTCGGTAAGAAGATCGGCAAAGAGTACCAGTACAGCACCTACAAAGAAGTAGGCCAGCAGGCGCAAAATTTTTCCTCCGCCCTTATCGGGCTGGGCATTCAGCCCACGGACCGGGTGGCCGTCTTCGCCGAAAACTCCCCCGAGTGGCGGATGGCCGACTTCGGTATCGCCAGCACCGGTGCGGTGCTCACCTGCCTGCTCCCGGAATACCCTGACCAGCGCTGCGAGTTCGTCCTGCAGGACTCCGGGTCCAAAGCCGTGATGGTCGACAGCAAGGAGCGCCTCGAGCAGGTCATCCGCGTCGAGGGCAACCTGCCTGAACTCAAGAACATCATCGTGTCCGGCGACGTCGACCTGAGCGCCTACCAGTCCACAAAAAATATCGTCAGCTTCAAAGACTTCATGGCTCAGGGCGAAGCCACCCTGGCCCAGAACCAGGCCGAAATCGCCAAACGCGAATCAGAAATTTGCTACAACGACATCGGCAGCATTGTCTACACTTCCGGCTCGACCGGCAATCCCAAAGGTGTGTTGCTGTCTCACGGCAACGTCATCGCCTCGGTCGAGGGAATGCTGCGCACCATCAACGATAACCCCGAAGAAACCTTGCAGTCGGCCCGCCGAGAAGACCTCTACCCCTCCATTCTGCCGCTCGGCCACGTAATGGGCCGTGTAGCCGACTACGCCATGACCGCTGAAGGCGGCACCATTGCCTACCCCGGCAGCCTGGCCAACTTCGCCAAGGACCTCCGCCACCTGGAGCCCACCGTGCTGGCCGTCACGCCCCTCTTCCTGCACAAGATTTATGACGGTGTCGAGAACAAAGCAGTCACCAAGACCGACCCGGCCTTCCCTCCCTTCGTGGCCAGCCTGGCTGCCGGTGCGGCGGGTGCCGCTCTGGGTGGCACGGCCGGCGCTCTCATCGGCGCTGGAATTGGTGGAGCCGCTCTTCCCTGGGGTCTGGGCATCGCCGGCGCCGTGATCGGCGGCGCGATTGCCGACAAGGTTGCCGGCGAAAAGTCGCGCAACCTCTCTAAGGCCGACCTCTTCTCCGGTTCGCTGGAGAACTCCAAGAAATACTATGAAGCTCACGGCAATCACTCGGTGGGCAACCGCGTCAAACACGAACTGAGCAAGAAATTCGTTTTCGCTCCGGTCAAAGAACAAGTCGACCAGCGGATGGGCGGCAAAGTGCGCATTATGATTTCGGGTGGCGCTCCCCTGAGCGGCGAAGCCGAAACGCTGATGCGGGCCTCGGGCTACGGTATCGCTCAAGGTTATGGCCTGGCCGAAACTTCGGCCGGCGCGCTGATGAACAATCCGGCCCGGGCCGAATTGGGCACCGGAGGCGCGGCTCTTCCCGGCGACAAGGTTCGCCTGGAAGAAGGAACCAACGAAATTCAGATCTCCGGTCCCAACATCATGACCGGCGGCTACCTCAACCGTGACGACAAGACCAAGGAAGCTTTCACCCCCGACGGTTGGTATCGCACCGGCGACAAGGGCCAGTTGGTCAAGACCACCGGCCCCGTCTCCAAGGGCAAGCTGGCCGCCCTCACCGGGGCCGGAGCTTTGCTGGGCGGTATCGCTGGCTCGTTCATCGGACACCCCGCCCTGGGCGCCGCCCTGGCCGGTGTCGCCGCCGGAACAGCCACCATCTTCACGGGCGCTGCCCGCACCGAAGGCAAAGACCACTATGTAATCTCGGGCCGCATCAAGAGCCAGTTCAAGCTTCCAGGCGGCGAGTATGTAACCCCCGAACCCATCGAAGCGGCTCTGCAAGGCAGCCCCTTCATCGCTCGCTCGCTGGTGACCGGCGGCAAAGAACGCGACCTGGTGGGCGCGCTTATCCAACCCAACTTCGAGGTTTTGGGCAAGTGGGCGGCTGAACGCAAACTGCCCACTGACCCCAAAGAACTGGTCAAGCACCCCGACGTCATCGCTCTCTATGACAAAGAAGCGAGCGAGCGCAGCCAGGGCTTCCAAAAGCACGAGGTGGTGCGGCGCACCGCTCTCCTCGACCACGAACTCAGCGGTGACGAAGTCACCAACAAAGGCGAAGTAATGCGCTCTATCGTCAGCGAGCGCTACGCCGATCAGATCAAGAATATGTTCGCGTAGGAGCTGTCATGAGAATCGCAACCGCATCCAATTTCACCCCCGCCATCCTCAACCAGGCCCCCAAGGCCCCGGAAACCCCCAACGGTGAGGCTCCCAAGCCCGAAACGCCCGATCCCAAGCCTTCCAAGCCCGAAAAAGTGATCCCCAACTACACGGGACCCGAAGACGGCCTCTCTCACTACGACCCCGAGGCAGCCAAATGGATTCGCCCGCTCAACAAGGGACTGGTGCACCTGTGGCGCCAGACCGACGTGCGTGGCCAGGAAAACATCCCCGAGAGCGGCGCTCACATGCTGACCTTCAATCACGGCAGCTACTCGGACGCTTCCATTGTAGCCTCGGTCACCGACCGCGACATTCGTACGATGGCAGCTAAAGAGCAGTTCACTGGCGTGGTCGGCAAAATGATGACGGCCATGGGTGCTGTCCCCGTCGATCGCGGAGCCGCTTCCACCAAGCCGATCGAGACGATGATTGACCTGCTCAACGATGGCAAAGGCGTGGCAATCGCCCCCGAAGGCCGCATCTACGACGACAATGAGAATATTCACGAATTCAAAGGCGGAGCGGCTATGATGGCCCTCAAGTCCAACTGCGAATCGATGGTCCCTGTAGTCATTCACTATGAAGAACACAAGGCTACCAGCGGTGACCGCATCAAGACCTACCTGACGGCCGGTGCTATGGTGGCCGGTGGTATCGCCTGCGCCCTGGTGGGCGGACCTGTTCTGCGCGCAGTCTCCGGTGTGCTCACCGGCGCCATCACCGGTGCCGCTGTCGGCGGCGGTATCGGCTTTGCCAAAACGGAAGACTCCGACATGCGGGCCAAGGCTGGTGGTGCTCTTAATGGGGCCAAATGGGGCGCACTGGCCGGAGCCGTCGGTGGCGGCCTGGGCGGCGCGTTACTTGCCAACAACGCCATCTACGTGGCCGGTCCGCTCAGCGCTGGCGCCGGTCTGGTCGGACTGGCAGCTGCCAAAGCATACCACGAGCGCACCGAAGCCCATGTCGAAATCGGCAAGGGTATCCCGGTGGCTCCTTACCGCGAATTGGGCGGCAAAGAGGGACGCGAGAAGCTGACCAACGACCTCCACAAGAACATGTCCGACATCAAAGACGGCATCAAAAAGCGCATCCGTCCCGAAGCCCCTGCCGCCGACAAGCCGGCCGACCCCGAAGCCAAGTAAGCTGGCCCAAGTCCAACAGGGGTCTCGGTCGAGTGGCGAGGACGCCGGAAGGCCTATCGCAAGAAGTAAGATTTCCAGTTCACTGGCAACAGTTTCCAGTGAACTGGAAATTGTTGCCCTCGAGTCGGGCACAAGCCGTCAATCAGCGAGTTGACCAGCTACCTGGACCCAGGGCCGTGGTCGAAAAACTTGGGTCCATACTTGTGGGCCACAAGGAATCATTTCGCGCTACGAACTCCAGAGTGCTCCCGACAAAATCCCGGACTCAAGCGAGCAGCTATTTCTCCGGCGATCAAGAGCAGACGCTCTACCGCCAATAACATCAGTCGATTCTGGCGAAAGTCCGTAGCCCCAACGTCGCTCAAGAGAAAGTTGATTTCACAGATGGGCCTTCATCTCCTGATATTGGGCCAACTGTTCGGGGGTCAAAGTAGCCTGCAACTGAGAGTCTATCTGGGCCCGATCCTGTTCCATGGTGGAGCGCCGCGAATTCCAATAACTCCTGAGCTGATCCCGCTGCTCCTGGCTCAGGTCCAGATTTCCCAAACCGCTCCGTCCGTTCTCGCCTTTCGACTCCTCCAGCCTGGTCAGTTGCTCGGGGGTCAAAATCGAACTCAGGTGAGCCTGAAAGGCTGCCCGCCGGGACTCGTGGCATTCCTTCATGGATTCAAAGGTGGGGCGCAAAAGCTCTACCTGTTCCGGACTCAAATTAAGTCGGGCTTCCAGCCTCTCCATGTGGGTGGCGCGCCGGCGTTGACGGGGCTCGGCCGGAACGGTCACGGCGAAACCGACCAGAAATACTCCGCCGACAAGCATCGTGGTAAAGGTCTTCATAGTGAGTTCCTCTCGAGATCCCAATTTTAAAGGGCCTCTCTTGAGGGTAAGTCTGTCGTCTGAAGTTGGTTCCAGTGATTTCTGAAGATTTGCTGAAGCCGCTAGCCGCCCAAAATGTAACCAGCGCCGCGGACCGTCCTGATCAACTTGCGCTCCTGGTCTTGCAGCTTCGCCCGCAGCGAACTGAGGTGAACCTCCACCACGTTGGCATTGCCGTCGTAGTCCCAACCCCAAATACTGGTGAGCAACTGCTCGCGGGTGACCAGTTGGCGGGGATTTCGCATCATGTATTCGAGCAGTTCAAACTCCCGATGAGTCAACTCTACCGATTGGTCCCCTTTGAACAGCGACCTGTTGGAACTGTTCAAGGCCAGGTCAGCAAAAGTCAGTACGGTGCCCAGGCGGGCCCCGCTGCGCCTCAATATCGCCCGCAGTCGGGCCAGCAATTCCTGGTATTTGAAGGGCTTGGTGAGGTAGTCATCGGCTCCCGCATCCAGCCCTTTGACCCGATCTTCCCACTCGCCCTTGGCCGTAAGCATCAACACCGGCACGTTCGACGACTGGCGCAATCGCTGACAGACTTGCAGCCCATCCAGATCGGGCAGCATCCAATCTAACACCACCAGTTGGGGACGCTCCTGCTGGAAGCGATCTAAAGCCTGTGCTCCGGTGCTGGCTGTGACCACCTGATAGCCCTCGTGCTCCAACGCCATGGTTATAAAATCCACAATCGATTCCTCGTCGTCCACCACCAGAACTTTGGTTTTGCTCATTTCACTCCCGAAAAGACCACGCAAAAACAGGTTCCTTTGCCTATCTCACTGGTCACGCTGACTTGTCCTCCGTGACGGGCTGCAATCGACTTCACGATGGCCAGACCCAAACCACTCCCGCCCGTCTTGCGGGCCCGCGAGGAGTCGGGACGGTAAAATCGTTCAAACAGATGGGGCAGATCGGTGGCCTCAATACCAGGACCTTTGTCGGCCACCTCCAGCACGATTCCTTGCGGTGCCAGGCGACAGGAGGCTCGCACACTGGCCGAAGCAGGAGTATGCTGCACGGCGTTGTCCAGCAGGTTTCGAATCAGTCGACCCACCTCATCGCGGTTGCCCAGCATAAACAGATTCTCTTCGGCCTCTACCTCTATCACCCGATGGGGGTGAGTGGCCGCCAGCAACTCTACGGTTTCTCGCAAGATCACGCTCAAGCAGAGATGCTCCAGGGTCTGCTCGGCCGGCTTCTGACCGGCCTTGGAAAGGGTCAGCAAATCGGCCACCAGGCGAGACATACGGTCCGTTTCGCGACTGATGATGTCAATCGCCTTGCGTTGCTTCTCGGCATCCTGCCCCAGCTTGAGCATGTCGGCCATGCCCCCGATCGCCGTCAAGGGAGTTTTGAGTTCGTGGGAAGCATCGGCCACAAACCGCCGTTGCGTCTCCAGGCTCTGCTCGACAAAATCGGCCATTTGATCAAAGGCGGCCGAGACCTGGTACACCTCGTTCTGGCTTTCCACCGCAGCCAGTCCGGTGCGTGCCTTCAGGTCTCCATGTTGCAGACGCAAAGTGGCCTGACGCAGTCGTTCCATGGGCTTGGCCAGCCAGTTGGCCACCCACAGGGCGCCCAAAATGGATACCATCGTGGCCAGGCCTCCGGCGGTTCCAATATAGCTGAGCATCTTCACGGTCACCTCGCGAGGTTGACGTCGCATTGAGGTAAATTGCAGTACACCCACATCCTGGTGGTTTTGACGAATGGGGATCAAAACCACCATCCATTCCTGTTTTTCTCCATCCACGGCGTATGCCAGGTGGCGATTGCGCACCTGCTCCGAAACCGAGGCCACCGCCTGAATTCTGTCAGGACTGGCGGGATCGACGACCTGCGGTCCGCTCGACTCAGCCAACAGACGCCCGCTCAGGTCAAAAATGCGGGCCGCCGTGGCCGGAGTCGAAAGCGCCTGGACCCGCCCCCTCGCCTCCTCTTGAAGGCTTAAGGAAATGGGCAGACCGCGACGATTGCCCTGACCATCAGGCTCTTCTCCGGTCCAGACCATGCGGACCTGGGCCAGCATCCGGTATTCCTGCGAATACCACATAAAGTTTTGACCCAGCCAGTACGCGCCCAGGCTCCACGCCAAAAGCGAACATCCCAGAGCGGCCAAAGTGGCCCCCAGGATAACCCAACGGATGGGCACACGGTGTATCAGTGAGAGGCGCATATCCGTCGGTTTCTAGTGAGTTGTCGGGGTGTCCCCCCGAATTACTGCCCCAGCCTGAATGGAGTTCTTTCCCTGGCCGATTAACCCAGACAGCCGTTCTCGCCTCCACAACAGCGGCCGGCATCGCGCGCGCCGTCCATACAGGCGTCCTCGCTGGCCTTAGTAGTATCTTGCTGTTGGGCCTCGTTCTTGGCCGTGGCCTTGGAAGGCCGAAATGACAGGTGGGAGGGCATGTTGACGTTCATAATGGATATTCCTTTCGTTGATTTGTCCATTGTAACGAACGAGGATCAAGCCAGCGTTGAGCCAGCGTGAAAGTTTTACAAGATGGCCGCCCGAGAACCAGTGTCGTCTTGACAGCAAATTCGCGTGTTCTCATGATGTAACCATGAGAACAACCGTAACCATTGACCCTGAGGTGGCTGAGAAGCTCCACTCTTACGCCCATCGAAGAGGACTCTCGTTCAAGAAGGCCTTGAATGAACTGATCCTACGCGGCTTGTCCCACCAGTCGCTGGTCAAGCCCGAGCGCTTCCAGGTTGAACCTCACTGCGGTGGCTTTCGCCCAGGGATTGACGCGAATCGACTCAACCAGTTAGTCGATGAACTCGAAGTGCGCGACTTCATTCGCGAGGCTCAGAACGACCGGTGATCGTCCCCGACATCAACCTGCTGGTCTATGCCTACAATTCGGACGCGGTGGCCCACACTGCGGCTCGCCAATGGTGGGAGAACCTGCTCTCCGGAAATGACACCGTGGCCATTCCGTGGGCGGTCATTTGCGGCTTCGTACGTCTCGTGACTCACCCTGCCGTTCTGGTGGTGCCCATGGCAACCCCACAAGCCTTCAAGCACGTGCGATCGTGGCTACGCCTGCCCAATGTGCAAGTGCTAGAACCCGGACCACGGCACCTGGAGATTCTTGAGAACGCTCTTAAGCAGGCCGGTGTGGGCGGAAGCCTGGTCACCGATGCGCATATTGCGGCGCTTGCATTGGAATACCAGGCTCAAGTCCATTCGAATGACGCTGACTTTGCAAGATTCCCGGGCCTGCGCTGGCACAATCCCCTTTGACAACCAGGTCCGGCAGCCACAAACTAGGCGCCCGGGCCGCTCTTGGGCCGCCAGCGTTGCTGAATGGTCAGACGAACCCCCCGGGGGGTGAGGTGGTATTGGCGAAGAGTAAATTCTCCATTGCTTTCTTTGACCCACAGTCTCACCTTAAAGCCTCCCGCCCCGTCGGGCTGGGCCACCGGCTGGAGGTAGGTGGTCAGACCCACAAACTCGCTGGGACTGGTCAGGCAGGGCTGCTCAAAACTCAACAGCACTTGCGTGACCCAGGTTACGGCGCTGTCGGTATCGAGTTTGGCCACCAGACCGGAGGTGGCTTGATTGGGGCTACAGTATCGACCGTCAAAATAGACTGCCTTCAGTTCCATGCCGCGGTCTGGGTGCTGACAACCGATGGCAGCCACCTCGGGAAAAGCCTCGGGATTGTGCAGTTGGGCCATCTCGCGGGGGATGCCCGCGGCCTCGACCACTTTCCAAACATCGTCGGCCGCCGGGGCCGCCCACAGGGCGCGGCTCAGCACGGCGAAAATCAACCAGCGCTTCATGTTCAATCCTCCTCAGTCGGCCAGTTCAGCCAGTTCGGCCCAGCGTTCCATTTGCACTTCCAAATCGCTCTTCAGCTTCTCCAACTCGTCGTGAGCCTGGCGCACGGCTCCATAATTGGTGGCTTGCTGAACCATCACTTCTTGCAGTTCAAGCTGGCGCGTCTCGGCCTGAGCGATGCTGATTTCCAACTGCTCCAACTCGCGCTTCTCTTTAAAGCTCAAGCGGCGGGCCTTGGACGGGGCCGTCTCCACTCGCGCTGGCGACGGCGCCGCCGCTTTGGCCTTGGGCGCACTGACTACGGGAGCGGGGCGCTGCTGCACATAGTCCGAATAGCCGCCGCTGACCCGCCGAGGTTGGTCGCCGCCTTCGAAGGCCAGCAACTGATCGACACAGCGATCTAGCAGATAGCGGTCGTGACTGGAAATCACCAGGCAGCCCGGAAAGTTGTCCAGATAGTCTTCCAGGCACGACAGGGTAGGGATGTCCAGGTCGTTGGAGGGCTCGTCCAGGAAGAGCAGATTGGGATTGCTCATCAACACCTGAAGCAGGTAAAGTCGGCGCCGCTCGCCGCCCGAAAGCTTGCCCACCAGCGTGTGCTGCAGCCGTCCGCTAAAGAGAAAGCGTTCCAGCATTTGGGCCGCCGTCAAAACATGTCCGCTGGCCAGAGGGATGCTCTCGGCCACTTCGCGCAGCGAATCGATCACTTTCTGGTCAGGGTCCAGCTCTCGGTTCTCCTGGTCGAAATAGCCTAACTTGACCGTAGTGCCCATCTCGACCGTGCCCGCATCCGGGGCCAGTCGTCCGCTAAAAAGGTCCAGCAGAGTGGTCTTGCCGCTGCCGTTGGGACCGATCACTCCCATCCGGGTGCCAGGCTCCAGGTCCAGATCAAAATTGCGCAAAATGCGCACCTCTCCAAAGGACTTGCAAAGGCCCTTGACCTCCAGCACTTTCTTGCCCAGGCGCTGACTGCCCAGTCCAATTTCCAGGCCGGTCTGCTTCTGCTGGGCCTCCGGCTGCAGCTCGTAAGCGCGCTCGATGCGGGCCTTCTGTTTGGTGGCCCGAGCCCGCGGCCCGCGGCGCAACCACTCCAGTTCGCGACGCCACAGATTGGCCCGTTTGGCGGCGCTGGCCTCGGCCTGCTCCTGCAATTCGGCCTTCTTCTCCAGATACCGGGCGTAGTTGCCCTGATAGCAGGTGACCTTGCCTTCTTCAATCTCCAGCGTGCGACTGGTGATTCGGTCCAGGAAATAGCGGTCGTGCGTGACCATCACAACCGCCCCGCTGTAGCCGCGCAGGTAGCCCTCCAACCAGTCGATAGAATCGGTGTCCAGGTGGTTGGTGGGTTCGTCCAACAGCAACAAATCCGGTTGTCTGGTGAGCACCTGAGCCAGCGCCACCCGCCTGCGTTGGCCACCGGAGAGGCGATCCAAAGGTTGTTCGATGTGGGCCAGGCCTAACTGCTGGATGGCCACATCGGCGCGCACCTGCAGTTGGAAAAACCCGGCTCGCTCCAGTTCCGTTTGCACTTCTCCCAGGCGCCGCAGGTCCCCCGGGTCCTCGCAGATGCGTTGGTATTCGTGCCACAGATCCACAACTTCGGATTGTGCCTGATAAACAGCTTCTTTCACGGTCAAATGGCCGTCCACCTGAGGCTGCTGAGGCAGGTAGCCGACGCTGTAGCCATCGGCCACCCAGCGCGTGCCGGCGTCTTGATCGACCAGTCCGCCCAGGATTTTGAGCAGAGTGCTTTTGCCGCAGCCGTTGACGCCGATTACGCCCAATCGGTCACCGGCCTGCAAGACCAGGTCCACCCCTTCAAACAGGGTCTGCCCCTGAATCTGCTTCGAGACGCCTTCCAGTCGCAACATCTG
>JADMJV010000073.1:0-2056 GCA_018780265.1 bacterium
TTGAGCAGCCTTTGCAGTTCATGCTGCTGAAGGAGCGCCCTGGCTCTCTTCATCTCTTTGTGGACAGAGTTCAGGGTCGATCGCCCAGGACCGCAGGATCAGCGTGCGCCCCAATTTCTCGGAATCCCAATACCGGGGTCCAGTTGTCGAAATTGTAGGTGCCAGCCGAGTAGGCTCGAGTTGTTTTCGGCCACCAGGACAGCGGCTTGTTGGCAGAAAGCCTCCCGAGAGTAGTCCGGTCCGCTGTGAAAAAGACCGATCACGGCTGCCAGGCTCAAGCCGGGTCTCCGGT
This sequence comes from bacterium, assembly GCA_018780265.1. Lineage (GTDB taxonomy): Bacteria > Vulcanimicrobiota > Xenobia > Xenobiales > JADMJV01 > JADMJV01. The sequence continues at coordinate 293 of JADMJV010000073.1, forward strand.
GCACTACACGACGCTCGTGGTGAATTCTGCCTTTCCTGGGACAGCTTTATGGGCAGGTCTTCTGAGAGTCCAAAAGCCATAGATGGTTGTGGCGGGTTCACCCCCTGGCCCAGGGATCCCCTGAGCCGAATAGAAACTGTGGCCTGTGAAGGAACCCATCCCCAATACTCTCAACCTGGTGATCGGCGCAGTGGCCATGAGCGGTTGCGTCTATCTGCTCTGGCTGGCCTCGCACACTTCTTCGTGGGTTGTGCTGATCGGGGCGGCGGTGCTGTTCTCGTATCTCAATAACACCCTCTTTGCGTTATTCCATGAGGCCGAGCATAAGATTCTCCACTCCAACGAAACGCTCAACGAATGGTTTGGGCGTATTTTGGGTGCCTTCTTCCCTACCAGTCTTGGCTTTCACCGCTGCGGTCACCTCAATCACCACGCCCACAATCGCAGCGAATTTGAAACTTTTGACTACGTGCGCCCGGGCGAGAATGTGCCCCTCAAGTATGTGCAGTGGTACTGCGTCCTGACCGGCGTCTACTGGACGCTGCCCCCGGTGGCCAGCCTGGCCTATATGATCTGGCCCGGCTATGTCAAAATTCCCTCGCTGCGCGAGGGTCCCGAAGCCAGGCAGACAGCCTCGACCACTTATGCCAAATGCTACGACCGCGCCCCGGAGACGGTCATTCGACTGGAAGTGGGCCTGGCCATACTGCTGCAGATGGCCGCCTTCCAACTGCTCGACCTCAACTGGGTGGGCTGGGGCGCCTGCTACCTGGCCTTTGCCCTGAACTGGTGCTCCTTGCAATACGCCGACCACGCTTTTTCCGACTGCAACACGGTTTCTGGCGCCTGGAACCTGCGGGTGAATCCCGTGGTCAGAGCCTTCTTCCTCAACTATCACTACCATCGGGCCCACCACGAAAACCCCAAGGTTCCCTGGCTATATCTCGAACGCTATATCCACGCGGACGAGTTTCGGCCCTGGTTTTTGTCCATCTATCTGCTCATGTGGAAAGGGCCCAAACCCCTGCCGGCCGATGGTAAAAGCCCGCTTTACCAACACCAACTCGATGCCTGAACGCCGCTTCCCCGAACCGGCCGCCCTCTTGTTGGCCATCGCTTCCTTTCTCTTCTTTGGGGCGGTCTATGCCGGGTCGGCCTACCTGGGTGACGCCTTGCCCTGGCGCTATCGTCTCTATTTCAGCTGGGAAACTCAGATTCCGCTGATTCCGTCGGCCGCCTTTGTCTACATGTCCATCAGTCTCATGCTGATCCCGCTGATACGGGCGCTGCCCACTTTTCGCCAGCTCTATCCGGTCGCCCTGACGCTGGCAGCCCAGCAGCTGGTGGCCGCCCTGTGCTTCGTGTTGCTGCCCCTGCAAGACGGCTTTCCCCCGGCCGGTGAAGTCGATGGCCTGAGCGGCGCCGCCTGGCGACTGGCTGGCCAACTGGCTCTGCGACACAACTACTTTCCCAGCTTGCACGTGGCCCTGTCCTGCACGGCAGCCCTGATCTTATCGCGGCGACTGGGCCGCCTCGATCTCTTCATGATCAGCTGGGCGGCAGCCATTGCCGTGTCCACAGTGCTGATTCACCAGCATCACCTGGCTGACGTGGCGGCCGGCTTTGTGCTGGCCTGGATCAGCGTGCGCCTGATCTACGACCGAGCCGCCTCCCCCGAGACCCCCAATAGCAATGTTCTCAGGGGGGCTGCCGCCTCCCCCGAGACCCCCAATAGCAATGTTCTCAGGGGGGCTGCCGCCTCCC
>JADMJV010000073.1:2156-52465 GCA_018780265.1 bacterium
CGAGACCCCCAATAGCAATGTTCTCAGGGGGGCTGCCGCCTCCCCCGAGACCCCCCTGCTATGATTTGGGATGCAGTGAGCTGGCTGCTCCACCCATATGCCTATTTCCAGCGCCAGGCGCGCCGACGGGGGTTGACCTGGCGGGCCTGGTTACCGGGTTTGGGGCGGGTGCTGATGAGTGGCGACCCGCACATTCTGGAGCAGGTCATCCATCATCCCCATCTTGCAGGGGGAATTGCCCACCGGGCCCTGCGGGCCACACTGGGCGAGGATCATTTGATTGTAATGTCAGGCCCGGCTCATCGGCCGCGCAGCCTGGCCGTGCGGCAATCTCTGACGGCATTCAGCAGCGACCAGGAGATGGCCCGTCTGACCCGGCAAGAGTTTGACCAACTGCCCCTGGGCCAGCCCTTTTCGCTACACAAGGTGGCTCATCAAGCCAGTCTGCGCATCATGCTCAACGGCCTGCTGGGAGCCGACCAGGAGTCAGCCATTGTAAAGCTAGCCCAGCAATTTCAGGCCTCTTTCTCCAACCCGCTGCTGCTGTTTCTGCCAGCCCTACAGCAGGACTGGGGCCCCTACAGCCCGTGGGGGCGCCTGTTGCGCCGGCGGCGCCGCCTACAAGAGGCTTTGTTGCAGCAACTACAGCACGCGCCCCAAGACTGCATCGGGGCGCGGCTGGCCCAGCGGGTGGCCGCTCCCTCTCTGCCCGTGGAACTGATGGCTTTGCTCATGTTTGGCCACGAAACCACCGCTGCCACCTTTGCCTGGTGCTTTGCGCTGCTGCAACCCGAGGCGGTTCGGCGCATCCGCGACGGTGACACCCGCTACACCCTTGCCTTCATTGAGGAAAGCTTGCGTCTGTGCCCGGCCGTGGGACAGTTGACTCGAGTGGCCCAACAAGACCTGAGCCTGGGCCCCTGGCAGGTGCCCAGGGGGTCGGTGGTGATGCCGGCCATTCCCCTGGCCCAGCAAAACTTTCCAGACCCCCAGCGGTTTGACCCGGAGCGCTTTCTGCGGACCGCCCCCCCGGCCAACCACTACTGCCCTTTTGGCTTTGGCGAGCGCATCTGTCCCGGCAAAGCCATGGCCTTGCGTCAACTGGTGGTCATGCTGGAGACGGTGCTGCAAAACTACGAAATTCGGCTGCCCCTGGGCTACCAGCCTCGTCCCCAGCGCAAACTCTTTCTGGTAGTGCCCCAGGCAGGCACGCCGGCCTTGCGCCTGGCATGAACGAATTTCGACTGGCCCACCCCGGCGACGAAGCCGAACTGCGACAGTTGAGCGCCCTGCCTATCCCCGGCCAGTGGCTGGACCTCAGCTATCAGCGCAATCCCAACTTTTTCCAAGGTCTCAGTCATCCCAACGACCAGGTATTGCTGGGTCGTTATCAGGGTGGCCCGCTGGCGGCCATGGCCGTGCGCTCCCTGCCCCAACTTTATGTCGCCGGCAAACCCACCCCCATGGGCTATCTGGGCAGTCTGCGAGTCGACCCCCGACATCAGGGACGGGCCCTGCTTTTTGAAGGCTTCCATCTGCTGCGCAGCCTGCACCAGGACGATCCGGCCCAGGAATATCTGGCCACCGTGGTGGAAGGCAACCACCTGGCCTATCAACTGCTGGTGGGCAAGGCCCGCCCCAGTTGGCCCCGCTTCCACCCGGCCGGAACCCTCTACACGCTGGCCCTGGAAACCTTTCCCTCGCGGCCAGCCGCGCTGCCCATACGGACCTCACGGGCGCTGGAATTTCTCCAAGAACACGGGCCGTCCCGCAATTTCTTTCCCTGCCACACCCCCAAAAGCGCCGGAGAAACGCGGATCTGGATCGAGCACGAGGGGGTGGTGGGAGCCGTGCGCGACCTGTCGGCCTGCCGCCAAACGGTAGTGGACCGCTATCGCGGACCGTTGCGCTGGTTACGCCCGTTGTACAACTTATGGGCCCGCTGGCGGGGCCGACCCGGACTGCCGCCACGGGGCGGCCAGATACGCGGAGCCTACCTGGGCTACTGGGGTAGCGACGGAACCCGGCCACACGCCTTTGGCGGCTGGCTCCAGAGGGCCCTGCAACTGGCCCATTCGGCGGGCCTGCAGTGGCTCTATCTGGGCCTGCTCGACAGCGACCCCTACCTGCCCGTGGGGCGTGCCTTTCGTCACCGCCTCTACCGCAGCCAACTCTATCGAGTACGCTACCAAGGCCTGCCCGAACCTTTGGACGAAAGGCCGCCCTATCTGGAATTAGCATGGTTATAAGTCAATCCGTCCTTGAAGTCAGCGCCCTGACCGCCGCAGAGCGGTCCCGCTTAGGTGCGCTCTATCAGCAGCACTACACGGCCGGTCACAATTTCCAACGCGACCTGCTCGAAAAAGACTGGGTGCTCTTATTACGTGATCCCCAGGGAATTGTGGGATTTTCCACCCTGCAACGGCTGGAAATGCCGGTGGGCGTGGTCTACTTCTCGGGCGACACGCTGGTCCTGGCTGCTCATCGCCATAGCTACGACCTGCCCCGCATGTGGGGCCAGTTTGTCTTTCAAAAAGTGGCCCACGAAAGTCGACCGTGCCTGTGGTTCTTGATCTGCTCAGGCTTTCGCACCTATCGATTTCTGCCGGTGTTTTTTCAACGCTTCTATCCCCGCCACGACCTGCCCACCCCGGTAGACATCCAGCAGAGTCTCGATCAATTGGCCACGTCCCGCTTTGGAGCGCTGTATCAGCAAGGGGTGGTTCAACTGGCTTCAGCCAACCACGAGCCGCTGCCGGCCCGCCGCCTGGATTCGCACGCCCAGTTCTTTCTGAAAAAAAATCCGGGCTGGGCACAAGGCCACGAACTGGCCTGCCTCACCTGGCTCAACCCCGCAAATTTGACCCGAGCCGGCCAGCGTATGGTGACCGGTTGCTAGCAGGCGGCCTGTGGTGGCTGAGCGGGCTGCCGGAAGGGGTGCGCTTCTGGTGGGCCACCCGGCGGGTGGCCCAAAGCCAGCGCAACTACCTGACTCACTTATTGCAAATCAATCAGGGTTGTGACTATTTTCGTGACCACGGTCTGGCTGGGGGGCCCGATGTGGACCAGTTTCGCGCGCGCCTGCCCGTGGTCGACTATGCCGATCTGCAGCCCTGGATCGATCGCATTGCGGCCGGCCAGATCGGTGTATTGACCCAAGAAGCGGTTACCCTGTTCGAGCCTACCAGCGGCACCCAGGCCCTCAAGCTGATCCCCTATACGCGCACCCTCAAGGCCGAATTTCAACGGGGGGTGGCCGCCTGGGTCAGCAATCTTCTGGGCGGCCGACCCCAACTAATGGGCGGACGGGCCTACTGGTCCATCACGCCGCCCCCCGAGCGGGCCCGGCGCACCCCGGGTGGCATCCCCATCGGCTTTGAAGACGATGCCGCCTATCTGTCGGCTTCGACCCAATGGTTGGTGCGACGCCTGATGGCCGTGCCCGGGCCAGCCGATCTGGACGAAACCCTGGAGCAGTTACTCCGCTGTCCCAACCTGCGATTGGTCTCGGTGTGGAGTCCGACCCTGTGGCTTTTGATGATGGAACGCCTGCAGAGCAAATGGCAGAGTTGGGCCCGCCTACCCGGTCTGAGCCAGCGCATGCAAAAGGGCTTGCAAGGCCTGTGGCCTCAACTCGACTGCCTGAGCTGCTGGGGGGACGGTCCTTCAGCCCAGTTTTTGCCACAGCTGCGCAGGCTCTTTCCGCAAGTAATGATCCAATCCAAGGGGGTGCTGGCTACCGAAGGCTTTGTCAGCCTGCCGTTGCTGGGAAAGTCGGGAGCTGCCCTGGCCGTGCGCAGTCATTTTTTCGAATTTGTCGACGAGCAGGGAAATTGTTGGCTGGCTCACGAGCTCAAGGCAGGTCGGCGCTACCAGGTGCTGATCAGCACCGGCGGTGGCCTCTATCGGTACCGCCTGGGAGACCAGTTAGAAGTGGTGGGCCACTACAACCAGTGCCCGCAGCTGCGCTTTGTGGGGCGGGTGGGGGGCGTCTCCGACCATTTTGGCGAGAAGCTCAGCCCCGAAGCCGTGCTGCCCTGGCTGCCATCTAGCTTGCGGGGGCCCTGTTTTGTGGCCTACGAGGAGGGGCGCTACGTGCTTTTCGCCGACGATCCTCAGCCCGCTCTGGAGCGCGGCGAGGCCTATCTGCTGGCTCACCACCACTACCGGATGTGTCGCCAACTGGGTCAGTTGGGAGCACTGGCCGGATATCAGCTGGAAGGCGACAGCTGGGCCCAGTTTTACGCCCGCATGCAGGCGGCGGGACAACGGCCGGGCGACATAAAACCCCAGCCTCTGCGCTTGGAAGCCCACTGGAGCCAGTGGCTTCAGGGCCGCTTTGTCAGCGCCGATGGCCCGGACGAAAGCGATTCAAAGCCGTAAAGATCAGCCAGGTGGTGGGCACCCAGATCAACTGGCAGAGGCGAAAGTGCAATCCTCTGCGCGCCGTCGGCAAAGGCTCGGGCAGGTCCAGTTGCACCTGCAGGGCGGCCCGCAAACGAGATAAGAAATGCGTGACTTCCTCGTCGGGCTGACAGTAGAGGGGAGGACCAAAAGCTACCCGGCTGCTGCCTCCACGGACATAGTTGAGCAGGGGCCCGCAGAAGGCCGCACAGCCCGCAATGGCCACCGGCACCACCGGCACTCCGGCAGTCCTGGCCAACACCGCAGCGCCCCTGCGAAAGGCCCGCAAATGCTGGCTGTTGCTGTGAACTCCTTCAGGAAAAATGGTCACGCACTCGCCCGCCTGCAAAGTTTCCAAAGCAACCGACAGGCTGTCGCCACCGGGACGGACCGGAATTATACCGATAGCCCGAATCCAGGCCCCGGCCAGGGGTATTTTGAGCACCGCCTCGCCCACCATCACCCACAAGCGCCGCGGGGACACGGCTAACATGGTGAAAGCATCCAACATGGTGGGGTGGTTGACGACCAGCAGCACCGGTCCCTCGCTCGGAAACTGCTCCAGGCCCAGCAACTGAGGTTGCCAGTAAGGAGTTAGCAAATTGCGGGCCAGCCAGCGCGAAACCCGGTACACCCTATCGGTCAGCGTCGCCGCAAGAACCATCCTAGCGCGCCGCCAACCGCCAGCCCCACCGCCGCCGTAGCCGCCGCTGTGTAACTGGCGGCCTTCTTCGAGAGTGCCAGAATGGGGTTGTCAAACAGGTTGCTCGAGGTGTGGAAAGAGGCGATTTTCCAGGTGCCGCTGTGCTTGGTCATGGTGTTGCTCCAACGCAGTCGGCAGGAGAACACCAGCCCATCGGCCAGTTTGTAGCTGGTGTCGGCCCAACCTGTGGCCACCCCAAAGCTATCTCCGTAAAGAACGGTCAGTCGGTCGGCCTCGATAGCATCCACCGAGGTGGACTTGACCACCGGTCGCGACCCCATTCTCAACTTCTCGTGGTAGTTGCGCACGTCGGCATGGCCGTGACACACTTCACCATTCATGGCGGTAAAGGACACATTCTCGTCGAGGACAGCCAGCATCCCCTCGATATCGCCCTGATTGTAGGCGGCCACGAAGGTATCTCGCATGGCCCGGAGGGCCTGATGTTCTGCCTCAACGGCAGCTGAATTAGAATTTTCGTCGCTCATGAGGCCTGCAAATTCTCTGTCGGCAGCAAGCCTCCTGTGCAGGGTCCACCCCCTCTCCCAGGAAGGGGCGCCCCATGTTGGGGGAATTTCGGCTGGAACAGTTTTTTGCGCGCTGGGAGTTTGAAGCACGCTATCACCTCTGCGCTTCCGACGCCGAAAGCCGCAGCCTAAACGATCTCCTCGCCCTGGCCGATGGAGCTGACCTGGAGGACTGGGGGCAACTGTGGCTGGGCTATATCCCCAGCCAGGGCACCCCCGCCCTGCGCCAGGCCATCGCCGCGACCTACGCAAGCATAAACCCTGACCAGGTGCTGTGTTTTTGTGGGGCCGAGGAAGGCCTTTACTGCGCCATGCAGGCCCTGCTGGGCCGCGACGACCACGCCATCATAACAGTGCCCAACTACCAGGCCATGGAAGAGTTGCCCCTCAGCCTGTGCGGCTCCGTGAGCGGCCTGACCTTACGCTCCCAAAACCAGTGGGACCTGGATGTCGACGAATTGCGCAGCCTGCTGCGCCCCAATACTCGCATGGTGGCCGTCAACTTTCCCAATAACCCCACCGGCAAGGTGCTTTCCCAGCAGCGCTGGCTACAACTGATCGAAATCGTCCGCGAGCACAACCTCTGGCTCTTCAGCGATGAGGTCTATCGAGGACTGGAGCGCAACCCGGTCCACACCCTTCCCCAGGCAGCCGATCTCTACCCAAGAGCCCTGTCCCTGAACGTAATGTCCAAAGCCTACGGCTTGCCGGGCTTGCGGGTGGGCTGGGTCGCCTGTCAGGATGGCGACCTGCTACACCGCATGGGAAAGGTCAAAGACTACCTGTCCATTTGCAACAGCGGCCCCTCCGAGTGGCTGGCCACCATCGCCCTCAAAGCCGGCGCCCAACTGCTTGAACGCAACCGCCAGTTGGCCCGGCAAAACCTGGAACGGTGGAATGCGTTTTTTCAGAACCACCCGGAGTTGTTCCAATGGTGGCAACCCGAAGGGAGCTGCGTGGCCTTTCCCCGCTACCTGGGCCCGGACGGGGTGGAAAACTGGTGCCAAAATCTGGTCCAAGAAACCGGAGTATTGCTGTTGCCGGCCAGCATCTACCAGTCCCAACTGGGGTCCGTCGACCGGGACCGTTTTCGGCTGGGTTATGGTCGTGCCAACCTGCAGCCAGGTCTGCAGAAAATGGGCAATTTCCTGTGTCGACAGGGTCGGCCCCCCTTGCTACACTAAACAGATGCCAGAACAGAGGTTCGTCTTTGACCCCCAGGTGCCGGTGGGCAGAATCGCCCTCTGCGTAGCCTTTGTTGTCCTGGCGGTATTTTTCGGTCTGGCCGGCATCGTATTGCGCCACGAGACTCTGGGTTGGCTGGCCGGTCTCTGCTACGTAGCCTCCTGCCTGTCCGTACCGCGTGAATTGCAAGAGAATGGGCCTCGTCCCAGGACGTAGCCACCCTGTCCGTCGAACCGGTGGGCATGTATCGAAAAATTCTCGTTCCTTTGGACGGCTCACCCAAGTCCGAACAGTCCCTGCCGGTTGCTCAGCAACTGGCCGAACCGATGGGTTCGGAGGTGTGTCTGCTGGTTGCGGTCGATCTGGGCAAGGTGCTGTTTGTTGACCGAACCGACAAACTGCCGACCGATTTTGAGCGCCTGGGTGAGCAGCAACTGGGCGAAGCCCAAAAATATCTTAAGGAAATTCAGCAACGCTTGCAAGGCAGCGGCATCAAAGTGTCTATTCACGTGGAACAGGCCGACCCGCGCGACGCCATCATCCAGTTCGCCAAGGAAGAAAAAGTCGACCTGGTGGTCATGACCTCGGCCGGAAAAAGCAACTGGATGCGCTGGATCAGCGGCAGCATCGCCGATCAGATACTGCGCAGCGCCCCCTGTCCGGTGCTGGTGGTGCGACCGCCGGTCCCAACCGAGGAAGCCGAAGCCAGTTAGCGTCCTTCGTAACTGGGAGCGCGCTTGTCCAGAAAGGCCAGCATGGCGTTGTTAGCGTCCTGGGTTTTGACAATGCGGTCGATGGCCTCGGCCTCTTTTTCCAGCCGCTCCCGTACCAGTTCGGGCGGGTTGAGCAGACGTTTGCTCTCCCCAAAGGCCAGCGTGGGGCCCTGAGCCAGCGACTCCAAACGCTTCCAGGCCACCTCTTCGAGTCGGTCGGGATGAACTACTTCGTGGACCAATCCAATATCACGACCCTCGCTGGCGCCCACCGTGCGGTCATCAAAGAGCAGGCTTTGGGTGCGACTCATGCCGATCAACTGGGGCAGGCGCAGGGTTGACCCTCCGTCCATGGAGATGGCCACTTGCGGATAGGCCAGACGAAAGCCCGCTCTCTGGCTGGCGATGCGCACATCGGCACAGAGACAGATGGACATGCCTCCACCGGCGGCCACCCCGCCGACCGCACAGATCACCGGCTTGGGGGCGGTCAGCATCACCTCGCAGACCTGGTGCATGGCTCGAACCAGTTGAGAGAGGGAGCCGATCTGTTGCTGGGCGGCCCAGCGCAGGTCGGCGCCCACGCAAAAATTGGTCCCCTGCGAATCGAGCAAAATGGCCCGAATTTCCGGGTTGTCGGCAGCCGCCACCAGCACCTGATGCAATTGCTGGCATAGTTCGGGAGTGAGGCCGTTATGGGGTGGGTTTTGCAGGCGCACCCGGATCCACTGAGGACCCAGCACCGACTCCACCAGATTGCGGCTCACGATGGGGGCAGCAGACCTTCGAGCACATCCTGAATACGCTCCGACCAGGATCCCTCGCTGTGCGTTCCGCCAGCCACCTCGCGGTAGAGCAAGCCGCGCTGATGCTGGCTTTCGAGCACCTCATTCAACTTACGGGTGTTGTCCAGCGTATCGGGAACCCCATTACTGTCGCCGTCCGCCTGACTCTCGCGGTCGCCCATGTCCAGCCAGACCCTGTCGGGCCGTTGCTGGGGAGGATTCTCGGCCCAACTGCGCAGCATATCCTTTTCGGCAAACCAGAGGGAAGGCGACAGGGCCCCGATCAGCCCAAAAGTGTTGGAATGGGCCAGGCCCAGATAGAGGGACACCAGTCCCCCCATCGACGAGCCCAACACGGCGGTATTCTCGGCCGTGGCCTGAGTGCGGTAGGCGCCGTCGATCATCGGCTTTAACTCGGTCTTCAAAAACTGAGCAAACTTCTCGGCGCCGCCACCTCCGTATTTGGGGTCGGCTACCGGAGAGTATTCCTCAATTCGCCGGGCTCCCGCGTTGCTGACCGCCACAATAATGGCTTCGCGCATGGTCCCGTGGGTCATGGCCCGCTGGGCCGCCTCGTCCATATGCCACTCGTTGCCCCCAAAAGCCGTGCCCTTTTCAAACACGTTCTGGCCGTCCATGGCGTAGACCACGGGGTAATGTTGCTTGGGGTTATGAGCATAGCCGGGCGGCAAATACACCCAAACCTGTCGGGTGTTGTCTAAAATTTTGGAGGTCACTTCGTGATAGCGGATATCGCCCGTCATGCTCTGTCCCCAGGCGGGTGGACCCGGCTCGAAGGTCTCTGGCACGGGGCTGGGGCGAACCGGCGCCGAGACGCGGGCAAGCGGCAAGCGGGGGGGCAGGCGATCGGATATCATGGGCCGATTGTCACCCTTAGCAGGAGGCGCTGTCAAGCGCGGTTTGTTACGGTATTTCTGATACAGTTTTTTCTGTCGATCCTCCAGCGAAATCTCCTGACCCTGCACCCAGGCCCGCACCACCCGGGTGCGCCCATCCAGCAAAGGACCATCGCAGGCGATCAGAGTGGCCCGTTGGCCCGCCGCCACTCGCCCCTGATCGACCAGTCCCATAATTTCACAGGGAACGCTGGTGATCGACTCGACCGCCCGCTCCTCGGTCCAGCCGTGGGCCCAGGCCGTGGCCGCTAACTGGGGCAACCAGCGAGCGTTATCGTGACTGCCCGGACCGGCCAGAGCCACTCTCACACCGGCGGCGCTCAAGAGGGATGGGGTGCGGTAGAAAGTATCAAAATCCAAATAGTCCTGGCCGGGCAAACGATAGACTTCAGTGTAAATCACATCCACTTTGTCGTCGGCCAATTCGCGAGCCAACGAAGCCGCCTCGGCGCCTCCCACCAACACCCAGCGAACGCCTAATCGTTTGCAAAACTGGGCCGCCGTTTCAATCTGAAAGCGGGTCTGAGCTCGCACAAACAACCGCCCGCCCTGAAGCGCCCGAGACAGTGCTTCCAGCTCGGGACGGACGGTGCGTTGATCGGATGGCAGTTGACCCCAGGCGCGGGCTTCCATGACCCAATCCTCGAGCTGAGCCAGCTGCTCTTTCCAACGCTTGCGCGCTTTGGCATCCTCCTCTTTGGCCCAGATTGGCCACTGCACCACCACCCCGGGAGAGGGCGCCAGTTGCATCTCGGAAGGGGTCCAGCCGCACAACTGCATCAGCGACACCTGGCCGCAGATTCGGCCGCCGGTGGGTTGGAGTGCGGCCGTCAAGACCCCGGCCGAACGCGCCACTGGCAACAACTCGGAGTCGGGATTGAGGGCCAGTTCGGGAAGCAGGTCGGCATTGTTGTCCCCGACTTCGCGGACATCCAGCCCCCCGCGGACGGATTCGATTTCGACCAGACCCAGTTGCGAATCGCTCTCGACCAGACCGGGATAGAGATGCAGACCGGCCAGCGAGACCACCTGACAGCCAGCCGGCACCTCGGGCCCGATACGGACGATTCTGCCGTCCTTCACCACTACACTGGTCTGCAGGGAGGCTTGACCTCCACCCGGATGGACGGTGGCGTTGACCAGGGCCATGCTTTCCTGGGCCCAACCTGGAGCCGCCAACCAGAGCCACAAAAGCGCCCGTCTCACGGCTCCACCTCAGCGGCTGCTTCGCGCAGCCAAAGGTCGCGTTGACGCCGCAACTCCTGTTGGGCCGCTCGGTATCGCTCGCTCTGGTAAAGCGAGCGCCCCTCCACCCAGGTCTCCAAACAATGGCTCTGCGGCTGGAACGGGGACCCGCTCCACAACGACATATCGCCGTCCTTACCCAGTTCCAGGCTGCCCACGCTGCGCTCGATGCCCAACTGGCGGGCCGGGTTGGCGGTCACAAAGCTGAGGGCCTCCACTTCGCTCAGGCCCCCGTAGCGGATCGCCTTGGAGGCTTCACCCAGCAGGCGACGGGCCAACTCGTCACTGTCCGAATTAAAGCCGGCCACCACTCCGCGTTGGTGCAACAAAGCCCCGTTGTAAGGGATGGCGTCGTTGACCTCAAGCTTATAGGCCCACCAATCGCTAAAGGTGGACACGCCAGCGCCGTGGCGGGCCACCTGGTCGGCCACTTTGTAAGCCTCCAACCCGTGCTGCAGGGTGGCCACTCGAAAATGCAATTCCTCGGCCAGGTTCAGCAGCATCAATATCTCATCCTGGCGATAGCTGTGACAGTGGACCAGTCGTTTGCCGTCGAGAATCTCCAACAGGGTATCGAGCACTTCGTCAGGCCGCGGAGACAGGCCGGCCTGCTGTTGCTGGCGGTATTTCAACGCCTCCTGAAAACGCTGACGAATCAGGGCCGCCACTCCCTGGCGCGTCTGCGGATAGCGCCGCGTGTATTGATCTCCCCAATTGGATTGCTTGGGATTCTCACCGAGAGCAAATTTGACGCCAGGCGGTGCTCCCTGCAACAACAGCCCCTGGGCGTCCGCCCCCCAGCGCCACTTGACGGTAACCGTGCGACCCCCGATGGCGTTGGCCGAGCCGTGGAGCAAATGAGCACAGGTAACACCGCCGGCCAGTTGTCGCAAGATATTGGGGTCCAGCGGGTGAATCACGTCGCCAATGTTGACCTGGGCGGTGACATTGAGCGTGCCCTCATTGACGTCGCCCACAATGCCCGTGTGGCTGTGAGCATCGATGAGACCCGGCAAGAGGTGCTTGCCACGACCGTCGACATGGGGCACTCCCGCCGGGGCACTCAGGCCCGGACCTATGGCGGCTATCTTGCCCTGACGGACCAGCACGTCGCAATCCTTTACGCAGCCTGCCGGCCCCTGAGTCCACACGGTAGCTCCCGATACAAAGACCGAACCGGCACCCTCCCAGGCGGGCGGAATGGCGTATTCCTGGCTCTCGCGCGGCAGGGCGGGAGTCAACTCGTGCTGATGATCCTCGCTGACTCGCCGGGGCAGACCCTCCACCCAGACTTGCTCTATAACGCCATCGAGCGCGAACGGATCTCCGCGGCGCACCACCAGACTGGCCCATTTGCCCACCTCGAGCGTGCCCAGCCTGTCGCCCAGCCCCAGCCAATCGGCCGGTCGACGGGTCAAACTCTCCAGCAGTTCGCTTTCGGAAAGTCCGCTATTCTTCACCAGCAACAGGCGCTGAGGGTACTTGCTCCAATCGCTGAGGCGGTGGACCGAAAAACAGAAAGGACGCTTGCGCTCGGCCAGACGGGCGGCCAATTCGGGAGCATTGCGCCACTCGGCCGCCTTCAGGTAGCTGATCTCGGGGCGCCGCGCCGAGTGCAGCTCCAGCTTGGGGAAATCCAGGGTCAAGACCAGTTTTCCCTGCAACCAATCGGGCCTCAAGCAGCCGTCCGGGTTGGTCACCCACACCGTGGCCAACTTCTCCAGGGCTGAGAGTGTGCGTCCCAGACACACGCCCTCCATCAGATTACGACCCTCAAAGTAGAAACTAACCCCCTGGCTGCGAGCCTGTTCCAATGCGGCCCAGCTGGGGGGCGCTCCGCTGGGCCGCTGCTGTCCGGCCCACTGAGCCTGACGAAAGCTCTCGCGCACAAAGGCCAGATTGCCCATGAGGCTGGCCGGATAATCTTTCTCGTGGGCGCTCTCGTCGATGGTGCGCAGGCCGATCACCTGACAGCTTCCGGCGCGCACCAGGCCTTCGTCGAGAGCGTCGCTCTTGAGCGAATAGATGGCCCCCTGACCGCGCAAGATCCCCCTTTGAGGCACCACCTGGACGGTCAATATCCCCAGCCCACGCAACTTGTCGAGCCGTTCTGAGGAGAGCTTCAGCCCCTCCTCGACGCGGCGTTCGGCCTGATCGGCCCGCACGGTCTCGGCTGCCGAGGCGGTACTGGCCGTGCCGCCGCTGCGCAGTTCATCCACTCGGTCTCCCTGGCCGTCCTGGCCGGCCTTTTCGGGAGTGGTTTCGGTCTGGGCTTCGTGGTCACCCAGAAAAGGCTCGACAAAGCCCGCATGGACGACCTTTCCGGTGCAGTCCCAGACCCGCGCTCCCGGTGGCGAGGCGATCCCCTCCCCTACCTGGGTAACCTTGCCCCGCGTCACTACCAGAGTGGCGTCGCGCAAGACCCGATCAGGGGTCACGTAGATCTTGGCGTGAGTCAGGGCGTGAACGGGATAGTCGGAGAGAAGTCCAGGGGGAGCGGCCCAGCCGGCCGTACACAATCCCAGCCACACCGAAAAACGTCGCACTCTGGCGCTCTAACCAGCCTGCGAATAGGCACCGTGGCCTGCATCGCGCGCGGGGGCCCCTACCTGCGAAGGAATCGGAATGTGCGGCTGAATCGTTGCCATGGTGAAATGCTCCGTGAGGCCCTACTAGCAAACAAGGCCACTCGCCAGTCTCGACCTGGCAGGGCCTTGTTGGAAAACGGAGGAGGACGCTCTCGCTTCCTCCTCCGCGAGGATGAAACGGTTAGTCCTTGTGGCGAGGAAGTTCGTCCAAATTGATGGAACCACCGTTCTTGGTGGTGTAAGTCTCCACAAAAGCCTCATTGTCGATCTTGCGATAGAGGAACACTTTACCATCCGGCTGACGCAGCAGCACGCCCCCCTCTTCCCCAATGGGCTGATGCACCAGCACTCCACCGCCGCTGGGAGCCTCAAAATCGGCCGGGCCTTCGGCGAAGAGCACTTTGCAGACGTCCCGGTCATCGCGTCGGAACAATCCGTACTGCGGGACTCCCGTATCGGACGACTCCATCGCGTTCATCTTCTTGGAAATGAAGGAACGATCCGAGTTGTACATGTCTTTGCAGCCGACTTCGTCTGACGAGGCGTAGCTGAGCACGTCCTTGAACTGCTCCAGAGTCAGATTGGCGGGATTTCCACCGATTTTGGCCATCAAGGCTTTTCCCTGTTCTTCGGTCATCTGATTCATAATCACGACCCCCTGGCCATCGGCCTTGACCGCCTGCCAGGCCTGGTCCTTTTGATTGAAGAACACCACACCCTTGTCGCCGATGGGTTGTCCCTGCCAATCCATAATCGGCGTACCACCGAGGTCTTTGCCGTCCTTGTCTTTGGCGCCGTCCGGATAGACCAGCGGCTCACCACCGTCGGCGAACTGGGGTACCGGAATGACAAATTTCTGAGCGTTGGAAACAACTTCCGTGCCAAGGTCCCAATTGACATTGGCGGCCGTAATCGTTTTAACCCCTCTGGCCTCGGAAGCTTCGCCGGTACCAAGTAATTCCGCAGCCTGGGCCAAGTTGGCCAGGCAGCCATCAATGCTGGCGTTGAAGCCTGGAGCCTTGGGGCTCTCCAGTTGGGCCAGGCCTCCCGTATTGGACAGGGAAAATCCACCATCGGCCGCCGCCAACTCAACCCCGCCCACAACGACGGGGGAGGGTGCAGAAGGAGCCTGCGGAGTGGGTGGGAGAGCGGCTCCACCAATTCCAGCGCCAATGAGAGCGCCGGCCGTCCCACCCAGAGCAGCCGATTTCTCGTCGACGGCGGAGCCCCCGCCTTTGCTAAAATCTACACTCAAACCATCGGCGGGTAGCGCCGGAGCAGATTCGCCAGCGCCAGGTTTTACCTGAGCCGGATTGCGCACCGTTGTGCTTGTGGAAATGGGTCCGAGATTGGGATTGATAGTAGCCATCATGTCCTCCGTGCAGCATCCTTCAAAAGGCCTGTGTGACACCTTCCGAGCCTGGCAACATTATTCGATCGGCAACATTTTGGCAAGGTTTTTTACAAACCGTTAACATCTTTACGCGACACCCAGGCGCTGGCCAGGACACCCGGGCTCCAGTGGGTGTCCTGACTCGCTACTTGGTCTTGAACTGGCGGGCCATTTTTTCGGTTTTGTTGAGGCCGGGCGCCTCGACCACGAGCTTGGCTTCGTAACCCTTGTTGGCTTTGGCCACGGCGGCCTCATCCTCGGAGGAAAACTCATCACTCCAGCCCTTGCCGGCTCTCAGATCTTCCAGATCCCACGTCTGCACTTCCCGCCATTTGTCGCTCGGCGAATTGCGGGCCATCAGGTGGACCAGAATAGGCCCTTGTTGGGCCACATCGTCCATATTGTGCATACTGACGCGAAAATGGATGTCGTTGGGCCCCATTTCGGCAACTACGTTGTCAATGGACACTTCCGCCTGGGCAGGAAGCAGCATGGCCAACGCCAACCCGACAGCTACCAATGGTTTTTTCAACATATGTAAAATTCTCCAGCTTTCATGGTGCAGGGGCGTTCTTGCAGGCGGTCAGGCAGTCCTCCACGCTCAGGGCCCGATGGGTTGCCCTCGGGTCAATTCGGCCTGCAGTTGGCGGGCACGAGTGTGAAGCTTGAGGTGCAAATAACCCTGCAACAGTTCGATCCGGCCGGGTAGATCCACGGCTGCCTTCTGCAGAGCTCGAATCCCAATCAGTTCTTGAGCCGTCAGGCGATAGACCGTCACCCCATGATCTGCGTTGGGCGGTCCGTCGCCCAGAGAAACCTCATACCCCTGGCCCTCTTCCAGATGAAGATTGGTTAAGCGCAGTTGGTTGAGTCCCACCGAGGGGTGTATCAAGGAGGCCTGAGTCTGGGTCCAGACCTCCTGGCCGAGCGGTCGAATCAGGACTCTCAGATTTGAATTCTCAAATTGCTTATCAATCATATCCAGGTCCACCAGTGGCGGGGACTCATCGTCCACGCAAAACTGACCGGCCAGACTGCGACTGCTGGCCCCCCCAAACTTGCTCAAGTCGATCTGTTGACGGTGCACCAGGGAGAGAGCGGCCCGCCCCGGTTGCTTGGGTAGTTCCTGGACGCCCTTGCCTGCTTTGAGCGGCCTGTCCAGGCGGACCTCCCAGGACAGGGGCCCGATCAAACGGTAACGCACTCCCGTTGCCAGCACCGACACGGTCACGCTGGACTCCGGGTAGAGGCTCACCCTGTCGCCTACCTTCAGACTCGTCAGCATTTGCAGGGGCAACCTGGAGGTTGCGCCCGAGTGCTGCACCGCAGTCTTACCCGTGACCGAGAGAACCACCGCAATCGTACTGAATCGGCCCGCAGCCCATCCCGCCACAGCCCAGGCCAAGCAGAACAACATCGCGAATATTTTGTCCACGTTAACTCCCTTCCGAGCCCGCCGGGTGGGGCAAAACTTGATAAATTTCCACCTCTTCCAGGCGACCTTTGACGGGATGAGCGCCTTTGGGCACGAAGTCGATGCCCGTCAGGTGGCGAACCTGGTCGTAAACCTCACGGCTGATCAGGATGTCTGCCTGCAAGGCCTTGGTCATTCCCATAATGCGCGAGCCCAAATTGACATCGTCCCCCACGGCGGCGTACTCGGTACGCTCGTGCGAGCCCACATTGCCAAGAATCACCTCACCACTATGGATGCCGATTTTGATATAGTAAAATCCACGTTCTTCCTGAGGATCGTTGGAGCGCAAGGATTCCAGGTGCCGCGTCATCTCGACCGCCGCCAACACGGCCGCCTCCTCGGCTTTGGGGTGCTCCAGTGGGGCCCCGAACATGGCCATGATCTCGTCGCCCACAAACTGCTTGATGGTGCCCCCGTGGCGAAAGAGGATACGATTCATATGCTCAAAGTAGTCATTGAGCATGGTCATAATCGCTTCGGGGCTCTTCTTCTCGCAGTGACCCGAAAAACCGTTGATGTCCGAGAAAAGCACCGTGATCCTGCGTCTGCCCACCATTCCCAAGGCGGTCTGGCCAGGGTCCTTGAGCAGCACCTCCATCACCGCGGGCGAGACATAGCGTCCAAAAAGTTGACGGACATAGCGCTCCTCACCGGCCTTAAAGCGAGCTCTCCAGGTCGCGCTGAGGGCCCAGGCCAAACCGCCCCCCAGCAGAGGGGCCAGGGTGGGCCCCAACCAGGACTGCTGCACAAACAGGCTCTGAACCAGGGCGTAGTAGGTCACTTCCAGGCCGGCCACCAGGGCCAGGCTGGCCGGTGCCGACAGGGCCAGACCCAACCCGGCCCCGACCACAATCATCAAAAAGGCCAGCAAACCCCTGGACAAAGTTTTCGGCTCGTGAATGAACTGACCGGTCAGCAGCGTGTTCAGCACATCAGCATGCGCTTCCACGCCGTATTTCTCGCCCAGGGGGGTTTGCACCAGGTCTTGAAAAATCTTGGTGCCCGCCCCGATAAGCACAATCTTGCCGGCAAATTTTTGACGCAGCAAGTCAGGTTGACCCGACCATTTCAAGACATCGGAAAACGAATAACGAGAGATACCGGCCAGAACGGGCGGATAGGCCACCCGAATGGTCCCATCACCGGTGAGCGGCAGCGGCTGACCGTTCCAACGAGGGTCCTTGGGCTCGAGCATCTGCTGACTGGAGACTTCAGCCAGGCGGGCTGCGAAGGGAGGGTAGCTGGTAGACCCCCACAAGGGCTGTTCCAATGCCAGAGGCAGAATGGCCTGGCGGCGCAACACCCCATCGCGGTCTCGACTCAAATTGAGAAAACCCATCTGGCTCGAGGTCAACATGGCCATCAACTCAGAAGCAGGTCGGTACTGCTCGTACATCCCCGCCACTGGTGCCATCATTTTGGCCTGCAAATTGGGAGGATAGATACCCTGCACCATGGGATTTTTCGGCCTGTCCTGAATGGCCAGGAAAAGCGGCAGCCAGGGATTGTCCTGCACCGAGCCCAACTCGGGGTAAAAAGGCTTAACGGCCTGAAACACCTCGGTGTCGACGTCGTAGGGAAGCCAGTCCAGACCGACCGCCGCCACCCCGGCCCTGATCAGATCCGAGGTGACTTGAGCAAAATGTGGCGCCCAAAAAGTCATGGGCGTACTCAAGGCAGCCAGGCTCTTGTCATCGATCAGCACCAGGCAGATGCGTGGGTCCACTTTGACGCGCCGAGCCGGGTGCCCAAACCAGCTGTCGCTGATGCGTGCATCCCACTGAGCCAGCCAGCCGGTAAGCAACCATACCAGGGCGGCGACCAGGGTAAGTATGGCCAGCCAGGCCTTGAACTGCGGAGCCTTCACCGCCAACGGTCCATGGCCCGTGCTTCGCCCTGGACCAGATCAACCATTCTCGCTCCCTAAACTAGCTGTCAGAGGCCCGGGGGGAGTGACCGCCAGCATCTGCGAAGGGCCCCGCTATGGCCGAAATTTGCGTATTCTCTATCCAGGCCTACCAGCAGTTGGGGGACAAAATCACCCAACTGGGAGGCTGGCAGCGTGGTAGCGTGGAGGTAGAGCACTTTCCCGACGGCGAGCGCTACCAGCGCGTAATCACGCCGGTATTGGGCAAACACGTGATTTGTCTGGGCGGCACACTGGATGACGCCTGCACCCTGGAGCTATTCGATCTGGCCAATGAACTGGCCAACGAGGCGCGCAGTCTGACCCTTGTCATTCCCTATTTTGGCTACTCCACCATGGAGCGCCGTGTCAAACCCGGCGAGATCGTCACCGCCAAGGCCCGAGCCCGACTGCTCTCGGCCATCCCTCAGGCCGACCTGGGCAATCACATCGTCTTTATAGACCTGCACGCGGCCGGCATCCCCCACTACCTGGAGGGAGGCATACGCCATACCCACCTGTATGCCAAGGAGGCCATCAAAGAGATGTGTCACCAGTTGTGCGGCCACGATTTTGTACTGGCCAGCACCGATTCGGGGCGGGCCGCCTGGGTTGAATCGTTGGCCAACGAAATGGGGGTAGGTATGTCCTTTGTTTTCAAGCAGCGCCTCTCGGGCGCAGCCACCCAGGTCAAGGCCGTGCAGGCCCTGGTTGACGGCCGCAAGGTCATCATCTACGACGACATGATCCGCACCGGCGGTTCGTTGCTGACGGCTGCTCGGGCCTATCTCGAATGCGGGGCCACCGAAATCCACGTGGTGGCCAGCCATGGTCTCTTTCCGGGAGAAGCCCTGCAACGCATCCAGAGTTCGGGTCTGATCCAGACGGTAGGTGTCACCGACACCCATCCCCGGGTTCACCAACTGAGCCGGCCCTGTTTGCGCGTCACCAGTGTGGCCCCTTTGCTGGTCGAGCATCTCAAACAGTCATTACAAAACGAGGAGCCCACTCATGCGAGTCCGCGTAGCCGCCGCAGCCCTTAACCAGACCCCCATCGATTGGGAAAATAACCTGCAGAACATTCGCGAAGGCATCCGCCAGGCCCGGGCCCAGGAAGCCAGCCTGCTCTGCTTGCCCGAACTGTGCATCACCGGCTATGGCTGCGAAGACGCCTTTCTCTCACCCAGTGTGCAGCAAACAGCTTGGGACGTATTGCTCGAACTGCTGCCCGACACTCAAGGCATGGTGGTCAGCCTGGGACTGCCGCTTATGGTTCGTAAGGCGGTTTTTAACACTGCCTGCCTGGTGGCCGATGGGCGCATTCTGGGTTTCGCAGCCAAAATGAATCTGGCTGGCGACGGCATCCACTATGAGCCGCGCTGGTTTAAGGCCTGGCCGGCGGGCGTGAGGGGCCAGGTGGTCACCCCACAGGGCGACTTCCCTGTGGGCGATCTGGTGTTTGAATTGAGTGGACTGCGCATCGGCTTCGAAATCTGCGAAGACGCCTGGGTGGCCAGTCGCCCCGGAGCCAGCCTGGCCCAACGCGCGGTGGACCTGATTCTCAATCCCAGCGCCAGCCACTTTGCCTTTCACAAGCAAAAAGTCCGCGAGCGCTTCGTGCTGGAGGGTTCACGAGCTTTTGGGGTAGGTTATGTCTACGCCAACCTGCTGGGCAATGAGGCCGGTCGGGCCATCTACGATGGCAGCACCATCATTGCTTCCTGTGGCCAGTTGGTGGCCAACGGGCCGCGCTTTCGTTTCGGCACCGGTCTGGTCACCTCGGCCACGCTAGATATCCAGCAAAACCGAATGAATCAGGCCCGCCTCTTCAGCTTCCGGCCCAACCTCGGCGAAGACCTGCACGAGGTGAAACAGTCGTTTGCCTTCCCTCCCCTACCGCCGGTGCTGGAAACCCCTCACCGCGACGATTGGGAGAACGGCCCGAATCTGAAAGAGGAGGAATTTACCCGGGCTCAGCGCCTGGCCCTGTGGGACTATATGCGCAAAAGTCGCTCGCGTGGCTTTGTGCTTTCCCTGAGTGGAGGCGCCGACAGTTCGGCCATCGCCTGCCTGATGTATTTCATGGTGCAGGCAGCCTGGAACGAACTGGGTCCCGTTCAGTTTAACCAGGCTCTCTGGCCCAACTGCCAACTGGAGAGTCCCGAGCAGGCCATGAAAGAGATCCTCACCTGCGCCTATCAGGCTACCCGCAACAGCGGCGAGGTGACCCGCCATGCGGCCAGCACCCTGGCCCGGGCCCTGGGCGCCCAGTATTACGAATTCGACGTAGACGCTCTGGTAGAGGGTTACAAGTCCATGGTGGAGGGAGCCCTGGGCAGGCCCCTGGAATGGAACCGCGACGACATCGCCCTGCAAAACATTCAGGCGCGGGTTCGAGCGCCGGGCGTTTGGATGCTGGCCAACCTGCGTGGAGCCTTGCTCATCTCCACCTCCAACCGCTCCGAGGCGGCCGTTGGATACGCCACCATGGATGGAGACACGGCCGGTGGCGTCAGTCCCATCGCGGGCATCGACAAAAACTACCTGCGCCACTGGTTGCGCTGGGTGGAGAGCCAGGGGCCCCTCGATCACGGGCCGGTGGCGGCCGTCAACGTGGTCAACGCACAGGCTCCCACCGCCGAACTGCGCCCCCCCGAAAACAAGCAAACAGACGAAGACGACCTGATGCCGTACGATCTGCTCGATTCAGTGGAAAAGTCGGCCATTCGGGACAAGCGCTCTCCTCAAGAGGTCTACCAGGAGATGCAACTGCGCTATCCTCAATACAGCCCGCCACAGTTGGGTCTGTGGGTGGAGAGATTCTTTCAACTGTTTTGCCGCAATCAGTGGAAGCGCGAGCGCTACGCGCCCAGCTTTCACGTGGACGATGAAAATCTCGATCCCAAGAGCTGGTGCCGCTTCCCCATCTTGTCCGGCAGCTACACCCGTGAACTGAAAGAACTGCACCAACTGGTGCAAAGCGACATCAAGGAGCAATGGTGAAAAAACTCATCTGGTTTGGCTGTCTTACGATCAGTCTCAGTCTCAGCGGCAACCTCTGGGCCAAGCCCCAGCCCCGGCCCTATCTACGCATGGCCGACAACACCCAGACCAGCCAGGCTGCCGCCGAAGGACTGGTGCAATTTTCCGACCTGTTGCTCAGGCTGGGAAATCTGCGCCAGAACGATCTGGTCTTCGGAGCCTTCCAAAAGCTGATCGAGCAGCGCATCAAGGCCGGCGAGGTGGAGCCAAAAGTCGCCAATCTACTGGAGCTGCTGCTCTATAAAACGCGACTGATGGGGGGCCAGGTACTGTTGGCCCGCCAAAAAGGCGACCAGTTGCTGAGCTGGGCTCAGGAGCAACCTGACAGCGAAGAAGTGCTGGAAGTCTACGCCAGCCTCTTGCTGGCCGCCTACAAGGGGGGTCTACCCGACGTCACCGACAAATACCTGGCCGCCTTTCAGGCCGCCGTCGAGAAAGCCCCGCCCGACAAGGCCCCCATCTGGCGCTTCTTCAGCCAGAGTTTCACCGCCCTGCAGGCCATTCAAAAAGACCCCAGCATCAGCGTGGCCAACCTGTGCAGCCGCCACGACCAGACCTGGAAAAACCTGACAGCTCTCAAGGAAGCCACCAACCGTCCCCATTCCGGTCGCATTGTGGCCGAACTGTCCCGCCTTTGGTTGGAGGAGCTGTGCGCCTCCTACCGGGATCATCAGGTGGCCAAAGATTCGCCCGACGAAAAGCTGCTGAGTGACTCCATCGGGCTGGAAGCCGAACAATTAGTCCGCATGCTGTCCATCGTCCGACCCGGAGAAATGCAGGACTTCGAGCAGCTGCCGTGGGCCTTTCATCTGTGCGGCTATCTGGTCGAGGTTCATCGCCAGGGGGTGGCCCTTCACCTCGACGACACCGACGATACCCTGAAGGCGCTCAATGAGTTGGAGCCGATCTTTGTCAAGCAAGAGCCCGGCCTGCTGCAAGTCGAAAGGGACGTTCAAAAGCAACTGCCGGCCGAACTGCTGGTGCTGCTGCCCAAGGGATTCAAACTGTCGGTCACCTCAGGCGACTGGTCGCTGACGCGAATGCAGATGCGCCAGGCTCAGTTGCTCAACCTGCTCTATTTGCATCCCGGCAAATTGAACGCCGAACAACTGAAGACCGCTCGCAAACTGGGCGCTGAAGCCATCAAGCTCAATCAACACGCCCTCGAAGGCGTAGGCTACCAGGGTTACGGCGACCCCCGCTGGACCGTGTTGGAGCTGCTGCTGGCCCAGCGCCCCAAAGGCTGGGAAAAGGAGGCCGAGACCTGGTTGGGGCAACTGCGAGAAACCAATCAACGCCTCAACCATCGCGAAGGCACCGTGCGCGCCCTGACTCTGACAGCCGAACTGCAGATGGCTCAGGGCCAGTTGGCCGGAGCCACTTCAACTCTGCAGGCAGCCACCGAGACGGTGGAAAAATACGTGCAGGAAGTGGGCGCCAGCGCCGCCGGAAGTGAGCGCATCCGCTCCAAATATAAGCGGGCCTATCAGCTTTTAACCCAGTTGCAAATCAGTCAGGGCAAGACCGATCAGGCCTTTCAAACTCTGAGCCGGCAGCAAGAACTGGAAGCCGCCCAACAAAATCAGGAATCACTGCGCGACAATCGGCAACTCAAAGCCGTCCAAAAGGTGCGTGGCGACATGGCCGTGTTGGAGCAGCAATTGACAGCCGATCGCAGTTTGGGCCGCGACAGCCAGGGCACCGAACAGTTGCTGGCTCAAAACAAAGGGGAATTTCAGCGGGTGGTGGCCGACCTGCGCAGCAGTCACCCCCAGTACGAGGCGGCCATGGCCGTGCGTCCGGTGGAATTTTTGGAGTTGAAGAAGTCGATACCGGCCGACACCACGGCCGTGCTCTATTTTCATGCCGATGACGGTCTCTACATCTTTGTGGCCAGCCGCGACAACGACCTGAAAATCCACAAAGTCTCGGTCACTGCCAGGGATTTGCAAAAGAGTGTACTGCGCACCCGCCAACTGATCACCAGCTTTCTCACCGAATCCGCTTTTGGCGGACATCCCGAGAACTTTCGCTGGAACGACCCGGCCAGCCCCGGCTACCAAAAGCATACCCAACCGCTGAAGCTGGAGTTGAGCCGACTGCATCACTGGTTGATCGAACCCATCGAAAAGGATCTGCAGGGGCGACCCGTGTTGGCCGTCGTTCCGGGCGGGATTCTGCACTACGTGCCCTACCCCGCTCTGTGCAAGTTGGATGCTCAGGGGGAACCCCACTTTCTGGCCGAGCAGCAGCAGTGTGTCAACCTCGTCAAGACCTCCGATCTGATCCCGCGTGGGTCGGAAAAGAAGGGCCGCCTGCTCTACGCCCTGGGCAACCCGGACGGATCCCTGCCCGGAGCCGAAAGGGAGGTCAAGAGTATCGCCAGGAGCTTTCCCAACTCCCGACAGTTTGTAGGCGCCGAGGCCAGCGCCGCCAAGCTGCGCAAACTGGAACCCGACACCGGCTATGTGCATCTGGCCACCCACGGCGAACTGTCGGGCAGCGATCCCAAAAACAGCTATCTGGTCATGGCCGGCAAGGGAGAGGAAGGCAAGTTTAGGGCCACTGACATCTACGATCTCGAATGGCAGGGCGTGCGCCTGGTTACCCTGTCGGCATGCAAAACCGCCCTCCAAGAAGGCAACCCGGGGGCGGCCATCACCAATCTGGCCGAAGCCTTCCGGGTGGCCGGCGGCCAGTCGGTGGTGGCCAGTTTGTGGTCGGTAGCCGACGAAGCCACGGAAAAGCTCATGATCGAGTTTTACCAGGGGCTGGCCCAGGGAAAATCGCTGGCCGCAGCCCTGCAACAGGCCGAGTTAAATGTGGCCAAACAGCCGGGACTGGCCCATCCCTACTTTTGGGCCTCCTTCACCCTCTTCGGAGACTGGCGCTAAGGCCCATGGCGGAGGAATTTCCCGAAACGATTGGACCTTACCGGGTTCTGCGCGAACTGGGTCGGGGCGCCATGGGAACCGTCTACCTGGCGCGCCAGGAGTCGCTGGCACGCGATCTGGCCGTAAAAGTCATGGCCGCCGAATTCACCCGCGACCAGGAATTTGTGGCCCGCTTCAAGCGCGAAGGGCTGATCTCGTCCAAATTGCGCCACCCCAATATCGTCCAGGTGTACGACTACAGCGCCAGTGACGGCCTCTACTACATCGCAATGGAATACGTAGGCGCCGAAGATCTGCAGGCCTACCTGCGGGCCAACGGAGGCCATCTGCCGGTAGCCGAGGTGGTGCGACTGATGGGCCAGGTGCTGTCGGCGCTCGATTGCGCTCACGAAACCGGGGTTACTCACCGCGACGTAAAGCCCGCCAACATTTTGCTCAGCCCTCGCCACGACGCAGTTCTCACCGACTTCTCCATCGCCAGCATCCAGGAGGCTCAGCGCCTCACTCAAACCGGGGCCATGGTAGGCACCCCAGACTACATGGCTCCTGAGCAGTTTGACGCCAAGCAGGTGGACAATCGATCCGACCTGTATGCCGTGGGGGCCGTGATTTACGAAATGCTGACCGGCCAGCGCCCGTTTCACGGCGACACAGTTGTGCAAATTATGAAAGCCCAGTTGATGCACACGCCGGAGGCACCCCACCTGGTCAACCCGGAAGTGCCGGAAGACCTGAGCAAAGTGGTCATGAAGTCGCTGGAAAAGCCACCCGAACTGCGCTATCAGTCGGCCTCGGAAATGCGTCAGGCCCTCTATGACGCGGTAGGCGGCCAGGCACCGGCCCTTCCAGAGCGCCCGTCTGCCGCTCCTGTATCCCTGCAAGAGCGCTTAAATGCGGCAAAAAACGCCTCCAGCGAGACGCTGGTGATGGCTCCCAAAAAGACCGGTGGCACGATCGAAATCGCCAGAGCCACCCTGGGCGAGGTCAGCGACGACTTTCGCTTGGGTTTTCATACGGTAGCCTGGAGCAAGTTCAGCCTCAACTGGATGCCGCGCCTGGTGGGAGGGTTGATGATTTACTACATAGTTACCCTGCCCGACCTGGGGCTGTTGGGCAAAACGGCTGTAGCTCTCACTTATACCGATTTTTGGATGCTGGGCTGGCTGGCCTTCAATCTCCTCTTCAGCCTGATGGCCTTTGTGCGCTTCGTCCGTCGCGAGCGCCTCTACCGCCAACTGGTGGCGTGCGGGCTGTGCCTCATCAGTTGGGTGTTTTGGGCATCGCAATATGCTCAACGACAGGACACTCCCTATCAATTCGGACTGCATGCCAAGTCCTACTTCGTTCGCCTGAGCAAATCCAAGCCCGGATGAGGCCTATCCTGGTTTTGGGAGTCGTTTTTGCCATCGGGCTGACCGTCGCAACCCTTTCCTATCAGCAGCGCCAGGCGAAATTCGCCAAAGAACAGCAGCACTGCGAAGAGCAACTGCACCTGTTGGCCAAACGGCTGGAA
This sequence comes from bacterium, assembly GCA_018780265.1. Taxonomy (GTDB): domain Bacteria; phylum Vulcanimicrobiota; class Xenobia; order Xenobiales; family JADMJV01; genus JADMJV01. The sequence continues at coordinate 27,449 of JADMJV010000073.1, forward strand.
ACGGCCCGCTGGCACTCTCTCCCCCAGCGCTACGTGACCTGCCTGGCCGAACTCGAGCAACTCAACGGACAGAGGGTGCCAGAATACGAAAATTATCGCTACCGCCTGGAGGGAGATGGACAAAATTACGAAGTGGCCTGCAAGACGGGCCACGGAGACTACTGGCCGGTATATAGCAACCGGCGGGGCCTGCACCAGGGCACCCCAACCCACTGAGGGCACAAAGATTTTGTAAATAAGAGGGCGAAGGCGCGCGCGTGCAAATTTTGCTGGTCGACGACGACGCTTTTAGCCGTAAACTCATGGGTTACTATTTAAAGCCCTTGGACGCGACCGTCGACATGGCTGCGGGCGGCCAGGAGTGCCTGGACAAAGTGGCTCAGGGCCGCCCCGACCTGATTTTAATGGACTGCCAGATGCCCGAAATGGATGGATTTGAAACGGTCACCCGGCTGCGCGCCAACGGTTTCACGGGCGTCATCCTGGCCCTGACCGGCAATTCCGACCCCCAAACTCTGCAGCGCTGCAGCGAAGTGGGCATGAATGGCCACATGAGCAAGCCCGTCGACCCGGCCAACCTGCGCGACCAGATTCTGGCAGCCATGGGCGCGGCCCCGGCGGCCGCCCCTGTGGTCGTCGAAGACCCCCTGGCCCGGGCTCGCGCCATTGCTACCGCCGCCCGCAACCCGGCCTTGATGGGGCGGTTGGTGGCTTCCTTTGTCAAGTCGACCGAGGACGGTCTGGCCCAACTTGGCCACGCAGCCCACGACCAGGACGGTCCGGCGGTGGCCGCCGTAGCTCACCGTCTGCGCGGTTCGTCGGGCACCTTTGGCGCAATTACTTTTTCTCAGACGGCCGGCAAACTCGAAGACAGCCTGCAAACCCAGCCCTTAAGCCAGTGTCTTCCTTTACTAGAGCAACTGCTGGGCATGTGGCCGGCTTTGAAGTCTCAACTCGAAATCAGTGGAGGTACCCCTTGAACATTCTCACCGTCGCCCTGCCCATTCGCCAGCGGGCCCGTCTGATCGGGCGGCTCAAGGAAGCCACTGTGGTACCTGTGGCCAGCGCCAAAGAGGCGGTCGAGTTCTTGAAAAACGACACGGCTCATCTGATTGTCTTCTACGAAACCGAAGAAGACCCGTTGCTGGCGCTGGCCACCCTGCTCCCTCACAACCAGAAGAGTCGCGTGCTCTTTTGCGCCAAAGAAGGCCACGGTGCCGATTTTCAAAACCAACTGGTCAAGCGTTTAAGGGTCACGGCCATTTTGCACCATCCCGTCGATCCAGACGAGTTAGTCCGGCGCGCCTCGATTGAGTTGGACACCAAGGTTCCCACCCTGGAAACCCGAGTCTCGGCCAGTCAGGCCATTCCCAAAGCCCTGTTGCCGGTGTGGCAGCGACACCAGGAGACCAATCGAGAGCGCGTGGAGGTGCTGGTCACGGTGAGCCAGGACGAATCGCCCGGCGAAGAGTGGATCGACGCGGGACGGCGAGCGGCCCACCAGTTGGCCGGTTCCTTGGGCACCTTTGGCCTGCAAACCGCTTCGTTGCTGGCCCGAGATGCCGAAACTTTGATAACCTCCTTTGCCACCCTTACGCCCGACCAGCGCGACCGGCTGGCCAAAGTGGTTCACGCCCTTGAATTGCAGATCGCCGACCCCCAACTGAAGTTGCCAGACCTGGAGAGCGAAGCCCCCAAGGGGACCATGCTGATCTTCAGCATCGATCCTGAGTGGTCGCAAGAGTTTTCCAGAGAAGCCAGCGAGGCTGGCTACCGCCCCCTGCTCACCGATGACCCCGCCGGCGCGCGCCGCGTCTTCGCCCTGGAGCATCCTGACAAAGTGGTCCTGGACCTGGGTGGGATGGGTCAGGACGGCATGGCGCTGGTGCATGACTTCAGCGGCCAGGGTCAAATGGTGGCCCTGGTTGAGCCCCCCGGTTCCAGTTTGATCGCCTGCAAAACGTTGACCAAACCGGCTTCCGGCCTGGATGTATTGGAATCGCTGGAGCAGTCCCGGGTGGTGGAGAAGTTGCCCCCCCGCAAGGTGCTGGCCGTCGACGACGACCCCATCGTGCTGGAAACGCTGACGGCCCTGCTCCAGGCACTCAACATCGAGGTTCATCCCCTGGAAGACGCCCTCCATTTTTGGGAAACTCTGGCCCGGGTCGAGCCCGAACTGGTCTTCCTGGACGTGGATCTGCCTTTTGTGGGTGGCGTCGAGTTGTGCCGCGCCATGCGGGCGGAACCCAAATACTTTGACACGCCGGTGATTTTCTTAAGCGCCTACAACGACACCGAAACCGTTCACCGCGTCTTTACGGCCGGGGCCGACGACTACGTCTTCAAGCCCATCATCGGGCCCGAGTTGATCACGCGCACCCGCAACCGCCTGCGGCGTGCCCGCCTGGCCCAAAATATCAGTGCCGGCGCGGAGGCCAGCAGCGATCGCACCGACATCGGCCTGTTAATCCAGGACGAAGAGGCCTCGCGGGAACTGTTCAAGCAGTTGTCGGGCCACGGCCTGAAGGTGGAAAAAATGCCCGCCACCGGCCCGGCTCTGATCGAGCGACTGACCTGCGCGGTAGGCGAGCGGCCCCGAGTGGTGCTGCTCGACGCTCTGGCCAGCAACGATGCACTTCAGGCTTTTGAAGGCCTGGGCGTCAACAACTACTGCCAGGTGTGGGTACGGGGCGATCTCAACGATGAAGAGATCGGCTACGTCTTCGAATGGGGTCTGGCCGGCTACGTGCCGGAATCACTGCCTGTCCACATTCTGGGCAAAAAGCTGGAGCGAGCGGCCCGCTCAGGCAACGGGCAGCCAGGGCTGTAGTGCCTGGCCCAGGCTCATCGGGTCAAACGGCTTCATGAGCACCCCGGCCGCGCCGGCCGCCAAAAATTTCTCGTCCTCGCCGCTGGCTGCCGTCAAAAAGACCACCGGGGCCGAACATCGCTGGCGCAACTGAGGCAACAGGTCCAGACCCGACTCTGGCCCCAATTGATAGTCCAGCAAAATCAGGTCAGGCGCCTGCTTCTCCAATTGCTGCAAGGCTTGCCGGCCGTTGCTGGCGGTGGAACTGGAAAGGCCGGCGATGTCCAACCCGATGGCGGCCAACTCCAGGATATCTTCGGCATCATCGATGATGAGAATGTGGGTCATGGGGGAAACTCCTCTCGAAAGGCGCGCACCGCGGCTGCGCATTCATCGGGCAATAGTGGCACCGTTTCGTCGATCTTCTCCGGTTGCCGTCCCTCTCTGGCCCACCGCTCCAGCGAAGCCGCCAACTTGGACAGACGCAAGGCGCCGAAGTTGGCCGACGAACCTTTGATGGTATGGGCGGCCAGACCCAGTGCGGGCATATCCCCCTGGCTGTGGGCCTGCTGCACATTGGCGACCAGAGTCACAAACTCGGTTTCCAGGGTTTCGATCAAGTCCTGGACAGCCTCCTGGCCGCCAAACTCACGGACATCGCGCAAATTTCCCAGCGAAGCCTGGTCGAGCAGTGGCAGTTCTTTCCAGTTGATCGATCCGCCCGCCGGTGGAGGCGGGGCGGCTGCAACCGGAGTAGGAGCCGTTGCGACCGGGGCTGCCGACCCCAGCGATCCGGTATCCTCGCGGCGCGGACAGCGCAACAGGGCCTCACGCAAAGCCACCGATTGGACGGGCTTGGCCAGAAAGTCGTCCATTCCGGCTTCGTGACAGGCCTCTCGCTCGGAAACGGTGACATTGGCCGTCAAAGCAATGATGCGCGGTCGCTTGGGATAATGGGCCACGATGCGGCGGGTAGCTTCCAGTCCATCCATTTCGGGCATGTTGACGTCCATCAGGATCACATCAAAGGTGCTTCTCTCAATGGCCTGCAGCACTTCCAACCCGTTGGCGGCCGCTTCCGCCTGGTAGCCCATCTTTTGCAGAATAATCAACATCATTTTCACGTTGACGTGCAGATCGTCGGCAACCAGGATGCGCAACGGGTGACCCTGGCCCAGGGCCGTATCGTACTCGCTGGCCGGCATAATCTTGGCCGAATTCTGTTGAGTGAGCAGTTGGCGGAGCACCTCGTAGAGGGTGGTGGGCCGCAGCGGCTTGTGCAGGTAGGCGTGAAACACCCCGACCGAATCCGCCTCTCGGCGCCCCAACGAAGTCCAGGCGATGAGCGGCATCGACGTAACCTTGCGCAATTCCTGAGCCAGGTTGAGGCCGTCCATTTCAGGCATCTGGATATCGAGCACGGCCAGATCAAAGGTCGCCCCTCCGCGCACGGCCTCTAAAGCCTCCCGAGGAAACTCGTAAGGCGTGACTACAAAACCCCAGGCCTGAGCCCGGGTAGACAACAACTGTCTGTTGGTGGCATTGTCATCCACCAACAGCATGTGCTTGCCGGCAAAGGCTTCTGGAATCTGGTCATAGGGCCGGGCCGGGGGCGCAGTGGATGCGGCCAGGATCGTGAAGGTGAAGGTGGTTCCCACCCCCAGTTCACTGGTGGCCACGATATTGCCGCCCATGGCTTCCACAAAGCTCTTGCAGATGGCCAGGCCCAAACCGGTGCCTCCAAAGCGCCGGGTCACCGAGGAATCGACCTGAGTGAAAGGAGTAAACAGGCTTTCCAAACGGTCGGCCGGTATACCGATGCCCGAATCCCGCACCGAGAAGCGAACTTCGTGGTGCGGTTCTTTGCGTGTGGCGCTGACGGAAAGCACCACCTCGCCGGAGGCGGTAAACTTGATGGCGTTGCTGAAAAGATTGATCAAAATCTGGCGCAGGCGAGTGGTGTCGCCCACCAATCCCTCGGGCACGTCGCGTTCCAACGAATAGGCAAGCTCCAGGCCCTTGTTGGCGGCCAGCGACGAGACCAACTCGAGGGCCCCTTCGATGCATTCGAGCAAATCGAAGGGGATTTTTTCTAACTCCAGGTGGCCGGCCTCAATCTTGGAAAAGTCGAGAATGTCGTTGATAATCGAGAGCAGACCCTCGCCACTACTGCGCACGGTGCGCGCATAGTCGCGCTGTTCGTGGTTCAACTCCGTCTCCAATAGCAGCCCGGTCATACCCAAAACCGCGTTGAGTGGGGTTCGGATCTCGTGACTCATGGTGGCCAGAAAGGAGCTTTTGCTGCGATTGGCCATCTCAGCCTCGTCCTTGGCGATAATCAATTCGCGACCGGCGCGAAACCTCTCAAAAACGCGCCCCAGATGAGTGCCGATCTGCACCAGCGTCTCCATGAGACCCTCGTCGGGGGCCACCTTCTCAATACTGAAAAACTCCAGCACTGCCACCACATCTTCCCCTACTACAATAGGAAAGGCAAAGGCCGTCTGCAGTCCCAAGGGCCTGGCCAAATCCGCGCGTTGAAAGCGGGCATCGTTGAGCAGGCCCTCTACCGCCAGGGACTTGCGAGTGGCCAGCACGTGGCCGGCCAGTTCTTCGTTGGCGTTCAGGCGCAGGGTGGCGCTAAACTCCATAAATCGATCCAGATCGCTGTCGAGAATCTGGCTCAGCTTCTGGCCTTTCAAGGGCAAGGTCTGTTGCAAAAAGGGCGACTTCAGTTCGACGCCCACACACCAGAGGTTGCTGCACATCAGGTGCCCCGAACCTTCCGGATACACTTTCCAGGCGTGTGCCAGGGGCCAACCCGTGTAGGCGCACAGGGAATCCATGCCAAGTTTGAGGGCCTGATCGGGGTTCTTGGCCAGGTTGGCAGCCCGCGAGATCGACTCCATCAGTTGCAAAACCTGAGTTTTGCGGCGCAGGCGAGTCTCGCGCTCTTCGACCTGACCCAGCATATGATTAAAACTGCTATAGAGCGATCCCAATTCATCTTCGCGTTCGCTACGGGCCCGCCGCGAGTAGTCGTTATCCCGTGAAATCGACTTGGCCAGGGAGGAAAGTCCTAAAATGGGGCGAGTCAACCAGGTCTGAAAACGAAAACTGGCCAAAAGACAGAGAAACACGCAGCAAGCATTGACGGCCAATCCCAGTTGGGCAAACTCTCGCTTCTGCTCCTGATAGGCCTGCAGGCTGAGCACCGAAGTCACGTAGCCTGCGTTATCGCCATCAAAACGGCAGGGCTCAGTGCAACGCGCCTTGTCGCTGCCCCTGTCCACTTCCGAGCCTTTTTCCCGCAGTTGACCCGGTGCACTGGCCCCGGCCTGAGCAAAGACGGTGCCGTCGGCCCGATAGACGGTAATTCCCGCAGCCCCACCTTCGTCGATGACCGACTTGAGAATCAGTTTGGCCTGCACCGCCTTGTTTGCTCTTAAGGCGGGCGTGACGGTGTTGGCCACCACGGCCGTCATAGTTTTGAGGTCGTTCTGGATCAACTCTAGCGACTGCACGCTCCACAAATAGTAAAAGGTGAAGGTAGACAGGGTCAAACCCAGAGTGGATACGGACACCATGAGCAGGGTCAGGCTATGGGTAATCGACAGGCGACGCAAAAACCTCACGGCCAGCGCCTTCGCCTGCGGGGGGGAGGAAACCTCGGGTTACTCTTTACTATCCTTAGGCCAAATTAGCCAGGGTGTAAGCGACCGCCTCCTCCAGGGCGTCTACATGAACGCTGGCCACCGTGTCTGGCATTCCCGGAACGGTGGCGTAGTCTTTGCTGCGCGCCTCGTCGAAAAGCGTGGGGCCAAATTCGCGCCCCTGATGGACGTCCGTGCAACCCAGTCCGCGCAAAAACATCTGGGCCTCGCTGCTAACCGGGGTCCCAAAGACCTGACAAGTAGAGGCAGCAAAGGCCATTTCTTCGGCACTCAAACTGCCGTCGGCAAACAACAGGCCGGCCAATTCACGCACGGCGGGGACGGTGATTTCCTTGCTCTTCCCCTGGTCCAGCATCCAGGTGCGGATATCATTGCTGGGGGCCTTAGCAAAGGCTTGCAGGTCGAGGGCTTCCGTGTAGACCAGGCGGGGCAAATTGCCGCAGGCTCCATAGATGTTGTAGTGCTGATTGGCAATGTCGCCGATGGCCAATTGTTCCTGGGCACTGAGGTCGCCATCGGCAAAAGCGGTGCGTGCCAATTGTAGGGCAAATCCACTCTGGCGGCGGCCCACAGCGTCGCGCAGGCTGGACTTTTCAGCTCCCAGGAAATCTTTCTTCTCGCCGTCCCGATAGGCCAGGGTCAGGTTGTCCACCTCCAGGGCCTGAGTTCCGAGATTGAGTTCGTCCAACCTCGCATGCAGGGCGCAGTCTCCCGGGCGGTGGCGCTCGCGTAATTCCTGCAGCATCGTGCCCACCTGGCGGCGCGCGTAAGAGCCGGGGAAGATCGTGCTGTGTATGCTGTCGCACCAATTCATTTCTACAACCTCGCCTTTGTTCCCCACCTCATTAAACGACGCCCGACTGAAAAAAGACTGACAGGTCGATTTCTCTGTCGTCTGGGCTGAAGAGGTCGTTGGAGTGCTACTGGCCTGGCTCAGATCCTCAACGGTTTTCAGTTCCACTAAAGCCCGCCTGTACACGCTCTCCAAGAATCCTGGGCCCAGCTCTTTGTGCACCGTCACTGAATGAGAGTCTCGGTTAGTGACAAACCATCCCCCTCTCTCCATCCTTTCCCATCTCCCCTTGAACCCGGCATAACAGTGGAGGAGTTGGCGGGCTTGGCCGAATTGCGAGCAATCAGATCAAGGACAAGAGCTTCACCGGTCACCTGGCTTGTGCCGAAGAAGTCTTTGAATATGCGCAGGCCGATTTTTTCCGCTGTGGCTACCATCCGTTCAAAACAGTCCACGGCGTGGCTGATGGTGCCGCCTGGTGCCTACCCAGAATCGCTCAACTGGGCTCAGGAGGACCAGGAGGTTAGTCTCGTGCTCGACTGATTTCATGCGGCCGAGCGCGGACCTGGTTAAGCTCGCCTTCCACGAAGACTCTAACCCTGAAAGGTCCAAGGTCACCAAGAGCCTCAAGGATGCCCTGTGGGATGGATTACTCGATGACTGTGAACGAGATCTTGTTGCTGACTCCACTTCAGGCTTGACCCGAGGTTCCGTCTAATGGGTGAGCACGTCGTCGATCAACCAGGTGCGAATTTGCGATACATTCAGGAACTGCCTGTCAGCGGTCACGAGATGAAACAGACCGTGATCTTCCATGGCCGCCAGTTGCCCTGCGTCGTTGGCCAGCAACCCGTACTGGACGCTCCACCAGGGGGTGCGGCCGGCCGCTTTGGGGCTGAGGCCGGCGATCTTGATTCCAAAAGATTCCAGCAGTTCGAAGCTGGCAAAGCAACTGCGCAGGCCTTTCACCTTGTCAGGAGACTCAGACAACCTGCGGGCAGGGTTTGATCCCACCAATCCGAGGCTTACCGCCTCGACCATCATCAGGCGATGCAGACACTCAAGAGCTACATGACTGATGCAAGTCCCACGCAACTCACCACCCTGGCAGCGCGACAGCACTTGTCGACATTGTTCAGACTTACCAGTAAAATGATAAATGAGCACGTTGGCGTCGATGGCCACTTGCGTGCCGTGGGGGAGTTCCTCAGGTTTCAAACAAGTCCTCTTCCAGAATCTCTTGCAACGCTACCGGCGATACTCGATACTGACCAAAGCTCTCGCTGACCCTGTCGATTGAGGACACCGATTGCTGTCTGAGGTAGACTTTCAAGGCCTCCTCAATCAACTGGCTGATGCTGCAACCCCGCCGCTGAGCCGAGTCTTGCACCTGCCGGTAGAGGTCCGTGTCGACGGTGGTACCAATTTTGACTTTCATTGAAGCCAGGCTATCATAGGCAATATAGAAGGTCAACATTTTTTCTAGAAAACTAGCAAAAATGAAGGAGCCGCTGTTCATCGCAAAAGATCGTTTGCCGACCTGCTGGCCCAACTCCTCGGACAAGACGCTCACGGGCGTTGGGGCGTCAGACTTTGGGTCGCTTAGGCGATCTGGTTGACCGCACGCTGAACTTCACCCACATCCTCAGTAACGGCTTAGCCAAACCACGGCATGGCAGGCCACAGAAAGTTGCCAGTTCACCGGAAACAATTTCCAGTGGAATGGAAACTCGCGCCCTGTCTTCAGGCGCCTAAAATCAACTTCGCCGAGGTCTTCTCGGGATTGGAGGCCGGCAGGAGCCTGAGCGACGAGCAGACTCAGACGCTCTTGCGCTGCGGAGATCCGCGCTATGGGCTGATGTCACCGCATTGCCCCGATGTTAAATTCATATAGCGGTTCCTTTTCCTGTAAAACCAGGGCTGCATGATGACCAGGAATCCACCTTCTCCTCACAGCGGAACGGCCGACTGGCACAGGACCCCGCCCGCCTTTCGTGAAACGCCTGAGGTGAAGGCCATGACCCTGTATAGCGGCTCCTATCCCAAATGGCTGCACCCCTGTCCCGTGGCCGAGGCTTTTCAGAGAATCAGTCAACTTTTGCCGATTCTCAAGAAACTGGAGCCCGACCAACTCCCGTCCCCCCTGGAATCTCGCCTTCTCAAGGAGCAATTTGTCAATCAGGTTGGCAACATGGCCAGCGTAGGCGACGCCGGGCACATTCGTCATCTCAGCCGCCAGGCGCTGGCCGCCGGACTGCTCTGCGGGGCCCTGGACGGGGCCCACCTTTACCTGGTCGATCAGCAGCCGGAGTCCTTCGAATTTCCTCCAGCTCTGGCCCATTTTCCTCAAGAGCTTTGCCAGATCGTGGAAGTGGCCGACCAGTACTGGCGAGGCCTGGACCTGGAAAACCTGGAGCTTCAGTCCAGCTACGGCAAACAGCAAAACCTGCAGACCGATGAAGAAAACATCGCTATTTTGGGACGCTCTGGCATCAGTGCCCGAGAAATCCAGAGACAATTCAGCGAAACCTTCCGCACCGGATATGGCATAGGCCTGGTTGAGGCCGCCCTGGCCCTGATCTTTGGCCAGTAGCTGGCTGAGCAGGATCATATTCGGATGGGCTCAAGACATACTACCCTAGCACATCTGGAGGTCACCTGTGTCGCATAGTCCATCCGTCCCGGCCAACCCTCACGCTCTCCCCTTGAGTGAGTTGGAGACAGCGCTGCAAACCGACCTTCAACAAGGTTTAAGCCCCGCCGAGCGAGCTCGCCGGCTGGATCACTACGGGCCCAATCAATTGCAGTTGGCCGAGCCTATCTCGGCCTGGCGTATTTTATTGTCGCAATTCCAAGACCTCATGGTACTGATTTTGCTGGGGGCGGCCGCCATCGCACTGCTGGCCTGGAAGTTGGAAGGGGCCCACGGTCTGCCCTTTGACGCCATTATCATCGGCGCCATCCTGGTACTCAATGCTCTGCTGGGATTTGTGCAGGAGTACCGGGCCGAGCAGATGATGCAAAAGCTAAAAGAAGTGGCCGCCACCAGCCGCCTGCGGGTGATCAGTGAGGGCAACAGTCTGGAGGTCGAACGCGTTGAACTGGTGCCCGGCGATCTCATCAAACTCCAGGAAGGCGACCGGGTCCCGGCCGACTGCATCCTGGTCAAAGCCGACCGTCTTCGAGTAGACGAAAGCCTGCTCACCGGCGAATCGATGGCCACTTCCAAAACGGTGGGAGAGGTGGCCGCAGATTCCCCCGTCGATTCCCGCAGCGGCAGCCTTTTTGCAGGCACTGCCCTGACGGCGGGCAGCGCCACTGCTGTGGTGGCCGCCACCGCCAACCAGACCGAATTGGGCAAACTGGCCCGGGTCCTGACAACCACCGAAAGTGAAGAGACCCCCCTGCAGAGACGACTGGCCCATCTGGGCACTCAAATCGGCTGGGGGGTGCTGGCTATCGCCGTGGTCGTGGGCTTTACGGTGCTCTGGATGGAGGCAAAAACGGACGCGGCTACCTTGACCCGCGTATTGATGTTCTCGGTGGCCCTGGCCGTGGCCGCCGTGCCCGAGGGTCTACCCGCCGTGCTCACTGTGGCTCTCTCGATCGGCACCAAGAGACTGGCCAGCCAGCAGGCAGTGGTGCGCAAAATGTCGGCCGTCGAGACGCTGGGCTCACTGACCGTTATCGCTACCGACAAAACCGGCACGCTGACCCACAATCAAATGACCGTTCGCTCGGTCTACGTAGATGGATCTCAGCGACAGGTGAGCGGCGAAGGTTACGAATCCAAAGGGACCATTGAAAGCTCGGCCACCCTGATGCGCATGCTGGAAGCCGGCTCGCTGGCCAGTTCGGGCGACCTGGTAGCCGGGGACAAGGGCCGCACCCCATTGGGTGACCCGGTGGACGCCAGCCTGCTGGTGCTGGCCGAAAAAGGCGGACTGGATTGGCGCCAGTTGCGCCAATCGTGCCTGGAAATCGGCCGCGAGCCGTTTACCTCCGAGCGTGCCCGAATGTCGAGCTTGCGCAACCGGGAAGGCCGCCCCCAGCTTTTTATGAAGGGCAGTCTGGAGGCGATTCTCAAACGGTCTACGGCCATGGTCAGCAACGGCCAGGAGTTTCCCCTCGACGAACCCCTGCGCCAGCGACTGGCCGAGGTGGAACACGGTTACGCCGAATCCGCCCTGCGCGTGCTGGCCATCGCCGAAAAAGCGGAGGCTTCCGCGGACCTGGACGCTTGCCATCAAGAGGAGGGCCTGCTGCTGTTGGGCCTGGTGGCCATGGGCGACCCGCCCCGGGCCGAGGCTCGCCACGCCGTAGAAAGTTGCCGGGCGGCGGGCATCCGGGTGGTAATGGCCACCGGCGACCACCCCGCCACAGCCGTGGCCGTAGCCCGCCAGGTGGGCCTGGCGGGCCCCGACGATCAGCCTACCACCGGGCCTGAGCTGGAAAAAATGAGCGACCGCGAGGTAGACCAGCGGGTGCGAACCTGCAACGTTTTCGCGCGCGTCTCGCCGGCGGCCAAACTGAGGCTGGTGGAGACCCTGCTGGCCCAAAAAGAGATAGTGGCTATGACAGGGGACGGCGTGAACGATGCTCCCGCCCTCAAAAAAGTTCACGTTGGGGTGGCCATGGGGTCGGGCACGGCCGTGGCCGTGGAAGCCAGTCAGGTGGTTCTGCTCGATGACAACTTCGCCACCATCGTCAAGGCCGTGGCAGGAGGCCGACGAGTCTACCGAAGCGTCCAAAAATTCATCGCCTTTCTGTTCTCGGGTAACCTGGGCGTGGTCGTGGCCATGTTTTTTGGGGCCCTGATGGCCGGTGTTTTCCACCTGACCGACAACGACGGACTTCTGCTACCTCTTACCGCCGCTCAAATTCTGTGGATGAACCTGGCCGTGGATGGAGCACCAGCGGTCGCCTTCTCCCTGTCCAGCTCCAACGAAGACGTGATGAGTGAGCCTCCGCGCTCCCCCGATAGCCCCATCCTGACGCCAGACCTGTGGCGATATCTCATCTTTTGCGGCCTGTTTGTGGCCGTGGCGCTGCTCATGGCGCTGGATCTGCTCTACCGTGGAGGCCTCTTCACCTTACACAGCCACGATGCCATTTACGCCCGCAGCGCCGGGTTTTATGTGGTGGTCTGCACGCGGCTCTGCAACGCCTTTAACTTTCGTCAACTACCGGGTAGCGCCCTCAGGCGAGACTTCTTCGCCGACCCCTGGGTGCCCGGAGCCTGCCTGCTCTCGTGGCTGCTCACGCTGGTGGTGCTCTACTGGCCGCCCCTCCAGGTGGCTTTCGAACTGGTGGCCCTCGATTTTCATTTGCTCGTGCTCTTGACCCTTTTGAGCCCGCTGATACTCTTGCCCGGTGAAATCCATAAACGCTGGTTCTCTTTGCGCTTGACTTGATCGGTCGGAGGCGGAGGGGGGGCGTCTTCATCGGCACTCTTGAGGCTGCCGTCCTGCACGGAAAAGAGATAAGTCTGCCAATTCTGCATTTTGTCCACCAGGCTCACCTGCAGTCCGTCTGAGTGCAGAGCCATCTTGTCGATGTGGCGACCCACCACATCGAAAGGCTGCTCGTCCGAACTGGGGACTTCCCGCCAAAAAATGGCCGAACCATCCGAAATACGGCGGGCCAGCACCACCGGGGTCAGCGTGGGCGAGAGGTAGGTTTCGTAAACTCGGTCCCCTCGATGTAGATTGGGTACCCCTATCTGCTCCCGGGAGCACACGATGGGGTCGGACATCCAGGCCAACGTTCCATCGGAGAGATTCAAAGCCAGCGCCACATCGCCGATCTCGGTGGCGGGCTGGCGCCGACGGGTAAAGCCCCGCAACACCACCAAATTTTCGGTATGAGCCTCGTAGCGCAACGGCAAAAGACCCGGCACCAGCAAGGCTTTACAACGCCACAGCACGGTCTTCCCACGTTCCAACTGAATCAGCATACCCTGATCATCGCGCGTCCAGCGCAACAGGCGGCGACCGGGCAGGGCCTTCATACCCTGCCATTGCACCTTCTTGCGGCCGGTCTCGGCAACAAACTCTGGAGTCGTCCAGGCCTCGGCCCACAACGGAGCCACCAGCCCGACCAGTATCAACGGCAGAAGGAAAACAGATCGCATCGTGGTCGATTCTCGCTGTTCAATCCCATCCCCCCTCTAAGTTGAAAATGGTTCAGCAACTAGGGCCAGCGTAGGAGCACAGCCGTTTCATCGTCCGGGTTGCCTATGGCACCGCGCCCGTGCAACACCTGAACACAGCCTACCAGCACCTGGTTCAGGTCCATGGCCGAGCTGCGACCTAAAAGTTGAACCAGGCTGGGGGGCAACTCCTCCTCTTCGCACAGGCCGTCGCTGGCCAAAAATAGCTGATCTCCCGGCTTGTGCTCGACCTCGCTGACCACCAGTTCAGGATCGATGGGAATACCCAGCATAATCCCCCCCTCCCGGATGCATAGGGCGGATCCGCTGGCCCGCACCAACACGGCGCTGGGCAGGCCAGCCCGGCAAATCCTCCAGCGACTGTGCAGGCAATCCAACTGAATGCACATCGCCGCCAAAAAAGAGTCCACCACGGTGCGTCGCACCAAATGGTGATGTAATTGGCCGAGCACGTCGTCCGGGCCGCTGGCGGTGGCCGCAATCTCATCAAACAGGCCCTTCACATACGCCGCCGTGAGGGCTGCTTGAGCTCCTTTGCCCATCACGTCGCCCACCAACACAAAGAGACAACGATTTTTTCCCTGCTGCCAGCACACCAGATCTCCACCCAGTTCCCGAGCCGTCTCGATCTGCGTGGCCATGGCCGCAAAGCCCCACTCGACCAGAGCCGGAGGCTGCAGCGACAGTTGCACCTGGCGAGCCATCTCTAAAGCCGAACTCAACTGGATCTGACCTTGTCGAGCATGGCGGAACTTACGCACAGTGACGCCGGCGATAAGCAATGCGAAAACACAAAAAAGACCAAAAGAGAGGCGCTCAAAAGTACCCGCCTGGATGATCGCGTAAGCCAGCCAGGTCATCACCGCCCAGCCTCTTCCCAGTTGCAGACCAAAAAAAAACGTGACCATGGCCAATTGCAAGAATAGCCACAGCGCGGCCGTATCCGGTCGCAACCAGGCTGCCGCCACGGCGACCATTACCACGGATGCCATTGCCAGACGTAGAATCCAGGCTTCCCAGGGCTCCAAAGAGCGCAGCACAGCCCGCTCAATCCACCTGTCAAAGATCTCCCAGGCCTGTACCAATCGCCCCTGGCCCACGCTAACTCAGCCTCTCAGTCATCGAACACGTTACCAATTTACGCTACCCAGAGGCCGGCAGCCCTGATCCAGGTCATTTCCTCCAATAAATCCGGGACTAAACTAGTTCTCGGTGAAGTAGTGGATGTGGTCCTTATCGGCCGAAATCTTGCGTGGTACAATTTCGCGGTCGGGGGGCAGGTTGGGGGGCTCTTCTTGCTGCATAGGTAGCGGTGCCCCAGAAAGGAAAGCGCCGGCGATTCGCAGAGCATCGGGATGATCTTTGACCTGGCCGTGATCTACGCCCCACAGGTTGCGCAAGGGAATATTGGGTAAGGTCACGCTGGCCTGGGTAACAACCGCATCGCCCTTGACCGTCACGGTGTAACGGCTGGACATGGTGGGCTTCCCGTTACCGGCCAGGGTCAGAATTTTGGCTCTCGACGCCTGGCGGGGGAGGTTCTTGTTGAGTTGGGTGAGCAGTGGATTGTTGTCGCCGCGTTCCTCGGAACAGTCGCGCAACGCCTGACGCACCAGCGGATCGTCTGTGGGGGGAACCATTTCGATACCCATACCTCGGAAGGACAATTCGAGATCGGCCAGCACGCTCCCGTGATTGGGAGTCGCGATCATCAGCAACTTGTCCACCTTCTCGTCGCCCTGATCCAGGTAAAGTCGAGTATCCAGGCCGCCCATACTGTGGCCGATCACGTCCACTTCGGCTGAGCCAGTGGCCTGCGTGATGCGGTCGATGGCCTGGCGCAATTCAGCGGCATTGTTGGAGACGGGGTTAAAAGGACGGGCAAACTCCATGGCAAAAACCTTGGCATTGGGGTCTACCGTTCCGCCGGAGCCTTTGACAACGCCGCCATCCTTGTTGGCTCCGCCGCGCACCAGCCAGTCGTGCATATTTTTCCAGGTGCCCGGTTCACTATTGAAGCCGTGCACCAGCAGCACCGGCTTGCTCAGCCTGGGTGCATCCTCGGCCGGCAACTCCAAAGGCGTGTCTGAGGGATGATCAGGACACGTAGAGCAGAAGTGAAAGGCGAAGTCGTCAGCATCCAGCGGGTTCTCCTGGGGGTCTTGCCGGGGCGGCACCGGCTGTCGGTTGGACGGAACCGCCGGCGTATGCCGCGGAGCGATCGGACTACTAACGTTCATAATACCCTCCTGATTCATCCCAGCATAGGGCCTGCCCCGCACGCATGTGTAACAGCCTTGTTATCAGTGTCCTAATTGCAATTCTCAGGAGGTGGCAGAGGGGGCGCCAGGGTGACTCGATTGCGCCCTCCGCGTTTGGACACGTAGAGGGCCTCGTCGGCCACGCGAGCCAGATCCACCTTGGTGGTGGCGTCGCCGGGATAGCAGGCCAGCCCAATGGAGGCGGTCACCTGCACAGCCATGGTGGCGAAGCGCAGTTGGAAGGTTTCGCGAATTCTTTCGCAGGTGCGGGCCGCTTCTTCTTTGGGCACATCCTTCAAAATGATGGCGAACTCATCGCCTCCATAACGACACACGATGTCACTGTGACGGACCTTGTCCTTCAACAAGACGGCGATCTCCTTGAGCAAGGCGTCTCCGGCCGGATGGCCCAGAGTGTCGTTAAACGTTTTAAAGCGGTCGGTATCCACCATCACCAGACACAAGGACTTTTGGTGACGGTCAGCGCGGGCGATCTCCTCGGCCAGGCGCACCTGAAAGAAGCGATGCAGATACAGTCCGGTGAGGCCGTCGGTGGTGGCCATCTGCCGGGTTCGTTCGTAGAGGCGGGCGTTGTTGACTGCGATGGCCGTCTGATAGGCAACCGTGGTCACCAGTTGACGATGCTCTTCATTAAACTCGCCCGCCTGAACCGCCCCCAAATAGAGAAACCCCAGAGTAACCCCTTCCGACCTGAGGGCCGCCACGATGGCTCCGCCCTCATTGAGAATCAAGCGCTGGTCACGAGGCGCCTCTTCCAGAAGTGCCTCACTATACTGATTGGCGCGCCCCAGCAGGCCCTCGTCAGGACGAAGGGCGAGGCTGCCTAAATAGTCGGTATAGGGGCCGCTGGAATAGTCAACCTTGAGCAGACCGTCCTCGCCACAACCAAAGAAGACAACGCACTGGCAGACAGGAATCATGTGACACAAATTGTCGCACACAGCGCGCAGTGTATCGCCCAACTTGAGCGAGGTTCCGATGGCTGCGCCTAACTTTTGCAGCCCCCCCAGTTGACGATTCTTGGCCTCGACAGCGGCTCGCGTGTCGCGCTCCAGGTCGAGTAACTCGACCTGCTTGCCAAAAAGTTGAGCGGTCTTGATCGAGGGGGCGGCCAGCGCGGCCAGAGTCTTGATTTTTTCCAAGTGTTCGGGGCGATGAGTCTGAGGCTTGAGGGAGCCCAGGTAGATCAGCCCCACGTTTTCGTTGCGTACCCGGAGGGGCACCAACAACACCGACTGTTCCTCGCTGAAGACCTGTCCATCGCTCAGACTCTCTATAAGGCTGGCTCGTTGCTCGCGCAGGGCTCGCTGCAAGACCGGGCTGTCCAGGTCGAGACGAAACTGAGAAGCCGTTTCGCTCACACCCACTTCCAGGCCCCCTCCTTCGACCACCAAGAAGATCACGCACGATTGGTAGGGAATCGGCGAACGTCGCACCATGGAAAGAACGATCTGTGTGGTTTCTCCCAGATGGGTGGAGGCTCCCAAAGCCCGGGCCACCTCCTGAATCATCTGCAATTCTTCGCGCTTCTTGGTAGCCTCCTCGCTGAACGCGTCGCGTTCTTTCTGGTACTGCTCGGCATCGTGTCTGCTGCGCATCAGTTGCTGCTCCAACTCTTCCTGGGCGGCCCGACTGCGGGGTTTGAGCCCCAGGTAGAGAGCCACCACGAGCACCCCAAAATTCAGGGCAAGCAGAGGGAGTGATACAAACACACTTTCATTATATTGCGAAAAATTAACAGTTGCCAGTATAAATTAGAGGCGGATTTTGGTGCGGCATTTGATGCCACCCTTGAACCTCAAGGTCTCAGCGGTGAGCTTGCGGTCCAGAAAGTGAATACGGTGATAGCCGCTGGGAATTTCGCCCAACAGGGTCTCAGCAAAGGCCTTCTCGGCCCGTTCTTCGCCGCCCAGGGCGATGGCGAAGATCTCTCCCTGTTCATTTGTCCCCTGGCGCAGGTTCAGAAAATTCATCTCGGGATTGGCCCCGGTCTTGGGAAAGCAACCAGCCACCCGAAAGACTTCCAGTCCGGCCGCTCGCAGTTCTTTCTCGGCCACATCTTCATAGACGGCCTGGCGCTCGGCCCGCTTCTGCACCGCTTCCAGTTCGCCCGGCAATTCGTCCTTGTGCAGCCAACGGTTGGCGTAGTGCTGATTGAGCCAGCCTTTCTGTAAATCAAGCACTTTTCTCGAGTCATTGAGCATCACCTGACCCGGACCCGCCAAAGACATGGCCATGTCGATGTGAAAATCGCCGGGCTGCTCCACAGCCACCACTTGTTCAGGCTGCAATCCATAGTCTTTGGCCACTTGCGCCCGAGCAGCCGCTTCGTCGGCCCCCTTGGGCAGCAGGCGCCCGGTTACCGCCAGGCTATCCTTGCCTACCAGCGCAAAAGGGCTGCCATCGGCGCGTTGGCCTGTCAGCATGTTGCCGCCTTCTACATAGCTCACGGCCAACTTCACCTGGCTGGCCCCGCTGGCCAGAGCGACGTTGACCATCCCTTCCTGAGCCTGGCGCCGGTTGACCAGGCCCAACATGGCGTAGTCGGCTCGCGGCCGGGGTTGACCTTGCTCGGCCATCACGTGATAACGGTCGCGCCGACCCCGAATCACCCAATCCTCAATATCATCGCTATCCGCCGGCAGAATGGCGGGAATGACCACTTCACCTGTCTGGCTAAACTCGCCATGATCCTCAACCCAACTATCATGTCCGCCCGGATTGGCCAGCCAGGTGGTGTTGTCGGCCGCCTGGCTGGACAACTTGCGCTGCGCTTTGCCCAACTCTTCAGGCCGGGCCGCGGCCAGCACGCTAAAACCTTCCACTTTGCCCACCAGGGCCACCTGAGCGATATAGTCCAGGCTGACCGGGTCCTGTGAATCGTAGCCCATCAACACACTGCCCGGATTGACAGTCACATCGCGTGCCACCGGGGGCGACACGGCCTGGTCAGACTTTAGTTGCTTCAGCTTCTCTTGCAGCTGATCAGAAGTCACCGGGGCAAGGCTCAACTGCAACTGGTCCTGAGTGGCCAGCTTCTCAAAATCCACTCGCTCCACTCCCTTTTGAGAGCGCTCATAGGTGGTGATGCGTTGAGCCTGTGAACTGAAAGGCCAGATCTTCATGTCTTTAGCCTAACCACGGGCGCTGAAAATTGACCGAAACCCTGAACTGTTACAGAGTGTCAAGGAATTTGAGCTCTTTTTGAGCGGGCGCTGACGACCCTTTGAGGCGCGCCCGCTAAGGTATGTCTATCAGCCAAACACACTCGAAGGGAAACAAAATACGATGAGCAACCTGATTTCGACCGCCAATGGAAACGTCTTCGCCCCCGGCCTCAAGGACCGCGCCGCCAACCAGCACGCCCGCGCCGCTCAAGGCATAGCCAGTGGCAGCCTGACCGGTTCCGAGGTGGGAGTGCTCAAAGACATGCGCGCTGATGCCCGGGCCTCGCTGGCCGAAGCCAAAGGCGACAACGGCTGGGTGGGGCCCCAAGAGCGCAAAGACCTGCACCAGGACATGAACGCCATCAGCCGCACCCTCTTCGCTCTCAAGCACAACTAAATCAGAACATTCGGGAAAGGACTCAAGAACATGTTGATGATGCAAAGACTCGCTCAAATGCAACTGCCAGTCGTGGAAGAGGTCTCTCCCGAAGAGAGTCCGGTCGAAAAAGTATTACGCCTGGCCGAGCAGCTGCCCGCCAGCCAGCCACAGCTGGAGGACGAGGCCGCCCGCCTGGAAGGACTGCTAGACACCCTGCAGGCGCCGGTCTCCGAGATGGGCAGCCAGTTGATGGCTCAATTGGTAGAAGTGCTGGAGGGTCAACTGGACGGAATCTACGGCCTGCTCGACGGCGACCAGGACACGGTCCAGCACAGCCTGGCATTGCTGGTGCAATGCGACGCCCAACTGCGACATCTGGAGACGCAGATGGAGGGCCTGCGCGAGCAGGTGCCCCTGATGGCCTGAGTCGGTAGAAATTTGGTAGTACCCCGTGGGTTAACCTGGGGCCATGGGAACCCTTCGAGAAATTCGCAAGCAACGGTGCGCCACTCAGCAGGAGATGGCCGACCTGTGCCAGGTATCTCGCCAATACTGGTGTGATTTGAAGGCCGGACAGTTTCTGCCATCGGCAGCGGTACCCGCGAAACTAGAGGAGCACGGAACATTTCCGTCACTGCAGGACACATTCTCTGCCCGCCAGGCGCGACTGTGGTTTGAGACCTTCCCTTATCAGGTCACGCGGGTGAATCGCCAACCCTGGGAGCGGGCCCTGAGCAACTGGGCCCACCCTTTAAGTCGAATGCGGATGGCCGAACGGACGCGGCAGTGGATGGTGACGATGATCAACTGCGATTCGGCGCTGGAGGCCTACGGATGGTTACAAATAGCCGCCATGGGGGCCTTGCCGCAGATCCACAATCCCGACGAGTTAGGTTTTCGTGAGCAGCCTATCGTCGACCAGGATGGAAAGGTTTTGGGGGAGCGATGCCTGCCGGGGATTTGCGGGGAATTTGAGGGACTGCGTTATATGATCTGGCCCCAGGTGAATCTGCGGCCCAAGACCACCACTTTTCGCCCCGACGGCTGGTATGGCTACGCAAGGGCCGCAAGTGGGCGTGGTGCTTGCTAGAATTCGATGGACCACTGCATATCGAAGAGGCCGACCAACGGGCATAGGTTTGCGCAGCTACAAGTCGAGAACCCAGGACTGACCCTTGGAGGGCGACCCAAAGAGTTGGTGGGTGCTTTCGTCGACCAGGCGATAGCCCGACGCCTGAAAGATCTTGCGGGCCGAGGTGAGGGCAGCCTGGGTCCACAGGAAAATCTTCTCATAGCCGGCATGGCGAGCGAAGGCTTCGCACTGCCTGACCAACAGTCCACCCAGGCCACGGCCGCGCGCGGCGGGGTCGACCAGCAGCAGTCGCATCTCGGCCACCTGAGTCGACTTCTCCACCAGGATGACCGATCCTGACCGCTGTCCGTCTCTTTCGGCAATCCAGCAGGCCTCACGCCCTGCCTTGAAGTTTTCCAGAAATTCGGCCCCAGTGCGCGCCACCATACTCTCGAAGGCCCTCCCCCATTTATACTCACGGGCGTAGACCTGACCGTGCAACTCGATGAGCCAGCCTACATCGCCGCTGCGCTGGGGGCGCAAAACCAGGGTGTCATCAGCCGACCTGCCCAACAAGCGTTCGATGACCCGCATTGCCGCCACCAACTCATGCCTCTCCCCGATGGTGAGGGGCGCCAGTAGCCGGGCCACCTCATCTAGAGCGCGTTTCTCCATCGAGCGAAAGCACTCCCTTCCCTGGCTGGTCAACTCTAATTGAGTCTGCCGCCGGTCTTGCGCAGACGGGGTCCTGGCCAGCCACGACAAAGATTGGAAGCGCTTCAGGATACGCGAAAGGTAGCCTGGGTCCAACTCTAATAGCGTGGCTAATTCGCCGGCAGTCACCCCCTTTCGCGGGCCACGCCGATCGGACCGGGCGCGGCGTTCCTCTCCTTTGGGACCGGCGTTAGAGGCACGGCGGTCCTGTCCATCTTTGCGTGTCAATCCCGACCGTTGAGCCAGCTCGTAGATCACGCGGGTCTCGGTTAACGAACAGACATCTTGTTGGATCCCCTCATTGAGGGCCGCGAGTTTACCCGCGTAGAAACGATTGAAACCACGTACTTTGGCAACATCTTCCACCAGAACCTCACTACTTGACCGTATCAACTAATTTGATTGACCAAGTCAACTAATGAATCCTTCCAAAGACGCCACAAACCCCTCAATCGTACTGCCAAGATGCAAATTTCTTTGCCAGAGTGTTGCACTTATTGACTGACTGTTGCCATATCGTCAGTCCCACCACTGCGCGGGATATTTTCAAGACATATTCCATCGGATGTGGTTTTCTTGTCCCACAGAGATAAAACACAAAACAAACTAACACCTAGGAGACCAAGTCAATGCAAATCCAAACGACGAATTTCCAGAATGTCCAACCCAAAGTTCTGGCCCAGAAGCCCGAAGTATCCGAAGAAAAGGCTGCCGGTGACTCCGTCCAGCTAGGTAGCTTCTCCGACGCTCAGGCCCCTCACAAGCAAAGCAAAATCAACAATTTCCTGAAGCTGGCCGGCGTGGCTGGCGCTACCGGTCTGGCCGCTATCGCCCTTCCCTCGCTGGCTCAGGCCGCTGCTCCCGCTGCTGACGGCGCTGTCGCCGCCGCCGCTTCCACCGGCGCCTCCACCGCAATGAGCGTTCTGGGTACGCTTGTCCCCATCGCCGGTCTCGGCCTGATGGGCTATATGGTCTACCGTATGATGAAGCAAGACGGTGGCGGCGAAAGCAACATGGACTCGGGCAAGGTTGCCAAGTCCGACAAGACCTTCGCTGACGTGGCCGGCATCCCCGAAGCCAAAGAAGAGTTGATGTTCACCGTTGACTTTATGAAAAACCCCGAGAAGTACGCCAAGCTCGGCGCCAAAGTTCCCCGCGGCGTATTGCTCTCGGGCCCTCCAGGTTGCGGCAAGACCTTGCTGGCCAAGGCCACCGCTGGTGAAGCTGGCGTAAACTTCCTACAGTGCACCGGCTCCGACTTCGTGGAAAAGTATGTGGGCGTCGGCGCCAAGCGCGTCCGTGACCTGTTCGAAGAAGCCAAGAAGAACATGCCCTGCATCATCTTCATCGACGAAATCGACGCTGTCGGCGCTCAGCGCACCGGCGGTGGCGACGGTGGCAACCGCGAGACCGAGCAAACGCTCAACGCTCTGCTGACCCAGATGGACGGCTTCAACACCAAGGACGGCATCATCGTAATGGCCGCCACCAACCGCCCCGAGATGCTCGACTCCGCACTGGTTCGTTCGGGCCGCTTCGACTCCAAAGTCACCGTCAACCCGCCCAACCGCGAAGGCCGCAAAGCCATTCTGGACGTCCACTCCAAGAACAAGCCCCTGGCTGACGCCAAAGACCTCGACATCGTGGCCGACCGCACCACCGGAATGGTTGGCGCCGACCTCGAGAACATCATGAACAAAGCCGCTACCACCGCTGCTCGCGCCGGTGCCGAGAAAATCACTCTGGCCCACATGAGCGACGCTATCGACACCGTGGCAATGGGCCCGCAAGCCAAGAGCCGCCGCCTGGATGAGTTCGAGAAGAAGGTCACGGCCTACCACGAGGCAGGTCACGCCACCATCTCCAAGGCTCTGCCCAGCAACGGTATGTTGATGAAGGTCTCCATCCTGCCCCGCGGTCAGGCCGCCGGTGTATGCTGGACCAACCCCGTCGACAACAAGAGCATGTATTCTCGTCAGGACCTCGAAGACCACATCTGCATGCTGCTCGGTGGCGCCGCCGCCGAACAACTGAAGATCGGCAAGAACTTCACCGGTCCCTCCAACGACATCGAGCGCGCCACCGAAGCCGCCAAGGGCATGGTCACCGAATACGGTATGGACGCCAACCTCGGCAAGGTCAAGTATGTCGACGTGCGCTCCCGTGAAAAGGGCCTGGCCCCCTCGCAGGATACCCAAAAGGAAATCGACGAGGCCGTCCAGTCCATCATCAACACCCAGTGGGAACGCGCTCAGGCGATTCTAACCCGCAACGATGCTCAGTTCAGCAACCTGGCTGAGACCCTCATTGTCAAGGAAGAACTCGACCGTCCCGCCCTCGAGGAAATCATGGTCGGTATCACCGAGAAATAACAAATTACTACCGGGTCCGGGGGCGCAGCCGCGCCGCGGCCAGGCCCCCCGGATTCACACACAACAAAAGTTAGTTGGTCTCTAGGTATGAAGCCGGCTCGGCGCCCAAAAAGCGTCGGCCGGCCTTTTTTCTTTCAGGAGGGTGTATGAAACGTCAACAAATTTGCCTGATTCTCTGGACACTTTGCGGTTGGGCCTGGGCCCAACCGGCGGCCGGCCCGCCCGGCCATCCCCCGCTGATCTCGGTGACGGGCAAGGGGGAAATCTGGGTGGCCCCCGACCAGATCGAATTCTCCGTCCACCTGCAAGGAGAAAATGCTGACCCCGAAGCGGCCATGGCCTCCAGCCAGAAGCTACTCGAGCAGTTGCGGCGCCTGCTGGCCGACTACAGCCTTGAAACAGGCAGCTTTCAAGTTACCGATGTCAGCCTGGAGCGGCCCTTTCGCAACGGAGTCCGCCAAAAGGTCTACGAGGCCTCGCGAGAATGCTCATTTACGCTGGCCAACGTCAAGCAAAAAGACTCACTCCTGCTGGCCTTCGCCCGCGGTGACCTGGGCGAAGTGCGCAGTACCCGAGCCAGCCTGAAAAATCCCATCCCGTTGCGCGAGAAAGCACGTTTACAGGCCCTGGAAGAAGCCCGACGCAAGGCCCAACTGATGGCTGGTTGCCTGCAACAAAACGTTGGCAAGGCCTACTGGATCGAAGAAGTTACCCCCGAATTCTGGTCCAACCCCAGCTCCAATATCGTCACCCGAAGTGCACCAGAAGACGGTGGCAGTGGACTGGGCATGGTGCGAGTGCAGGCCACCGTGAAAGTGGCCTTTGCGCTCAGCCAGTGAGGCTACTTCGCGTCAAACAGGGGGGTTACCTCAACAATCAGACCTTCCAGTCGAGCCGAGCGAGCCTCGGCGCCACGGCCGTAGCAGCCAAGCTCACGGTAGCTGGCGCCCTCGAGGACGAAGACCCGAATGGTCTCCGCCTGGGGCTCGATGATCCAGTATTCAGGAATTCCCGCCTCAGCGTAGTCTTCTAGCTTATCGACGGTATCCCGAGCAGGCTTGTCGGGACTGACGACTTCCAGAACCAAGTCGGCCCCAGTCCAATAACGATTGGAACGCCGAGGGTCGTGGGCGTCCATCAACATCAGCAAATCGGGTTCACGGAACTTGCGTTCCCGAATCCGAAGCCGCAAGGGAGCCAGCAAAACCTTTCCGCCTGCCACTCGAACCCACTCCAGGATGACCCCATAGAGAAACAAGAGCAAAGTTTGATGGTGGTCGGTTGGCACAGGCAATACCTCCAGATAGCCATCCGTGACTTCTATGAACTGGTTGGTGTGATCGGTCAGCCAGAGATAGTCCTCGTCGCTCCATTGACCTTGCTCGGGAAGGACTCGCAAAAGTAAGTCGTCCAGTTGATCCTGGTTGGGTCGAACGGTGGAAAGATGAAGCACTGCCTCATTATAGGACCCGAACCCGACCCAAAGCAACCCGCGGGACTACAAGCGCTCGCAGTAGGCTTTGAGTCGAGCCAGGCCGGCATCGAAGTCGCGCGAAAGCATCTTTTTCACGTTCATTACCAGG
>JADMJV010000073.1:52565-77389 GCA_018780265.1 bacterium
AGCCAGGCCGGCATCGAAGTCGCGCGAAAGCATCTTTTTCACGTTCATTACCAGGCCGAAAAACTTCGTGACAAACGACTTATTCTGGCCCTTCATGGTCCAGGTCACGATGGTGTGGTCGCCTTCGGTGGCAACCGACCAGCGAACCTGACAGATCGAGGCGAAGGGCTTGAAAAACTCCAGACGCAGGTCGAGACCCTGACCGGGCTGGACCTCGACGATGGTCATCTTGCCCTCACCCACTTTGTTGTTGCCGATCCAGTGGTAACTGGAGCCCACCTCACCCGGTTCACCGGTGAACTCTTTGAGCATTTTGGCATCGAGATGCTCCCAGGGAGACCAGTGCTCAAACAGACGAAAGTCTGCCATGACCGCGTAAATCTTCTCGGGCGTAGCCTGCACGCTCACCGAGCGATCCACGCGATAGTTCTCGTCTCGAGTGGCCACAAAAGCCAATCCTCCCGCCACCACGGCGCCTACAATCAATGGGATCATGAAACCGGCCCCCCTGACAAATCTAGCTGCCCGCTCCTTCTCCTTGGGCAGGCCGGCGACCTTGGAGATGGCGATCCAGCCAACTCTCCATTTCCCACAGGGCGTGCAGCACCGACTCACGGGCGCGGTAGCCATGATCTTCCAGGGGCAAGAGGCACAGGCGCACGGGCGCGCCCAGGCCCTTCAAAGCCTGATAGAAACGTTCGCTCTGCAGAGGGAAAGTGCCGGAGTTGGAATCTTCGGCGCCGTGGATCAGCAAAATCGGATCGCGGATCCGATCGGCCTGATGAAACGGCGACATGGCCTGGTAGGCCTCCTTGGCCTGCCAGTAAATGCGTTCCTCGGACTGAAATCCAAAAGGCGTCAGCGACCGATTGTAAGCGCCGCTGCGCGCTATGGCCGCCTTGAAGAGTCGGCTGTGAGCCAGCAGATTGGCGGCCGTAAAGGCCCCGTAACTGTGACCGCCAATGGCCAGCCTGTCCGGGTCGGCCACACCACGGCGCACCAATTCGTCGATGGCTGCCTGGGCGCTGGCCAGCAGTTGGGGAACGTAGGTATCGTTGGGCTCGGCCTCGCCCTCGCCCACCACCGGAAAACTGGGGTCATCGAGCACGGCGTAGCCCAGCATGGCAAAGAAAACCGGTCCGCTCCAGCTGGGATGCACGTAGCGGTAGGGGCTATCGCGCAACTGGCCGGCCCGGGCCGAGCTTTTGTATTCACTGGGGTAAGCCCACAACAGGGCTGGCAGCAAACCCGCATGGTCGGGGGGCAGGTAGAGTGTGCCGGTCAACTCCACCCCATCCTGACGCTGATAGCGGATCAGTTCTTTCTTCACCCGGGTCAGTTCGGGCACGGCCGGACCGATATCGGTCAACTGACGCACCTCTTCTCCTCGCCACAAGACCAGATTGGGAGGGCTGCTCTGGCTCTCGCGCTGAGTGGTAAAGGCGCTGGCCTGGCTGTCAAGCAGGCCGGTGGGGTATTCGTAATAGGGCTGACAACTGTGAAAGAGGCGGACAGTTTCCCTGGTGTCCAGGTGTAAACGGTCCAGGAAAGGCCTCTCTCCCTCGGGGCTGGCACCGGCACCGACCAGATAGATATGCTTTTGGTCGGGAGCAATCACCAGGCGCTGCCGCCCCTGATCGTCGATCTGGGTGAGCGGGCGACCGGGATTTTGATAATCGTCCTCGCTGGAATACTCAAACAGCAGGCTTTTGCTGCCCTTACTGGGGTCGACCCTCCAGACACGACGTTGCCGGGTTTTCCACCAGCCTTCTTGAATCAAGGCCAGTCCGTCGTTGCCCCAATAGAGGGCTTCCACTCGTCCCGCCAATTCCACCAAAACACCAGGTTGACCCCCCACCGGTTGTTGAGAGATCACGTCTCGGACCGGGGCCGGCCGTTGCGGGTCTCCTTCGTCGGCAGCCTCCAACCAGGCCACGGTAGCCGGCTGATCTTCGCGCCAGGTGCAAAAGCGGCGCCCTGGCCGAGCGGCGTCAAAATCGGGGGGAACGGTTTCCAGCAAAGGCAATTGAGCCACCGTTTGAACGCATTGACCCTGACGATCGAGAATCTGGGTACGACTGGCAAAGCGGGCCATCGTAACCTGATACGAGAAAGGCGGTAAAATCTCACTGAGGAGCAGATACCGACCGTCGGGGGAGGCTGACAAGCCAGCGATCCGGCGACTGCGCCCCAGCACCTGGGCTGCTCCGCGCAAATCCACACAGAGCAAATCGCTGTTGAGGTAGTAACTAAAGAGGGCTTCATCGTGGGGGTTCTTCAGCAGATCCTGGAAAGTGCGGGTGGGTGATTTTCCGCCCTGATGCTCTTGCAGCAACGGTCCGCCGGGCAATTTGGGCGGTTGAGGGGGCGGCCCCTGATCGGCAGCCACGGTTTGCACCAGCAGTCCGCTCGAGTCTCGCAGCCAGCGAAAGTTGGCAGACCCGTTGGCCTGATTCAGGCCTCCACAGAGGCGTCGAGCCTGGGCGCTGAAAACGTGGCCAAGCCAGAGTTCATTGTTGTGCGCAAAGGCCAGCCAGCGGCCGTCGGGCGACCAACTGAGGTTGCGGATCCTGGGCGCTCCAGGCAGGCCCTGCAACGGCCGCGGATCTCCCCCTTCCAGGCTGTGAAAAGCCAGTGCGTCATAGTAAAGATCGCGGTTGCTGAGGCGCAGTTCAGGATGGAAACGAAGCCCGGCCAGGCGCAGTTCGGGTTCGGCCAGGTCGCTCAGTTCCAGCAACACCTTGTATTCGGTCAGTACCCAGTGAGTGCGCTGCGGGGCCAGCACAAAGGAGCGACGCCGACTGGTCTCGACGGCCTGGGCCAGGGAGGGAGAAGGGACCTGGTAATCGCTCACAGGCTGGGTAGACAAAGGACTTCGCGGCTCCAGGCGTGGGCCGAGATCGCTTCTTTAACCTGTTCGATCTGTCCCCAACTACAAGGCTGCAGGGCCAGCACGATGTGGGCCGCGCCTTCCTCCAACGAGGTGATCTGAGTGGCCTCACGGATCGACAGACCCAGTTGAGCCAACGAAGTGGCCACGCTGGCAAAGACGCCCGGCTGATCGTGAACACTGCACCTCAAATACCAGCCTTGTTGGATGGAACGCCAATCCTGCAAAGCGGCTGGCTGCAAGGTAGGGAGGGCGGTCATCTGACGCAGTTGATTGAGATCGCGCACCACCGAACGGGCCGTCGGCAAAGGACCGGCACCCTTTCCCACCATGGTGAAGGGCTCTTCGCGGCCTGCCAACTGCAGAGCCACCGCATTGGTTTCGTTGCGAACACTGGCCAGAGGATGGTCGAGCGGCACCAGAGCGGGGCTCACCCACAACTGCAGGCCCTGATCGTTGCGTTTGCAGCAGGCCAGGGGCCGAATCGCGCAGTTGAAGCGTTGAGCACTGGCAAAATCAACCGGCAGCAATTCCTCCAGCCCCTGACGGCGGATGTCGCCCCACTTGACCCAGCAGTGAAAAATCAGGCTGCTCAGCAAGGCCAGTTTCTGGCTGGCGTCAGCACCGGATACATCAAAGTAGGGGTCGGCTTCGGCAAAGCCGGCCGCCTGAGCGGCGGCCAACACCTCTTCATAGGGGTGACCCGCGGCCATATGGGTGAGCAGGTAGTTGCTGGTGCCGTTGGCGATGGCCAGCACCCCCTGCACGTCTTGACCACTGGGCATGTGGCGAACCACGTCGAGCACGGGAATCTCGCCGCAAACGCTGGCTTCAAAAGCCAGAATGCGGTTGTGTTTGCGGGCGGCCGCAAAAAGCTCCAGTCCGTGTTCGGCCAATACGGCCTTATTGGCCGTGACCACATGCTTACCCCGCTGCAGTGCTTGCAAAATCAGAGTGCGGGCTGGCTCCAGGCCGCCCATCAGTTCGAGCACTACATCCACGCGCGGGTCCTCGACCACCAACGAGGGGTCGGTCACCAGTTGACCGCTGAAATGCTCCCGTGCCTTATTGGCGTCGCGCACGGCGGCAATGGGAAAATGCCAGTGGCTGCCCGACTTGTCGGTATCGTGAAGATGGCTCTGATAATAGAGAACTCCGCTGCCTACCGTGCCCAGGCCCAGCATGCCACAATAGAGTTCGTGGCTGCAGAAGAGTTGACGATACAGTTGCAGCAACAAGGCCGAGAAATGGCGTTTGCGCACAACCAGTTCAAAGGTGCTGTCAGTCAAAAGTTGGGGACTCTTATGAACGGGGGGAACCTGGCTGTCCTCCAGCGGGAGCCGTTCGATGGACTGATGGATGGCGGCCAGCACCGCATGATTCTCTCCGATGGCGTCTCCCACCACCTTGAGCAAAACCTGGTCTTTGGAAAGGTGACTGTCGGGGAACTGGCTTTCCAGGCACATCACCTCGGCGCTACAGTGGTCAAAAACAAAGCTGGCCCGACCGCTGGAGTAGCTGGCCATCAGCAGACGCACTCCGGGCAACTGCTGGACCGTGCGCCAGAGCGGACGGTAGTCGTCTTCCCGGTCCAGGTAGACGGTAAAGAGCGGGACCCCTTCCAGGGCGGTAATCCCCTTGGGCACACCGGCCGGCGACCGGTGTCCCTGCAATACAGTGCCGGGATGGTCTGGGTTGAATGTATTTTTCACGGTCAGGCGCAGATGACGCCCCTTGCGGGAGGCCATCTGGGCGGCAGCCAGGCACTTTTGGTAGAGCACCTTGCTGCCGAAGGCGGCCATCTGATAGGCCTCCTCGTGCGACAACTGGGGCACGGTGTGGGGATGGCCCTGGCCGCGAAAAGCCTTGGGCAAAAAGCCGGGGTTGGTGGTGGCCACCCCGTCCACATCGGTAAAAATCTCGACCTCGCGCTTGAGAGCGGCCCCCAACACGGCCGCCGTGTAGTCGGACCCGCCCCGACCCAAAGTGGTGGGCAGGCCATCGGCAGTTACGCCCACGTAGCCAGGCACCACCGGCAGACTGCGCAATTGGAAGATCTTCTGGGCCATGGGCTCCAAGGATGACTCCAGGATAGAGGCATCCTGAAAACGATCGTCGCTGATCAGGCCCAGGTCCGTGGGGCTCAAATCCTGGGCGTCCCAGCCACGCCCGCGCAGGGCGGCGGCCATCATGCGGGCTGACAGACGCTCACCCCAACCCATGATACGGTCCAGTTTTTGGGCTTCGGGCACCTGGGCCAGCAACTGTTCTTCCAACTGAGACCAAAGGTCGTCGAGCAGGTCCAGCGGCAAAGACAGGGCCTCCAGCAAACCCACGTGCAATTCGCGCAGGGGGGCGGTTTTCGGCTTACTGAACAGAGCCTGCAGCAGGTCGGTGACCTTGGGCCGATTTTTGGCAGCCCCCACCGCCGACACCACGATGACTGGATTCAGGGCCTTGCGCTTTTCAATAATCTCCAGCACCTGATTCCAGGAGCCCGGGGTAGCCAGACTGGTACCCCCAAATTTAAGAACAATCTTCGGTCGCATGGGCCGGTGCGTTCGATTCCATCCGCAAGGACTCCCCTCGATGAACGAGAAAGGCGCAGCGTTATGGAAAAGGTACACGCAATGCAGCTAGCCCAACGAGTTTTGGTGATGAAACCCTCGAGCACCCTGGCCGTCACGGCCCTGGTGAAAAAGATGACGGCCGAAGGCCATCAGGTAATCGGCTTTGGAGCGGGCGAGCCCGACTTTGACACCCCCCAGCATATCAAAGATTCGGTGGGCGAGGCCCTGGCCAAAGGGCTGACCAAATATGAGCCGGTCAGCGGCACTCCGGCCGCTCTCAAGGCCATCGCTCAGTATATGGAGCCCCGCCTGGGCCGCTCCTTAGGTCCCGAAAACGTTCTCATCTCCTGTGGTGGCAAGCACAGCCTGTATCTGGCCTTTATGGCCCTGGTCCAACCCGGAGACGAAGTGTTGATTCCGGCCCCCTACTGGGTCAGCTATCCCGAGCAGGCACGCCTGGCCGGGGCCGAGGTGGTGGAAATCCCTGGAAGTGTGGACAACGACTTCAAGATCACCCCCGAGCAGTTGGAAAAGGCCATCACGCCCCGATCCAAAGTGCTGATCATCAACAGTCCCTCCAATCCCAATGGCACCATGTACTCCCCCGCCGAGCTGAAAGCCCTCTCGGAAGTGGTGTTGCGCCATCCTCAGTTGTTGGTCTTTGCTGACGACATTTACGAACGACTGGTCTATGGGAGCGAACCCTTTGTCAGCTTCGCCTCGCTGCACCCCGACCTGTGGGAACGCACGGTCACCTTTAACTGCCTCAGCAAGAGCTATGCCATGACCGGGTGGCGAGTGGGTTTCACGGTGGCCGAGCCCAAATTGATCAAGGCCATGTCCGGTCTGCAGGGACAGATGACCTCGAACATCACCAGCTTCATCTATCCCGCCATTGTGGCCGCCCTGACCGGTCCCCAAGACGAAGTGGAGAAGATGCGTCAGGTGTTTGACCAGCGTGGCCAGTTGATGCACCGCCTCTTCTCGGCCATCCCGGGCTTCAAATGCTGCAAGCCCACCGGAGCCTTTTACGTATTTCCCGACATTTCGGTGACCTTTGGAAAGACCGACCCCAGTGGCAAAAAAATTGAGACAGCGGCCGACTTTGCCGAGTCTCTGCTCAAGCACGCCAAAGTGGCCGTGGTCCCTGGCGAAGATTTTGCCGGTCCCAATCACATCCGGGCCAGCTTTGCCACCAGCAACGAAAACATCGAAAAGGGCCTGCAAAAACTGGCCGAATTTGTGGGGCAACTGCACTGATGGACGAGGAAGCGCCGGTCGCCCTGGAAGAAGTGGCGGCCCTGGTCGACGATCTGGAGCAGGCTCCCTGGGTGGAGTGGGGCTTGTGGGGAGAGGCACCCGACGGCACCGATTTGCGCATTCGGGGGGGAGAGTTCGACAAGATCGACTCCAATTACCTCAGCGACCACTCTCCGCCAGAGACGGCCGCTCTGCGCCTGCAAAGGGCTCTGAGCCGCTTTCTGGGCCGAGGTTAGCGAAACCAGACCGTACACAGGCGCACGGGCTTTTTCATCCTTATTTAACGCCAGCCATCAGATACTTAATGACCGGAACCAGGCAGGCGCCCACAATGGCCGCGCCCAGGGAGACCTGAGCGATATGCAAGAACGCTCCGCTGTATACATTCAGGCTCTCCATGGCGGTGGCATTGGCCTGGACGGAGGTGCCCTGAGCCACTTTTCCAGCCACAAAGTGGGCCAACGAACTCGACAGGAACCAAAAGCCCATCACAAAGGCCACCATCCTCTGGGGAGCCAGTTTCGTGACCGTCGACAATCCCACGGGAGAGATGCACAATTCGCCGGTGGTATGAAACAAATAGGCCAGTAGCAGGAAAACCACATTGACCTGGGCGTCCCCACCGGCAAGTTTGGCGCCAATCACCAGGGCAAGAAAGCCTAACCCTACCTGAAGCAAAGCCAGGGTGAACTTGACCGGAGTGGCAGGCTCCTTGTTGGAGTTGGCCAGCTTGACCCAGAGCAGGGAAAAGAGGGGTGCCAGCACGACGATCAGTAAGGCGTTCACCGACTGAAACATGGATGGGTCGATGCCCAGCCGATTGACATTGCGAGCGGTAAATACCGTCAATGAACTGCCGGCTTGCTCAAAGAAAGCCCAGAACACCACCGAGAAGAAAAACAGGATCATCAAGGCGAACAGTCGGTTGCGCTCCACCGCAGGGCTCACCAGGGCTACTGCAAACAAGTAGACAAACATGGTGGCTGCGATACCCGGAATGAGAAATTCACGCAGCCATTCGATCTGCATTAAACGCACAACCATGGGCACCGCTACCGCGCAAGAAACCACGATTCCGATCAAAGCAGCCTGAAAGATGACTGGATTGGGGGGAGCTCCGCGTTCACCAAAGATCCCCCGACCCATGTAAAACCAGATCAATCCAATCACCATGCCTACACCGGCCAGTCCGAAGCCGACGTGGTACCCGAAATAGGCCTTGGCCAGGCCGCAAGCGATAGGTGCGAGGAAGGCTCCCAAATTGATCCCCATGTAGAAAATGGTAAAGCCTGCATCGCGCCGCGGATCACCCTGCCGGTAAAGCTTCCCCACCATACTCGACACGTTGGGCTTGAACAGCCCATTCCCCAAAATCAGCAGGGCCAGAGCGGTGTAAAAGGCGGTCTCCTGCGGAAAAGCCATAATAAAGTGGCCCATCGCCATCAAGGTTCCGCCCAGCAGGATAGCCGCCCGATTGCCCAATAACCGATCGGCCAGTATGCCTCCCAAGATGGGAGTTGCGTAGACCAGAGAGCCATAAGCGCCGTAGATAGCATAGGCGTGACCGTCCGTGTATTTCAGGCCGTCCAGCATGTAGAGAATGAGCAGGGCTCGCATGCCATAAAAGCTGAAGCGCTCCCATAATTCAGAAAAGAAGAGAATGGGCAATGCCACCGGGTGCCCCTTGAAGAAGCCAGACTCAAAGGCGGCCATCTCTTCTTCTTCGTCGTCTGATTCGAAGCCTATGGCTCCTATTCCGCGGTTGTCATCGTCGCTATCCGTCATGGCAGGCTCCTCTGGAAGTATTCTGTAGGGTAACTTCCAGGATGCCCCGGCGTCGCACCAGGATGTTAACCCTTGGCAACTCGGTCAAAGGCTTGCAGAAATGCCTCCAGATCCGATCGCTGGTTGTAGAAGTGAGGGGAGATGCGAATGCCACAGTCGGGACGATAGTCGACGATGACACCCTGCCGTTGCAGGTGGGCCTGACAGGCTTTGGCGCCCTCAAAGTCAACGCATAGCATGCCGTTGCGTCGCTCGGGATCAGCCGGCGTCTTAACGTTTAAGCCACGCTCCAACAACTGCTCGAGGAGCCAACCGGTCAACTGTTGGGAGTGACGGCGAATGGCCGGCAAACCCAGTTTCTCGATCCAGTCCAGCCCCTGGCGGGCGGCAAAGAGCCCGAGTACGTTGGGAGTACCGTTAAGAAAGCGCCGTTGACCCGCATGCAGGCTCTGATTTTTCTCGTAGGCAAAGGGCTCGGCCAGAGAGATCCAACCTACCAGGCGGGGTTCCAATTGAGAAATCAGCTCAGGGCGCACATACAAAAATCCACCACCAGGTCCGCCGCACAGCCACTTGTGGCAGCCGGCCACCAAAAAGTCCAGGTCGCAGGCCGTTACGTCGATGGGCACGCAACCGGCCGATTGGTAGGCATCGACCACCATCAAGGCGCCCATCTGGCGGGCTCTGCGCTGCAGCCTCTGAACATCTTGCAGGGCCCCCGAGCGGAAATAAGCATGGCTGGAGACTACCAACACAGTACGCTCATCAATGGCTTCCTCCAGCAACTCCACGGGCACGCTAACGCCATCCGGAGAGGCAACCAACACGACCTCGGCCCCATAAGCCTGCTGGCCCAACCAGAAAGGCAGGGTGGTGGTAAACTCCAAGTCGCAAAAGACCACCCGATTGCGCTGGGGCGTGTAGCGCAGGCAACTGGCGATGGTGGCAAAGCCCAGGGTTACGTTCAGGCAGGGCACGATGGTCTGGCCGGGAGCGTTGAAAATGCGTTCGAGACGATGGCCAAACTCGCCCACAATCTCCCACCACTCACCGTCCCAGGCCAAAATGCCCTGGCTGGCCCAGAGGTCGGCATAATGCTGCAGCTCCCCCGGTGTAGCAGCCGGCATCGCTCCCAAACTATGGCTGGACAGATAGTTCTTGTGCTGAAGAATGGGAAACTGGTCCCGGGGGACAAGGGCTGTCTGCAAAGGTTCCTCCTGCTCGACTCAGAACGTGGTTGCGTGTCGAAAAAAATGCGACTGGACCAACTGTTGGTGCAGCAAGGCTTGTTCCCCTCCCGCGAGCGGGCCCAGGCGGCGATTATGGCCGGAGTTGTGCTGGTCGGCGGGCAACGCTGCGATAAGGCCGGCACTCCGGTCGTTGCGGAAGCCACTATCGAGATCAAAGGGAAACCTCATCCTTATGTCAGTCGAGGTGGCCTGAAACTGGCCCAGGCGCTGGACATGCTGGGGTGGTCGGTAGAAGGCTGGCAGGCGGTCGACCTGGGGGCCTCCACCGGGGGCTTTACGGATTGCCTTTTGCAACGGGGCGCCGCCCGAGTGTGCGCGGTGGACGTGGGCCGGGGCCAGTTGGACATGAAACTGCAAAAAGACCCCCGCGTGATCATTTTCGACAAGACCAACGCTCGCTATGTCGAGCGCGAACAGTTGCCTTTTGCCCCCGACCTGGTGACCGCCGACCTGGCCTTTATTTCGTTGCGCCTGCTCTTTCCGGTCATCTATCGGTGGCAGGTGGAGCGCCTGACCACCCTGATCAAGCCCCAATTTGAGACCGAAGCCAAGTTCTTGCGTAAAGGGGTTGTCCTCGACCCGGCCGTGCACCAGGCCGTGCTGATCCGAGTCACCGAGGCGGCCGCTTGCGAAGGATGGGTGTGCTGCAACCTGACCCATTCTCCGCTGCGTGGGCCGGCCGGAAATATTGAATTTGTGGCAGGTTTCACCCGTTCGGCCACTAAACCGGTAGAGTGTGCCCGGTTTGACTGGGCCCAGATTGTGGCTGTAGCCCACCAATCGGCGGTGTGAACCAAGGTGCTGAGCAAAGAAGGAAAAATCGGTCTGATCGTGTGCACCATCTCGGTGGTGATGCTGGGCCTGGCTCCCACGCAGCGCAAGCGTTCCCCCATCCTTGGCTCCCAGTTCAAGCTGGTCTTTCACGCCTGCCAGGGGCTGCGCCCCAGCGACCCCGTGGTAGTGGGTGGCGTTCCCGCAGGGCGAGTCATCAACCTGGACTTCGCTCCCGAATCGGACTGGAAAAAGCTCAACCCTCCCGGGGATGAGCGCCCCGTCGTGTTGGTCACCGTAGCCCTCGAACAGGGATTTGCGCTGACCGCGGGCACCGGCTACAAAGTAGTATCGACCCTGCGCGGCGCCCATTTTATCAACCTCCTTCCCCCTCCTCCTGGCCAAAAGGGACTGCCAGCCGGCTCCATTCTCAACGAGGAATTGCGCAGCGAAAGTGACGACTCGCTGATGGTGACCATTCGCGGCTTTAAAGAACTGGCTCAACGCACCAAGGACATGCGTGCCCAGTTTGCCGATCCGGTCTTTCGCCGGGACGTAAAAGACCTGGCCTCCAACATGCGTTTCTACTCCTCGGAGTTTGTACGAGTCAGTCAGGACTCTCGCCAACAGGTCGAGAACGTTCACAAGATGCTCGATCGCCAGGAGCAGTCGTTGCTGGCCAATGTGCACAAGATGGACGACCAGACTGCCAGAGTGGGGTCGTATCTGGGCACCTTCGTTCCCTCCTTCAAGGCCCAACTGGTGGGCTACCGGCGGCGCCTGGACTCGTCGCAACAGCAACTGGATCAGGCCTACACCGCCGCCACTCGCTACAGCCGGCGAATGCAAGACTTTACGCGTCAATTAGAGCAGGGACCGATTGGCAAACTGGACCACGAAAAGATCTCCCAACGAGTTCACGATGCCAAGAACAAAATCGAATTCTATGGAGATCTCACCGGGGACATGCACATGGTCACCTCCGACAAGCAGATCCAGCGAGATTTCAAGGCGATTCCTAAAAAGTACAAGGCTCAATCGCAAAAGTGGAAAGATCAGGCACGCGACTTTGAAGAGCGAGTGGATTCTTTCAAGTGGCTGATTCCGGAAGAGACTCCGGCGACCCCTGAGGCCAGCCCTAGTCAAGCCACACCCTGAACCGGATAGGGGTTGGCCACTCCCTGTCGAAAGAACCCCAGCGATGGCCATCTCACGTTCCGATGCTTTTTTCCGCGGAGTCAATCCCTACACTGGAGAGTCCCTGCCCAAACCCGGCAGCCCCAACGTGGAAGGGACGCCTTGCGCACCAACCTGTTCGGCTCCTCCGCAAGATGTAGTGATTCCGGCGCCCGTCGTCAATCCTGATGAAGTCTTAAATCCCCTCTACAATGCCCAACAAGAGCTCAGCAAGGCCAGATCGGGGCTGGACAAGGTCCGCCAACACTGGAATCGCGTCGAAAGCGAAGTTCGTCAGGCCGACAGTCAGACCAACCGAGCCCAAAGCGACCTTTATCCTGCCGAAAGCGATACGGAAGAGACCGACCATTCGCGCACAGGCAGTTGGGCCAACCGCAGTCTGGACCAGATAGAGCGCAGTATTAGCCGTCTACAATGGGACTCGTCCGGACCCACCTCGGCCATCTACGACATCAAACAGCAACTGAACTCGGCTCAGAGTTATCTCAACAATGTCGACTCCAGCCGTCTCCCCCATCCCTGGCGTCATCAACAGGCAGTTCAAAACCTCAACGATTTTCAGTCCCGCCTCTACCGGATCGAACAGGCCCAAAGCCAGTTAGAATCCAAACTCGGCGCGGTGCAATCGCCTTTGAGTTCGGCCCGCTACGACCTCAATCAGGTGGAAAATGACCGTGAAGGCGTCTCGGTGGCCTACCAGGCGCAAGCGGCCAAAGGCCACCTGAGCACGGTTTCCCAGCAACTGCAACAGGTAGAGCAACACCTGCGCTACAGCAGCAGCGACCTGTCCCAGGCCGAGGGAGCGCTCTCCACGGCCGAACAGAGCGTGCAAACGGCCCACCAAGAATACCAATACTCCTGGCACACCTCCGACCGGCGGACTTAGGGCTCGCAGGCCTTTCGCCTTGAGCGAGAGAATCGGGGCACCAGCCAAAACCTGGCGATTCCTTTGAGGAGCCACATCCGGACAAATGAGCGATCAATCCAGCAGTGAAGAAGGCGGCGGTCTGGCCATCGGCCGGCCGGGCGGAAGCCAGGAGGGCAGCGGTCACCCCCGGGGATTGTATCTACTGTTCGCTACTGAAATGTGGGAGCGATTCAGCTTCTATGGTATGCGCGCCATTTTTGTTCTCTTTATGAGCAAGGCACTGCTGATGAGCAAAGCGGAGGCCTCCAATATTTACGGGAGCTATGGGGGCCTGGTGTACCTGACGCCGCTGCTGGGTGGCTATATGAGCGACCGCTTCCTGGGCAACCGGCGCAGCATTTTGGCCGGGGGGCTGATGATGGCCCTGGGCCAATTTCTGATGTTTCTCAGCGGCAGCAATATTGTCGATGGAGTGCAGAGCAAAACGGCTGTCAGCCTGATGTGGGCCGGCCTGACCTTTCTGATCATCGGCAACGGGTTCTTCAAGCCGAATATATCGACGATGGTAGGTCAACTCTATCCGCCTGGAGACCGCCGCGTTGACGCCGCCTTCACCATTTTCTACATGGGTATCAACCTGGGGGCGTTCTTCTCGCCGCTGGTATGCGGTGGAATCGGCGACACCGGTGACATCCACGACTTCCGTTACGGATTTTTGACCGCATGCATCGGAATGCTGATTGGCATCGTCACCTTCGAATGGAAGAAAAACAAACTACTGGTCTCTCCCGACGGACAGCCGGTCGGCATGCCTCGCTCCCCCCTGGATCTGCGCAGTCTTTCCGTGTTGGTGGGCTCGGTGGCCATGATTTTCTTTCTGCTCAACTTCAAGACCCTTTTCCATACCGAACATGACGCCATTGCCTACCTGATCTACGCCTCAATCTTTGTCATGCCGATGATCATTCTCAGCGACAAAGGGCTCAGTCACGAAGAGCGGTCCCGCATCAGCGTGATATTCATCCTGGCTCTCTTCGTGATCTTCTTCTGGGCCTGCTTCGAACAGGCCGGGGCCTCGCTCACCCTCTTCGCCGACGCCCAGACTGATCGCCGCATCGGTAGTTGGGTCATGCCCGCCTCCTTTTTTCAATCGGTCAACCCGCTGGCCATCATCTTTCTGGCGCCCCTCTTCTCCATGATGTGGGGGGCTCTGGGCAAACGAGGACTGGAGCCATCCTCGCCGATGAAAATGGCTTTCGGGCTATTACTGCTGGCACTGGGCTATATGGTGATCGCCTTCGCCGTCCACGGCGTCGACTCCAACACAAAAATCAACATGTGGTGGCTGATCATGCTCTACATCTTGCACACCATGGGTGAACTCAGCCTGTCCCCCATCGGATTGAGCATGGTCTCCAAGCTGTCCCCGGCGCGCTTCAGCTCCCTGCTGATGGGAACGTGGTTTCTGGCCAACGCCGTAGCCAACAAATTTGCCGGCACCTTGAGCGCCCTCATTCCCCCGGGGGCAGGCGAGGCAGCTGCCGGACCTGCGGTAAAAATACCGACCTTCCTGGGATTTGAAGTCAGCAACCTGTTCAGCTTCTTCTGCGTCTTCATCGGCCTGAGTGGAACGGCTTCCATCTTGCTGTTCGTAATGTACCGCTGGTTGGAGAAGAAAATGCACGGGGTCAAGTAGGTTCGGGGCCGGGTCGGCCCGGGGGTTACCCCCCGTAGCCTCTGACTGAGTATCAGGCTTGGCTGGACAACTGTTGAGTCAGACGGTCGAACAACTGACGGATGCGGTTGCTGAAATCACGTTGCCTCGCGGATTCGGGAGGGATTGAGTTCCCATCGCACCCACAGCTCGTCAACCAGCAGACTGGCGGCCCTTTAAAGACATTGACAACCGTAACATTACATCGGCACATAGCCAGACGTCGCACGGTTGTAAGAATAGAGGCGCTCAGCGATCGATTGCGCGCTGCTGAAGAACAGGCCAATGACCAGTATTATCGCGACATCAGAGATGGCCGTTCGGAGAGTGAGGCCGAAGGTCGTCGCCTGCAGGCCACCGCCAGCGCCCGAGAACACTATAATTTTTCCATGCGAACCATCCGAGAGCGGGCTCAGGCTCACAAGAACTATGACCAGTTCAAGGCCAAAACCGACGAGCGACAGGCCGACCTGGTGGGTATGAGGTTGGCCGCGGCGGCCGGCTACAAACCGGACGGTCTGATGCGGGCCCTGGAAAAACTGCAAGCCGCCGACTTCAAAAACTATGGCCGTCGCAAAATGCTCGGGGCCCCCACCCATCCTCCCATTGGCGAGAGAATCAAGACCCTCAGACAGGGACCTCGGCGCTTTGTAAATCGGTGATCCGTGGAGATTATCCTACGCCCTAATGGCCGGTTTTCGCGCCCTGTCCGCCACGTGGTGGTGGCTCAATTGTTTCAAAGACCAGAAGCTAGAAGCTTACCGTCCCTTCGAAGTTGGCGGCGTGTAATTTCTTCGCAAGCGTGCCGTAGTGGCTCCGTCATCTTTGACCGCCGGGTTTCGTGAATTTGATAGACGAGCTTTCCTTGACTGCTTCGAACAGTTGTAGGCAGATGGACAAGGAACTCTATGAAGGTTCTCAATTCAATCTTCAGCCCTCCAAAGTATTCTTTGAGGACATACTCAAGTAGCATCATGACTGTCAAAGACATTACCGTGACCAGGTTTTCTCGGGTGGTGTCGCGCGCGTATATGGTTCGAGGAGTAGATTCGAACGGAGGTCTGTTTCTTGCGGGCGCCTTCCAATGATTTTTCTGCGTGCCGAACTCCTTGGTTTTCTTGGGCCAGTTCAAGCAAGGTTGGATTCTTTTGAGGCCGCCCTGCGCTCTTCCTCTGAATTCCCTTGCGACGATTGGGAACTCGGGTGGTAAACGAACTTGAGGGCCAAGACTTACTGACCGGAATGGGCGACTGGGTGGAGAAATTGTCTGTTGATGGAGGCTGGGCCCAATAGCAAAGCCAGGCCGGAGTCTGGTCAGGCGGCTTCCCACTCATCCCAGCCGGCTGGTACCTGGCTTTCGCACCCGATGGCCCTACCGGGCCCGAGTGCAAGAACCCCTTCGGGGCATTCCTAGAAAAGCGACTCTTGAGCCAGGTCCTGGTTGAGCGAGGGCGGTGGTGGTGAGCGGGGTCGCGTGGGATAGAAGCCAATCCCCAGGTTCTTGAGCAGCCTTTGCAGTTCATGCTGCTGAAGGAGCGCCCTGGCTCTCTTCATCTCTTTTTGGCAACGAGGACAGAGTTCAGGGTCGATCGCCCAGGACCGCAGGATCAGGGTGCGCCACTTGACCCATTTGCCAGGTTTGGGCTTTTCGGTGAAATCGAACGGATCCTGGCCATATTTTGCTGAATCTGGCCAAAGAGAACAGCCTGTGGCCCCTGGCCTCCGCCGCGCTCGGCAAGGTTGAGTCTCCTGATCTTCGCCACGGTTTTGATCCTGGGCGAGTCCAGGCCACTATGAAGGCGGTGGGCCACCAAACTCCGCCTCAGCGGCGCTGAGTTCGTCTCTCAGGTCACGGCCTCGGCCATACCCCAGCGCTCCGATTTGTTCTAAGGCAGACCTGGCTGTTTGTCGGTCCGTGAGCGTAGAGCACTGGAGGAGAGCCCGCAAATCGAGCCGATCTTGCGGCCTGGCCTGATCGTCCCTGGCTAAGACTTTCATAGCGATCAAGTCCCCAACGCAGGCCACAGGCACCCGTACCTTTGGAAACACGGTGACGGGCTCTGCTCGCGCAACGACATCGGTCTCGATTCCAGAGGAGGCGAACAGTAAGTCGATGATGACCGGCTCTGCGCTTCCCGGAGGTGACAAGCGCACGGTGGCCAGTCGTCCGCTGGCTTGTTGTTCCAGAATGGCAACCACCCGTTAACCACGGGCCTGCAAAGAAAAAACCAACTCTTCACTGGCACTATCATTGGGTGTGGCCACGGCTAGATCCAGGTCTGGTCTTTGGTAAACCGAGGTTCGGTGCGCGCTCCGACGGCCAGCCCCCCAATCAGGCACCAGGATGTTTGGATGTTGTCCAGGTGGTCCTGAATCTCCAGGAGTAGAGCGGAGAATTCTCTCAAGCCCGGTGCCTTAGTCGGTGCATTGCGCAACAATAGTCCGCGCTGTGAGGTTGATATTCCAGCCAATGCGTCAGTCTGTGCTCGATTTGCTGCTCTGATTCGTCCGGGTATTTGCGCTGCAAATTCATACGCATCATTTCGATTCCGGCGCCCATCATGGTGAGAGCCAGTCGCAGGCGACTTGCGCAGTTGTCCTGTCGTTGGCCGAAAGGACGTACCATTTCGTAAAGCTTACGGCGGCTGGCGGAAGGGCTCATCGGTAGAGTTTCCTCAGATGGGCCAATACCCCTGGCGTTAGGCCTTATTCCAGGTAGCCGTCGCAGCACAGGGAGGAGCCGTCGCGCTCGGCCACAATGGCCTCCTCCAGCTGCTTGAGCATCTCTTCGCCCTCTTCGCTGAGGGCGTGAGCTTCGGCCAGGAGTTGCTCATCCCCCTGCTCGAGGTAATCAGCCAGACAGTAGACCCCATCGAGCATCAGGGCCCATCCCTGTTGAGTGGCCGCAAAGACGGGTTGCAGGTGGTCGGAGCCGGGGAGGGGGTGGTCGTACTGTTCCACCTGACCCTGCAGCCACAGGGCCATGTGATTGACCTGGCTCAGGTCCCCGGAGGTTGGCTGCTGGCCCACCGCCAGCCGCTGCCACAGTTGGCGGAAGCAGACGATGAGGGGGCTGTCCTGGGCCGGCTGGGGTTGGCTTTCTTGAAAGAGATGATAGGCGGTTTTCATATCTCAGGCCTGATCCTGCAGCCAGCCCACGGTCTGCACGTTGTCCACTGAAGAGTTGATGTTGAGGTAATTGCCGTTGGGGTTTTCCACCGCCGTGAAGGTATTGGTCACCTTGCCGTTGCGCGAGGACACGCTGTAGCTTCCGTCCTGCATGGTGACGGAGGAAGTCCGGTTGAGGTCCATCGTTTGCCCCTCTTCCAGG
Organism: bacterium; assembly: GCA_018780265.1. Lineage (GTDB taxonomy): Bacteria > Vulcanimicrobiota > Xenobia > Xenobiales > JADMJV01 > JADMJV01. Next base: position 70,202 of record JADMJV010000073.1, read on the forward strand.
GTGGTGGCCTGGCCATTGACCAGCAGGCCGCCGCTGGCATCCACGGTGACGGCATCGGCGTTCTTGCCAAAGCCCGTCTTGACGGTGGCCGAGTCCACTACGGCCGCGCCAGTGTCGGTTCCCCAGGGCACGGTGGTGGTCTGCAGTTGGAACCCGGATCCCTGGTATTGCGTTCGCGTGCCCAGGTCCTGGTTGTCAAAGGCACTGTCCACGGTCTGGCCGTTGATGGTGCCTTCCACTTTGAAGTGGGGGTCTCCAGTGATGCTGGCGTCAAACGACTCCCGGCTGCCCAGTGGCTGCTGGTTGGGGAGCGGCTGAAAACCGCTGCGATTGAGGTCGTAGGCTTTGACCTGGTGGCCTCCGTTGCCGTCCGGGCGGTTCACCAGCGTGAAGTCGTTGTATTGCTGGGCACCCAGCGGGCCGGTGCGAGTGACGCCCCAGTGGCTGGTGGGGCCGGCCGCGTTGGCCAGGCGGTTGGCCTCAAAGGTGGCTCCGGTGACGGGATTGCCGCCCTGCCATTGACCCTGCGCGGCCCGCTGGCCGACGATAGGCTGGCCGATTCGATTTAAGCCGGCGAAATTTCCGTTGTTGGCGACTCCACTCAGTGCAGACATTGTTGAGACCCTCCTGATGTTTGTTTCCCGATGAACCCACCTTAGCGGACGGTGTTCTGGAGAAACTCAGGGCGCGCTCAAAAATCGCTCAATTTTCTTATGGGTCTGTAAACCTTTCCAGTGGCCGACTAGCAGGGGAATCTTATCCTCCAGGCCGCGAATGCGATAGTTTCCGTCCTCACCCTGCACCGAGGGACCAAAGCAGGGGTACGGTGAGTAAGGAACTTCGCGCACAAAGTCCAGCCGCAGTCCGGCCTCAATCAGGCTGTTGAGAATCTCACTCAGGCTGTGATTCCAGCCGTAATCCCGATAGTGAATGTCGGCCGAGCGGTCGGCATAGGTGCCGCTGCTGTCGCTGACGATGACGCCGGTGTTGTGGTAGGCATACTCGATGCGCTGGAACTCGCTGTCAAACATCCACACGATGGGATGAAAATCGACCATGTAGAAAAAACCGCCGGGCCGCAAAAAATGAGCTACCACCTTGGCAGGTCGGGTAGCCAGCCCACGGTACCGTAGGAGGTGAAAACCCGCTCGAAGGTGCCCTCCAGGTGGTCTGGCAGGTCGTAAAGGTTGCAGCCAACAAAGCGAGCCGGTAGCCCCTGCTCTTCGGCCAGGCTGCAGGCCGATTGGATGGCCGCATCGGACAGGTCACAGCCCGTGACCTGGGCCCCAAGGCGCGCCCAGGATAGCGTGTCCTGACCAAAGTGGCACTGCAGGTGAAGCAAGGTGAGTCCCTGCACCGGTCCCAACTCCTCCAGTTCCAACGGATTGAGACTGGTCTGCCCCTGGCGCCAGGCATCCAGGGCGTAAAATGCGGAGCCCAGGTGCACCGGCGTGCGCAGATTCCAGGCCTGGCGGTTTGCCTCCAGCCAGTTCACTCCCGTTTCACCCATCAAGGTGTGGCGGACTTCGGGGGGGAGATATCCTCTTTCTCTTTGCGGGCCCGAACCCGGCTGATGAGCTTGAACACAAGGTGCACAATCACAAAGAATCCGATGGCGCAAGTCACGATCTGCCAGGTGCTGAACCATTGCGAAAGAATGTTTCCGAAGACCGCATAAGTGGCTGTGTAGATGAGCATGCTGGCCAGGTCCTAGGCGAAGAACTGGCGCCAGGGCACCCCCATCATACCGGCCAGAGGCACCACGCAGGCGGGGACGCCGGGTACAAAGCGGCCGTGCACGAGAAATCGCGCCTTCAGGGCGTCGACCGAGGCACGACGGTCCCGGCCCACGAAGGGGATGCGGTAGAGAAGACCCAGTCCCGCTTTTCGTCCCCGAAAGAACCAGGGCTGTTCGCCCAGCATCAGGCCGAGGGGGCAACAGGCCAGCAGGGCAAGCCAGGATATATGGCCCTGCCGGGCCATGCCTCCGGCGGCCATGAGCACAATTCCCAGGGGATGTTGATGCCATACAAAAAGCCCGTCAACAGGACACAAAGCACGCCGTACTGCTGCAACCAATCTTCCACTCTGCGGGTATTCGAGTGGAGTCCGGCTCGCCCTTCGCCGTCTTTCTTACCTCCACAGAGCGTGAATGAGCAAACCCAATAGACCCGCCCCGATATTGACCAGCACAAAAGCCAGTCCCAGAGCCACCACCACGCGCCGAGCGGCCAGTTTCCAGCCCCACAGGCGAGCCAGGGCGGTGAACTCCAATACGAACGCCAGCAGAGCCAGCAGGTGATAGAAATAGACCAGCCCGGTTGGAGGCTCTACGGCGAAATTGCGCACCAGGGCAGCCTTCATGAACTGGGCGCCGCTCAGTCCTTGTGGGGTCAGGGCGTGGTAGTAGGCCAGGGGTAGGCCGGGCAGGGCCAGGCCACTGCCTTCCAATGGTCTTGCTGGCGCGACAGACAAATCAGCCAGCACCAACCGCAGAATAGCGCTCCAAATTGCCAGAGAATGGCCTGACCCAGAGCGGGCATCCAATGGCTCATGCAGAGATAGTAAAAGAGCGGGCACAGAAAGGCCTGCGGGTTGAGCAGCGGAAGCCAGACTTTGCCATAAAAGGCGTAATTATAAAAGAGGCAGAGGCTGAGCCCCTGAGCCACAAATAGCTGCTGACATGAAGGCGATCCGGATGGTCACCGCGGCTGCTTCGACGCCATGGGCGCCGCTGACTCCAGAACCTTCTCGGGGCGCATTTGCGGCGCTTGACCCAGGCTGCCCTGGTTCTGCAGGTCCCGTGCCAGTGCTGCGGGAAATCGCTCGATCTATGCGAAGGTTGTTCCAGGTGATGCTCCTTGTTGTTGCCCTTGCCACCGGTGTTTTCCCACAAGTGAGCCGGGAGGAAGCACTCCGGCTCTACGATTCTAGCCTGAGGCTCTACCAGGCTGCAGTGAAAGCCGGTACCCCCGAGAGTTACAAGTTGGCCCGCGAAGAAGCCAGACAATCCACGGTTGCAGACCCCTCTCTGGCCAAGGCCTGGGCTCTGAAGGGGCATATTTTGAAGCAATCTCCCGGAGGCCCAGAACAACAACGAGCTTATCGAGAGGTTGCCCTCAAGGATTACGACAAGGCCATCAGCATTGATTCGCCGAAGCGTGGTTTGGCCGAGGCAATCTTCAATGTGATATCGCCTCAGCGCTGAAGTGGGAGAAACCAACCGGAATCGGAGTTTCGGATCAGTTTGGCAAGTATATGTTTGGATTTACCGATTCACGAGGCTTGCTCCAGAAGGAGGTGTTCGACTTAGCCATCAGCGACTATACAAAGGCACTTACTCTGAATCAAAGCGACCAAATCTATTTCATGCGAGGCATGTGTCATCAGAGGAAACTAGATGCAGCAAAGGCCAAAGCTGATTTTGAGGCTGCCGTTCAAGCTGAACCCAAGCAATGAAGCAGCTAAGGCCGGATTGCAGTCCTCCGATGCCATCGTTCAAGAATTGCAGAGACTTCGGGGCGACCGGTAAGCGCCCACTGCACCGGCTCACTTGAGTCTGCGGAGAATCGGATCCCCTTCAATTGGCCATGGGGGGGACAGGGAAGATTGTTGAACCGGGAGCCAATGATGCGCAGAACAACTATTGTGGCCGGACTCTTACTCAGCGGTATGGCAACCAGGATACCCCCGATTTGGGCCCAGGACAGAAGAGACCTGGCGGCCTGTCCTCGTTGGAGTCAAGGTTTGCTGGCCGACCAGCAGGCCGGTGTCTCTGCTGCCGAGTTGGCAATGTTCCTCTACTCGCGCCGCCTCGAAGCAGGTCGCGACATCCCCAAGGACGCGCTGAGGGCTGGCGAATATCTGCGCATGGCGGCGGGCCCGGAAAACATCGACGCCCTGCTGGCTACGGCCAACGTGGCTCACGGCATCGCCTCGCCGGACGGAACCGGCCAGGACCTGAAAGTCGCCCTCGACTGCTACCTGCGCGCCGAGCGACTGGGGGCCGAAGTGGCCTTTCCTTCCGACTCCCCCAATTACGCGCGCTACCTCCAGGCCGTGCTCAACGAGCCACCCGGGCGATCTTACTACCATATCCGCTACGCGATACGATCGGTGCAGGATTTGATGGCCGGTGTCAAGGGTGTCGAATCTTACCCAGCCCAGCGGGCTCGCCTCTTAAAGAGGGCAGCCAGAGGCGATGCCGAGGCGGAGCTGCGCCTGTCCATTCATCCAGGTGCCGGTGCTGAGGCTGTCCAACATCGGGCTGCGGCGCTGGCGCTGGGTCATCCCTTCTTGCTGGTGGAGTTGGCCAAGGAGGAGCGCCGTGACTACCACGCCATTGCCAACTGGTTCGTGACCAGTCTTTCGTGTGAGCAAAAACTCACCGAGATGTTAGGTGCCAGCTCCTACCCTAGTTTGCGTAAGGACTCCGGCCCGCTGGCAAAGATCTATGGCAAAATGCCGCTCCCGCTTGCCTTGGCCAAATTCGCCCTCAGCCTGGTTCGGGAAAACCCCCAGCAAGCAAAGTATTGCCTTTATGCCGCGTCGGGACGCGGCTTCCGGCCCGACAACGCCTACGTCGACAAGCTGATCTCCCCCGAGGGGCCGCTTCATAGCGGGCCGGACAGTTTGGATTACCTCCAGGGCGCCTATGGCTACAGGCCAGACGCCAGCATCGCTTACCTCCTGTTGAAGCGCTACCGGGCGGCCAAATACCTGGACGAAAGCGAGGAAAGGCGCAAAGCCGTGACTCAGGAGGCCTGGAACAAAATGAGGCAAGCCATGGTCGATGAGATGCTATTGCAGATCTGGTCCTTTGGCGACCTCTCTACGCTGGTCCCCGCGGGTGAAGACTCGCTGGCGCTCGGCGAAGCCAGTTGGGCGGCGAGTCTCTTTGCCAAGGCGAATCGAGAGATCTCGAAGCTGGAGTGGTCCACCAAGGGACCCCCGGGGAAGGCTGGCGCAGCCCTGGCCGCCCGCGCCAGCAAGGGTCTGGAAGCGGCCAACAAGCTGCGCCTGCCGGCTCTGCGCAGCTCTGCCAGGTCCGGCGATAAGGACGCCCTCTGGGCGCTGGCCTTGATCGAAGCTTCGGGGCTGGGAGCACCGGTCGACCGCCCGGCTGCTTTGGCGGCGTTCAGCCTGCTGGCCCAACAGGGAGGCATCCCAGCCTCTCTCAACGTCCATCTGATGTCGCTGGGCAGTTTCCCGGCCGCAGCGGCGAAGGCTCCCTTGCCACGAGGTTTCCTGCTGACCTTCCGCAGTGACACCATCGTGGATGACTATGGGGATTTTGCCCGACAACTGCGACCGGCCCTCAGGCCCGCCCTGATCGCGCTCAGTGGCGGGAATACTCCCAAAAATCTGAGGGATGAGGCTGTGGCGGCGCTGGTGCAATCACGCCGAACTCTGGAAGCCGCAGTGATCACACTGACCGCCAGGCGCAGCGCCTTGACCGCTCCCGTTCAACGGCCGATCGTGGTCCCCAATGTTTTCGAAGAGAATCAATCCCTGACGCGCAGAGCGGAGGCTATCCGAGGAGATCTGAGCGCGCTGGACCGGAGTAAACAGAGCGTGGCAGCCGAGACCCACACCCGCACCGTCTACTACGATTACTACGGCATCTACTACAACCAGCACTCTGAGGCCAGCTACCAGGTCAGCAACTGGACTCCGGCGATGGAGGAATCCTATCAGTTGCAGGTTGGACCGCTGAGGCGCGAACTGGAAGAGCTCCAAAAAAAGCTTTGGCGAAGCGAGTTCGACATTGCCAAAGCGAAGGCTGCCCAGAACCGTGATCGCGAGCAAGCGGAGGAGACGTATCGAATGGACATGAAGAGATTTGAGGGGACGAAAGCGAGCCTCGACAAAGCCGTGGCCGAATGCCGGGCCCTCATTGCCGAAATCGATCGCTAGAGATGGGCCCTGCTAAGGGTTTGCCGTGAGGCGCCTCCGCCAGAGGGGATGGGTGGCCAAGATGGAAGATTTTTAGAGTGGAAAAGTCCAGGTCTCCCGACAGGTTCCAACCGATGGTCTACCTGTTTCTGCTGGTGGGTTTGCCGGCGTTGTTTCAATGCGGCTGGCTAGCCAAAAGGCCTGAAAGGAACGTGAATATGGGCCAAATACCACAGAAGTTTCAGGGCACAACGATGGCCTCAAAGGTCGAGTAAGGATCTGGCTAACAATAAGTTCCCGTTTTGCCACCTTCCATCGGGCAAGACCGAGATCCTTACCAGGCCTGCATCGCGGCTACTAACCCTCCGGCTGTTCAGACAAGCTGGCTGTCAGGGTGAAGGCCGTAACCAGACCCTGAACCCCCGCGTGGGACTGCGGCAAGGATTCAGCATAGGCGGCGGTGGCGACCTCGATTGGCCGAAAGCGAACCGACGATGAGGTCTCCGTAGGCACTCAGCGGGATAGCAACCGGTTCAAATCCCAAACTGATGATGACTACACTCACCGGCGGATTACCAAGACGGATGCTCTCGCTCACCTGCGGGTTTGGATCCATCACACGCACTTCCACACCGTTGCCCTAAGAGCGCGCGGAGGGCTAACCCTCTGACCTGAGGCAGCGCTGCCGGCCAGCTTCTACGTTTCCGAGCAACCCGCTGTATTTCGTGGAAGTCAACTCGTGGCCCCCGGAGAGGAGAGCGCCAGGCAGCATTTCTTGTATTTGCGACCGCTCCCGCATGGACACGATTCGTTGCGACCCACTTTGGTAAGCGGGATTGCAGCAACCTTAGCCACAACGGCGGGCGGTGGAGCGACCGATCGGGAACGACTCTTGGGGGAACGCTTTCGGGATGGGCCACCGATTCGTTCACATAGGTTGCCACCGGCCCGGCCATGAATTCGCCGCGTCGACGCAGTTCGGCCCGCAGATCCGGGTGCTGCTCGAAGAAGCCGTCGAATACCTCCTGCAAGACTTTCTGCGGGAAGCCCGGTTCAGGTTCGAAGGTGACACGGCTCGTCTTGGTGTCAAGAGTAGCCGAGCCTAGTACCTCGCTTGCCGAGCCTGCACTGATGATGGCCAACTGCACTTCCGTGCAGTCGCAGCCGAACGTACAGCAGTAATAGTCGTCTAAAAAGCACGTGCCGTGCGGGGTTAGAATGGAGGGGGCCAGGGTTTGGGGAAAGATGTCAGCCCAGCCCATCATGCAGCCAGGCTCGAAGTCGCTCCAGTCC
>JADMJV010000018.1 GCA_018780265.1 bacterium
GGGCGCGAAGCCAGTTCTTGAAGTCGCTGCGCGACGCCCGGCAAATTCTCCGCTCTTCGCCCATGCAGAAGGGGTGAACTCCAAAGAACACGGCTCGCTGCGCGTCGCCTTGATGGGTGCTGCGCAGCGCGCAGGCACCTTTCAAGCCGATGCCTGGGGGGTCAGGTCTTGCCTGCACATTCAAGACTTGACCCCTGAGGCGTCGCAGTCCGCACCAAGCCCGTTTGTAGATGTTCAGTCTGTTCCTCGTTGCGTTGCTGCTGTTCAGAAAAAAGGTCTAGAAATGGAAAAGACCCGCAGGGTCAGGTCTTGCTATTGGAGCTTGAAATGGTGGGAAGTCCTTGTAGCAGGGTTAGACCGCACTCTACGCGACCCACAGTAGCAGCATTGCAATTGAATTCACCAGGGCGTGCGGTACGGAAGCCGCCAAGAATCCTTGCCTAAATGATGTGTGGCGCCAAGTAATGTAGCCACAGGAAAACACAAAAAATCCCCATACGGTTCCAAAGAACCAGAGCGCCCCGAACAGCCCGTGCAAGCCCCCCCACAACACAGCCGAAAAGGCAGCACACACAGCAGGATGTAGTGATGTGGATGACAGCACTTTAAGCAGCCCAGCCAGCATGAATGTCTCGACAACTGGGGCAAAGACGACGGCACCAAAGACGCTGCTTAGCGTGACATCCCTCGCAGGCGCCGAATGGGCTGCGGCGTTCAGCCCTACGGCTTCAGTTGTCAAGGTCGCCAACGTGACGATGAGTGCTGAAGGAATGAGTGCCAAGGGCACTAGGTACAGGCAGTACTTCCAGAGCGATATCTCTGGGTAGAGTAGGAATCCGAGCAAACGGCGCATTGCGGTCTAACTATTGGTATCTGGCGACTGTTTTGATGCCTTTGTCAGCGGCCAGTCTCCATAAATCCAGCCATCCGGCAGGCCGCGAAGCCGCTTGAACATTGGCCTTGGCATTCAACAATAGGTCCTTCATACAGGCATATCCAATCTGTAAAAGCAGCAACTCAGTTGCTTGGCCAAAATCAAGGGCCAACCCTGTGTCAGGCAACTTCTCGCCGGAGAATTTTCAATCATGTCGAATTGGCTTAGCGCCTAGGCAAGGCGTTTCAAATGGCATCGCCAAAAGGCGGCCGTCGCCAATGTTTCTGGGCACTTTACCCCAGCGCCAAACGCCTCGGCTGCGAGATTAGTTGTAGGTTCGGGGTCTCAAAAGTGCAGGCAAGACCTGACCCTCGCGGAATCGATTTGCGAGGTGCTTGCGCGCAGCGCAGCACCCATCGAGGCGACGCGCAGCGAGCCGTGTTCTTTGGAGTTCACCC
>JADMJV010000088.1 GCA_018780265.1 bacterium
GCCGATGATAGTGCGGATTCCCGTGTGAAAGTAGGTCATCGTCAGGCTAATATCATGAAATGCCCCCGGCTCTTATGAGTCGGGGGCATTTTGCTTTGGGCGAGCCGTTATCGAATCAGTGCAAGGCTCGCGCTTCACCTTTGCTAACAACAAATACAATCGGCGCAATCAACTTGCGTGCGGGACGCGGCGCTTGACGCTTTCGACCGCTTAGTGATGGTTCATCAAGATGGCCGGGGGTATTGAGCAATGGTGTCAAAGGCATTTAGATTCTTGAAGTGGGCGCTTGTCGTGGCCTTGGTCGGTGCTGTCACCCTTCTCGCTGTGCGGGCCTTCGACGCGCAGCGTGGACCAGACCTAGAACTTTGGCATACCTTTGTTCCACACGAGCTTTCCGCGGCTGAGCTCGACAAGGCGGACTGGAAACAATTTCTAGCTGCTGAGGAGCGAGCCTTCGCCGAAGTACGCAGCGAGGTGACCGATAAGCTCGGCCCAGAGGCTCGTATTGAAAGCAATCGTTACGACGCAGCTAGCGTCGTCTACCCGCCTAAATTCACCACCGACTGGAATCGCTCTTATGTGATGCTGCCAGAAGGAAAGCCGGTTGGTGCCGTAGTCATGCTGCATGGCCTGACTGATTCACCCTACAGCCTGCGCCATGTCGCGAGGCGCTACCGCGACGACGGTTTTGTCGCGGTAGCAGCCCGCATGCCTGGCCATGGCACCGTTCCCGGTGGCTTGTCCAAGGTGGAGTGGGAGCAGTGGACGGCCGCCACCCGGCTGTCGGTTCGCGAGGCGCTACGCTTGGCAGGGCCAGGTGTGCCCCTGCATGTGATCGGATTTTCCAATGGCGGCGCACTGGCGATGAAATATGCGCTGGAGGCGCTCGATGACAAGGCTTTGGCTCAGCCCGACCGCATCGTGTTGATCTCGCCGATGATAGGCATTACGAGCATGGCTCGCTTCGCAGGCGTGATGGGCTGGCCGGCTGTGCTGCCGGCCTTTTCCAAAGCCGCGTGGCTGGGCATCGTGCCCGAGTTCAACCCCTTCAAGTACAACTCCTTCCCCGTCAACGGCGCGCGACAGTCATCACTGGTGGCCAACCGTCTGCAGCAGCAAATCGCCGCCGCCACCGCCGAAGGGCGAATGAAAGATATCGCGCCAATTTTGACGTTTCAATCGGTGGTTGACTTCACCGTCAGCACCCGTGCGATCGTCGATGCGCTCTATCTGAATCTGCCCGCCAACGGCAGCGAGTTGGTCTTGTTCGACGTCAACCGCAATACCAAGATCGGCGCGCTGATGCGAGCTAACACCGATACCGTGCT
>JADMJV010000110.1 GCA_018780265.1 bacterium
CGGTGGCCGTGGCTCCCCCGCCGGTGGCCGTGGCTCCCCCGCCGGTGGCCGTGGCTCCCCCGCCGGTGGCCGTGGCCCCCCCGCCGGTGGCCGTGGCCCAACGCAATGGAAGTTTTGACTGGCGCACCGTGGTTGGCCTGCCGGCCCATGCACATCCCACTCTGGAACCCCAGTTGGAAGCGATCCTACCCTCCCTTACCGAGCGTTTCAGCCAGGTGGGCAACTATCGCAGTTTAGTCATACTTTTGACCGACCTCTACCAGCGCGACCCGTCCCACCAGGGCGTCAGCCACAATCTGAATTCCGTCCTTCATGACTGGGCGGCCCAGCTAGAAAAGCAGGGGCGGGGCCAGGAGGCAGGGCAGGTCGCGGCCTGGTCGCAGCAGTTGCTGGGTAGCAGAGCTGCCTGGACACAGTCCTTAATCCAGCGCTTTCCAGCGCAACCTCCCAGTCTGCCTGATTTGAGCGGCCTGAGCGGAATTGGCTCTCCAGGCTGGATGAACTGGGTAGCTCCTCTGCGCGACGACCCCAACCGATACCAAGATGCCGGTCAGGCCCTGGCCGGGGACCCGCAGGGTCTGCAGAGTCTATTTCGCCATCTGGCGGTGCAACACCCCGAGCAACCGGATCACGTGCTCAACCTCGGTTGGGCCTACTCCCACACGGGGCAGCACGCGCTGGCCATGGTCCACACGCAACGGTCTTTGCAAATGCGTCAAAGCTCCCGAGCTTACGAACTTCTCCAAAAGGTCTACGGCGATCTCGGCCAACCCGAGATGGCCCAACGAGTCGCCCAGCAATTGAGTCAGTTGCGCGGGTAGGGGGGCAAAAAAAACTCGCCGGAACAGGCGAGGAAGAAATCGGATGCCAGGCTGCGTTTTAGCGCCTGACGAGACAAACCCTTGTTCGATTATGCAATTTTTGTCAAGGCCCGCTGGCGGCTTCACCGTTTCGTTCCGGCCCATAGCTGGTGCCGCTGAAGTCTGTATTGCTGAGATTGGCGCCGGAAAGATTGGCCTTATCCAGACTGGCATCGGAAAGGTCGGCACTGGACAGGTCAGCACCCGTCAACACGGCCCCGCGTAGATCGGCCCGCGAAAGGTCAGCGTTGGTGAGATTGGCCTCCGAGAGGTCGGCCTTGGCCAGTTTGGCCGATGACAAATCGGACCCGTCCAACTCGGTTACCGAGAGACGGGCACCCTTGAGATCGGCACCGGAGAGGTCGGTCCCGCTCAGGCGTGCTCCCTCCAGAATGGCCTTGTCCAGGTGTGCGTCGGAAAGATCGCAGCCGCGCAGGTCCGCGCCCGTCAGGTCAGCCTCGGTCAGGCGAGCATGGCACAGGCGAGAGCCGATCAGGCTGGCACCGGTAAGATTGCTTCTCTTGAGATTGGCTTCGGTCAAATCAGCCCCGCACAGGCGGGCCTGAGTGAGGACCGTGCCCATCAAGCGGGCGTGGGAGAGATCGGCGCCGGTCAAGAGCGCACCGTGACATTGACAATCGCGAAAATCCGCCCCCGCCAGTATGGCCCCGCGCAGGTCGCCGCGGGTCAGGTCTGAGCCGCTAAAGTCAGCCCGAGTTGCATTGGCACCGGTCAACTCAGCACCGCTGAGCTGGCAGCCACGCAGGACAGCCCGATTCAGGTTGGCGCCGGTCAAATCGGCTCCAGACAGGTCAGCCCCCGACAGATCGGCGGAAGAAAGATCAGCACCGGTGAGGGTGGCTCGGGTCAAATTAGCCCCGGAAAGATTGGCCCGAGAAAGACAGGCCCCGGGCAGCTCGGCATCAGCCAGTTGGGAACCGCGAAGGTCGGCAGCGGCCAGATTTACGCCCGAGAGATCGCACTCTTCGAGGCACACGGGCTGAGAGATGGACAACTTGGGCACCTGAAGCCCGGCCAGCGTGGCGCCTCGAAAGCTCTCACCGCGAGACAAAGCATCGATCACAGCCGCCTGCAGGCTGTCGCCTTCGACGGTCAGGACCACGTCGGCGCTGGTCCGACCCAGGATATCAAAACGCATGGCTGCCATTTCAATCAGGGCCACCCCAGTTCCCCTTAAGCCTTCAGGAAATCTTCGTGTAGACGGCCCAAATCCCGCAAAATCTCCTGGGCGGCACGCACCCCATGGTAGCTGGCCTCTTCAAAAATCGAGATGCCGGACAGGTCGGAATGGGCAAAGTGAAGACCCTGGCGGGGGTGGCTGGCCTGTAGCCGCTCCCGACTCCACACAAAACCGGGAACGGGACGAATCATGGCGTGGCCCAACTGCATCACGTCCAGTTGCCGACACAGGGGCGGCAGGTCGGGATGAACTCGGGCTAATTCACCAAGCACCTCATTACAGACTTGCTCCCAGCTGGTCTCCAGCAAGCGCCGGCGGGCCGTGACGGGGTCAAGTTCGGCCCAAGGGCGATAGTGAGTCCAGACGCTGGGACCGTTGAGATGACTGGCCGACTGGTGAGTGGCCACCACGTAGCCCAAACTGGGGGAATCATAAATGACGTTGTCCCAACTGAGCGGCACCGAATCGTAGGCAGCGCTGAGGGGCAATTTCTCCAGCACCAGGTTAGAGACCGTCCAGGGCGAGTAAGTAAATTGAGGGCGCGGGGGCTCGCCCAACAGATAGGGCCTTTGAAAAGTGGGCAGGGCGCAGATCACCCGCCCGGCCGAGTAGCCTTCGAGGCGCTGTTGGCCTTCGTTCCAAACATCCACCCACCACCTTTGTGGCTGAGCTTGAATGCGCACCACTAAACGCCCGGACAATCCCCGCCCGGCCAATTTCTGGCTGAGGTGCTGGACCAGTCGATGATTGCCCTGAGGCCACACGAACTGCATATCCTTGGGTTCGATGCCCCCCCCGTCGCGACTGGCAAAATAGTGCAGTCCGGCCCAGGCCGAGGTGTGGATCAGCGAGGTCCCGTAGTCGTCACGGCAACCGTATTCCACGTACCAATGAAGCCGTTTGGAGTGAAAGCCATTTTGAAGCAGATAGTCAGCCATGGAGATCTGGTCCAGTTGCAACACTTCTGGGTCCTGGCTGCTGAGGGCCAGCGGCAGGGCAAAGGCTTTAAGACCTTGCCTGTCCCGATACTGTTGCCACTTTAGCACCAGCTCATCGAAACGGCGCAACTGAGCCAGATCGTCTGAGGTGGCCCCGGCTTTTGGATAGATGCCCTCTTCCCAGCGGCCCAACACGTAGACCCGCTCCTCGAGGGCGTGACACAGATCGAACTCCTCGTAAATTGGCACGCCACTGGCCGAGACCCCACGCATCAGGCCCATTTCGGTCAGAATCCGCCGAACCACCGTAGATTCGAGGGTTGGCACGGGCAGGTAGTGGGCCGCCCAGGGGGCCGGCGAGGCTGGATAGTTTGCCGCCCTCGAGTTGCCACCCAGATCCGACTCCAACTCGAGCATCAGGTAGTCGTCCAATCCACCGTGACTGAGGCGCCAGGCGGCTGTAAGGGCGGCGATCCCTCCACCGGCGATGAGCACGTCGACTTTCTTGCGCTCGCCTTGCGGAGTCTCGTGCTTGAGATCGCGCAGGCGATGGCCAACCTTGTGCTGGGCGCCCACGATTGAACCCTGCAAGGCGGGGGCCTGTGGGTTGGGCCAGCAGCCCACCAACCAGGGGGCAACTGCGGCCCCTTGCAAAAATTGTCGGCGATTCATGACTCGACGATCGAGCGCCAGTCCTGTTCGTAAAAACGCACCAATACTTGATCGAAAAGTCGATTGACGGGCACTTGCATGGCCGCCATGTCGGCCGGAAACGAGAACAGGTCGGCCAGGCCCGGCCCGTCCAGGTAGCGCAAGCCGTTGGGCAGGCGGGTGTGGTCGGGTTGAACCGCATTGTCCCGGGTGGCCAGGGTGTATCCCCATTCGCCAAAGCTGGGCACGTAGAGGTGATAAGGACGCGAATGCCATCCGGCGGAGCGCAGCGTTTCGACGATGCACCAGTAAGAACGGCGCGCGAACAAGGGCGAGGTGCACTGCACCGACATGGCCCCCCCGGGGCTTAGAAGGGGCTGCAGTCGCTGATAAAAAGTGCGCGTGTAGAGTTTGCCTACGGCGTAGTTGGATGGATCTGGGAAGTCGACAACGATGGCGTCGAAAGGCTTTTCTTTGCTGTCTCGGACCCACACAAAGGCGTCCGCATTGACCACCTGCAGACGAGGGTCACTTAAGGAGTGCTGGTTGAGTTTGCTGAGAGTGCTGTGGCTGCGAAACAGGCGAGTCATCTCGGGGTCTAGATCGACGAGCACGATCTGCTTGACGGTGGGGTAGCGCAAAATTTCGCGAGCCGCCAGACCGTCGCCACCGCCCAGAATCAAAACTCGCCGAGGAGCCTTGAGGCTGGTCAGCGGCGGGTGAACCAGAGCCTCATGATAGCGGTACTCGTCGCGCGATGAAAACTGCAGATTTCCGTTAATGTAGAGGCGCAACTCCTGGTGTTTGCGGGTGACCACCAGGCGCTGATAGGGAGAAGTGCGCGAGAGCACAATCGGATCCGGATAAAGCCCCTCTTCGGCCCATCGGGTGATTTTCTCGGATCCAATCAGACCCGCCCCCAACAACAGCCCCACCAGGGCGATCTCAAGACGCAGCAGAGGAATGCGCAACTGGAAGGTGCTCACAAAGACCAGCGCCACCACCACATTGATCAGACCGCAACAAAAAGAGGTGCGAATCAGTCCCAAGTGCGGAATGAGCACCAGCGGAAAAAGAATACTGGCCAGCAGCGCCCCCAGGTAATCGAGGGCCAGCACCCCCGACACCAGTTGACGGAAGCTGTAGTTGCGCTTCAAGATCACCATCACCAGCGGGATTTCGACTCCCACCAACAGCCCCACCACGAACACCAGCAGGTAGAGTACCAGTCGAAAACCGCCGCTATAGCTATAGGCCACGTGCATCACGGCAGCCGAAAATCCGCCGATGAGCGCAATGCAATTTTGCAGACGGACAAAAGCCACCGCGGGTCGACGCTGCCCTACGAACTGAGAGAGATAGGAGCCCACGCCCATGGCGAAGAGATAGTCACCGATAATGGTGGAAAACTGCAGCACCGAATCGCCCAACAGGTAGCTGGCCAGCGCTCCGGCGATCAGTTCGTAGACCAGGCCACAGGTGGCTACCAGGAAGACCGACAGCAACAGAAGGCCGGGCGAACCGGCGGCAACCGGAGACTCGGGGTTACTTTCCGCCGATATAGACATAGGAATGTCTGTAGTGAGAGCGGTAGCTGCCGGGATTGTTGCGCACGTTGTGTTCGCCTGGAGTCAGGCGCGCCGTGACGCCATCATTGGCGCCGCCTCCGGTCAGGTTGATGTAGGCAACCCCGCCCACCATGGCCATCATCAGATAGGTATACCAGTCTTTCATGACAGCCCTCTATTCATCGTCGTCACTGCTCACCGGAGAGTGGTCGCTTTCGGACCAGCGACTGGTTTCAAAGCTAGAACTGCGCCACGAACTCCAAAGCGCCGGCAGCAAGCCCAGTAAGACCAGGGCCCAGAAATAGCCCCATTGGGCGTGATCTCGTTCGATCTGGACATAGTAGCGAAAGCGCTCGCTGGGATAGCTCACCGGAGCACCAGCGCCTTCGGGCGTGTCCTTGCCGGAGATATTCGACTGAGGTTCGATGCGCAACACGTAGTTGCCCCCCGCAACGTGCGCCAGGCTGACCCCTGCGTCTAAAACGCCCTCACTCCAGGCGCCATCTGAATCGCTGCCGCTTTCCTGATAGAGAGTGACGGCCGTGTCGTGAACCTCTTGCGTCTTTTCGTTGATCAAACTGATCAGGAAAAAGCCCCAACGCTGCTTCAGACTCGGCGCCTTAACCTTGACATAGAGATTGTGACTCCCCGCTGGCACGGTGACTGGCACCAGTTCCACCCTATCCACCTGGTAATCTTTGTACGACCAATCTTTCTCAAAAAAAGGCTTGGGTGTGGTGATTTCACGCATCAAAAGAAAGGCGAAACAGCAGGCCACGGCCAGGAAGTAGTTCATCCAACGCCGATTGGATCCGGCCTTGTAGGGGTTGGGCTGATTGTTGGCAACCCCCACCGGGGCCGCGGGACTGCCCGGCAGCTTGAAGGCCTGCCACAACTGATCGCCGGTCACATAGGTGCCGGCGCTCCAATTGATTTCGCCGGGCAGGACGTCGGCCGAGAGGAGTAGGGGCGGATTGACGTAGTCGTTGACCTCGGAGGTCTCGCCGATGCGCACCCGCCAATAAAATTCACCGGCCACGTACTCGACCCGAGCCAAGGTCTTTTGAAAATGCTTGTAGGTAGATTTTTCCAGGCGAATCTCCGAGTTGGGCGGGTAGCCCACCGGTTGACCCGAGGCGTTGCTGGGGACCTGATGAAGGGGATGCAGCAAGGTCCAGTGGCCATTACTGTCGGTGAGCCAGCGGTAGCCCCTCGTGGGTTCGTAGAGCAGATACTCGCACCAACGATAGGTGACGCCCTCCACGCGGCAAGAGCGGCTCATATAACCGATACAGGTGAACTCGCCAGCGCCTCCGGGCAATATGCCTTTGGAGCCCAAGGGGATTTTGGCGGGAACCTTGGACATCTTTTGCTCAAACTGAAGCACCGTTTTGAAGGTAGCGTCCTGACTCAAATCCATGGCGGAATCGCAAAAGGCGCACACCAGCGTCTGCGAGATGCCGCCCGCCTGGAGCTCGTGGGGGGCGCCGCAGGTGGGACACTTGAGACTTTTCAGATTGCTGGCCGCCAGCCTCGGCCCTTCACCCTCCTCGTCAGCCCCGCGCAAGCCACGCAGCTTGAGTTCTTCGAAAGTGCACCACTGGCCCTTAAAAAGCAAAGGCGGGTCTTCGGAATAGTCGAGCGTGCCGGCCAGACCGGAAATGGTGCTGAGGTCGGCAAAGACCGCCTGGTAGGAGGTGTCCATAATGAAGGGCAGTTCCCCTTCGAAACTCAACGCAGTGCCGGTGGTGACCGAACTCACGACGGCTGTTTCGCTACCCAACCCCAGAGCCATTCCCACCCGCAAGTCGTCGGCAGCCGGCGGATGGGGCACCGATTCAGAAAAGGATACCAGATATTCGCCGCGGGCCTCCCCCACCCAGCCGCTGCTGCCGTTGCTGAAGGTCGCGTGCCACTCGTTCCAGATGACGTCCGGCTCTTTAACAGGGCCCAGGGCCACCTGGATGCGGCCCACGATTTCAAAACTCAGGTTGCGAAACACGCCCTGAGTGCCGACACGCAACAGCGAACCGTCGGGCTGGAGGGCCGCCACCTTGCCTACGGCCTCTACGTTGACGTCTTTACGCGCAACCAGGGTTTGGCAGGCTGAGCACACCACGTAGGCGGACTGCGCCGACTTATAGTTGATGAAGTTGCCGCAAGAAGGGCACTGGGCTTGCATTGCCTGGCAGGATTTGCCCCAACTCTCTGAGATCCTCTAAGCCACGCCTCGCTCGGCCTGGACTTCGGCTAACAGTTCTTGAAGCGACTGAAAAGCTTCGCGCGCCAGTTGCAGATTGCTCTCAGCCCACTGGGGGTCGGGTTTATCCCAAAGTTGAGTCAGATTGTCCACCGCTTCTGCCATCGAGTCCATGCCGTGTCGCGCGTATTCGAGCAAGACCGGTCCAGCGTCGTAGTGGTGGGGAAACTCAACTTCGGCCAGCATGTCCTGGGCGCGCTCGACAAACTCGCCCACCTGGAAAAGGGCAACCGTGTAGTCATTGTGGCTGATTCGCTGCTGCAAAAGGAGATCGACGGTCTCCTGCAATTTTTCCATAGGGTTGACCAGAGGGCTCGCGCATTGGCCAAAACGAGACGAGGCCGAGAACATGGTCAGGACATCTGCCAGTGGCCGCTGCGGGCATTGAATTGAGGGATAATCACCTCGCTAAACTGACTGAGTTGATACTCGGCGGGGATGGCTGAGGGCAGCAGACCCGAGAGCAGGCCTTGCAGGCTGCCTTCGAGCGCGGCCAGGCCCGACAGAGTGGGGCGGTCGAGTTGCGGGCCCGGGCGACCACTCAGGACCACGGGCTGCCAGCCCTGCTCTTCCTGCACAACGACTTCCTGCAGGGTGTCCAGGCAGTGCTCATAGCAACCAACGCTGACTCGCTGTAGTTGCTGCCAGCCGACTTCGAAAGCGACCGTATCTTCGGTGTGGAGCATTGCGACCAACCTCTCGTTACTCAGGTTCACGAGTTCAGCTTAACCGGCCGCGATTATCGGCGAGTAAATTCGTCCAAAACACTGTAAACAAGTTGTAAACATCGCCTGCCCGATTTCGCTGCTAGCCGGCAATGGCCGTCGGCCTCACTCCTTCTCAAGAATATCTCTAGCCGTGTTACCTACAACATCTTTAGCGCCAATGGATGCTCGGCTCTCGGAATCAAAGAAGATACTAGCCTCGCCATCCCGCAAGTTGGGAGTGCTCCTTTCCAGCCATCGATAAGAGAACTTTAACCAGGATTTGCCGTCCCAAGCGATGCTGGTGGCCTCCCATGAACCGCGGTCGCCATTGGCAAGAATCGACTTGCAGGTGATGGAATCAACGGTTCCATCTGGCCGTTGTGAAATCACTAAAACCGTCCCTCTGGGATTGCCCTGGTTGATTCTCCACTTGCCGCCAATGTTGGGATGAGCGCCTGGCGGTGGGACGGCAGCCTCGTCCTGAATGAGGGTCCCCCACCGATACGGCTGCCCGCTCTTGTAGGCTGTAAACTCTTTGCCGGCCATACGAATGACAAGATCGTCGGTCACCCCGTTGCAGGTCATTACACCTCGCAAGGATCCGTCGCTCAATCGAGTCCACTTTCCCTGCCATACCCCAGGAGCCTCAAAGATACCGTTGGGATGGAATACCCAGGGAACTGGAGCAGCCCCAATCTTCTGGGCGTTGACGATGGCACCGACTCGATAGCGGGTTGGTTTGTGAATGCCGGTGGCACCATTTGGGTCCGTTGCTCCGAGAAGGCTCCCAATCCGGAAGACAACCGGATTACTGCGAGTTGGGGCGACTTCAAACCTCAAGCCTGCCTCGTTCCCACCAAGCCTGGACCATCTGGGGTCGTGGTCGCGACCCACAGTATAATTGATCCAGCCGATATGAGAGTAGTATCGGGTTCCCCCGACAAAGTCATAGGGTCCATACCTTTTCCAGGCCCAGTTGCTTGAGGGCACGTTCTTTTCTCTCTCGGCAATATAGATCCAACGTCTGCCCGCCGAGAAAATCTCAAAGGCAGTTTTGTGTCCTGGTTTCACCTCATTGGTCGCGGGAATCAGGCTGCCGCCGACGCTAAAACCATCATCACCGGCATACTCAACACCAATTCTAGGTTCGGGGCAGACCTGCCCCGCAGTCGCATTCTGAGCCCAGCCTAACTTGAAGCTCAATATGAGCACAACCATGACTGTGATTGCTGTCACTCCTGAGTGTGTTTTCATCAAGCCTCCAGACCTCCAACTCGACTGAGGTCAGGTTAGCATGACCCCCAGAGGTAGTCGCTGATCTAGATCACCACGTCCTGGGAGGCTGCCCAAACCGGCAGATCAGCCTGCCTGAAGCGCCGCCGATTTTGCCGCTATCCGGCAAGGGCCCGTCGACCCCGCTGCTCGTCAATCGGGAGGGTGAGCAACAGTCCCACCAGGATGATACCGGCCAGCACCAGCAGGGCGGCGGGACTGCCGGTGGAGTCTCGCACCCAGGCAAAGGGGAAAGTCATGATGGCCGAGACCTTGTAGGTCAGGCCCCAAATGCCGAAGATCTCGCCCTCGCGTCCCGACGGCGCCAGATATCCCACAAAAGCTCGATTGGCGGAGCCCAGAGCCCCCAGGCCAAAACCCAGCATATTGCCGATCAGCCAGAGTGGCCAGGCGGGCATGCTCTTCGTCTCGTGAAGGTAGGCATAGGCCGCAAAGGAGCAGGCTGTAATCAACCACACGATCAGCAGAGCCAGGGTGGAGCGACGGTGGCCAACTTTGTCCTGAAATTGCATAGGGAGGAGTGTGCCCACGATGCCGGAGACGGTAATTACGGCCACAAAGAGCACCAGAGCAAGCTGATTGAAGCCATACTCGGAAGCCAGCTTTCCCGAGAAAAAGATGACCACATTCATGCCCGTGCCATAAAATAGGGACGCCACCAGCAGCAAGGACAGGTCCGGGTATTTGGCCGTACTTCTTAAGGTGTGGGCCAATCGGGAGAAGCCGGCGGTGAGTAGATTTCGTCCCGAGGTTTCGCGTTCGGCGGGCGGTTCGGGCAGCCACACCATGGTGGGAATGGCGAACACCAGATACCAGAGTCCGGCCAGCACAAAAAAGGGCCGCCACAGATCGGGGGCTTTCAAGTTCAAAAGGAGCATGCCTGAGGCGGTCAGCACCAGCAGCAGAAAGGCGGAAGAATAAGCGATGGCCCAGGAAAACCCGCTGACACGCCCCATTTTCTCGGGTTCGGCCAGACTGGGCAGAAAACTGGACAGAAAGTTCTCGCCCAACTGGTAGGCCAGGTTGGCGGGAATATACAGGGCCATGGCCAGAGCGATCTGGCCGGGCTGAACGAAAGCCAGTCCACAGGTGAGCATAGCACAGAGCAACCCGCTGCCGATCAGGAAGAACTTCTTGAGGCCACGGGCGTCGGCCACTGCTCCCAGCAAGGGTGAGAGCACCGCCGCCAGCAACATGCTGGTGCCGTAGGTTAGGGCCCAGTAGCGGTCGTCGACGGCGGCGTCGCGCACCACCACCTCACCAAAAAAGATGGCGAATAACAGCGTGTTGATAATCAGCGTGAAGGACTGATTGGCCACATCGTACGAGATCCAGGCCCACAGGGAGCGCTGATGGGGCAGATCGTGGAGGGGGTACTTCACGGCTCGGGTTTCAGGGGAGCTTCGGGCAACTCCTCCGATTAGAGATAGAGAATAGACGCCAGCGGTCACCCGCCGACACAAAGGGAATACTGCCGCCAGGCGGGGAGTGTAGGGGAATTTCAGGGCCTCAGTACAGAAGGAGAAGTATTGTTCTAAAGTGAAGGAACACAAGGATAAACCCTTGAGTGGCACTGCCAGAAGCAACAGGAGGGCCGTTATCGTGTCAAATCCTGTCAAGGCGGAATTGTGAGCCGCATGGTTTCCCCCAAACTCGCCCTCCTGTCCACTATCCTCTTCCTCTCCGGCTGCGGATCGGGCGCCAATTCCTCCGCCCTCGCTGGCGCCTCCACCCCCGCTGGCGCCAGCGCCCAACAGGCCACTGAAGTTCAGTTGAGTGTCACCCCGACCAGTCCTATCGTTGGTTTTGAGGCCAGTCGGCAATTGGAGGCGGTGGTTTGGCTGAACGATGGGAGCAGTAGGAATGTCACCCCCATGGTGACCTGGAGTTCGGACGACCCGCGGTTTGTGACGGTTTCCGGCGGAGGTCTGGTTACAGGGAAGCGGGTGGGCAGCACGCGAGTGCGGGCTACACTGGGGTCTTTGTTGGCGGTGGAGCCGATTCGGGTCAGTCCGCTGCCGGCATCGGGGCGGTTTCGCAGTTTCCGCTACGTCCATTTTGAAGGCTTTGGCCACAACGGGGGCCTGGCTGTTGGCGATTACAACGAAGATGGTCGGGACGACTTGATTCGTCTTGACCGTGGCTTTACGCCGACCGTAGACCTGCTTTTGGGGGATGGCGCTGGCAATTTCACACGTTCCGCCATCAATCCGGGCGCCTTGCCCGCGTTCTTTTCAACCGACCAGGTGCTGGTGAAGGACCTGACGGGCGATGGCCATCTGGACGCGGTGGTGCTGCTGTCGAATCAGGTTCCGGCGACTCCACCGCGCTCAGGCTATGTGATTCTGGTCGGCAATGGTCAGGGTCAGTTTACAGCCCGGCCACCGGTACTTTTTACGCTGGCCTGCGGCACTGGCGCGTTGGGCGATTTTAACGGTGACGGCCGCTTTGACCTGGCGCTGCCACAGAATCCTGGAGTAGTATCGAACGACGTAGTCATCGCTCCGGGCCTTCCTACCGGTGACTTCGGCCCACTCGTGGGCACCAGCCTGCTGGCGTCCAGCCGGTGGTTGAGCGCCGGACGGTTTGGTCCAGACCTCTTTGATGACATTGTAACAGGGCTGGGGGCCACTGCCGGTTTGTTGGACGGGCGTGCCGACGGCAACTTTATGCTGCCACCAGAAATCCTGAACGGTCTGACCTTTGGTGCTCATATCGCCGACTTCAATGGCGATGGCTCCAATGACCTGGCTCTGAGCCGGGAAGATTCCGTAGAGTTCTTTCAACGTTTGAGCGGCGCCAGGCCCGTTTCCGCCGGCTCCTGGTCGGGCGGGAAGCGTTACAATTTGCTCTCCGGCGATTTCAACGGCGACGGAAGGCGAGATCTGACCGGAGATGCTTCGGAGGGCGCGCTGCTGTCTTTTAACCGAGGCAATTTTCAAGCGGCTGATTCTGCAATGATTTCATTGCCCCAAGGGGTCATATACGCATTTCTAGCGGGAGGCAATCCAAGTCGAGGCATCTCTTCTGGGCCAACCACTGTCGTGATGGACTTTAATCGGGACGGCATCAGCGATCTGGCCCATCAGTCGGCGGACCATGGATTGTTTTTGGTAGCCGGAGAGGCGGGCGGGAATCTGGCTTGCCCCCAGTTTTTTGCCGATCTGGCCACCCTCTGCCAGGCCACCTCAGGTGATTTCAATGAAGACGGTCTAGCTGATTTCGTGGGGGTTTCTCCCACGGCAGGAGACATCTGCACCCTGCTCAGCCAGGGCTCGGGAAATTATCAGACCGGCGCCTCCCCGCTGCCGCCGATGCAGGGGCTGCAGTTGAGCAAAGCGGACCTGAATCAAGACGGGCACCTGGACCTGGTGGTGGCCGGCAACGCCAGCACGAACTTGATTCTGACGCCGGGTAACGGCCAGGGCCAGTTCTCGGCTCCTACCCAGATCGACATCGGCCAAACGGTGGTGCAGTTTCTTGTCCAGGACTTGAACGGAGACAATGTTCCAGACCTTCTGGCAGGATCGGCCAATCAGGTTTCGGTTTTCCTCAACAATGGACAGGGACAGATGCAACGACAGGCCGACTTGACTTCGGGCGGGGTGCAGTTGGCCTGCGACGACTACAATCGAGACGGCCTGATGGATCTGGCCACCGCGGTCAGTTCCGCCGGTCCGCTTCAGATTCGCTTTGGAAACGGCAACGGCACTTTCGCTGCGCCGACCAACACAGCCCTTAGACTGTCGGCTCTGGCTAGCCTTGACCTCAATCGCGACGGTGTGGCGGACCTGGCGGTCGCCACACCGACCGGGGTCGTGGCCATGATGAACAATGGAAACGGTGTGTTTACAGCAGGGCCCACCCTCTTTTCGCAATCCGCGTTCGCCCCGAAGGGGCTGCTAGCGGCCGACCTGAATCTAGACGGTTTTCGCGATCTGGTCGGTAGCGTCGACCCTTACAACATCGCTGTGCTGTTCTCCGAGCCGGCTGGCCTGGGGGCGGCGCGTATCTTTGCCCTGGATCGGGTCCCCGAAAGATTATTGGAGGTGGCTGACATCCAGGGAGACGGGATTCCAGATTTGATTCGGATTTCCCCAAAAGCCTCAGCTCTCGTGGGACTTTGAAAGCATTGCACGGCTGCACCTGCTGCCTCAAATCGTCAGCAAGCAACCCGTAAGTCGAGGCCGAGTCAGTAGACCTTGAGGGCGAGGATGGGCCCCGACTGGCGCGTGGAAATTGAAGCCTACGCCCGCCTCAGTGAGCAGCCCAAGGAGAGCGTGAGTATTCTTACCGGAGACCCGTGATCAGGTTTTGTTAAGGCCGAACGGCTAAACTGTCGGGACAAAGCCAGGGAGTAAACCATGCCACAGCTGATTTCAGGATTTAAGAGCTTGCCTCACAAGGCGACCAGGCCGGCCACCATACCTTTCCGCCTCGAAGCTGACCGCGACGCTGTCTGTGTGGGGCAGTTCCGCAGCGTCCAGCAACGTGTCGACATTGCCTCCAAAGTCAACAAATTGCTGGACCTCTATGAGGGGTATGCGGCCAACGTGGCCAGTCGCGACAATCGATCCGCGGACCTCAACTCCGCCGTCGGCAAGGCGGGTTTCGCCGACAACGTCCACGAAGGCCTCTCTCTACGGACCTACGTGGAGTTCGAGCCCTCCGTCCCTGAACACCCCATCACCAGAGCGGATGTCCTGTTTACTAACGGCGACGTCGGGTTCAGGCTGGAGAAGCAGGACGGAAAGCAGAATCTGCGCCTGCGCAATCCCCACGACATCTACCAAGCTTTCGACCTGGTCATCAACGACCAGGGGACGGTGACCATTTCGCTTCCCGGAGCGCTGGACAAGTAGGACTGCTGGGGGCTTCGAATCGCTCATTTGGTGCTGGCTCAGGGCGCCCCGAATCTGAGCCGCTATAACGCTTCCCGGATGGTTTGTGCTATGGCTCCTGCATGGCGAGGGTTTGCCCTTCCTTTGGCCCCTGGCTCTTTCTCCTACCCCGTGGCGGCAGGGCGGGCCGAGGATTATCGCTCTCGGGCTACGAAATCTCCGGCCAATGACCAGGAGAGTAGAGCAAACGGGGGATTCGAAGCGGTTTCTGAAGGCGCCCTCGACTGAGCTCAGCCCCTGCCCGCTGCTGCAATTTGACTCGGGTTCTTTGGCCGGCAAAATCGTTCGGCTGGAGAGTGGAACGATGACCTTAGGCCGAGGAACTCACAACCACCTGATCGTGGATGATCCGGGGGTAAGTCGGAGTCATTGCAAACTGGTCATTCTTGGAACCCGGGTGCAACTTGTTGACCTCAAATCCACCAATGGTACTTACGTGGAGGGGCAACGGATTGAGGAGATCCTCCTGGAAAACGGCCAACAGATTGTGGTCGGAACCGGTGTATTGATGACTCTCACATTGCCCGCACCTGAAGAGCCCACCCGACCTGCCCCGCGACCGACCGCAGCCCAGGACCCGATAGCCGGCCTGCCCACTCGCCAAGAATGGATGAAGCAGGCAATTCAACTGATAACCACCACCCTGGGCCAGGGGCGACCGGTCAGCCTGGCTGTCTGCCGGTTGGATGTCGACCCTGTCTCAGAAGCGATGTTAGGGGAATTATGGCAGCGGATTCGTGCTCTTGGTGCCCAACTCTCGGTGGGTCGACTGGCCAACGAGGAATTGGCCATGCTACTGCCCGACTCGACGGCCGATGCCGCCAGGGCCCTGCTCGAGCGCCTGTTGTCCGAAGTGGAATCAGCGCCCTTCCAACTGCCTCCAGACAAGTCCATCTTGGTTACGGCCAGCGCGGGTCTGGTCACCGCCCTGACGGTGGGGCAGGGCAAATTGGAAGATCTCCTGCGGCGGGCCGGCGAGGCCCTCCAGCAGGCCCGCCGGAGCGGGCGAAGTCGGGTGCAGTCCCTGGCGGCCGTAATCCCGGTGGTGACCCCTACAGTGGTGGTAGCTACCGAGTCTCTGCCCCTGATCCTAACCCAGAAAAGGCGCAACAGTCGCACTCTGTGTAAAACCGCCCTGGTGGTGCGCGTCCAGGGGCGAGATCACCCCGGACAAATGTGTGACGTGGGGGTCGGTGGCTTGCGAATGACCACCACTGTGCCCCTGCGACCGGGCGATGTGGTGGAAATTCGCCTGCCTCAACGTCCCAACAGCAGCGTCACCGCCGTGGTCAGATGGACCCACACTTGTATGGCCGGCCTGCATTTTCAGGACCCCCCTGACCGCCTGCGCTCGTCGTGGGTCAGTCAACTTCTCCAACATTTGGGCCGCAACGCCGAGAGCGCCCGGGAGCGGCGCGCCCACGCCCGGGTGCTGCTAGACTGCCCCATCAAGGTGGCCGGGTCGGCCGGAACCTATACGGCTACCGCCTGCAACATCGGCTCGGGCGGGGTAGGCGCGCAGTCGGCCCTGGCGCCCCCAATAGGCAGCGTGGCCGAGGCGGAGATCGCGGATTTGCAGGTGAAATCACGCGTAATCTGGGTGCGCGGCGGCCATTTCGGCCTGCAGTTTGCGCCTCTATCGGCCCAACAACAAAGTATTCTGCTCCAGTTGGTCAAGGGGCGAAGCCATCCCCCGGCCCAAAACCCGGGTTTCATCCCCTTCGAGTAAGCCTCTAGTAGGGCGGAAATAAGCGTCGCAGTCCGTAACCCAGAATGGTCCAGCCAAACACCAGATTGCGCCCCAAACTGCCGGCCAGCGGAAGTAGACGAGGCGAAGTGGCCAGTGACTTGAGGTAGTCCAGGGTGCAGGGCCAGTCGGAATAGCTCTGCAGCCAGGCGGAGGGCAGAGCCTCGGGCCCCAGCCGGGCCCCCACCATACCGCCCACAATGGCGGCCAGCGTGTCGGTATCACCACCACAGCGGATAACCGATTGCACGGCCTGGCGATAGTCGTCACGGTAGCGCAAGGCGGCGAAAACCACAACGGGTGCGGTTTGCTGCACGAAGCCGGTGACTCCCCTTTGCCACCCCTGGGCGGCGGCATATTCTTCGGGGGTGGAGTGCGGGTATTCCCCGATTTCGTGCAGCCTTTCCAGCAAGAACGGGTCTTGCGTGGACTCGATCACTTGGTGCCAACTCAATTGGCCCAGCAGGTAGCGGGTCGTGCGAGCCACCAGTCGGGCTCCTTCAAGAGCGCGTGGGTCGGTATGCGTGAGCCGGGTGCTGGCATCCAGGTAGTCTACTAGAGAGTCTTGAGGACCGGCCACGGCCAGCACCGGCGCCCGCATGAGCGGTCCGTTGCCGGCCGAATGCACACCGCTGTGAGCCAGCCCCAGACTGACCTTGCAGCCGGCTCTCAAAGTGGCCCAGCCGACGCCGGCGGGCAAACACCATATCCAGCGCCGAAAAGCACGCCGCAGGCGACGCTGGAAGGTGAGCAGATCGGGCTGACCGGCCAGGGCCCAGGCGGTAAAGGCAGCATGCTCGGTATCGTCACTGGCCATGCCGCGGCCCCCAAAGAGTTGAAAATGTTCGAGGTCAGGGTAGAGCCGCTGCCCCCGGCGCCGCGAAAGCCCTTCGCGACAAAGTCCCAGCGCGTCTCCCAGGGCCGTTCCCCACAGACAGCCGACCAGTTGATCTGGGGGAGTCACGACGGACTGGCCTCGAAAAGCTTGGGGTTGTGGCGGCGCTTCCAGATAAAGCCGTCCAGGACGTAGTGGGTGATTTGAGGGGTGGCCAGCAGGGGCACCAGCAACACCTGCAGATTTTGCACATTCCAGGGCGAGCCAAAAAGCCAGCTGCGCTCGTGCCAAACGGAGCGATCCCAGAGCAGTTCTTCGCAGTAGGCGATGGCCCAGAGCGAGAGCAGAAACAGCCACCAGGGCGGCATCTGACGGGCACTTGCAGGGGCGCGGTAACAGTAAACCAGGGCCATATAGGGGACGCCGTGGATAAGCACGTTGGTGACGGTGAAGGCGTAATCGGAGTTGAGAGCGACGATGCCCACATACCAGCAAAACCAGGTAGTGAAGACCACCATGTCTTTGCCGGGCGAGACCTTGCCATGGCCCAACCAACTGGCCAGACTGCGCAGGCTGTAGAGGGCGATACACAACCAGTAACAGGGAGCCAGCAAGGCGGCCAGTTGAGACGGTGCGGCCGCGAAGTCGTTGCTCAGAAACCACCAAAACTTGCGGGGCAGGTGACCGTGCCAGTAGGCAAGTGGATAGAGGGTAAGCAGGTAAATGGTCAAGGTATCCAGCCAGCGATGCCAACCCGGCGGGTCGCCGTTCTTGGACCGGTAGAGGGCCACCCAACCGTACTGCTGACGCACAAAATGCCACACTGCCAGGTAAGCCAGCAGGCGCCAGAAAAGGGCTCCACTGTGCCAGT
Organism: bacterium; assembly: GCA_018780265.1. Taxonomy (GTDB): domain Bacteria; phylum Vulcanimicrobiota; class Xenobia; order Xenobiales; family JADMJV01; genus JADMJV01. The sequence goes on from JADMJV010000110.1 coordinate 17,833, forward strand.
ACAGGGCCACTCCCGCGGCCCAGGAGAGTGCCGGGGTGGCCAGATAGAGCCAGGGGCGCCGGCGGATTTCGGCACCGTCAAAATAGGTACGAAACCCGGTAGACCAGACGTGGGCCACATCCACCATTAAAACGGCCACAACCCAGGTCCATTCGGGGGTACCGTGCTGCAAATAGCCCAGTTGGGCCCCCACCAGCAAGGCCACCACCGACAAAAGTGCGCTGCCCAGAAAGACCCCCACATCCAACCGAGGGGAGAAAAGAAACCAGTTGCCCGCGCTCATATGCAGGGTCGGTTCGGCCTGGCCGAGCCAAACCCTAGACAGCCGACCGGCCGTGAGGGATAGTAGGGAATGAGCAATCCTTCGGGCGGTGGATTTTCCATTAACAATACTCCGGTAGAGCGAGCGCGCTACAACTCGGACATGATGCGGCAACTGACCAAAGCAGCGGGATCCGTGCCCATCGATGGCAATTCGCCTAAGAGCTGGAACCAACTGGCGGACAGCGTCGAGCATCACGACGAGGTGAGCAAAGAAGACTTTGAGTCGATGCGAGACTTCGCCAAACAGGCTCGCGAGGAGCGCGGCGATCTGCGCAAAGAATACGCCGCCAGCGGCTACAAGGACCCCAAGATCGCGGCCGCGCTGGTGCCCTTCAACGTCTTTGAAACCAACATGAACAAGTTGACCGAGGCACACCGCCTGAGCAGCGCCAAAAGCGCTGTGCAGGCCGTGGCCGGCGCCTCCTTTGGGGCCGCCAATGTGGTCACCGCCTATCACGCTTACGCCGGTCTGCCCAAATCGGGATTAAAAACGCTGGTGCAGTCCATGGAGTCGGAGCCGGGAAAGCTGAGTTTTGCCGGCAACAAGGTGGAGCAGGTTCACCAGGACGAGCTGTGGCGGTCGATGAACCGGCTGCTCGACGAGGGCAAGCAAAAGGCCGAAGCCGGCAAGCCGGTGGAGATCAACGCCCAATATTATGAGCTGACCAGCCAGGCCATGCTGGGCAAACTTGCCGAGAACGCAGCTGCCGGCAACAAGGTGCGCGTCAACGTGGATCCCGGCCGGCTGGTGCCCTTTAAGGGCACCACCGTGAACATCGACGACCTGCCCGACAAAATGCGCGGTTTATTGCAACTGGCCGATGCGCCCGGTGATATCGCCATCTCGACCTATCCGGTCAACAAGGAGCTGGGGGGTCCGGGCGACTTGATGCACCGCAAAGGCTTGCGGGTGGGTGACAAGTTCTTGCTTTCCGGCATGAATGCCAATCAGGGCTCCGGCGAAAACATTGACGCCGGCTACATTGTAGAAGGACCGGCCGCCCGCAAACTGGTGCAAAATTTCTCGCGCGATGTGCAAAACAGCAAAGGGGCCAGCCTGGACGATCTCTATGGCGACAAGGCCATGGGCGAATTTATGGAGCGCGATGTGCGCATGGGCCGGCGCGGTCTGATGTCGCTGTTCGATTCTCTGGACGGCCCCCTGCCAGCCGGTAGCAACATGGTACGCCCCAAGACCTATGCCGAGCTGGAAGCTCACGCCAAAGAGCGCGGCTTTGACCTGAAAAAGTTCATTGACCTGCCCGCCGACGAACAAGGCGCCAAGCTCGATCACGCCATCGCCGAAAATCACGCCCTGCCCATGTCGGACTACGGCAAGCGCCGGGTGGTGGACCTGATCAAGCTGGTGCAAAGAGAAATTCACAGTCCCGAAAACCAGAAACGTCTGGATGACATTCAGCCCCCCAGCGATGCCGCCAAAGGAACCACCGTCGTTTCGCTGGCCGATACCCCCACCGAGCGCGAGCAGTTGTTGCTGCAATCCATCCACGAAGCGGAGAAGTTTGTCTACGTGCCCGCTTTTGTCATCACCCGACCGGTGGCGGCGGCGCTGGCCGCCAAGGCCAAAGATATGGAAGCGGCCGGCAAGAAGATCGACATTCGCGTGCTGGCCGATCCCGGCATCTATCCCGACGGGGGCACTCCCAACAGTTGGGGCGTGAAGTTTTTGGAGGACAACGACATTCCCGTGCGCTGGGCAGCCCTGCCCCGCACCGGTCTGCACGACCGCAAGGTGCACGCCAAAGAGCTGCTCACCGACAAGTCGGACTTTGTGGGCAGCACCAACTTCTCCAACAAAGGCCTGCGCGAGAACCACGAGCACAGCGGGGCCATCCACTTTAATCCCGACGATCCGCTGTCGGTGCGCCAGCAACAACAGGCCAGGGGCTCGTTTGAAGAGCTGTGGGACAACTTCAGCGTCGAGTCCAAAAGCGTGCAAACGGCCACGGCCTGGAAAAAGAACTACCAGGGAGCCGACAAGGAGCACCAGATCGAGGACGCCCGCAATGGGGCCATTCGCAAGCAGATTCACGGCATCGCCGAATACGAGAAGGAAAGCGGAAACTGGGTGAACGAGCAGGTCAAAGAACGAAAACTGGACTCCAAGATTAACCTGCTGATTGCTCAGGGCTATGATGACGGCAATGCCAAGCTCAAGGCCTTGCGCGAAGACCTGGGGCCAGAGGCCTTTCTGGAAGGCCTCCATCAGTTGCCGGGCTACCAGCAGTTGAACCGCTAACCCGTCGGCCTGTTAACAAGCTTGCAATAATTCGACACAGTAACTTTCATTTCTCTAAAGAACATGACCTCAATCCAGGAGGCGTGTATGCAGATGAATTCCAACTCCAACTTCCCCGTGGGGGGAGTGCCGCTCGATCGAGCGCGCTACAATCCCGAAACGTTTGGAAAGCTGGCCGAAGCCGCCTCCAATATTCCCATCGAAGAGAACAAATCTCCCAAAGAATGGAAAGAGCTGGCCGACCGCATCGAAAAAGACGACCAGGTCTCGCCCGAAGATCTGAAGGCCTTTCAAGACCTGTCCAAGAGCGCCCGCCCCGAGCGCACTCGCCTGCGCAAGGCACTCTCGGCCAGTGGCTACAAGGATGAAAAAATCAAGGCGCAACTGCTGCCTTTCAACGTATTTGATGGACCTTTCAACAAGCTCACGGACGCACTCCGCCTGGGCGGCGCTAAGGTGGCCGTGCAGGCCCTGGCCAGCGCTTCCTTTGGACCGCTGGCCGTAGTGACGGGCTACCAGGCCTACGCCAATCTGCAAGACGCCCCCCTGCAAGACCTGGTCAAATCGATCGAGGATGTGGAAGCCGGCAAGGCCAAACAGTATTACCCTGGCAACAAGGTGGAGCCTTTTCACCAAGAAGAAGTCTGGCAGAAGATGAACCACATGCTGGACGCCAGCTTGCAGGCCGCCAAAGACGGCAAGCCGGTGGAAATCAACGCCCAATACTATGAACTGACCAATCCCGAATTCTTAGGCAAACTTGGCGCCAACGCCGAAGCCGGCAACAAGGTGCGCATCAACGTGGACCCGGGCCGTCTGCTGCCTTACTCAGGCAACAGCATGGTGATGGACGACTACCCCGACAAAATGCGGGCCATTCTGCAACTGTCCAAAGTCAAGGGGAACATCGGCATCTCCACCTATCCGGTGGTCAAGAAACTGGAAGACCCCAACGATCTGATGCATCGCAAGGGCCTGCGGGTGGGGGATCAGTTCTTTCTGTCGGGCATGAACGCCAACTCCGGCTCGGGCGAGAACATCGATGCCGGCTGGTTGATCGAGGGTCCGGCTGCGCGCCAACTGGTGCACAACTTTGCCCGCGATGTTCAGGACAGCAAAGGTGCCGGTAATGAAGAGATCTATGGCCAGGATACCATCGACAAGTTCATGGACAGGAACGTTAGCATGGGTCGTCGTGGCTTGATTTCCCTGATGGACGCTCTGGGCGGGCCCGCCCCCATCGGCACTCCTTTGGAGAACCCCAAGAACTTTGAAGAACTGACCGCCTATGCCAAGAGCCGTGGCTTTGACCTGGGCAAGCTGATCGATGTCCCGTCCGACTCCTTGAGCACGTCCGTAAACAACATGCTCAGCGGGGGTGAACCCATGGCCATCACTGCCTTTGCCAAAGAGCAGGCGCTGGAACTGTCGCGCAAGGCCATGGACGTGGCCCGCGCTCCCGAGAATCTCAAGCGCCTGGACGACATAGAACTGCCCAAGGGCGACCCCCAGGGCAATACGGTGGTGTCGCTAGCAGACGTGCCCACCGAACGGGAAACCGAACTATTGATGGCCATTCAGGGCGCCGAAAAGTTTATCTATGTGCCCGCCTTCGTAATGACCAAGCCAATCGCGGCCGCGCTGGTGGCCAAGAACAACGAGATGAAAGCTCAAGGCAAAGAATTTGACGTGCGCGTAATGGCCGACCCGGGCATCTATCCCGACGGGGGCACGCCCAACGAGGACGGCGTAAAAATGCTGGAGTCTGGAGGGATTTCGGTGCGCTGGGCCCTGCTGCCCCGCTGCGGCCACCACGACCGCAAAATTCACGCCAAGGAACTGCTCACCGACAAGTGCGAGTTTTTTGGCAGCACCAACTTCTCCAAGAAAGGCCTGCGCGAAAACTGGGAACACAGTGGCGTGATTCACTTTGACGACAAGGACGAATACAAACAACGAGACCAGGCCAAAGCTCATTTTAACGACCTGTGGGACAACTTCAGCTACGAGTGCAACTCGATCCAACTGGCCTCATTGTGGAAGAAAAACTACGACGGGCCGGACAAAGAGTTCCAGATCGAGGACGCCCGGTTTGGCGTGATTCGTAAGGTGCTGAAAGGCGTGGAGAAGTTTGAAGAAGAGAGCGGCGCCTGGACCGAAAAGCAACTGGAGTCGCCTCAGACTCAGCGCCTGATGGCCCAGATGATCGCGTCGGGAATCGACGAGATGAGCGCCGCTCATCTGGCCGTGCGCCAAACCCTGGGCGACGCCGACTACTTCAAGGGCCTTCACGGTCTGGGTAGCTACCAGGAATTGAAGCGGTTGGCCCCGCGCAGTCCCGCTCCCCGGCAATAAGAAGAAAAAGCCTCGCTGGTTGCCAGCGAGGCTTGTTTACGTCCAGCAGTGGCGGAACTCCTATTTCTTTTCGTCTTTTTTGGCCTCTTCGGCTGCTTCTTTCTTCGCCTTGTCGATATTCTTCAAAAGGTTGGGATACTGCTCGGGGTGAGCCTTGACCTCGCTGCGAGCCTTGAGCAGACCGCCCACCAGGGCGCCTACCGGACCGCCAGCCACTGCGCCCGCGGCTACGCCCATCAGGCCGCCTTGAGCTCCGGCCAGGGCACCCAGTGCGCCGCCGCCATAGTAGCCGACCATCGCTCCCACCGTGCCGCCCACAATCAGGCCCGCGAATCCGTAGAAGAGAGCTCGGATGTCTCCCGGGCCCTTGGTGACGCCCAAATAGCCCAGACCGGCCGCACCACCCAGAGTACCTACCGTGCCCAGCGTGAAGGCCGCAGTAGCACCCACCAGGCCGCCTACCACACCACCGGTCGCCCCCAGTGCTCCAGCAGCGGCACCTAAAACCACGCCGCCGATGGCCATGCCGGGGAGGCTGGCTTTCCAGAGTTGCTTAAATTCCTTGAGAGACAGCTCGTCGTCCTTCTTCTCGTTGCTCGGAGGCTGCGGGTCGGGCGCCTGATCCGTGGGGGGCGCGGGAGTCTCCGGCGCGGGAGGGGTGGTAGTTGGTCCTTGAGGGGTACCCTCGGTGGGCTTCTGGCCGAGTGTGCGGCCTGGCTGAAATTGGGGTGAGGTTGCGATCTGCATTTGGTGCTCCCAGAATGTGTATTTGTGCACCGTCAGACTAACCCAGTGCCCCGAAAAACTCCTGAAAGCAACATGTGAACAACTCGCCCACGAGCAATCACAATCTATTTACATTGGCAACATTGCGTTCATTTCGCGACCATTGCCGGACCATGGCCAAAATGGTTCACTATGAGTGAGCAAGGCAGGCGGTCCTACGACCGACTGCATCGTGGACGGGAATCTTCCCACCTGCGGTATTTGCGTAGACCCCTCCGAACCTGCATAAATTCTGTCGCCCGATTCTGTCGGGCGTTTTTTTTTGCCTTTTCGGGGCTGACAGGTGCGAGAAAGCGGGGTTGGGAGATTAGGGGTATTGACGCTGGCCGGTCGCTTCGTGCTATTCTACGACCACGATGCCCCTTCGGTCTCACGCCCAACCTGCAGCCCTTCCAGAGAAACGACGGGAGGTGAGCTGGAATGAGGCCAAACCGGCTGAGAAAGCGAATGAGACGGGCAGCCAGTGCACCGGGTCGGGCTCGCCTGGTTCGGCAAAGCATCGTGTCATCGGCTGCTTGTGGGACCCCTTGATGGCGTCCCGCCCCTCTGAGCGCACGCTGGAACAGAAACAACGTGCCCACAAGTTCTTGCATGAGCTGGCCTTACCTGATGGCGTCTATTCCAAATATTTGGCGGATTCAGAGAACTTTCTCGCCGCAGCTGCTCGGTTTGATAAAACATGCCTTCCTTTCCGGCAACTTCGATGGATGAAGTCGAAGCTGTTCGGGAGAAGCCTCTTGATAGCAAATTTCTCCTCGTATCAGGACTCGGCACTAGCTGACAATAACGATGCCGTCGCACACTCCAGCATGGAGGTAGCTGGAATCCATTCGCCTCCCGCTATTCTCACCCGAAAACGCGAGGGTTCTGTCCGTTTGTACCGCTCCATTCTGGAGCATGAATGCGTCCACATCCACCAGATGCTGCTGGGGAGAATGCCTAAATTTTCTGCCAAGCGGGGGGGCCCTTTCCAATTCTTGTGCGAACACACACAATTGGAGTTCGTAGCCTATTACCTTCAACATTTTCATTGGGACGTGTACGACAGCAAGACGATGCGGGGCATGGGGCTGGAGGAATGGTGCTGCTTTAGAAGTTACGTCAGCAGTCTGGAAAGGACCCTGCTTCATCTGCTCAGCAGGGACTGTAAGAAGTCCTCGCTTGAAGACTTCTTACGGAATACCGCAGATCAGTTGCCTGGCCTGCTAAAACCCTTGGGGTTTTCCAAGGAGACCTGTCAATTTTACACGGGCATCTTTCCTCAACATCTGGCCGCCGCCTGGAGCAATGTGGGCAATCTTGCCCTGCAAGATCTGTCGATGTCTAATCTAGGTGTGCTCCAAAAATGGCTACACTAGAATGGGTGCCGACCCACAGGGAGGAGCGTGCAGGACGATCACCAAGGGGGACCTATGATTCAGTCCGTTCAAACCATTTTGTTTGTGTCCGACCCGGGACTCAGTCGCGACTTTTATCGGAGGGTGCTGGCGGGTGAACCGTGTCTGGATGTCCCGGGCATGACCCAGTTTCCCCTCTGCACTGGCTGTCAACTGGGATTGATGCCGGTGGCCGGGGCGCGCCGTCTGCTTGCTTTGGATATCACCGAACGGCCAGGCCTGCCCCAGGCCGAACTCTACCTCTATGTGGACCGTCCCCAAGACTATCTGGAGCGAGCCATGCAGGCGGGAGGGCAACTGGTTTCTCCCTTGAGTTTGCGGAACTGGGGCGATGAGGCAGGCTATGTGCTGGACCCGGACGGCCATTTGCTGGCGTTCGCCCGCCCTCCGCAATGAAAGAAGCCCCCGAGGAGGGGGCTTCTTTCTGAAGCAGGCTTGCCAGCCTGGTTAGAAAGTTGAGAGTCGGTAGCCGTTGTCGCTCGTGGTCAGCGTGGAGGGCGGCTCCGTGTGTGCCCACAGGCGCAGAGAGTATTTTTTACCGTCCGCCGAGCGGTCATAGACGGCCCGGACGACCGCATTGGAACCAGACCAGGTGCGCGGATAACCGCCGTTGCGGAGGCGCTCCTGTTCCAACTGTAGGGCGATCTGGGTGGCCTGCTGCAACAAGATATAGTTGCGCTCGTGACAGACCTCCCACTCCGAGGGTTCGGCTTTGCCGGTTTCCAGACACCGTTGCAGGCGACATTCGGCCTCTCGGCGTTGCACGGCACCGTAGAGCCAGCCGTCCACACCTCGCGGCCCCCACCACCGGTTGTCCACATAGGCGCGGGCCTCATGCTGGATTTGAATGAAGCGGATGTCCTGGGGAGAATCCTCAAGCTGACTCAGCAATAGATCCACGAGCAGCAGTTGCTTGCGGTCCCACAATTGGGCCCGCAAGCCCAGCAACACCCGGGCGCGGATCTGAGTGATGAGCTGCAAGCGGTCTTGTCCCCAGCACGTTTTTCTCAGCGCAGGTTGAACCCGAGCCAGCAGCTGAAGCTTGTCCAGAGCCGCTTCGGAGTGCCCCTCATAGAGGTCGCTGGAGGTGGCCATCATCAGTGCATTGCACAGCGTGATGGGATAGCAGATGGTGACCAACTGTTCCAGATCGGCCTGCAACTTTTGCAGTTTCTCGGGATGGCGGGCGAAGAACTCCACGACCGCACCATTACTGGTTCCCCAGGTTCTGGGGTCGGAGAGAGTAAGTGCGAAGCCATCGTAGACGCCCTTGAACCAGGAGGGCAACAGGGTCAACGGCCGGTTGTTCTGGGGGTAAATTGGCCGGGGTGCATATTGGCGCAAAAACTGGTCGCGCTGAGCCACCCACAGCGGCGAGGGCTGCTGCACCTGGCGTTGCAGCAGCAGGGCGAAGGTGGAGACGGTGACCAGGCCCAGAATGGACACAACCCGAGTGCGCCTGCGCCAACCGGGGCCGGCAACCCCCGGATGGAGTTGACCCGCCTTGCGCAACCCCACGGTAATCAGCAAGGTGGCTGCCAGAGCCACCCACAGAATGAGCGGCTCGTAACCAAACATCCGCACGCCAGAAAAGGCCCCGGCAACTGTCAGCATGAAAGCCACCCAGTTGAGCAACCAGACCCCCAGCGGTATCCCGATCAAATTGCTGAGCACCAGCGCTGTCCAGGTTTTCTTTTGCAGGGAGGTTTGTAAGCGCCCCAGCGTGGGGGCCAGCGGGGACCACCACCAAAACCAGAGGCAACCCAGCAATACGGCAGCCGGCTGCAGCACAGAGCCCCACAGAACCCACGGGGAGGCCAACCCAAGGAGAGGTAGTTGAGAGAATTGGTGGGGCCGGTCGCCTGTAACCTGACGGGCTCGCAGATAGCCGGCCAAACTGATAGGCAAGAAAGCGCTCACTCGCCAGGCACCCGCCAGCAATGGGTCGAGCCCGAAGCACTCCTGAAGCGAGGAGTTACGGCCTAACAGCACGGCGGTCAGACCCAGCAGAAACAGAGCATAGGTAGTGACCAGAAGGCTCTCTTTGGCCAGTTCTTTCGAGACCTCGCGAGCGCTGCTGGCCCTGGAGGCGGCTCCAATTCCCACCACACAGCCGCTCCACAGAGAGACCAACATCAGCAGGGCGGACCCCAAGATCAAGGCCAGAGCGGCCGGGCCACGCAAGGGCCAGCAGCCGGCACTGAGGGGCCAGGCCCACAACACAGGCACCAGCAACACTACCGGAGCCAGTTGCAGGAGGGCCAGCCAACAGGCGCTGGTCTGCCAATCTTTCAGCTGCAAGCCGCTGTGCACCAACACTTCGTAGCCTCCGCCCTCGCGTTCGCAATGCAGCAGGCGCAGGGCCGACCAGGCTGAGGCCGAGAGCACCACCGCCGGCCATAGCAAGTCCTCGTGCTTGCCATAAGAGAAGGCGGCGACCACCACGGCCGTCCAACCCAAAGTGACACTGAGGGAGAGCACCGGGCCGCGGCGCAGTTCGCGCTGAAGCAGGGCCAGGTCTGGCAGATATTGACTGAGCCACAGTTGCAGCCGCGAAGGTCGGGGATAGAAATCTTGAGCACGCCCCGCTTGCTGCGCGGTCAGGCGAGCGATGGTGCGCCGACGGGCCCACAGGGACAGCGCCAGCAAGGCCAGCAGGCCCAGCCCTTGCCAGGGATGGGGCGCCGCCAGGGTGGCCAGAGCGCTGACCAGGCCGAGAGCGCTAAACCAGCGCGGCCAACCCTGGATAAGCAGCTGCGCCTGAGCCAGATAACATCCCCCGGCGAAGGAGGCAGCCGCGCAGGGAAGCCAGTAGCCGAGTTGCTGGTGCCCACTGGGAACCAGCGCCAGGGTGGTCAGCAGCAGGGCCGGAATCAACGCTCGCAGCCCGTTGACAGTGAGAGTATCGCTGACCACTTGGGGCTTGAGGCCCGTCTGCAGCATCTCTTCCAGGCAGCGCCCGCGGACCAGCGAGGACAGGCTGGCGATTTCCAAACCCAACAAGAACAGCGGCACCAGTAGAGTCAGGCCCACCTGCAGGACGGCAAAGTAGACCATCTGTTGTTCGGCCGAGCCGGCGCCAACGCACATGCCGGGCAAGAGGTAGGCCAGCAGCAACGCGCTCAGACCGGGTAGGCGGAACATACGTCGCGACCGTTCTCGTCGCAGTATATGGGCCACCGGATTGTCCATCAGGCGGTTGAGTACGCCGCTTTGCTTCTCTAGCCGATGTTGCTGGACGGTGTCTTGAACCCGTTGCGTGCGCAATACCTGGGCGGCCGTGCGTCGGGCGAAGTCCGCTCCCAGCGGGCTGGGCGGAGGCGCCAGGCGGGAGCGTAACTTTTGCACGCTGACCAGGCGCTGCTGACACTCGCCGCAGTCGGCCGCATGGAGGGATTGATCGATGTGCCCGTCCAGCCAGTCGTTGACTTGATCGGGGGTGAGTTGGCATTTCATGAGTGGCTGCCTCCCTTGGGTCGCCCTGTAAAGAGCTTGAACATTCGATTGCGGGCGTTGTAGAGCCGAGTCTTGACGGTGCTCACAGGCACCTCAAGCAGTTCGGCGATGCGCTCGTAGGGGTAGTCTAAAATCTCGCGCAGCCCCAGCACTGTCCGATCGGCTGCCGAAAGCTGCTGGAAGGCTTGATGGATGTCCAGCTTTTGATCGCTGGGCTCGGGCTCGATGGCCACCTCCTCAAAGACTTCCAGGGGGGTGCGCTGGCGCAGGCGCAGGCATCGATGCACCAAAATCCTTTTGAACCAGCCCCAAAAGGCTTTGGGTTCGCGCAGTTGATGGATGTTTTGATAAACGGCCAGGTAGGCGTCCTGCAGAGCGTCTTCCACTTCCTGACGGTTTTGTAAAATGGAGTAAGCGATGTGCCAACCCCGGCCTTGCGTATGCTCGATCAAAGGCTCGAGTGCCTCAGCCTGGCCGGACTGCAGTTGGACCACCCAACCCCACAGGGGCTCGGCGGGCGTTTCAGAATCAGCTGTGCTGACCACGCAACTTGCCTCCCAGAGCCACGGGGCTCGTAATGTTGCCGACAATGGGCTCTCCCTCTCTTCCCAAGACGTGAAGTGGATCCGCTTCTAAGGATGTAGGAGAGGTTGAGGGGGTGAAAAGTTGTAGGCTTGGCAAAAAAGACTCCGCGACCTTTAGCCTGCCAGCCCTTCCGCTCAAATAGGGGCTTAAAGGTGCACCTTACCGGGTATTCTTGGGCTTATCTGACGAAACGGGGAACTGATGGATGAAACTCTACGAAGCCGGACCTGCCCGATCGGCCCGAGTGCGCTGGACCTTTCAAGAACTGGGCGTGGATTTTGAATCCGTGCCCATCGGCATGATGGCGGGAGAGCACCGCAAACCTGAATTTTTAGCCATCAATCCGGCCGGTAAAATCCCCGTACTGGACGACGACGGCCTGGTGCTGACCGAGTCGGCAGCCATTTGCATCTACCTGGCCGACAAATTTCCGGCCAAACAACTGGCCCCCAGCCCGACCGAGGTGCAGCAGCGTGCCCAATTCCTTCGGTGGATTTTCTTCTGCGTCACCGAACTGGAACAGCCCCTCTGGCGCACCGCCCGGCATCAGTTTGTCTACCCCGAGGAAAAGCGTCTGGCGGCTGACATTGAATTAGCCCAGCAGGAGTTCCTGGCCATGGCCGCCGTGCTCGAAGCGCACATGCAAGGGCGTTTTTTTGTGGCCGGCGATCATTTTACGGTGGCAGACATCATCACCGCCTATACCCTGGATTGGGCCACGATGTATGGCTGGCTGACCAACTTCCCCGCTCTGAACGCCTACCTGGAGAGGATGTATCAAAGACCCGCCGCCCCACCGCGAATGGCGGTAGCCTTTGCAGCCATGAATCGCTAGCTTTCGTCAGGCGGAGGCTTGCGACACGGCGGGGCGCTTGGGACCCACGCCAATCAGGCAGCAGTTGGAGGAGCAGGTGTCCTGGCTGGGGCCCTGATCTCCCAGGCTGCGTGGCTGGCTGACCAGGCCGCAGCGCTCGCGGATCAATTCGACAATCATGCTGACAAAGTCGGGGTGAGTCCCGATGGTGGGCAGACGGTGCAACTGTATCTTTAGTTGCTGGCAGAGTTCGAGGGCCTCGGTGTCGAGGTCGTAGAGAACTTCCATGTGGTCGGAGATGAACCCAATCGGACTGACCAGCACGTGGCCAGTGCCGGCTTCGGCCAGTTGGCGAATTCGGTCGCATACGTCGGGCTCCAGCCAGGGCTGGTGGGGGGAACCGCTGCGACTCTGATAGACGAGTTCGTACGAGTCAATCTGGGCCTCGGCGGCCACCAATCGACAGGCTTCCTTCAGTTGGTCCTGATAGCGACAGTTGTCAGCCATGCTTTGGGGGATGCTGTGGGCCGTAAACAGAACCGCTTTGGGCTGGTCCTCCACCCTCTGCCAGGTCTGCTTCAGCTGGGCCGCCAGGGGCTGGAGGAAACCGGGATGGTTATAAAAGTTTCGTAGCTTGTCGATCTGTGGAGCCCCCTCCCCCACCGCGGCCTGGGCCTGGGCCAGGTCCTCATGGTATTGGCGACAACCGGAGTAACTACTAAAGGCGGAGGTAAAGAAAGCCAGTGCTTTGCGCACTCCGTCCGCGCGCATCTGGCCCAGGGCTTCGGCCAACATAGGGTGCCAATTGCGGTTGCCAAAATAGACGGGCATGTCTAACTTTTGGCGAGCCAACTCCTGGCGAAGGGCCTCGATCAAGGCCAGATTTTGCTCGTTGATGGGACTTTTGCCGCCGAAATGGTAGTAATGTTCGGCCACCGACTCCAGTCGCTGACGAGGTATGCCCCGACCACGCGTGACATTTTCCAGGAAAGGCATTACCTCGTCGGGCTTGTCCGGGCCACCAAAAGAGACCACGATAAGCGCATCATAGGGCAGAGAAGGCATACTACTCCTTAAGGTTTTGGCACAGGGTAAAGCTGCTTTCCGTTGGCATCGCGGGCGTCGTAGAACAGCTCTTTGGTTTGAAAGTTCTTCTGATATTTAGCCTTTTTATTGCCATTTTCCCAGTAAGACGTGTAATCCACAATCCGCGGATCCTGGTTGATCAAGATAGCCGTCTTGCCGTTGCCAAAATATCGCTCCAGCTTGACAACTTTATCGGGTTTGCGCTGGTAGCGCACGGCGTAGCCGCCGGTCGGGAAAAAAAGGGTGTAGTTAATGTCACCGTCGGAGTCTTTCTCCAGTTTTTCCTTGATAGCGCCGCTGGGCCATTTGGTCTGAAAAGGACGAGTGCCTTTGCTCTCATATTCCTTGAGTGTCTGCTCGATTTCTCGGCTCATCTGGACAGGTCCGGCGGGCTGGCACCAGCCAACTCCGCCCAGAAGCAAAAACAGAGCAATCTTTGTGTGCATCCACCACGTCCTCCGCTCTCAATTCCCCGCGCCCCCTTACTCAAATCTCAGACTGAACCCTCCCAGGGACGACTGTTTCTTACGTACATGCCATCTTCGAAGCGAGTAAAAAAGACGCTTACCAACTGGTGGGCGACCAGACCGCCAGTGTCGAGTTCGAGATCGGCCTCGTGAGCCGAAGCCACGTGGGGCGAGCCGTGTACCAGGATTCGGTAGAGGGGCAGGTGTGGTTGGCCCTCGTCCTGATGGTACAATTCATAATCGATGACCACCCCGCGATACTCTTTCCGCTTGTGCTTGACCACCTGGCCGGGCCCAAACAGAGGCTCCCGCAATGCGACTTGAGAGCCCCGTCCTTTGCCACGAGCCAACAGGTCTTTGAGCAGCAAATCGAAGAGGTTGGCGTAGTCCCGCTTTTCGAGGCGCACATAAGCGGCAACCAGGTTGCGCAAAACACGACCGGCGATCTCTTCGACCAGGGCTGACTTCTTGACCAACTCTTTGACCGCCACCAGCGGCAAATCGCCGCGCAACTCCTCGGTCAGACCCGATTCCAAACGATTTCCGCCGTCGAAGCAATCAAACAAGACCAATCCTTCGGGTCCCTCCCAACGAACCAAAAAATGACCTGGAAAGGAGCACCCCCGAAAATCGATGCCCAGTCGCCGCCCCACCAGCATCAAAATGCTGCACAAACTGATGGGGTTACCGCACCCCTGGGCTATCACTTGGGTGAGGTAGCTGTTGGCCGGGTCGTAGTATTCGCTGCGATTGCCGAGCAACTTATGGGCAAAGAGATGAGCCGGCAGTTGGTCGGCCGGGCAGGGCGGGTCAGGCACCAGTTGGTCCAGTTTGTCGGACAAACTCGTGGGATCGGTCCAACGAAACTCGAATTCGCAGAGCACCTGATGAAAGGCTTCCAGTCGTTCGAGCGGATGACTGATGGTGCGCCAGGCAGGCCAGGCGGTCAACAACTGAGACTTGCGCCAGGGGAACAGCATGGACTGAAGGGCCTGCAGTTGGGGGGGAGTGGCGGGGAATATCTTGAGGAGATCTGCGATCTCTGAAGCCAGGGGGAGTAGTGCTTTGCGCACTTCGGTGCGGACTACCTCGGAGGGGTCGTCGATCAGGAGTAAAAGATGAGGAAAGGAGCTGCTCACAGGACATAAATTTGACCGGGTTTGACATTACCCTTTGTTGATTTGAGACCAGGGAAAAGGAATCTGTTGTAGAATTATTTTCAAGTTCTGGAGGCTACGCCATGTATAGATTGATTCCATTGATAATGTGCCTGCTACTAAGCGGCCCGGGTTGGGCTGCCCCCAAGGCGGAAACGGCCGTGGTGTCGGGGTGGATCCGAGTGGCCTCGGAAGACGCTAAGGGAAAGATTTTGGCAGTGGAAATTGTGGTGGGCGAAGCACCCGCCGAAGAGCCCTACCTGGTCACTGGCAGCAAGAGCAGCGAACTGCAAAACCTGCTGGGCGAATGGGTGGTGGCCTCCGGATTGGTCACCGAAGACGCATTGGGCTGGAAAAGCATAGAAGTCACGCGCTTTACCAAAGTGGACGACCTGCCTCAGCCCACCGAACCCACCCCACCGCCGCCCAAGCCCTGATTGGCAAACTTTTTTTCTTTACAGCCAGGGAATCGAGACAGGCTTCGAAGGGGGTCCGTCGGGGAATTTCCGTGCGGAGGTAGCTGCCTTGAAGAAAAGTGTGCTGATGTCGTTGTGTTTACTGGGTGCCGCGTGCACCGCATCGGCCGGGCCCCTGCCCTTTGACGATTTGATTCACCGACCCGCACCCTCAGCTTCTGTCAACCTGTCGACCAGTTGGGGCTTCGGTCACCGCGAGAACCTTTTTAACGAACTCATCGTAAAAAGCGTGGGCGATATCTGGCAAGACTCGTCCAGCCCACTTCCGCCCGTTCTTTACAAGTCGTTGATGGCCGTGGAAAGCGCTTTCAATCCTGGTGCAGTCAGTTCGGCTGGCGCCGCCGGACTGACCCAACTGATGCCGGACACCGCCAAACGCTTCGGCCTGGCCCGAGAGGACCGCCTCGATCCCAACAAATCGGTCCCTGTGGGCATTCTGGCCTTCCAAGAAAAGTATCGAGTGGTGCTTGAACCAGCCAACTACCCCAAGATCATCGGACTCCCCGTCGAGAAAGTTCCTTTTTCCGTGAAGGTCGCTGAATACTACTCCACCCAGGGCCAGCCTCAGGGCGACGAGCGCTGGCAACTGGCACTGGCCGCCTACAACGGTGGCGGCGGCACGGTGTTGCGGGCCATGTCCTATGCCATCGACGCCAAGCTCGACCCTCGTCAGTGGGACAACCTGGCCGGAGCTCCCGGGCACGCCCTCAACACCCCTTTACACAAGGCCTGTATCGATGTTTACGGCCCCAATAGCGGCAGCCGAAAAGTGTTTGAACTGGCCGCTTACCCACGCAAAATTATGAATCTCTACCGGTCAGCCGTGGCCATCACGCCCTCTTACCAAAACTAAGAAGCAGGCCCCAGAACGGAAGCGCTTTGCTGGTAAAAGTGCTGGGCCTCGTCGAGGTTTTGACCCACGCAGGTCACGCCCACCCGGCCGGTAGCCGAAACGCCGCCCAGCATATGGAACACGACTCCCGTATGAGAGGCGGTACTGTAGTTGAGGCCCTCGTCGGTGGCCAGATCGATAACATCTTGGGGGGAACTGGCTTGCTTGCCAACCTCCAACCAATCCGAACCATAAACTACCCGCTCCTGGTCGGAGCCATCGAGATAGCGATTCTCGGCCTCGACATAGGACCCCCCCGCCAGCAGGTTAAGCGTGCGCAGCGAAGTGGTCGAGTTGCTTTTACGAAAATTGACATCCAGGGCGTACACTTCGTGGGCACCCACCAGAAAATCCACCTCAACCCGGCCAATGACGCCACGGCTGGCTAACTCCTCCCCCACCTGGCGGGCCCGACCGAGGGTGACCGTGGCCAACCGATCGGGGGCGGGAAAAATGGCCCCACGATAGCGTCCCTGCGCATCCAAAATCTCTTGATGGACACCCTTGAGGAAAACCTCACCCAGGGGAGAGATGTGCAACTGGACACTGACCGACTCACCCTCGACCCGCTGCTCGACCAGTCCCCCCAGGCGCTCAAAACGGGGCCAGAAAGCGATGCCTTCCAGATCCCCCCAATGTCGTCGCAAAGCCTGACCCAGGCGGGCGTATTTTTCGTCGGCCTGGATGTCGGACACCAACAGATTCCAGAACGGCATCAATCCCAAAGCGCGGTTGCCCAAGCCCGAAACGCCATCGTTCTGTTTGACAACAACATGTGGCCGCGCTGGGGTGATCATCCCTTCCTGCTGCATGTCTACCAGAGCCTTGGCCAGTTGGTCCAGGGTATGCAGGTCCACTTTGCCAGCCGGCACGGTCAGCCCCAGTTTCTGGAACAAGGCGCGGGCGTGCGCTTTGGACGAGAGGTTCTCGTGGCGCGGATCGGTGCCCATGATGGGCACGCCAAGTTCTACGGCCAGGCGCATCTCCAGAGCCGTGCTACGATACACCGAGAGATAGGCGTTGGGGCACTGCTCAATCTGGCGACGCAGTCTTTCTAGCACGGCCGGACGTTCCAGCAACTTGGCCGTGAGTGGCTTGACCTGGCGGTCTAGAAGAGGCTGCAAACGCAAGCGACGGCGTCCATGACTGAAGGGAACGTGACGCAAGAAATGCAGATAATAAGCAATTTCCTCCTCGGGAATCAGGTGGGAGGAGTAAAACCAGAGGCGACAGGCGGGCTGACCCAGGAGGTGAAATAGATAGAGCATTCGCTCTTCAAAGTGGAGCAGTCCACCCGGCAGGGGCAAACCCTCGACGTCCAGAGAGAGCGAGGGCACAGCGATAACCAGACGGGGGACCCGGGGGTTTTGAATGGCCTTCCACAGATCGGTTAATCCGGCCTGGATGGGAGCGAAACGTTCTTCGATGGATTGCATACAGCCCTTCCGCCCCTGGGACGCCCTAAGCTGCAGCTGGCTTTGACTTCCAGTTGAGAGCCAGATCAAGGGCCTTATCGGCTTGCACCAAGCCGGCCCCGACCGCGGCAGCGTCCAGGTTGGGGTATTTGTGGGCGCTCTCTTTCAAGATGGCCTGCAGATCCGCCTGCGACAGTTTGGGATTGGCTTGCTTGAGCAAAGCCACCAATCCGGCGACCAGCGGAGTGGACTGGGAAGTGCCCGAAATGGCAAAATATCCGCCATTGGCTTTGGGGAAGTCGGGGACGTCAAACGACGAACTGGGCGCCAGCGTGGAAAAAATTCGCTTGCCCGGAGCCACCACATCGGGCTTGGACAGGCCGTCGAAGCTGGGTCCCCGACTGGAGAAGCGAGTCAACTGATCGTCCTTAGGATTGAGTGTGCCCCCATCGTCGATGGCCCCCACCGTGATGGCCGCCGGCAAAATGCCCGGTGTAGCCACGGTGCCTTGATTGGGGCCCTCGTTGCCCGCCGAGACGACCACAGTCAGGCCAGCGTCGATGGCCAATTGGGTAGCCTGGGCCCAAGGGTCATTCTTCCAACCCTGCGAGGGGATGTCGCCCAAAGACATATTGACCACGCTGATGTTGAGTTCGTCCTTGTTTTCAATGACCCAGTGAAGAGCCTTGATGGCGTCGGCAATCGAACCTATGCGCACACCCACCAGGCCGGCCTCAGGGGCGACTCCCTTGATGGATCCGCTCGACTTGGTGCCGGAGCCGACGGCCAGACCGGCCACGTGGGTGCCATGTCCGTATTTGTCGGTGGGCTTTTTCTTGCCCTCGGCAAAATCGACCCAACCCACAATGCGGTCTTTGAGGTCGGCGTGGGGGAAAATGCCCGAGTCGATGATGGCGATGTTCTGGCCTTTGCCGGTGTAGCCTTTGGCCCACACCTTGTCGAGTCCGGGCAGGCGCACGGCGGCGGTCTCGGTGGGACCGGCCGTGGACTTGTCGTCTGCGGCTTCTTGAAAGATGAAGTTGTGATTGGTGAAAGGCCCGGCATCCTGAAGGGCGTGATTGACAGAGATGTAAGCCCCTTGAGGGAGCCGACTGAAAAGTTTTTCGACCTGATTTTTGCCGATCCATGTGGCCACCCCGTTAACCAGGGGAAGGTCTTCGACCAGACCTTTGCTGAGTCGACCCAACGCTCGTTTGACCTTGGTCAGAGATTCACGATTTTCGACCGACAGGATGATGGGGACTTTGCCGCCCGAAACAACCTCGCGGGCCTCCTGTGCAAAGGCAGTGTAGCGCTCACTCGGCAGCAATGTGCCGGGGTCTACACCGACCTTGATGGCCGCGGCCGAGAAGGGCTTGTGAGGCTGTCTGGACTCGATTTTCAACGACTCAACCTTTCCTGATGCCGCCACCCCAGGGCATTCTTCCACCCTCAAATTGTAACAAAGTTGCAACCGGCAGCCTCGATCCTACATGTTAACAGTGGGCCAGGAACTGTCACCTCGAAAACAAACATGGAGCCCCTGACAGGAGGTTCATCAGCATGCTAGTTCTCAGTTGTGACCCCAGCGAACGCTGGAAAAACGTGGCCCGGGCCGCCGAGGCTCTGAAAAAAGGTGGGGTCATCGTATATCCCACCGATACCGTCTACGGCATGGGGTGTGACCTGCTCAACAAACGGGCCATCGAGCGCATCTATCAGTACAAAAAGATGCCTCGTCAAAAGCCGCTCAGCTTCATCTGCTCGGACATGACCCAGGTCAGCGAATATGCTCAAGTGTCCAATTCGGCATTCAAACTGATGAAACGCCTGTTGCCCGGTCCCTTCACTTTTATTTTGCAGGCTTCTCGGCAAGTGCCCAAGGTGATGGTCAGCAAGCAACATACGGTGGGAATTCGAGTGCCGGCTCACGATGTATGCCTGGAACTGGTCACCACGTTGGGCAATCCGCTGGTAAATACCTCGGCCTCGGTTTCTTTGGAAGAGATCGAGAGCAATCCGGAGAGTATTCAGGAAGAATTTCACCTGGTCGATCTGATGTTAACCGATGGCATGCTACAGTCGGATGTGTCCACGATTATCGACTTCACCGGCGATGAACCGGTGGTGGTGCGCCAGGGGAAAGGCGAACTAAACGCTTATCTGCGTCAGTAGCCGGGCAGCGTCTGGGTCTTCTTGGCACTCTGCTTGTAGGCAGGCAGAACGGCGCTGCCGGGCCTGGTTTCGTAGCCGGGCACCGATTGGCCCGGGGCGATCAGGGGCGCCCCCTTTTTAGCGTAGCCACTCAGGCCGCTGCGACCCCAGCCGTAATAGTAACTGCTACTGAATCTGCGCGAACCGGAATTCATGGCCTTCTGGGTGCGGCACGGAGTGGAACCGCCCTTGGAGCAGCGGGGCTCGGCCCAGGCGCCCTGGACGAGGAGCACAATCAGCAGTAGGTATTTCATAGCTTTCATTATAGCCGAAGTAGGCTGCGCCCGAAATCCAAAATCAAGGTGTTGTTTCTAAGAGGCCAGCAACTTGTCGAGCACGCCTACGGCCACCCCCGCCAATCCGCCGGCTACGGCACCGATTCCCAAGCCCAGGGCGGCCCCACCCAGCGGGGTTAAAGTGTGACTTTGGGTGACTTCGGTATGGGCGCGGAATTCACCGGTCGGGACTTCGCGAACCACCTGTACTCGACCCGAAAAGGCGTTGACGTCCGTGTAGTGGAGTTGGCGATTTCCGTCCATTTGCGAGCTCAGGCTGGATCGATCACCGGCGTAGGGGACCCAACCGATGCCCACCTTTTGGGTGACCGGAGTGTTGACCAACTGGGACAGGGTTTGCGCTTTGCTTTGAGCCAGACTCCCCGCAGCGTAGCCAGCCCCCGCGCCCAACAGGGCTCCGGCCCCCAAGCCGATGAGCGGGGCTTTGTTGCCTCGCGCCTGACTGGCTGAACTGACCTGAGGGTCGGCCACCTTCTGAACAAGAGCCCCCACCAGAGCCCCGGCCACCACCCCCACGCCCATACCGATGGCCGCTCCAGCCAGAGGTCCGATGCTGTGCGTGTGGGTAAACTTTTGACGTTCTTCGATCAACCCGGTGGAGCGATTCTCGACCAACGGGCGGAAGTAGGGCGAATCGCAGTTTTGATAGCTGCCGGTCATGTTACCGTCGCCATCATAGGTGTATTGGGTGGTGCAATCTTCAGGAATATAGCGGGCACCCACCAGTTCGGGACGCAGATACTCGGTGCGCTCGGTCACGATCTGAACCGAATCACTGGCCAGATGGTGGTAGCCTACCCCAAAACCGATGGCCGCTCCGGCCGCGGCTCCCAGGCCGGCACCGACGGCGGCGCCAGGCACTTCCTGGGCCACGGTCTGCAGCTTGCCGGGCTCACGCGAATAGTCGCCACCGCCGGGCCCGATATGCTTTTGGTAGAAGTTGGTTAGCTTGCCGATCATGGGTCCAGCCTATGGCCGTCATCTTAACGCCAGATTGCCGACTCGTGAATTTTTGCGCTTCTCCTTGAGCGTACCGGCCTTTTCCAGAATGGGCTTGAGAAAATGACCGGTGTAGCTGGCTTCGCATTCGGCCACCTTTTCGGGCGTCCCACTGATAAGCAATTCCCCACCGCGGTCTCCGCCGTGGGGACCCAGATCGATGATCCAGTCGGCGCACTTGATGACATCCAGGTTGTGCTCGATGATAATCATGGTGTTGCCTACGTCGGTCAGACGCTGGAGCACCTCAAGAAGCCGGGCCACGTCGTGAAAATGCAATCCGGTGGTGGGTTCGTCGAGGATGTAAACGGTGCGCCCGGTGGACATCTTGCTGAGTTCGGTGGCCAGTTTGACTCGCTGGGCCTCACCTCCGGACAAGGTGGTGGCGGCCTGGCCCAGGCTGATGTAGCCCAGACCCACATCGACCATGGTCTGAATGCGTCGGGCCAACTTGGGGATGTTGGCAAAAAGCAGCAGGGACTCGTCGATGGTCATCTCGAGCACTTCGGAGATGGTCTTGCCTTTGAAGCGCACTTCCAAAGTCTCGCGGTTATAGCGCTTGCCTTTGCAAACCTCGCAGGGCACGTAGACATCGGGCAAAAAGTGCATTTCGATCTTGAGAATGCCCTGCCCCTGACAGGCTTCACAACGGCCCCCTTTGACATTAAACGAGAAGCGGCCCGGCTGGTAGCCGCGCATACGAGCTTCGGGTGTCTGGGCAAAGACCTGACGGATGGGGTCAAAAACCCCCGTGTAGGTGGCTGGATTGGAGCGGGGCGTGCGCCCGATGGGGCTCTGGTCGATGACGATTACGCGGTCGACAAACTCTTTGCCCAACAACACTTCGTGCTGGCCGGGCCGTTGACTGGCCTGACCTAGAGCCAGCGAAAGGGCTTTGCACAGGATGTGGTTGACCAGGGTGCTTTTGCCCGAGCCGGAAACCCCGGTGACACAGGTGAAAACCCCGACCGGGAAGTCCACGGTGAGGTTCTGCAAATTGTGATGGTTGGCGCCTACCACGCGCAGACGCCGCTCTTTCTCCACTTTGCGGCGCTTTTTGGGAACCTCCACGCGCTGGCGTCCGCTGAGATAGGCTCCAGTGAGACTGTCGGGGTGGTTGGCCACTTCATCGGGGGTTCCCTGGGCCACGATGTGGCCGCCGTGAATGCCGGCCCCTGGACCTACATCGACCACGTGATCGGCGGCCCGAATGGTGTCCTCGTCGTGCTCGACCACGATCAGGGTGTTGCCCAGATTGCGCAGGCGCACCAGAGTTTGCAAAAGGCGCTCGTTGTCGCGTTGATGCAAGCCGATGGACGGCTCGTCCAAAATGTAGAGCACACCCACCAGACCCGAACCGATCTGGGTGGCCAGGCGAATGCGCTGACTCTCGCCACCCGAGAGGGTGCCGGCGGTGCGGGTCAGGGTGAGGTAGTCGAGGCCCACGTCGTTGAGAAACTTGAGGCGGGCGTGGATCTCCTTGACCACCTGATGAGCGATGGTGGTTTCGCGCGGGGTCAACTGCAGTTCTTCCACCCATGCCAGCGCTTCGCGCACGGACTGTCGACACAGTTGGTGGATATTGATGCCGTAGAGACGTACCGCCAGTGCTTCGGGCTTAAGCCGGGAACCGCCGCAATTGGGACAGGGGCGCTCGGTCATGTATTTTTCGATCTCGGAGCGAAAATACTCCGACTCGGTCTCGGTATAGAGGCGCTGCAGGGCCGGCACAGCCCCTTCGAAGTGGTCGCCATGCCCCTGCAACAAGGATTGCTGATGCTGTTCGGGGAGACGATGCCAGGGTTTGTTGAGGTCGATGCGCAACTCTTCGGCCACTCGCAACAAACGCCGCCAGAAGCGGGATTCGCGCGGTTGGTGGCGGAGCGAAAGGACCGGTTTGCCCCAAGGGGCAATGGCCCCTTCCTGGACACTCAGGGCGGGGTTAGGAATGACCAGGGCGGGGTCCAATTCGGGCTGAAATCCCAGCCCGTGGCACTCTGGACAGGCGCCATAGGGGCTGTTGAAGGAGAAGAGGCGGGGGGCCAGTTCTTCAAAGGAGACACTGCAGTCGGCGCAGGCCAGGTGAGACGAGAGCAACATCTCTTTATCTTTGGTGACCACCTGCACCAGCCCCGAAGAAAGGCCCAGGCAGGTTTCCAGCGACTCGGCCAGACGCGAGCGCACTCCTTCGCGCAGGGAGATGCGGTCGACCACCACTTCGATGGTGTGCTTGACATACTTCTCCAGCACGATGTCGTCTTCGTCGAGTCGCTTGATCTCCCCATCCACCCGCACGCGCGTGAAGCCGTTGGACTGAACCTCTTTAAAAAGCTTGCTGTACTCGCCCTTGCGGCCGCGCACCATGGGAGCCAACAACGTCAACTGGGCGCCCTCGCCCAAGGCGGTGAGGATGTCCACCATCTGGTCCACCGTCTGCGACTCGATGTGCTTACCGCACTTGGGACAGTGAGGCTGGCCGATGCGAGCAAACATCAGGCGCAGGTAGTCGTAGATTTCGGTGACAGTGCCAACGGTCGAGCGGGGGTTACGCGAACTGCCCTTCTGGTCGATGGAGATCGCTGGCGACAGGCCTTCGATCAGGTCCACGTCGGGCTTCTCCATCAGTCCTAGAAACTGGCGGGCATAAGCTGAGAGCGACTCGACGTAACGGCGCTGGCCTTCGGCGTAAAGGGTGTCGAAGGCCAGACTGGACTTGCCTGAGCCGCTCAGGCCGGTGATCACCACCAGTCGGTCGCGAGGTAGATCGAGGTCGACGTTTTTGAGGTTGTGTTCGCGGGCGCCGCGAATCTTGATCCAATGGTCGGGAGCTTGTGTTTTCAAGGTATACAAGGCTTACCAGCCTGGTAGGAAGTACCCTGCCGCTGCAGACCTTCGGGAAGGGAAGGCCGGTCCGAACGAGGTTGGCCACGTCGCTGCGGCGCCCCTTGCGGGTCTACCTGGGTTGGCCTGCAGCCACTGGTGAGCGGCCTGAATCTGGGCCGGGAAAGCGGAAGCGGGCAAAAGCTGGGCCAGCAAGGGGTCGGGGTAAAGGGCGACTGGCTTGAAGAGCACATCCAGTTCGCTGGCCGAGTAGGCAGCGGCTGCGGGGGCCACGGCAGCCACTGGCGCTGCGGCTTCGGGGAAGGCCAGGGCTGGGAAAGCGAGCGCCCCCAACAAAGTCAGAGTCAGAAGTCCTGAGCAAGCGCTGCCTAACATCGGTGACATCCTTTCGGCAGCTCCCTAGCCTTGAACCATTGGCTGAACCGCCAAACTTTGTTGCTGCCAGTTACATTCTCGTCAGTTAGACGAAGGAAAGGCAGCCGGCCCCAGAAAGGGGGCTGCTATGATCGATCCCGTCTCCTGGGTGGAGACAGCCCGCAACGAGGGGGCCACGCTCTGGACGGGCGTGCCCTGCTCATACCTCACGCCGCTCATCGATTGCGTGATCGCTCACCCGCAACTGGCATACGTGCCCGCCGCCAACGAGGGCGACGCTGTGGCCATCGCGGCCGGGGCCTGGCTGGGCGGGGGTTTAGGCGTGACGCTGATGCAAAATTCCGGCCTGGGCAACGCCGTAAATCCACTCACCTCGCTGCTGCAGCCGTTTGCCATTCCCATGCTCTTGTTGGTGACCTGGCGCGGCCAACCCGGCGGTCCCGCCGACGAACCTCAGCATCAACTGATGGGCCAGATCACGCCCGGCCTGCTGGACTTGATGGAAATTCCCTGGGAAATCCTACCCGAAGAGGCCGAAGAGGCCCGATTATGCTTGCAAAACCAGCTGCGCATGCTGCGCCAGCAGGGCCGGTGCCGGGCTCTGATTATCCCCAAGGGCCGCTTTCAGGCCCACCCACCTACCCCACCGCTGGAAAAGAAACCGGTGGGAGCCATCCTGCCAGACCCCAAAGTGGCGGCCCAGCTTACCCGCGGGCAGATGTTGGAGGGCCTGCTGCGCCAATGGGGCCCCAACGATTTGGTAGTGGCCACTACCGGCTACACCGGCCGCGAACTGTACGCTCTGCAAGATCGAGTCCAGCATCTTTACCTGGTGGGCTCGATGGGCTGCGCCTGCAGTGTCGGGCTGGGGCTGGCCCTGAGCCGCCCCGACCGTAAAATATGGGTCCTGGACGGTGACGGCGCCCTACTGATGCGGATGGGCGCCATGACTACGCTGGGCTGGGTACGACCGCCCAACCTGGTCCACCTGGTGCTGGATAACGCCTGCCATGAGAGCACCGGGGCCCAGGCCACCGTGTCTCCGTCGCTGGACCTGTGTCAGGTGGCGGCCGGCTGCGGCTATCCGCGAGTGCTCCAGTGGACCCGCCCCGAGCCTTTAGACGGGTCGCAACTCACCTTTATCCATTGCCCCATCGTGCCGGGCATCGCCCAATCGCTACCGCGCCCTCAACAAACGCCGGCCCAGGTGGCAGCCCGCTTTCGTCAGGCCCTGGGCCTGTGAAAGCCGTCATCCTGGCCGCCGGCCTGGGCTCCCGGCTGGGTTTTAACCGCCCCAAAGGCCTGCTCGCCCCCGGAAAAGAGACGCTGGTCCAGCGATCGGTGCGCCTGCTGACCCAGGCCGGACTGGCCCCGGTGACCCTGGTGGTCGGCCATCAGGCCGATCAATACCGGGGTCTGCCCGAACCGCTGCGCTTTGTAGACAATCCCGAGTATGCCAGCACCGGGTCCTTGCGGTCGTTGATGCTTGCTCACCAGGTGCTGCAAGACGACCTGCTGGTGCTGGAGTCGGACCTGCTCTATGAAAGCCGAGCCCTGGATTGCCTGCTAAAGTGCCCGGAGCCCAACGCCATCCTGACCTCGGGGTGGACAGGCGCTGGCGATGAAGTATGGATTGACGCGCCCGACGCGCGGCTGCGCAATATGAGCAAGGACAGATCTCAGTTGGAGCGGAGTCCGGACGGGGAATTCGTGGGAATTTGCCGGTTTTCGCTGGGATTGCTGCAAGATTTGCAAAGCTGGGGGGCCACTCGGCCCGAAGCCCACTATGAAAGTGACGGACTGGTGGCCCTGTGCGAAAAACACAGATTGGATACCGTCCACGTGGACGACCTGATCTGGTGTGAGGTGGACGATCCGCATCACTGGGAACGTTGTCAGCAATTGATTTTACCCCGATTGAGAGAAATAGAGTGAAAAAAACCACCCGTTTGCGCCAACTGTTGCAGAGCCCCGAACTGGAGTTCTTGCTGGAAGCGCACAATGCCCTGAGCGCCAAGATTGCCGAAGAGGCCGGATTTCCGGCCATCTGGGCCAGCGGACTGAGTATGTCCGCCCAGTTTGGCGTGCGCGACAGCAACGAAGCCAGTTGGAGCCAGGTGGTGGACGCCCTGGAGTTTATGAGCGACGCCACCCAGGTGCCCATCCTGGTGGATGGCGACACCGGCTACGGAAACTTCAACAGCCTGCGCCGCCTGGTGCGCAAACTGGAGCAACGCGAGCTGGCCGGGGTGTGTATCGAGGACAAGGAGTTTCCTAAGACCAACAGCTTTGGCGCCAGCGACCGCCAGGTTCTGGCCTCGGTGGACGAATTTTGTGGCAAGATCAAAGCAGCCAAGGACAGTCAGCTGGATCCGGACTTCGTGGTGGTGGCGCGTGTCGAAGCTCTCATCGCCGGAGCCGGCATGGAGGAAGCGCTGCGGCGAGCCGAAGCCTATCACGCGGCCGGGGCCGATGCGGTACTGATTCACAGCAAGAAGACCCGGGCCGATGAGGTGATCGAATTTTCCCGTCAATGGGCCGCGCGCTGCCCGTTGGTGATCGTGCCCACCAAATACTACAGCACTCCCGTGGAAGTCTTTCGCAAAGCCGGTTTCAGCCTGGCGATCTGGGCCAACCACCTGCTACGCGCCAGCATTCCAGCCATGCAGTCGGCCGCCCGGCGCATTCGCCAACAGCAGGGTGTAGTGGCCATCGAAGATCAGATCGCCGGGCTGGACGAAGTCTTTCGCTTGCAGGGCGCCGAGGAGTTGGCCCAGGCCGAGCGGACCTACGCGCCCGCCCCCGGTCGCGGCGTTTTGGCCGTGCTGCTGGCGGCCAGTCGAGGGCGAGAACTGGAGTCGCTGACCGTGGACCGGCCCAAGGCCATGCTGCACATTGCCGGCAAGCCGATTTTGCAGCGATTGGTGGAAGAATGCCGACGTCAGGGAATTCACGGCATACGGGTGGTGGCCGGTTACCAAGCGGAAACGGTGATCCTGGAGGGGGTCGAGGTCGTGGTCAACGAGGCCCACGAGAGCACCGGAGAGCTCGCCTCGCTACGCCTGGCCCTACCCCACGAGGGACAGGCGCTGATTGTTTACGGCGACCTGTTGATGCGCAGTTCGGTATTGCGCGATGTGCTGGAAATTCCAGGCGATGCGGTGGCTGTAGTCGACTCCCTGACCACCGAGGGTCCGGACAACGACTATGCCCAGTGTAGCGCTCCCGACGACCGCTCCTTGTTTGGACCCGCCATCACGGTAGAACGGATGGTGAGCAGTGATCGGCCCAATCAAGGACGCTGGATCGGTCTGTTGCGCCTGGGCGGACCGGCCCTGGAAGCGGCTCACCAAGTGCTGCAGCACCTACCGGACGGGTCGATCAGCGATTTGATCAACGCTCTGGTTGAGGCCGGCACTGCGATCCAGGTCCACTACATCCACGGTCACTGGCTTGATGTGAATCGGCTGGAGGACCTCGAGAAAGCGGACGCCTTCGCCCGGGCGTAAAATCTGCGCAACCGCTCCACATATTCGGGTCCGGCCAGCACTCGCAAATTGTTGTGATCGGCCCCTTTTACCATCCAAAATTCCTTGGGCTGCGGGGCGGCCGCAAAGAGCGCCCGCCCCATCGAGGCCGGTATCATGCTGTCCTGGTCGCCATGCATGACCAGCACAGGCACTTTGAGGCTGGCCACCGTGGTCACACTGCAATAGTGCGTATGCAGCGTGGCGGCGGCCACTCCGCCATACAATCGTCGGGCCATGTCTTTGGCGGACGTGAAGGTGGACTCCAGGATGAGTCCGGCGCAAGGTTTTTCGGAAGCCAACTGGACGGCAACCGCCCCACCCAACGACTGACCGTGAATCAGCAGTTGCTGCGGTTTGACGCCGCGTTTCAGGCACTGTTGATAGGCTGCCCGGGCGTCCTTTTGAAGACCGGCCTCGGACGGGTAGCCCTGACTGAGGCCATAACCGCGATAGTCCACCAGCAACGCACCAAATCCGGCCCGGTGGAAATAGGTCAGAGTGGGCTGCATACCCGACAGACTGCCCCCGTTGCCGTGGAAGTACAGGACGGTCGGGGCTCCTGGAGGGGCTGGTAGCCACCATGCATTGAGGCGAACCTTGTCTTCGGCTGCAAAGTAGAGGTCTTTGATGCCCAGCCCCAGCGACCCGGGATCGAGCGTCCGGCCGCGGGTGGGATGGTAGATCAACTTTTGCTCCGGTAGTTGCTCCACTGCGCTCATGTCAGGGTGAGGTGGCCTGGCCTGTAAGTAGCGGGACAACAAGGCCGCGAAGGCGAGAAAAGCCCAGTTCTTCATAGGAGAAAGGTTCCAGCCGGGCCAGGGTGTCCCTGGTGCGCGAAAAACTCTTCAGAAAAGGAAAAAGGGCAAGACCTCGATGAACTTGCCCTTCCTACTTGGCACTTGCGTGCCTATGGTGTCTCTGGCCTAGGATACAGAAACAAAATGCTACAACGTTTCGCTGTCCATAATCAGAATTAGGCTTTAAGGCTATTTCTGGTGGATGGTTACCCATCCTAGCAATCTGCCTCCCGAAGGTGACAGGGTGCATACGGTGCTCGTCGTGGACAACTAGAGCTTCCTGGATCACTCTGGTGAAACGTCTCCGAAGAGAACGTAGCAGTTGGTGCCGAAGCACCGGGGTAGGTATCGGTTCCTCCGTCCGCTCGAGGTCTTGCTTGCCTAGACTACTCGGGCGGACCCCATGCATGCAAGCCAACAGACGTTCGATTGGAAAATATTTTTCCTCGAACGATAGAAGCTACTCGGCCTTACGCGCCAAGGCGTAGCGCCGACAGCCTTCGAGCCAACCCATAGAAACCGCCAACCGGTCGATCCAGATTAGCAAGGGGAGCCACAACCAGCGAAATCTGACTGGCAAAGAAGGCAGCCAGAGGTCGGTCAGAGCCCGAAAACGCCCCTGCTCCATGACTTCGAACATGCCCTGAAAAACGGCGAAAACTTCGCCTTCGGAACTGGCCTTAGGATTGCGCCATCCGCGCAGACTGTCTTTGGCGAAGCTGGCCCGGACCTCGCGTCGCAAATTCCACAGATCGGACTGGATGCCACTCCAGCGGCGTCGGCGCTGATAATAGCCGGCCAGGCGGTCGACGGTCAACGTGGTGGGCTCGGTACCTTCGTAGTAGTACACGGTACCGCCCGGACTGAGCAGACGGTGAATCTTTTCCAGCAGCGGAGCGGCCTCTTCGCTCTGACTGAGGGCCAGGTTGCACAGAATCAGGTCAAAACTTTCGTCCTCCGCCTTCAGGTCGAGAAAGTCTTCTTCGCGCAGTTCCACCTGCCCCATCGACCCACCCAATCGATTTTCACTCTGCAGTTGGCCCCACATCAGCGGACGCAAGCGCGTATCCAGTCCCAACAATTGGGCCTGAGGCGCCACCTTGGCCAGTTCCCAGAGCAGCCAACCCGAGCCGCAGCGAATGTCCAACACGCGCCGCGCTCCCTTGGCCACAGCCTTCAAGCGCCGTAAGGCACGGCCACCATAGATCCAGCGAAAGGGCCACAAAGCCGGGTTGGTGGCCACATCGGGGGCGGTCAGACCCATGCGAAACAGCCAGCTGGCTTGGGGAGCTCGGGGAGCCTGGGGCTCCTCCCAGGGATGAGGCTTCTTACTTGGCTTTGAGGTGCTGTCCATGAATTTAGCTTTGTGAAATTGAAGCGGCAACCTTCCAGGGATATTGAACCTGGACGCTAAAGGAAAATTCAATGGATCACGCCCTCCACTGGACAGGTTTCAATCTTTTCGTATTTCTGCTGCTCGGACTGGACCTCATCACGTCCCGTCCCCAGGATGGCCCTTTGACTTTGCGCCAGGCCATCACTCGCTCCATTTTTTGGATTCTGGTAGGGCTCGGAGTCAACGTCTGGGTCTACCACGAGATGGGCGCCCCCCAAGCGATGGACTTTCTCTCTGCCTATCTGCTCGAAAAAAGCCTGAGCGTGGACAACCTCTTTGTCTTCTTGATCATCTTTCGCTACTTCAAAGTGCCCCAGCCGAGCCAACAGCGGGTGCTACTGTTTGGAGTGCTGGGCGCCCTGATCATGCGTGGCTCACTCATTTTTGTGGGTATCGGGCTGGTCAACCGCTATCACTGGATCCTGTATCTATTTGGTATCATCCTGATTGTCAGCGGCATCAAGATGGGAATGAGCGACGAAGAGGCGGATGTCGACCCGGAACAAAACTGGGTGGTAAAATGGGTTCGCCGCCACTTCCCGCTGCATCCACAGTATGTGGGCCGGCAATTTTTTGTGAACATCGACGGGTGCCGATTGATCACACCGCTCTTCATTGTTTTGGTGGCCATCGAGACCACTGACCTGGTTTTTGCCCTCGACAGCATTCCGGCCGTCTTTGCCGTGACCCAGGATTCTTTCATCGTCTACTCCTCCAACGTGATGGCCATCTTGGGACTGCGCGCCCTCTACTTTGCCCTGGCCGGCATGATGGGCATGTTTCACTATTTACAGATAGGACTGTCGGTCATTCTGGTCTTCATCGGCGTCGAAATGCTGGCCAGCAACTACGTGCACATCAGCACTCCGGTTGAACTGGGGGTGATTGCCGGCCTGCTGGGCCTGTCGGTGGCCGCCAGTATCCTCTTTCCCAAGAAGGAAGAGATCGAGGCTGCCCCCGAGGAAAGCTGACGCCCCTCTCAAACTGCTGGTGCAATCTTTCTGCAGCCGCCTGACCTTATGCATTCAGGCCACCAGAAAATGAGGGAGTAGTGAGTAAATTGAGACTGAAAGATAAAGTAGCCATCGTCACCGGAGCTGGACGAGGCATTGGTTTAGTGACCGCCCAGACTTTCGCCCGCGAGGGAGCCAAAGTTGCACTATGCGACCTGGACATGCCCGAGATGGAAGCGGCAACCGCCCAAATCAAGCAGGCCGGGGGTGAAGCGATGGCCGTCCAGGCCAACACCGCCCAACGGGCTTCGGTGCAGGATTTATTAGACAAGGTGATGGCCGCCTACGGTCGCGTGGACATTTTGGTCAATAACGCCGGTATCATCCGCGATAAGCAATTGCTGAAGATGGAAGACGCGGATTTCGATCAGGTCATCGAAGTCAATTTGAAGGGCGTCTACATGTGCACCCGACTGGTGGCCGAAGCCATGGCCGCCCGGGGTGGCGGCGTGGTTCTCAACGCCTCCTCGGTAGTGGCCCTCTACGGCAACTTTGGGCAGACAAACTATGTGGCCAGCAAAGCCGGGGTGATCGGAATGACCAAGGTTTGGGCCCGTGAACTGGGCCGCAAAGGCATTCGCGTCAACGCCGTGGCGCCCGGCTTTATCGAGACCCGCATGACCGAGGGTATCCCGGACAAAGTCATCGAAAAGCTGATCGAAAAGGTGCCTCTGGGACGCATGGGCAAACCCCAGGACATCGCCAATGCTTATCTTTGGCTGGCCTCCGACGAGTCATCCTACGTGACCGGCCACGTGCTGAGCGTGGACGGCGGCGCAGTTACCTAAAGACTGGGCTGGAGACGCCAACCTGTAGGCTGGCATCCGCCAGATACAGGTTGGCGTGGAGGGAACTTTCTCCAACCGTTTTGCAGTCTTCCAGGCACAAGGAGAGATTGTCATGCGAAAACTGGTCATCACCCTGGGAATTTGCTCCATCGCCCTGAATGGCTGCGGCAGCGACACCAGCGATAGCGCGGGCGCCGGCCTGCCCGGCAGCGCTGCCTCTAGCAGCACAGCCCCCCTGGTAGACGCCGTCAGCACGGGTCCTACCGGCCTTTTCAACTTCCCTCAAGTATCCGGTCAGGTGGACCTGCAAAACGCCCGCTCGGCCGTGGTGCGGCTGCGCTCCATCAATAACGTTCTGCGGATTGAGGCGGTGCTCGACAACGGCCAGGTGATGCTGGCCGACGCCACCCTGGAGGAGGCCGATCGGCTGGCCCTGTCCGGTGCCGGCGACCGGGCCCCCTCGGGCCAACCGGGCTTTATCTGGGTCACTCCCGTGTCCACCCTGCTGGCCGCCTACCGAGACGCCCACCCCGGCCTTACGGCTGGCCTCAACGACCTGCAAGCCATCAAACGCTTCCTCAAAATCAGCCCGAGCGAATCGCTGAACCGGCCTTTCAGCAGTCACTATCTCTCCCAGTTCTCGCCACGGGTTTTCGCTCAGGAAGCCGGCGGCCAGTCGCTGCCGGCCTTCGCCAGCAGCCTGGTCGCTCAGATCGACGCCGGCCAGGTGCGCCAATTCATAGAGACCCGTCCCATTTTTTTGCCTCGCGCCGAAGGCGCTCAGGGCAAAATTTTCCAAGATTTTGCAGCCCCCCTGGAAAACCCCCTCAACAATATCTGGTCGGGAGGGCTTACCCTGACCCTGCTTTCCAAAAGTGCCGGCTGGCTGGGCTCGCTCTTCGGACTCGGTAACGGCACCCAAAATGCGTTGCAGAACATCCAAAACCAGCTCAACCAGATCCAGACAGAACTAAACACTCTGAGCACCGATCTGGGCGTCATCAACCTGAGCAACACCGTTCAGCCCAGTATCGACCTGATCGGGCAGGCCCTGACGCTGCAAAACACCACACTGCAGTCCAACCTGCTCAACTACACGCCCTTCAGTGCCGACAATACTTTTCTGGGCAACATCGATGCCCAGTCCTGGGCCATTCCAGGCAACGTTACTGCGGCCCAAAACGCCACCCTGGTGATTCTGGGCACGGTTCTTAATACCGGCCCCTCCTCCGCTGGCAACCTGCTCACCTACCAGTTGCAAAACTCCGCCCAAAAATATGGCAGCGGCCTCAACAACTACCAAGGATTCAACGGTATCAATTGGGCCAATTATTATGACTTCCGCAACGACATCGCGGCCACTCCCAAACTGGTCAACGCGGCCGGCTACTATGTAGGCGAAGTGACACTGGGGGCCAACTGGCTCTCAGAGTGCTCCACTCAATCGCGCTCGGCCAATAACACCAGCGCAACTACGATTTTAAGGGGCATTTCGCAGGCTCTCAATGGGTCTACGGGGACTCAGTCGGTAGCCAATCCCATCCCAGCCAATATGAGCAATGTGGGCAACGGACTGGCCGCTCTCAGCAAGCGCACCCTGCAACAAGGACCGGTGGCTCTGATCGGGGGGGACGGCCCCTGCCAGAATGTTTGCGCCGCCCCGGCCGACCCCGAGGTCGTGTCGGGCACCAAAGGATCGGGAATCCTGGACGGCACCCTGTGGGCAACCTATGCCGAAATCCCCGACCAGAGGCTGATATTCTCTTCACCCAGCCCTATCGACGCCCGTCATTACAACGTTAACGGTTGGTATGACTGGGTATTACCCAGTCAAAGTCAGGCCAAAATTTTGCTGAGTCGCGCCAAACTGGCCGCACAGAAGCAGGGCTACACGGGCAAAAACCCGGCGGCCTTTGGCCTCCATCAGATGGGCCTGATGAGCGGCAACACCTACCAGACCGCTCAAAATCAAAGCAACGTCTTCATCTACACCGACTGGTCGTTAGACGACAAGACTCGTCCCCACCTGTATACCACCTCTTCTTCGGGAGATCACAAGGACGATGGCCTCAGCTATATCCTGGCCGAAGGCCAGACCCTTATCGATCCGGGCGTCCAACTCAGGGCCCTCTTCAGTCCCCAGAGCGGCTCCACGGGCCTGGCCATGCTGGTCAAACCTCTGCCCGGTGCGCCCAAAGGCTCCCAGCCCGACAGCGGAGGCCACTTGAGCGCCGGCCAGGCCTCCCAGAGCGGCGCCCCGGCGGCCGTAACCAGCAGTCAGTCTGCCCAAAAACTCGGATCCAGCCCTTTCTTTTGGAACAGCGACCTGGCCCTGGCCTGCAACTTCATCCCCGACGAGGTGGTGGTCCAGCCTGATAGCGCCAACCCAAGCCAAATGAGGGCTTACGCCATCTGGACGGCGGGCCTGAGAGCCGCTCCTTCCGCCTACACCACCGGTATTTACAACCATAGTGAAGTGGGCAATTCGGGCTACAACAGCTACATTGGCAATTTTGGCTACTCCACCAGCGTCTTCGCCTCTAACTACCTGATTTATACCGACCTTACCGATGTCGCCGAATGGTTGAGCAGCAACACCAACTCGGTGGAGGTGGCCAATTTCCCCAGCCCGACCGTGACTGTAGTCAACGGCACCCTGTCCTCGGCCCAAGGGGTGGCCATGTTCGAGAACGCCACGCTGGGCGCAAACAACACCACCATCCAGGGGGGAACGGTGGTCGACGGGTCGCTTGTGGCCGGCACCACTCAGGGAGGTGTCACTATGAATGGTCCTGCCTTCAGCGGAGATATCAACCAGGCAGGAGTCGTGAGCGGCACAAACTCCACCCCGGTTAACTCCAGCGTATCCGGTGGCAGTATCTCCAGCGGTAGCATCTCGGTCGGCTCCAGCGGCTTGCTGATCAACCCGGCCGACGGCACCGAGACGGGCACCATCGTCAATGGCACTTTCAGCGGGGCCACCCTGGAGCCCAGCCTGCTGAGCGTGCCCAGCAACGGCAGCGCCGGTCTGCTGACGGCCCATAGTACCAATCCTGTCAACATTACGGCCAGTTGGATGTACAGTCCCAGCACCATCAGCCCGGTCAACCTGACCCCTTCCACCGCCAAATTCCTCTCTGGCTCGGCCCCTTTTACCGCCCAAGCCGCCAACACCGGACTGGCCTCGCTGGTGCTCTCACCCAATTACACGAAAGTGCTCAGCGCCTCCACCATCATCTTCAATCTGACGGGGATCACTTTCGACGGCAACTTTATCGATGCCACCTCGAGCAATACCCTGGCCAATGTTCAGTGGCAGGTCTACCTGCTGGCCCTGCCCGGCCTGCCCATTCCCGGGCCGGCCGCCGGGCTTGTTTTCGACCCCAACCCCGGATTCGCCAACATCCTCAATGTGCCGACCGGGTTTGATGGCTACGTCGCCGTCAAGGCCACCTACCAGGGCAAATCGACCTGGTCGTTCCTCAACGTCAAGAACTAGGAACGCGAGCCTCTGCGGTAACCCCAAAAAAGGACTTGACGCATACAGGTGAACACCTGGTAGACTGATGTCAGTCCAAAAACGGGAGGAACCAGGATTCCAATGCAAACGCAACAACGCAAAGCCAGGCTTCGCCGCCGAAGCATTCGCAAACTCATGGGTATTGAGTCAGGCGAATCTGCTTCCCTGATGGAGGCCGCCCTGCTGTTGGCCGCCCTGACCTGGTGGCGCGAATGAAGTCCCCGGAAGGTCTCAGGTGGGATACTCCGCAACGACGGAATGGCTTCCGCGAACGCCCGCCTTCAGGCTCCCAATTTGAGGAGTTCGCTGAAGCCCTCAACCGAGTCGCTAACTCGCAGTTGCATACCGATGCTCCTGTTTCTCGAATGGGGAGCCGTCGGCTTCGACTGTTTGGCCCCTCGCTGCACACCGACAAGCCTCGACCTCTAACAGAATGAAGGCTTCGCGGGTCCATAGCGCGCGACTGCTTCTTTTCAAGATGGGGGTAGTCCCACGGGATGCCTCCTCGAGCGCGGCGAGCGCAGGCACACCGGGCCGCCACCCAGAACTAGATCCGCGATGAATTGGCGCGACTTGACGGTGGTGGTATTAGGAATCGCTGTGGCCGTGGCAGTGTGGTCGTGGCGGGGGCGGGCCGAGTCTGCGGCTCAGCCATCCCGACGGCTAGAATCTGGTGGTTTGCGGCTGGATATTCCCGCGCAGGACGTGGAATTGATCAGCCAGCAAGGCCCCCGGGCTGTGCTTAAAGTCGACATGAGGGAGCATCCTGGCCTGGACGTCGAGATACAGTTCCAGGGACCCAGCCGGGATTGGTCCTTCAACCTGGGCGACTCTTCTTCCAACAACGGATATGGCGGTGACGGCGGCAGCACCTCGCATGACGCCGAAATGCAGATCGTGAACGGCCGACTGGATGTGTTTGCCTCAGACCAGATAGTGGACGGTGACAAGCACCTGGTCAAAGGCTGGCCGATCCAGGGAGAGAGTTTCAAATTTCAGATTAGCGACGGCCGATTGAGCGGCGACAATGGCCTCTCTCTGCAAAACACCGCCCTCTTTGCCCTGAAGGGACAGGAAGACCGCGAAGGCCCTGTCAATTACGACCTTTTCGTGGGTGTCAATCGCGTCATCGGCGGGGGTCGCGTGGGCTCTGGAGTATCCGGACTGAAGCTCCGCTTCAGTCAGTGAGACCACGGACTGCGCTTTTTGGTGGCCCGGGCCAGACTTTAGAGCGAATGCGAAGGATTGGGTGGGGTCTCTTTCCTGTCAACATTCGGGTCTCACTGGCAAAAAATCATCCCCTAATTGATTTGACGGGGTTTTCCGAACGGGCATCCGAAGGTACTCCAGGGCCAGTCGGTAAAAGTCGGCATGACGAATGGGTCACCCGCAACCTAGGATTTGTTGCCGCCTTGGTCAAAAGCACGACCCACAATGAAGAATAGCCAGCACGACAACTTCAGGGTGATTCTCTTTTCGCTGCCACAATGAGCATCTTTCACGGACCGCCCGGTAGTGCCATAGAACTGGCGGTGCTGGTGGTAGATCCAAGCCCATCGGAACGCCAGCGCCTGGTAAATGCGCTGGCCAGTCTCGGCATTCTGGCAGTGCAAGAGGCCCAAGACCAATTTGAAGCCTTGGTAGTAACCAGCACCGTGCCCTTTGATCTGGTCATTCATGGCGTGGCTGCGAGCGAGGGGGAGCCAGAATTTCTTGGCGATGTCAGCATGTTGACCAAATCAAGCTCCATGCTCACCAGCGGGCCTCTCAGCCCTGCCCTGGTAGAGGTCCTGTCCCCACTGGGCCAAGACGTGGGTATGCCCCTGGTGGCCCCTGCCGGAGGTTCGAGTACCCTGGACTCTCAAGAGTCCCGGTCCAACGCAGGTCCCTCTGCCGCCGAACTGGCTACGGCTCTGCGCAACAAAGTCCTGACTCTAGTTTTCCAGCCCATGGTCTCCCTGAAAGACCTCACTCTGGCTGCCGCCGAAGCCAGTCCCCGATGGAACCATGCACAATTCGGTCCTATCTTACCGGCCCGCCTTCGAGAGATCGCCGGTACGTCGGAGGCCCAGGTCAATCTGGCGCTCTACACTTTTGAGCGTGCCTTAGAAGCCCAACAGCGATTCCTCAAGCAAGGCATGCCTCTGAGTCTGCACATCGACCTGGGTCCAGATTCTTTTCAGCAAATGGGAGCAGCCAACCAGTTGTTGGGGCTTTTTCTGGACTATCCTGAGAGCGAACCTCAACTAATCACCTTTGACATTCACGATTCGGCCCTGGTCAATCCATCCGGGGCATTTCTGGACAACCTGCAGAGACTACACTCCAAAGGGTTTGCTTTATCCCTGGCCCATTTTGCGGCGCTGGCCCCACCCGGAACGCTCGTGCAGATCCCCTTTAGCAGTCTAAAACTCAACCCATCTCAACTGATGACGACCCACCGCGACCGAATCCCCAAAATTGTGGCGGCCAGCCAGGGGCTGACGGCCCACATGGGCATTAAATTCGTGGTTCAGGGAGTCCACCGGGCCGAGGAATGGGAAATCGTCACCTCGCTGGGTTGCCACATGGCCCAGGGCCCCGTCATCGCCGACGCTCTTGCGGAGCAAGGGTTCTTAGATTGGATTAAGAGCCACGAGATTGAGGAGCAAGCCCAGGAACGTCCGGCCGAAGGATTTGATTTCCTGCTATTCTGCTACATCCTATCGGTGACTCAGGATCTGGGCGTGTCCTGGGCCAACTCGTTCAAAATCATCAAAGCTCACAACCCCGCCGCCCAAGATACGCTGAACCGGCTGGAACACACTCTGATCACCGGTCAGTCTTTGTCCGAGGCCATGCGTGCACACCCTGAAGTCTTTTCCGCACGCGTGATCGCCATGGTTGAAGGCGGCGAAGAAGTCTCCAAACTGTCCAAGGTGCTGCGGCGCCTTTACGACCGAACCATAGCTCAGGCTCCCCCACTGGCCTCAAGCGGCCTCGAGGTTTCTCCCCTCAACCTGGCTCAGGCGGTGGAGGACATCGCCGAATTTCTGGATCTGGGATTTCCCCTCAGCAAGGCGGTGCAGCAAGCGACGACCGCCTGCGAATCCCAGCCCATCCGAGCGGGCCTGCGAGACTTGCTCAAGCAACTGGAAACTGAGGGCGAAGGCAATCTTGGCAGCCTTCGCTACGCTCCCGAGGTATTTTCCCGCTATTCCCCCGCTTTCTTTGCGGTTGGCCAGGCGGCCGGATGCTTGCCCACCACCCTGCGAGATCTGGCAGTATTGCTCAAAACCTGAGAAACACACCCAGTTCATTTCTATCAACAAAAAGGATCTACTCTGGCTCAAGACGTCCTACACCTTGTCTAAACGAATAAAGAGCGGAGAACCTCTGGAAGCTGACCGCTGGTTTCCCCATCGTGTATTTTTTCAAGAATTTTGTGGCCCAGACAGCCCTGCTCCAGTAAAGCGGCGTACAGGGTGCTTCCTTTGCGGATGGCAGCGAGAACTTGTCGCAGTTGTTGGCGTAGACGGGAACTCACCGACAATTCATCCAGCGCGTCAATGGCATCTGGCAGCGGCACATGCGAGCCCGCGAGGATCAGGGTCAACGCCCCGCAAATAAGGCGAACTTTTAGGGCCACCTGCGGGGCCAGTGCCAGCGCGGCGACGACTGCCCCGAGTCCTAAATACAGCGGCAACAAACCCCAAAGCGCTACCATGCGAATCGCCAGAGGCATGGCGACCCCGTTGCTGCAGTCGGCGCGTTAGCTGGCCTCAGGGTCGATCGGGTCCTGAGTTGTTAGAATGAACGAGAAAGAGAAAGGCCATGGGGTTGTCAGGCGACTGGCGCCACTCCTGGTACGCGGTAAATTGCTGGGGCGAAAAGTACTGACTGAGCTGAGCGTCCATCCAGTCCATGGTTTCGGTCAGGTCGGCCTGAGGCATTGTGCCTTCGCCTGATACGTAGCCGTCCAGCCAGCGATAGGCAAAGCCTCGCAAAATAGTCCGCAACAATGGCTCCCAAGACTCCGCCAGGGCGGCCCTTTGACGAAGCAATGCCAGCGTTTTGGGGAAATATGTCTGCTCGTAACTTTGGGCGGCCCGGTAGCGATAGTCCGGGTTGGACCGAGAAAAGCCGTTGAGAATGTGAGGGTCCGGTGGAATCAATGAATCCAAATCCGGGAGTTGAATCCTATCGATGGGAATGTCGGTTTTGGCGAAGTAGCGTGGCACCCCGGGACTGAGGTCAAACCAGGCCGGCTTTTCTTCGTAGCTAACGTGGCTTTCCAGAGGGCGATCCAGCAGACTGGTGAGGCTGGCCACGGTGATGTAGGTTTTCTCGGGTGTGGCCTGGGATCGATAAAATAGCGTGGTGCCGCAGCGGCCGCAAAAGCTCCAGGTGACCCTTTCGGAACTGGAATATTCGCGCACCAATTCATGGCCGCGCAGCAGGGTGAACTGGCGGTTGGGCACCGAGGTCCAACTGAGCATGGGGGCTCCACTGGCCTGGCGGCAGGACTGGCAGTGGCAATGCCCGGCGAAATCGGTGGGTGGGGTGAGTTGGTAGGCAACCCCGGCGCAGAAGCATTGACCTTCCATGGTTGGGGAGTTCCCGGGTGGCTGGCAACCCCCTGGCTCTACCGCAAAGCCGTGAAGCCCGGAGCAGGTCATGGAGGCTCGTGGGCCAAAGTTCGCGGTCCAGCAGGGGTCCATTTTTGGAGACACAGAGGCAAGCGAATTCCATGAAGGTCCGAAATTTGATTTCCGTAGGTTTGGCCGGTCTTGTTCTGATGGGGTGCGGCACCGCTTCGAGCGTCGGACCGTTGGGTTCGTCGCCCGCGTTGACGGCGGCACAACTGACCCCGGTGGTGGTGGGACGAGTCAATCTGGGGGCGGACATCGCCGATGCCTCGGTGAGATTGGTGAGCAGCGACGGCACCACTCTGGCTACAGGAACGACCAATGCCAACGGGTTGGTCTTTTTTCACAATGTGCTGGTGCCTAACAATTTTCGGGCTGTGGCGACGGTGCCGGGCTCGAACGAGGAGTTGTCGGCGGAGATTCAAGGCTACAGCCAGAACAACAAGCAGGCTCACATCTCTTTGCTGACGACGCTGGTGAGCCGCTACCTGCGCAGCCACCCGGGCCTGAGTCTGCCAGAGGCGGAAAACCAGGTACGAATGGCCGTCAAATTGCCCAACGTGGTCAACGTGGAGATCGGACCGCTGGAGCCCAATCCTTTCTTCTCGGATGTGGCCCTGTGGAGGGCCGCCGGGGAAGCCGGGGGCTGGAGCGTCTTCAGTCAGCAGCTGCTGAACCAGGCAGAACTGGGCCAGGGACGCTTATATCGTCTGTCCCTGGATCAGATGGACCGGCCCATCCACGGCCTGGAACGGGGCCTGAGTGAGGTGGCCGAGTTCGCCAGGCTGCGTCTGGCCGGGCGACTGGGGGTGAGGCCGGCCGCGGGCGCGGCTTTGACCCGCCACTATGTGCCCAGCATCACCCTGATCGAAGGCCCGTCCAGCCTGGGTGGGCAGTTGTTGCTGGGCATCGGGACGGGACTGGGAGGCAATCTGCTCACGGCTGGACTCAACGGCGTGGTGGGCTGGGCGGCCAATCAGTTGGGACTGAACTATGGGACTTCGGGACAGTTGAAGGAGATTGAGCAGCAACTCGACGCCCTGACCACTCTGGTGCAGGCTCTCCAGACTCAGGTGACCGATACAACCTTGCAGACGATGGTCGATAATCTGAATGGCACCTTTTCCCCGGTGGACACAGCCAATACCAAATTTTTGGCCCAGATGGCGGCCGCTCCCAGCTTGACCGACACGCCCTTTAGCACGCCCCCCAGCTTTTCCACCCTGTTGGGCGACATCAATGCGCCCAACTATCCGTCGATTCTGAGTCAGGCCAACACGGCTCTGGTAGGACCCAACCAGATCTTGATGCTGGGTCAACAGATTTTGGTGAATCAGTTGCTGGGAATGGACCGCCCGGACAACATGCAGAACTTCCCCCTGCGTAACAATCACATTCTGGACCGACTCAATCCGCTTTTTGTCTATTTTGCCGGGCAGCAGACCCAGGCCCTCAACTTGATGGCTGAGCAGGCTCACAATTTCTTCGTCAATCCAAATCCGGTGCTGGGTGTGGCGGGCTTCGTCCCTTTTCTGAACTCGGCTGCGAGTTCGCTGAAGAAACAGCGGCAGCAATTGCCGCTCTATATGTCGCAATGGGCGCCCATTGTCGATTACCAGAACGGCATTATGTGGTGCGAAACGGTCAACAATCCGGTCGATTATGGAGACGCCAAGAGCGCGGCCGAGTCCCTTCAAATTCAATTGATCTACCCGGATGGCTCAACCCGCACTTATGATGACTGGCGCCTGCCCACCTATGGGGAGTTTGTCTCCCTGCAGAACCGGGGTCAGTACAATCCCAGCTACGACACCACTGTCCCGGTCAACAGCCACGATTCCTATCCGGACACGGGACAGGCCACCGCCGGTCTGCCCGGACTGGGCTTCTACGATGTGGCTTCCGCTCTTCAGGCGGCGCCCAACGACAATGGCAAGAACGGCGATTTGTGGATGAATTACATCGAGTTTACTAACGGCAATACCTACTTCGCGGACAACTACGAGTTTCGGCTCAATCACGGGACCGATAATACAAACTCCGAGAACAAAAGCAGCGACAAAAACTGCTATGTGGTATGTCGCACCTTTGGTCCAGATGTGCTGACCTACCCCTATGCATACGGGTACGGCGTTGAGCCGACTTCGACACCCGACGGGATAGGCGGGACCCCCTTCACCGCCGGGGAATGTGCCCAATTTGGTGTGCCCACCGCGATGACGGTAACCACCACCACGGCATCTTCGACTGTGCTCTACCCCGATCCGGTGAATGCCGGGAGTACGCGCACCCTGACCGTTCCCAGCGGGGCGGTTCAGGCGGTGGCCACCGTGACCTATCAGATCAACCTGGGCGGCAACTACACGATGGGGTACGGTAAAACCAAGTCCTTCTCTATGCCGTCCAAGTCTTCTACGGCTCAGGTCAAGACCAGCGATCTCGCCACGGGAAATCCCAATGAACTGCGCGAGTTGGTCAACTGGACCTCGAGCAATGACAGTGGGCTGCGGATGCTGAATTTGCCTTATGTGAGCGGTATCGGTATCCCTCTGGCAACTTCACCGGTGACCATCACGGCCAGTTTGCTGGGTGCGGGGGGGACACCGGTGAGTGGGTCGGTGAATTACACGCCGCCGGCCTCTTCGCCGCACACGCTGAACAGTATCCAGATCATGCCGCGCAATCAGATCTACGGGGCCAACACCTTGCAGCCGTCGAGCGGCTCGTTCCCGTATTACTGCACCGGGTTCTACGCCGATGGAACGCTGGAGACCCTGGCCAATCAGGTGACATGGAGCGTGCCTCCCAATGCGGCCAATGCGCAGATAGTGGTCAATGGGAGTGGTGCCAGCCTGTCGATGGCTCAACCGCCCCAGGCCACCCCGGTGCCCTACAATGTGGTGATTACTGCCGCATTCCAGGGCCAGACCGACTCCACCACGATTCAGATAGTGCCACCGGTGGCGGCGCCCTGAAGCGGGTTTCGTTGGCGATGGAGGGTAACCGCGGCCAACGAGGGGTCGGGTGAGTCCGGCGAGATCTGTCGTAGAATTTGATAAACGCCCGGGTGGTTTTGGCCCGCCGGGAGCTTTGTGACGTAGCTGGCGGCAAAAGGGATCGTAGCCAGGTAGTTGGCCACATCTTTGTCGCGGGCAAGACGACCAACTCCAGATCGCGTCCTCGACTCAAGCGGCGTTGGAACTCCAGCGCCATTTCCTCCAGAGTGTCGGAGCGCAATCCCCCCTCCCCCACTTGGGAGCTGAGGCGTCCGTCCGGCGAAAGGTCAAAGCGGACCCCGCTGGAGGGCCGGGCGGTGACCTCCGCGTTGCCCAGGAACAGGGCATAACTGTAGACCGGGAGTTGACGCGAAGGGTCCTGAGAGTCGAGCCGATAAGATCCAGCGGTCCCCTCCGGGGGGGCAGGCTGCGGAGCGGGACCCTGGTGCCAGATGGGCGTTCGGTGGAGACGATTTTCATCGATTCAAGCATGCCAGACCGACATGAAAGAATACTGGTCCGGCCCCCAGGCTGACTGCTAAGGAGTGTTCTCGAGCGCGTAGATCGGCAGCACGTGGGCGTGATTGATGGCGTTGACCACTTCCCAGGGGGCTGCTCGCGCCACCAGACCCTGAAACACCACGTCGGCGAAGTAGATGCCGCCAGCGATGCGCATCGGGGCGCGGGCCACCTGACCCTGCTCGGTGGTGTGGGTGACGTCGAGCATGGCGGCGTCCACCCGGCTTTGCACCAGATAGTTCTGGCCGGGCAGGCTATCCACCATTTTCTCCCATTCACCCCGTTCGTGGTCGCGGCCGCTGTAGACGCCACTGCCTCGATAATCAGAGCGGGGTTTGCAAATAAAGTCGCCGCGCTGGGACTTGATGTGATCGATCAGTTCCACTTCGCGTCCCTGCACGGTTACGGTGCCGGGCTGCAAAACCCAGGTGGCCGGAGTGTTGTTCTCCACCACCTGCCGCTCCCGTTGATCCAGGGCTGCCTGCACCGAAGGCAGCCTCATGGCGGCGAAGATGCCCTTGTCTTCACTGACCGTCATGGCGGCGAAATTGTTGATGCTCAGGATTCGCTTGTTGGCCACCGCCTCCAAAAAGACTCGATTCTCAACCCAGGCGTCGCTGCCCCAGTGATGCTGGGCACCAAAAAGACGGAACTTGTTGTAGGTGGAGGAGACGCGCTGGCCATCGAGATAAATATCCCCGCCCTTGCGCACCAGGTCGCGCACGTCGCCGATGATCACCTTTTTGCCGGCCCGCTCCAGACTGATCTTGATCAACTCTGACTCATGGAACTTCTTGTTCTCGTCGACCAGAATAGCCATGGCCCCCTCGCCCACGGCGGCCACCATTTCCATACGCAGCAGTTCTCGACCAAACTCGTCGGGGTCATCGTAGCGCAAGGTGGTACGAGTCCCCTGCGGACGCAGAAAATCGGGGGCCGTTTCGTTGAAGCAGCGATTGACATGAGCCATCGGTAGGTAGCCCGAGGCCATGGCTGTGTTCAGCTCAATAAAGACAGGCTCGCCCTGAGTGTTGATGATGAAGTCGTAGCGACCATATTCCTGCCAGGTCATGAAATTTTTAGCCATATAGGGACGGAACAACGAGTAG
The DNA here is from genome assembly GCA_018780265.1 of bacterium. Classification (GTDB taxonomy): domain Bacteria; phylum Vulcanimicrobiota; class Xenobia; order Xenobiales; family JADMJV01; genus JADMJV01. The sequence goes on from JADMJV010000110.1 coordinate 62,324, forward strand.
GCTCGGAAGAGTGAATCCAGGCTGGTATCACCATTGACATACATCTCCACCACTTTTTCCACGATGCGCATCAAGACGCCGGCCCTCTGCTTGAGCAAGGTCCACTCGTCCATGGTGATGGCCAGTGGGGTGGGCGTCACATCCCAGTGGCTGTAAAATTCGGGGTCAACCTCGCGGCGCAGCCGTTCATTCAGTTGCGCCTGATAGGCCTTAAACTCCGCCGGCCTGGCCTCTGCGTCTGCGGCCTGACTGCTGGTGCGCAAATAGGTCATAAGCAGTCCTTTGGACAAATTCTTGACTGCCTGAGTCGAGAGGGCGGCGGTTTCACCGAGCATAATGGAAGTCTCCCTTCATTGGGGCGGAGGAAGCGTTCTCCGCCAGTGGAACTGGCATTTACCCGATAGACAAGGTGGATTCCTGGTATGCCCTTAACCCAACACCTGGCCCTCTCCGATTGGGCCTCCGCAATTGGTAGCGAGCATGTGGTGGTCGACACCGCCCCATTGGACCTCGCCTCCAGCGCGACCTACCTGACCAGCAACCGGGTAACCGCCATTCTGCGCCCCGCCGACGTGGACCAGGTGTCCGAATGTCTCAAAATCGCCCAACGCCATCGTGTTCCCCTCTATCCCATCAGCGCCGGCAAAAATTGGGGCTACGGCTCGCGCGTGCCCACTTCCAGCCAGGCCGCGATCCTCGATCTCGCTCGCCTCAATCATATTGTGGACTTTTCAGAGGCTCTGGGCACAGTCACCGTAGAGGCAGGGGTCACCTTTGCCCAGCTGGAGAACTTCCTGGAGGAGCAAAAATCTCAGCGCTTTATGTCGGCTCCCGGCACCACACCAGCGGCCAGTCCGATCGGCAATGCGCTGGAGCGGGGCTGGGGATTTGGGCCCTACTCCGACCGTTTTGACTTCATGTGCGGGATGCAGGTAGTGCTCCCCGACGGAGAGGTCGTGGAGACAGGGCTGGAGCGTTTTCCCGGTTCCAAAAGCGGCAAAATCTTCCGCTGGGGAGTGGGTCCCTGGTTTGACGGTATGTTCACCCAGTCCAATCTGGGCGTGGTCACCCGCATGACCATCTTCCTGGCCCCCAAGCCCACCCACTTCGTCTCGTTTCTCTACCGTTTCAACGATGTCGAGCGACTCGCTCCCCTGATGGACAATCTGCGCGAATTGAAAATGCGGGGCATCCTGCGCACCAACTTCAAGGTGCAAAACTTCTACCGCAAGTTGATGGACCGGGGCGCTTATCCTTGGGAGGAAACGGGCGGCAAGTGGTGTCTCTCCCCCGAGCAAGAGGAGGCGCGCAAGCGCGAGCAGGCCGTGGGCACCTGGAACGGGGCAGGCGCCCTCTATTGCTGGTCCAAAGCCCAGGCAGCAGCCGAACGAGAAATGGTCGAGGAGGCGCTCTTGCCTTATGTCGACCACGTGCTCTTCCTCGATCAGGAAACCCTGGAGCGCAAGGACGAACTCCGGGATCAAGTCAAAGAAAAGACCGGCTACAATCTGGATTCCTGTTTGCATCGTTACTACGTCAATACCCGCTTTATCGGGGTCGACAAGGGCCTGGGAGTAGGCGGGGCCTACTGGCGCAAACGCACCGGGATGCCCGAGAACCCCGATCTCGACAAGGACCGGGTGGGCTTTATTTGGGTCGATCCCATCCTGCCCTTCCTGGGGTCGGAGGTGCGCCAGGCCACCGATCTGGCTGGCTCGGTCCAGCGCAAGCACGGCTTTGACGACAATCTGGGCATGAACTGCGTCACCGAGCGCTCCATTTTTATGACTGCTGCCATCATCTACGATCGCGACGTCGCCGGCGACGACGAGCGTGCTCTGGCCTGTGCCCAAGACCTGACCCACACGATGATGGGGGCAGGCTATACTCTGGGTCGATTGACCACCTTCAACATGGACGTGCTCTCTCAGGCTCAGGCCGGTTCCCAAAAATTGCAGGCGACCATCAAGGCGGCCCTGGACCCTGGCCATATCCTGGCCCCCGGTCGTTACGAACCTTAGGGCCCGTCCCAAAATAACATAGACACTCGGGCCATCGATCCATCCCCGCCAGCAGCGTCACGTCTCGGTTAAACATGACCCGATATTCGCCCTCGCCGCTCCTTGCTGGAGGGGCGCCTCCACGACCGGAGTGCAAACTTATTCCGGGACGGGCCCTTAGATCGTCGCCCCGAATGCTCTGGGATTGGGTCCAGGGCCTGAAAGAGGCGGGGTCGAACCCAACCACGTGTTGAAAAATCTGGCCCGTTGGGGGGCGGGGTTGGTGCTGACGGCCTCGGTGGGGGGTTTGATCTCCTGGCCCTGGTGGCTGGAGTTATTCGTCCATTTCCGGGTCCAATATGTGTTGCTGCTGGGGGCGCTGGCGCCGCTGCTGTGGCGGGCTCGCGATGGGGCGGCGGCCGGGCTGTGGCTCCTGTCCATGGGCGTCAACCTGGCCTATCTGGCCCCCTATTATGGGGGCCAGCGGGCCCACGGTCCAGCCAATGCTCACTTGGTGCTCGCCAATGTGCTGGCCATCAATCGCACACCTGAGAAAGTGGTGTCCTTTCTGGAGCCAGTCAGGCGGATGTGATCGCCCTACTCGAGGTCACACCCACCTGGCTGGACCCCCTGCAGCCGATTCTTGGCACTTACCCGGGCCAGGTGAGCCGCCCCCATCCATAATTTCTTGGAATGGTCTTGCTCAGTCGCAGCCCCCTCTCGCGGGTGGAGATACTCCCGTCGGACGGACCGCCGGTAATTATTGCTGACACAATGGTGGCGGGAAAATCGTTGCATGTGGTGGCCGCGCATCCTGTCCCTCCCATCTACGGCCAGGCCAGTCAGAGACGCAATCGGATGATCCAGACCCTGGCCCGACACCTGGCCACTTGCCCGCGGCCCTTTGTTTTGCTGGGGGACCTTAACAACACCCCCTGGTCGCCTTCGCTGAGTCCACTCCCTCCAAGCGCCCGCAATACGCGGCGCGGATTTGGTCTGCTGCCCAGCTGGCCCAAACTGTTACCCCTCCCCTTGCGCATCCCCATCGACCAGTGCTACGTGAGCGAAGAGGTGGGGGTGGTTCAATGTCAATTGGGTCCGGACGTTGGTTCCGACCACTTTCCCCTGGTGGTCGACGTTCAGCTCTAAAGGCGTCGACTGGCGATACAACTGGACCCGGCGCGCAAAGCGAGATTTGAATCAACTCCGAACCAACCAGGCCGTGACCTCAAACCGGTTGTAGAACAACTGGCGCAGGCGCGGAATCCGATAAGCCTCCCGCAAAATGGCCAGGGCCCGTCGCAGCGGACCGCGACGCGACTCCAGCTCCGGCGAGACGTTTCCCAACTTTAGTGTGACCAGCGCCATCCCACCGGGACGCAGCAACGGGGCGGCGTCGCGGGTGAGTCGGGCGGTCTCTTCGGCGGGCAGCCACATGTCATTGGTCAGCACGTCAAACCCACCAGCCGGCGCCGACCTGAGGAAGCACTCGGCCGGCTCCGCCCGATGTTCCAGGCGGGCGTGTTGCACCGTCATGCCCTCCGGGCGGGGGTCCACGGCCGTCACGCTCAGGCCGTAGCGCAACAACACACGACTCCAGCCGCCGGGACAGGCGCCCAGATCCAGGGCCCGACCCGTGCCCAGTCTCCAGCCGAAAGTATCGATGGCCTCCCGCAGCTTCCACTCGCAGCGGTTGACCAGCCCGGAATCGACCTCGTACTGAGGTGCGCCACCCTTCCATGGCGACAGATTGAGGCGCGGCGCCGAGAGCCCCGCCCACCAGCGCGTTTCGTGCACCAACACCGAAAGGATCCTCTCGGGGGCACCAGTCCAGAGCCCCTCCAGCCGGGCCTCCTCGCCTGGAGGGTGCCAGGCAGGCAACCGCAGTTGCAATCTGGCCGGCGGAAATTCGGCCAGCTCCCGCCTCAGCGCGCCGGTTCCCCGCCAACGGCCGCTGCGCTGCACGGGAAACATGTGGCGGATGTAGATCGGAGGCCGATGTAGCCAATGCTGGGCCAGCGCGGCGCAATCGGGGCAGGCGGCCAGCATGGTTTCTGGGGAGAGGGTTTGGAATTGGGAAAGCCCATGACGATGGGCTTCGCCCTGAGCCAGGGAGTGGAAGGGTGCCGAGAAGGTCAACAGGACCTGAGGCATGCCGAGGTGCGGACCGTTAGAGAGGGCCGCGCTCTACAAAGATACCTCAGCATACCACCTCCCGACAAGGCGCGCTACCCCGGAGCGAACTCGATGTAATTGTCGTCTGGCATCAAGCACACAGAATGTGTAGGCACGTGGGTCGACGCTGCCGTCCTCTGTTAGAACGTGGCTTGCCACGGCTTGGTGATCAAATCCCTTGGTGCGTCCGGCTCTAACTCCCATTGCTCCCATCACCGCCGCCAAAGAATATCTGATCTGAGAGGACCTGGTACATCTGGTGAGCTTCGCGGTCTGCTGCAATCCAAGGGAGGTAGAATAGGCATACCGGCATGCGAAAGTCTGGCTGTCCAGCTACAGGCTCAAGCTGCTCAGATGGGTAGGGTCCTAAGGACTCCTGACGCCCGGGTAGCTGGCTCTGCTATCAGTCAGAGAACGTGCACCCCTCTTGACGGCAGACAATAGATTGCGTAATTTTATGCGACAAGCAGGATTCCAGGTGGAAGGGTTCCAGCCTTAATGGGTTACTTCAATACCGTTTTATTTGGAACCCTGTGTAAGTCTTGTCACCAAGATATTCTGTTGCCCTTGCAGTTTAAATACGGCGACACTTGTCTTCACGCCTATAACATCGGAGACCGACTCGAATGGAGAAACAACGACGTCGGAAAGCCGTTGTTGTTGATGCGGTAGCCCAGTCCTGCCCAATCTGCCAGGCGCCCGCATCCGAAAAGGACGACTTCCTGGTCTTTTTGAAGGATGACGTAATATTAGAGGTTCGCCTGCTTGAAGCCAGTGATGAAATAGACTTCTCGGTGTGCAATTATCAAGTTCTACAATACGAGTAGGCATCGACCTCTGGTCAATGGGTTCTCCTCATGTGGCGTTAAGGCCGTTCGCAAATCCTTAGCTTACGATTTTTCCGTTTCGTGGGGGGACCCCAAAAACACGCGCCCACTTGATACCAAAATGGGATCTTCTCCAAAAAGACCCTGCGAATATTCTGGGAGAGTCCTGGCCGGCAAGACGCAGCGGAACCAATGAAGAGCTGGTTTTCTGAAGCGGAAGCGGCGGATTGGAAAAATCCGACAGAGATAAAAGCGTTGTACAGTCACGCCAGCATCGTTGGCGATAACCGTGTCGTCTGGTGGTGAAAATGCACTATGATGCGGGCCGCCTCTTTATTCGCTGGGTTGGGACGCACGACGATTACGACAACACTCAAGTCGAGGATGTGTGATATGCTCCGCTCTGACGAAGAACTGGACGAAGCGCTGAAAGAAGTAGATCGCCTCTGGGATGCCGTGCCGGGCACTGAAGACCACGACAGGCTTGAGTTGCTGATGGTCCTTGTCGAAGATTACGAGAACCGGCACTATCCGCCCGAACCGATCGAGGCCATCAAGTTCAGAATGGAGCAGCAGGGGCTGAATCGCAAGGATGCCCAGTTAGAGCGGACGCGGACAGCGCATCGGATACAAACGGGTTAGCACCACAGACCAAAACACTGCCAGGCAACTGGAGGGGATTGAACTCACGGTCTCCAACCGAACCGCATTATTGTTAGGTAGGGTGCGTCGTCACCTCACGATAAGTCTCATCCAACTCGCTGCTCAGTGCAGCCAAGACTGGCGTTGGGTCAGGAGAAAGTCCGAGACTCCGGCAAACGATGGAACGTGTGCTCTCCCACTCTGCGCCGGCCAGCAATCCGGCGCGGGGATCGGCATAACGCCAACTGGGGCTCACGAAGACAGCCCGACGGCGGAGAGCCTTACGTAGTCCATTGCTGCCTTTGCCGGCCCTGTTCTGGCTTTGGAGGCGAAAGTAGCAGCGCATCTGGTCCAAGTCCGCAGTCTCGCGGGGGCAGGGAAAATCTCGGCGGAGTCACAGAAAGTCTTGATGCTCGACTACGCACTGCAGCGACTGCGGGGGCTGGCCTTTCCTCCGGTTCGAATTACCCCGCCCCCGGCCGGAGCCGTCCAGGAATGCGACCTGGAAGTGCCCATGCGCGATGGCATTCGCCTGCGCGCCAACGTCTACCGGCCCAAGTCAAGCGGCCGCTATCCGGTGCTGATTTCGCTTCATCCCTATGGCAAGGACCAGCTACCCCGCCCTGGCCGCCCTCTGCTGATGTACCGCCTGCTACGCCAGAGCGGACCGATCGAGATGTCGGCCTGGACCGGCTGGGAAGCCCCCGACCCGGCCTACTGGACCCAACGGGGCTATGTGGTCGTCAACTGCGACATGCGCGGCTTCTACCGTTCCGAAGGCGAGGCAACCCGTCTGTTCTGCGACCAGGAGGGCCTGGATTACTACGACCTCATCGAGTGGGCCGCCGCCCAACCGTGGTCCTCCGGCAAGGTGGGACTGTCGGGAGTTTCCTACCTGTGCCTCACGCAGTGGCGCGCCGCCTCCGTCAACCCGCCCTCTCTGGCGGCCATCTGCGCCTGGGAAGGCTTCACCTCGGTCTATTACGACCTGGCCTATCCCGGCGGCGTCCGCGAAGACGGCTTCGTGCCATTCTGGTTCGGCAAGTTGGACAAACGACGCGTCAAAGAGAATCTTCGTCAGGTGCAACTGGAGCATCCCGCCTTCGACGAAAGCTGGGCCCGGCGCGAACCGGCACTGGAAAACATTCGGGTTCCAGCCCTTATCTGCGCCAGTTTCTCCGACCACAACCTGCATTCGCGAGGCTCCTTCAACGCCTTCGAGCGTATCTCCTCAACCCACAAGTGGCTCTACACCCATCGCAGCGGCAAGTGGGCCGCCTATTACTCGGCGGATGCATTGACCTGGCAAACTCGCTTTTTCGATTGCTTCCTCAAGGGCCAGGACAACGGAATGCGGGAAGTCCCCCCCGTCCGCCTCGAGGTTCGCGACACCGGCTCGCAAGTCCACCAGGTGCGCGCCGAATCACGATGGCCGCCGGCCTCCACTCGCCTTCAGGTGCTCTCTCTAGGCTCCGCCAGTTGTCAATTTCCCGCCGGCAAAGTCAGCTTCGAGCATACCTTTGCTGAAGACGTCGAGCTGACCGGGCCGATGACCCTGCGCCTGGAGGTGGAGACCTCGGCCACCCTCTCTCTCTTTGCAGGAGTTCGTAAGATCCGGGCAGGCCGCGAAGTCTACTTCGAGGGGTCCTATGGATTTGGCCGCGACCTGGTAACACGCGGCTTCTTGCGACTGAACAGCGGCCCGGCGACGGTGGAACTGCTCCCCTCCTCAACCCTCTTCCGCCGCGGCGATGTGCTGCGCCTGGACCTACAGGGCCGCTATTTCTTCCGACGCCATCCCCTCCTCGGTCAGTTCCCCGCTGGCTACCAGACTTCCGACCCCGGCCTCTTTCGCGTGCACAAAGCCGAGCTGGAAATTCCCTGGATCGAGAACCCCCACCGACCGGTTTCGCCCGGCGCCTAAAAAAATGCAAAGACGACGTCATTCGGGAGATCAGGCTCGGGTCTGGCTTTGCTATTGGGTCGAGCCGCCACTACCAGGCGATTTTCTAACTATCACTATCTTCCAGTCCGCACCACGCGCTAAATCATTCGGCGAAGGATCTTGAGGCAAAATCGACCAACCCCCTGTAAACAGAAGGGGGCTTGAAATGCCTACCGGCTTACCCATCGAAGTCGAGGTGAAACAAGGGGAAGTGCTTTCGTTGCCCGTCGGTTGATTCCACCAGGTAACCTCCCTGAGCTATAGCGTCAGCATTTCACTCACCCAACTGGACGTTCCCGGCGGAAACTTCTATGAAGCCCCCTCGAACTATCGAGGCACGCTCTAAATGTAGCCAAATTGGAATGAACGGAGTGGCAATCCTGTTGGCCGCCGGACTGGCGGGTGGCCATCAATCCCGACCCGGACCGGGGCATGCTCAGCTCCAACTGGTCCCTCAAGGCGCCGACTAGATTTTGGTGGCTCTGGTCGACCAACCGGACATCCGCCCGGCGGAGACCTTCACCCGGATGGCCGCCCACTCCGACCCTCGTCTGCACCAAGAACCACCAACTCATCTGCTAACAGCCTGTCCCAAAATCTATGTCATGGTGGACATCTATAGCCGGAAAGTGGTCGCCTGGATGCTAGCCAA
>JADMJV010000147.1:0-29796 GCA_018780265.1 bacterium
CTACAACGCCTTCCACCTAAAGGTGGGGGTTTCTACCCCGGATTAAGACCAATGACCGAATCATTCCGCCCATGGAGTAACCCACGATATGGGCATTCTTCAGCCGTAAATGGTCCATCAGGGCAGCCACATCCTGCACCATGGCCCGCCCATAGGCCTGATCCTGTTTGGGCTTGTCCGACCGTCCATGGCCCCGACAGTCCAAGGCCACGACCTGATAGTCTTTGGCCAACCTGGCCACGATTCCGGGCATGCGCCAGTTGATGGCCGCACTCGAGGCCAATCCGTGAATCAAAATCACCGGCTGACCACTACCTTCAACCGTATAGTGAATCTTGACTCCATGGGAACGAAAGTCCTTGGCTCGCAGCAGGCTGCCCAACAGCAGCCACCGTCAGTCTCATCTCCGGATGATACCGAGACAATGTTGACATTTCTTCGCACTGAACGAGCCTAAAAACGGAGGTGCCCGCGCAGGCCGGGCCCAGGTGGTGCGCGAATCTGCCGCCCATGAGAATTTTGACATTGGGTTTGCTGCTCAGCCTACTGGCCTGGGCCCAGCCAGTGCTAAAAAGCCTTTCCATTTATGAAAAGAAGCCCAACTATACCATTACCGTAAGGTATCCTGGCCCCAACGCGGCCGCTCTCCGCCTGGTGAGAGAAGAAATCGCCGCCTTCAAAAGGGAAGAGCTGCAGCCTGGTTGCATCCTGGACGTAAACTACGAGGTGGTCTACTCCAGCGCCAAATTCACAAGCGTGTTGTTCTCCGGCTACGCCAACCTGGGCGGCGCTCATCCTAACGGTATCCAAAAGACCTTGCTACTCTCGAGCACCGGTCAATCCATCGCCCTGCAGCAGTGCTTTCAGGGAAATGGTTGGCTGAAAGCCCTGGAGACGTACTGCCGCCAGGACCTGCAGCGCCAAAAGCTGGACAGCGACAAAGATTGGATCCTCACCGGCACGGCTGCAAAACCGGAAAACTACCAACTGGTGCTGCCCACCAGCAAAGGACTGCGAGTGATCTTCACCGACTACCAGGTTGCCCCCCACGCCGCGGGGCCCCAAGAAGTCACGGTCCCCTACTCGGTGGTAGCCCCCCACATCAACCCCAAAGGTCCCCTGGCTGGCCAATAAATTTCAAAAATTTAACAACTCGTTCGACCCATTTAGCAGCCTGTGAAGCAGTTGCTAAGCACCCCTGTCTTAGACTGCGCCCATGGCTACTCCGCGGATTCAAACGACCACCCCCATCGCACGACCTCCTCAGCGAAGCTTCCTGCTGCCTGTCAAGACGATCAAGGTAGGTGTCAAACACCGACAGCCTGTCATCGCCGAGGGCATCTGTACCCTGCTGCAGCGGTCAGGGAACTTTGAGGTTTATAGCATCCCACCCGAGTCCACCAGGTTAGGCGGAGTGCAGTTGCAACTAGTGGTGGCCGAATTGACCCCGGAATCCTTGCAACTGGTCCAACAACTGGCCCTCCCAGGCGCCTTCTTGATCTACAAAAAGCCCTGTCAAGAGTTGGTTGTGCAACTGCTGGGCCTGAAGCTCTTTGCTCTGGTGGACCTGAGCGAACCCAAGGATCTATTGCGCGGCTGCGCTTCGTTGTTGGAAGGCAAGAACCACATTCCGCCAGACCTTGCCGTCCAACTGCTGCGCGATGGACTGGGACCCCCGCGTGAAGTACGCCTGACCACTCGTCAGTTGGATATTCTGTTAGCGCTGCAAGGCCCCCACAGGCTCTCCCAGATCGCCACCGATCTACAGGTGACCCCAAACACGCTCAAAAGCCATCTGAAATACCTGTATAAAAAACTCAATGCCAAAGACCGTCGCCAGGCCGTGGAGCGAGCCAGGGCCCTGGACCTGCTAGAGGAAGGGCCCGTCGCGAAATAATTCTTAGGGCCCGAACCCAAAGAACGAAGACACTCGGGCCGTCGGTCCATCCGTGCCAGCAGCGTCACGTCTCACTTAGCCTTCCGGGAAGCGCTGCTTGTATTCACGAGCGGCACTAAGACCACTGTAGATGGCTACCAGAGCATATCCGTGACAGGCCACTTCGAGCCAGTCCTGGCAATACACGAAAATCAGTCCGTCCAACCCGTACAGCGCCATGCCGGCCACGAAAGCCCAGGTGAATCCGCGCGCGGCAAATCTGGCGAAAAAGTAGGCACCGGCGGCTCCCAGGCCGGCAAAGAGAAGAGCCGCAGCCTCGTCGCCCGCGCCAAAATCGGCAACCTTGGCCACAACGCTGGCCAGATAAGTAATGCCAAGCGAAAAAATAAAGCGAATTTTCATGCCGGACATCACCAGCAGCGAGTTGATCACCGCGAAGAAGCCGATGGTTTTAAACCAGCCAGCTCCATTGAGAACGCGACCCCAAAGTTGGATCTTCTCAGGATTGATGACCACCACTTGTTCGCCGGGTTGAACTTCAACCTCAACGTGTTTGACTTCAGTATCCTCTGTCACAGTGGGTTCCGCCTTTCCGTCTCGATGGGACCTGGTGGGTAATTCCAGGATTCGAGGCACATTCCCTGGTGACGAAAGTGCCCTTCACAGACTGAGGGCCCGTCCCAAAATCACACATATTTCGGGACGGACCCTCAGGGTGCCTACCAACAAACCTGCCAGCAGGGAAGTCAGCCAGTGTGAAGGCCAGAGCCGCAGACTGCGCTTGCGATTCAGGCGCAAAGAAACCAAATCCTGGCCTTTCACCGTCTCGTGGTCAGAAAGCGACATTTCCATGCGGGTAGCTCCACCCGCGGACGCCAAGGCGCAAATCGCATTCTGGCTCGGCACGACACGACCCCAAAACGAATGTGCTATACTGCCTTCACCCCAACGAAGGCAGGTCGTCACTTCTTTGGAAACTCCCATGTTTCTGCAAACCAAGCTGCAGCCCAGTCAAGTGGCCGTGCGTTGCCTCAATCGGGCGCGTCTGCTGCGCGAACTCAACCGCGATATGCGCGCCCGACTGGTATTAGTGACGGGGCCGGCGGGTTCTGGCAAAAGTACACTGCTGGCCGACTACCTGTCCCAGCGACCCCACAAGGCGGCCTGGTTGGGTCTGGGCGAGGAAGACCTGGACCCTCAGGTATTCTTGAACTACTTTCTGGAAGCTCTCTGTCAGGCATTTCCTGGCTCGGCCGAGAAAACACGCAATCGCTATGGTAACTCGGGCGAACTGAGCGACGGATCGATGCTGGCCACCTACTTTATCAATGAGTTGGTGGAGTACGCCAGGCCTGTGGCCATCGCCCTCGACGACTATCACCTGGTAGACCCGCAACCACTCATCAACGCCTTTATGAAGATGTTGCTGAGGCGTGGTCCCGCTAACTTGACCCTGCTCATGACCAGCCGCGATCAACCGGACATTCCGCTGGCCTGGCTCCGCTCCAAGCGACTGCTCACGGAAGTCCACCAGGAACATTTGCGCTTCACCTTGACAGAAACCCAAGAGCTATTTCGAGACGTGTGGAACCAGCCGCTCGATGACGACCTGATCCAGGTTCTGGTCGAAAAAACCGAGGGCTGGGCCACCGGGCTTCAGTTGGTGGCCCAGGCTATCCGGGCCCGTCCCACTCCCGAAGTGCGCCGCTACATTCTTGACCTGCAAGGGGCTGATTCCAGCATCTTTGACTATCTCGCCAGCGAGGTCTTCGAAGCCCAGTCGGAGGAGGTCAGAGAATTCTTAACTCTGACCTCCCTGCCTGACAACTTCAATGCGCTGCTGGCCCAGCACCTGGTTCCGGCTGCCGACGCTGTGGAGATGATCGCCCAGTTAAAATCGTCCCGGCTCTTTTTAGTCGAGTTAGACCGCGACGGGAAATGGTATCGATACCATCATCTTTTCGGAGATTTCTTACGCAGCAAACTGCGCCAAGATCAGGGACGGGCCACCACCGAGGCCATCCATGGCAAAGTTGCTCAGTGGCTATTCCACAACGACGAGGTAGTGGCTTCGCTACCCCACTATCTGGCTTCTGGTGATCTGGAACTGGCGGCCGAGATGCTTGAGCAAGTGGGCAGCGAGTTACTCCACAAGGGGCTGCGCACCAGCATCTCGCGCTGGTTGGACATGCTGCCCGCCAGCCTGCGTCAAAGTAGAGCAGGCCTGGTGGTGCTGCAGGCCGAGTTGTGCGACCTGCAGGGGCAATGGCAACAGGCCGTCGAGGGCTACAAAGCGGCTCTGGAGCAACTCCGGCGCAGTCAACAGGTGCCCCAACAGGCCTCGGTTCTGGAAAAGTTGAGTCTCTGCTACCTGAAATACGGCGAGAGCCGACAGTTACTGGAGACCTGTGAAGAAGGCCTGCAGGTCTGTCCAGAAGACAATCGGGCCATGCGCTCCTTGCTGCAGTCCTGGTTGGGCGGCTGCCTGATCAATTCGGGGGCGGATTGGCCGCGCGGCTACCAACTGCTTCGTTCGAGTCACTCGCTGGCCTACGAGGCAGGCGATCCACGGGCCATCAGTTGGGCCTGTATGTTTTATGGCTTTGTCTATCACTTTCCGCAGGGCAACTACAGCGAGGCGCTGCGCACGCTCAATGAGGGGATCGACTTCTTCACCCGCCTGGGCTGGCCCATGGTCTTGTATCAACTGGCCATGAACAAAGCGCTGGTGCTGATCATTCAGGGCGATCCGCAACGGGCCGCGAGCGTGATCGATGAAACCTTGATCGAAGCCAGACGTGCCGGTCATACCTACGTGGAAAAAGGCCTGGGAGTGTTGCGCGGGCACGCCTACCTGGAAGCGGGCAGTCTGGTCGAGTGCCGTCAGGCCCTGGAAAAAATCTCCCAAACCGAAATTCCTGCTCAGTTCAAGCCGTTCTTCTTTCGCCACCGCATGTTACTCAACAGTTGCGAGCAAAACTACGGGCAGGCCCGGGTGGATGGCGAGGAGATGGAGCGGTCGCTGCTGATCAATGGGGCCGGGATGTACGCCCCCGAATGTTTCGCCAGCATGGGCTTCATGTTAGCCCAAATGGGCGATCTGTCCGAGGCCCAACATCGAATCGCGCTAAATCTCCGCCTGTGCGAACTGGCCCAGGCCAAATTCTGGACGATGAAAAGCCATCAAGTGATGGCCTGGATCTACTTTCTCGAAAAAACCCCCACCAAGTTGCGCTCCTCACTGGAAGCCTGCCTGCGACTCACCCAGGCCAATGACTATTCAATCTACTGGGTCAACGACGCCTGGAAAATCTCTATCCCCCTGCTGGTAGCCGCGTTAGCCTACCGAGTGGAAGTGGATATGGCCGAAAAGCTGCTGGCCAGACTCAGCAGTCGTTGGGCCGAGGCCATGGAGGAACTACTCCAACACGGCGACCCGGCCATTCGCAAAGTGGCTGTCCAGTATTTGGGGGGAGCCTGCAAAGAGAATCTGCGCGGCCTGCTCAAGAGCCTCTACCGCACCGACCCTGACCAGGAAGTGCGCGAAGCCGCCAAAAAGTCTCTGAAAATGTCCGACCAGGGATCGCGTCTGCAGGTCTACTGCCTGGGCCCGCTGCGTCTCAGCCTGGATGGGGACACGCTGGACCATGTCCGTACCATGAGGCCGATGGGCCAGCGGTTGCTCAAGTTCTTTCTGGCCAACTCCGACCGAGTGGTGGCCAGCGACAAGATACTGGACACATTTTGGCCCGACCTGGATGCAGAGAAAGGCCGTCACAATCTGGCCACTCAATTGTCGTCGATTCGACGTGATCTGAGTACTCAAATGCTGTTCCCCCGCCAGGGTGATGGATACCGTTTGTGCAATCTGGGCGAAGTCGAAGTGGACGTCGTCGAATTTGAACGCTGTTGCCGCCAGGGACTCAGCCAGTTGCGCGCAGGCGAGCCAGGCGAGGCCGCCAACTTGCTGTATCGCGCCGAGCAGTTGTATAAGGGAGAGTTTCTCCAGGGCGACGAGTTTGAGATCTGGTTGGACTGGCGCCGTCGCGAGCTGCGTGAGATGTTTGAGGAGGCCATGGAAAAGCTGGGGGACTATCTGGTCGCCCAAGACTTGCAACAAGAGGCTCTGCTGCGTTATCGCAAACTGCTCGAAGGTGAAGAGCCCCAGGAGCGAGTCTTTCAAAAGGTGTTCCGCTGCTACGAAAGGCTGGGTGACCGCCAGGGAGCCCACCGCGAATACGAGACCTTTCGAAGCCGCCTCAAAGAATCGCACGGACTGGAGCCCTTGCCGGCCACCCGAGCCTTGATCGAAGCCCTTTTCTTAGGCCCCTGAGCAGGCGATGGAATGATAGAGGTCTACCAACTCCAGGTCCGTGAGTACCTGATTGAATCCCTGCACTTGCCGCAACATCCCATCCAGAGTCAGTGAATCGTGGGCCAGACCCTGTCGGTCCAACCAGTCGATCAGGTTGGACTGGCCCGACAGCGGACCCACCTCGACACTATGGGTCAGACCCAGACTGGCCGCCGAGAGTGACGAGTGAATGGGCAAGTCCGTGGCGCTGCGAAAGGCATCGCGTCCAAAAACCGGATGGTCGTTGCTGACTTCCAAGTCAAACGTCTCCTCTCCGTATCGACACCATCGGGTCAAAAGGGTCAAGTCCTCGCTCGGATCCATCTGATCCAACTCCAGATTGACCCAAAGCAGTTCGAGCGGAACGTTGCCCTGAATCCCACAGCCAAAGAGGGAGCCGCGCACTCGCTGAGCGCCCACATTCCAGGCTTCCAAGGCCTGGCTCAAGGCCAGTCCAAAGCCGTGGTCCGAGGACCAGGCCAGTCTGGCGCTGTGTCGACCCAGAATACCACGCACAAAGTGAAGCAAAGAGTGGATCCCTGGTAGCCAGGGCGCCCCCCGGCGACCGCAAATCTCCAGCACAGTGACGCCCACCTGTTGAGACTGAGTCACCCACCGGTTGAGGCAAATGGGGTCCATCTCAAAGGCCTCAGGAACCACCAGCGAAACCGCCAGACCCATGTCCAGCAAGCGCCGGCAAGGCGTCAAGTCGGGGCCACTGGAGTCGGGCACCCAGCGAACCTCGAGATCTGGATAGTGGCCGAGTTGATGCGGCCATGGGCAGCCCTCGTGGAGGTTCACTACCAGGCCCTGACATCCCAGCGACGCCGAGGCCTGGTCAAGCCAATCTCGGGCCAACAACAGATCCTGACGTTGGTGGAGACTCATGATTTCAAATTTGTCGACGCCTAGTTGCCGGCCCAATTCTATCCATGGTTGGGCCTGCCTCCAATCGGGAGTTGGCAAGTGAGGGTCTGCGGCCAGTTCTGCCAGGGTGGCGTCCAAAATCTCGGGCCTCGACCGCTTCTCGACCTGGTTCCAACTATGCCAGCGCTGGTTCATGGGTAACCTCCACTGCTTCTTGACCACTCAGCAAGGCGGCCATATCGGTGGGCATAGCCAGGGCCAGGTTTCGGCTGGCCCAGCCCAGGTAGGCCTGCAGGGCTTGCAGACTGAGCGAGCGTCCCGAAAGGCGATGGAGCTGCACCAGCAGTCTTTCCATCGAGGCGTTGCCCGCCCGCTCTCCGACTCCCAGGGCTGTAGCATGAACTCGTTGAGCCCCGGCTTCAATGGCGGCCAGGCAATTGCCAACCGCCAGCCCACGATCATTACTTCCGTGCCAGTCCACTCTGATCTGATAACCGTGGCGTCGGGCAAGGTCGGTCACGAAGCCGACCAGCCTTGAAGTTCCCTGGGAATTAGCCTGGCCCGCCGAGTCGGTAATAGCGATGGCCTGGGCCCCCGCCTGAATTGCCTCATGATAGAGTGGCTCGAGCCGATGAGGAGGCGTGCGACTGGTGTCTTCGACGGAAAAACTTACCGACAGACCCTCGCGAATCGCCAGCCCGACAGACTCAGCAATGCCTTGCGAGCCGCTGCCTGCTGCCATGGCCGCCTCAAGCTTGAGGCCAGATTTCTGGGCGATACGCGCAAGGGTCAGCAGATCGGAGGCCAGCGGCCGGGCAGTGCAGCTAACGGCCAGAGGCAGTCGCTGGCTGGCCACCTGACAGGCCAGGGCCAGGCTGTGCTGGTATGCCCGACCGCCCAGACCAGGCTGTCCCAGGTTGACGGTTTCGACCCCCAGAGAGACCAGCGCCTCCAAGAAGTGAACCTTGTCTTCCAGCGACGGATTGCGAACGGACGGACAGTGCAGTCCCACATTCAAAGTCTCATCCTGCAGTTGCAAATCCTGCCGCAAGAGGGGGAGTCGCTGCAAGGCCGGCTCCCAGCCGTGCACCTCTATACTGGGTAGCCTTTCGGACACACAGGGAGCCGGCAGCGTGGCGCCCGGGAAGTGGTGATGCTCGCCCAGGCAGTCGGCCTGCGAGCACACCTGCCACGACCGATATCGGTTGAAGTGGCGGTGGGCCCGGTAAGCCGCCCGAAAGATGCCCCCTAGCCGGCCGAGGTCTACAACCACGGCAATAAGGTCCGAGGTGATGCCTGCCTTGGTGGCCACACCCTGCCCCTCCAGGACACGACAGGCCGATTTTTCGTAGAAGCCGCGCAATTTGGGAGGCACGGCAGCGAAGCCAAACTTCACCCCGTGGTGGAGGGCCAGGCCGTAGAGCGCATAGACCAGCTTGAGTCCCAGGCCGGTGCTGCGCAGTTGAGGTAAAACCACGGTGCGACCAAACTCCACCAACAATCGATCCCCTGTGGCACAGTAGTCAAAGACCGGATCGAGAGCAAAGATGTCTTGAAAATTGCACACCTGGGTGCTGGTCTCAACGGTAGGTATCAGACCTTGAGTTTCCAGCCTTTGCAGCGTTTGCTGGTGAGGTCGGCCTTGCGGCAAAATCATGCGCGCGCCAGCCACCAACTGCCCCTGACAAAAGGCTCCCACAAATCGACTACGCGCATCAAACGGGTCCAGATCTAGCGACAGCGCCTGGGGTTGCAGATAACCCTCGGCGCAGTAGACTCGGTGCCTCAACCGGAAATAGTCGAGCAGTTCGGCGGCGTCCTCCAGTTCACGGAATTCGAAAATGGACTGGACCATAGCTTTAGCCCTCCCGTTGCAAATTTCACCTGGAAAAAGAGCCTAGCAGTGGGCTGTCAGCGCATTGTCAACAGATGGCCGCTGAGAGGGTTGATTTGACGTTGATAGTGACGTTGATAATCCGTTGATAGTGATCTGCTAGGCTCCCCAGGTGGTTGTGAACCAACCATAACGTCGAATTGGGAGGGTCAGCGAAATGATAAACAATACCGAATTTTGGAGCCTCTACGCCACGGTTTACGACACTTTATTGAGTCTGCGCCCCTACACAGGTATGCTGGACGAGATGGTGGCCGGTTTGGGCGGGCCGCGGGGAGAGTGGGTTCTGGACGCCGGCTGCGGCTCGGGCAACCTCACCCGCAGACTGCTAGACGAAGGCTACCGGGTGGAGGCCGTGGACTATTCGCATGGTATGCTGAAACGGGCCAGCCTGAAATGTCCGGAGGCCGGCTGCCGCCCGGCCAACCTGGACCGGGCCCTGGCATGCCCCGACGCCACTTACTCGGCCGTAACCTGCTCCAACGTGCTCTACAGCCTGCCCAATCCCAAGACCACCGCCAAGGAATTGTTTCGGGTGCTCAAGCCAGGGGGGGTGCTGGTGCTGTCCAATCCGATTCGCGGCTTCAACATGGGCCAGATTCTGAGCCACCATTGGGGCCAACAAGATGTGCCAGGCAAACTGCGAATGTTACTCCGCGTGCCTGGCTATCTATTGCTGGCAGCCTTCAACTTGTTGATTTTGCGCAAGGATCAAATGAAAAATCTCTACTATCCGGATCCATTAGAACTGGAACAGATGCTACAGGATTCGGGTTTTGAAGAGGTGGTGGTGCGCTCTACTTACGCCGGCCAGGGCTGGTTGGCACTGGCCCACAAGCCTGCCTGAGGAGTTGTCAATCCTCTCGATTTAGTGTATAATAAACACTATTGCAGTCGAGAGGACCTGACTCTTGTGACAAAGCTTGGATTGAGTTGCCTGACCGCCCTGGCCTTGCTGGGTGGTTGCTCATCGGCGCCCAAATATCCGGGAGACCGCACCGAAATGCGCACATGTCGGTGGTGTTCGGGTACGGGGGTGGAAGCGGCCGACGCTTACGACGGCTCGCCCCCCCCGGGCGTCACGCCCGGGGGGCCCTGTGTGGGCTGCCGCGGGGCCAAAAACCTGTCCGTCACCATCCCCGGGCCCAAGCATCCAGCCTGGGTGAAAGGCACCGTGCGCGACGGTTCCAAGGTGCAGGCAATTCCCGTAGAGGCTCTGCTGCTGGAAAACCAGCGCCCTATGCAGCCCGTCCTGGGAGCGGTGACGGGTGCCAAACTGCACTTTGAAGGAGGCAGTCGTGCGCTGGATACCGTCAGCAATGGAACCGGTCGTTTTAAGCTGATGCTGGAACCGGGTCGCTACAAGGTGCACATCAGCGCCCCCGGCTTTCCCGACCGGGACGAAGCGCTTGAGGTAGCCCCCCGCAGGGAGCCTATCTGGCAAGAACGGGCCAAACTGGTGACTCCCGAAGGAGCCGCCGACGAGACCGTATTTGACGTATTGCTGGGCGGATAAACCAGCGGGGCAGCGAAGCCTCCGCCAATGCATTGGCGTCAGGTACCCTACTCTGAGATCGAAGCTCTGGACCGACACACCACCGTGCTGATTTTACCCATCGGCGCTATTGAGGCACACGGCCCGCACCTGCCCACAGGCACCGACGGGGTCATCTCGGAAGGGATGGCCGAAGCGGCTGTGCGCCAACTGCGACCTCACGGACTGACGGGCCTGGTCCTGCCCACCCTGGACTTTACGGTGGCCCAATTTGCCCGCAACTTTGTGGGAACCTTGAGTTTCTCAGCAGCCACAGTGCTGGCCCTGCTGGCCGACCTCGGGCAGATTCTGACTGGTCAAGGTTGGCAGAAGTTGGCGGTGGCCAACTCTCATCTTGATCCCGCCCACCTGGCCTGTCTGCGGCAGGCATTCGCCAATTATCCACTGCAGGTGGCCTTCCCCGACCTGACGAGGGGTCGACTGGCCCGCCAACTCACCCCCGAATTTCAAAGTGGCGCCTGCCACGCCGGCCAGTTTGAAGGGTCTATGGTGCTGGCGCGGCAACCCCAATGGACGCGTCCGGCAGTGGCCGCCGCTCTGCCGGACAATCCGCACTCGCTGGTGGACGCCATTCGCGAAGGAAAGTCGCATTTTGGCGAAGCGGGGGGTCCTCATGCCTACTTTGGATCCCCCCGTCAGGCCAGTGCCTGTGAAGGCGAAGTGAGCCTGGAAACACTGGGCCGGTTGCTGGTGGAATCGGTCCTGCAACTGGCCTGAGCCGTCACTTTTCAGGATGATCAATCAGCCCTTGCTCGGCTGTGTACTGGGGAAAATTGCTGCAGTCCTGACTGAATCCAGAGTAAGATTTGCCGTGATTGTTGCCGCTGCAAGAAAAGGAAAACGCGTCAGGCGTCTGGCTGCACCCATAGGAGCGGCTGTAGGTGTCGCTGCTCGCGGCGGGACAGGTCGGTATGCTCTTCAAATACATGCGAGCTGTCAGTTTGGCCAGGTTCAGCGGGTACTGTCCGGCATTGTCAACGGCATACATTTCCAGGGCGGTGCCGATGTTCTTGCAGTTCGACTTGCACGCCATCAGGTTGTTGCCCCGATGAGGCCCACGCAGATTGGGACCCAGCACAACGGCCACCAGGGCGCATAGAGAGAAAGCGATCACCAGCATCAATCGCCAGCGCACCGCGGGCTGACGAGGTGGCTGTGGCGACACGAAGCCCGGTGCATAGACCACCGACTCTGGGGGCTCGGACATACGGAAGAATTAGCCAGAGCCAGCTGGGGCCCTGCCCTGGACCAGGTCAGGGGGCAGGGTCCGCCTCAAAATAAAAACCGCTCCTGGCAACAAACCAGGAGCGGCCTTCAGGACCTGCGCGTCAGCGACTAGTAACGGCCGCGACCGCCACCACCGCCACTGCGGGAACCACCACGGCCACCACCGCCGCCACCGCTCTGCTTGGAGAAGCAATCACGGCAATAAACGGGGCGAGAACCGCTGGGTACGAAGGGCACCTGAGTGTCCTTATTGCACTCAGCGCAAACCGCGTCGTGCATTTCACGACGACCGCCGTCGCCGCCGCTGGAGAAACCTCCACCGGAACTGTAGCTGCCACCGGAGAAGCCACCACCACCGCCACCGCCAGCAGATTTGCGGGCGGCGCGGCAACTGGGACAGCGGCCGGGTTGGTTGCTGAAGCCTTTTTCAGCGTGAAATTCTTGCTCACCCGAGGTGAAAACAAAGGTCTGCTTGCAATCGGTGCAAGTTAGATTCTTATCCTGATACGACATAGATAGCCTCCTTCAGAAGACAACAAGTTAATTGGCGAGGCTACCGATGTGTTGACGAGAATTCATGAACTTTCGATGCGACGACGGCACAATATTAAGCGAAAATCTTCCGTTTGCCTATAGGTTTATCGAAAATTTTTACAAAACGGATCGATCAGCAGGTCTGCGATGGCTTCGGCGATCGGCCAAATGGGTTGTAGCCAGAACCATTCACCGCCGGCATTGACCTCCAAAAAGATGTGCTGGCCCTCGGGAGTCACGATAAAATCAGCCGCTCCGTAGTTCAGGCCAAAGTGTGAGGTCAACTGCAACAGCCCGTTTTCCACCTCTGGGGGCAGTTGATACGGGGTCCAGGCGTCGACGAGAGCCACCCCCTCGCGCCGCCAGTCCACGGTCGCTCCCGGAAGCTTCTGGGAATCGACAGCGGCTGTAAAAACCCGCCCGCCCACTACCGTGGCCCGAAGCTCCAGTCTTTTGGGCAGCATCTGCTGGAACATCATGGGGGCGCAGGCCAGCCCATCTAACTCATGCAAATGCTCTTCGCGCACTTGCGAGGTAAAGACCACGTGCTCTTCTTGATCCCGATAGATGGCAAAGGAGGTCTGCGTCTTGGTCACCACCAAACCGGCATTGTCCCGGTAAAAGGCCAGCGCTTCTTCGGGGTCGTTACTGATGAGGGTCGCAGGGATGCTCAAACCGAAGTCGAGCGCCTTCTCCAACTGAACCTCTTTGTGATCGGCTCGGCGCACACAGCGCAAGGGGTCCAACTGAAAGCAGTCCAGCGCTGCAATGGTGCCATAAAGAGTCTGTCGGGACTCGGCCACGCAGGCCTCGCGAGTGTCGCCCAAATCTTGGGGCAAGAGGCTGGCGGCCGCGAAGCGACGGTACCAACAGGCCGTTACCGTCTGCAAATCGATCTTTTGCCCGTCGATGTTCAGGTGGCGGTGGCGGCCCTGGCCGGACAAATGGGTCGACACTTGCAGGGCTTGCGGATACAGGTCGCTATCCAGGCGCACCGGGGTGGCCCCGCGCTTGGTCAAGGCCTGACTGACCAGAGCGATACTCTGATTGTCCTGGCTGTGGGTCAGGATAAGAACGGCCAAGAAGGCTAGTTGCGCAGGGGCAACCGGTTGAGCAAGCTCTGGACAACCTCGCACTCGGCCCGGCTCTCAGTCACTCGCAAAGCGGCTAGTACCGCGGTCAAATACGCTTTTTGAGCCCCGTTGATTGAACCCAGTTGAGTCAGCCGACGACACAGGTAGGCGGGAGGGTTCTCCTGGTATTCGACGGGCAGATTTGCTCCCGAAGGGGCCGGAATCGCTGGCAAAAATTCTATCATGGACGGCTTCTTTGCCGTCTGGACGGGACTTTAAACCCGCAAATAAAGTCTGGGTTGCTCTGGCCGCAACTGCAGCAACTGCCGCTGCACCGCTTGCACGGACAGGCCCCGCCAGTGCTGCAGTCCCGACTGACTCAGGGTTTGCAAGGCCCTCCGGCGCAAGAGTTCCAGCCCTTGACCTTGAGCTGTCGACCAACCAGGGTAGGGTGACAAGTGGGCTCGTCGAATGGAGACGCATGCGAAAACGAATTCCAATCGCTCCTTTGTGGGCTGGTGCCATCCTCCTGACTCTGCAAGGCTGCGCTGCAGCCAAACTGGCCGGCCTTGCCGGCAAGTCCGCTTCGGTGGGAAAGGTGGCCTCGGCAGCCAAAGTGGGCGTAGCCGCCGAAGGAGCCTCTGTGGCGGCGCGAGCGGCTCGGGGTGGAGAAGCGGCTGCGGCCGCCGGTCACATGGAACAAGCAGGTTCGGGCGCCGCCAGGGCAGCGGTTGGGGCCGAGGAAGGGGCCACCGCCTCTCGACTGGGGGACGCCGCCGGAACGGCCATCGACTTGGCGGGCATCGACATTCCCGAGGGACCGGCCTCCATACCCCAAGAAGACTCCAGTAGCCACGCCTGGCGCCTCAGTAAGGGGCGTTCTCTGGAGGCTGTGAGAGGCAAGAGCGACATCTATTTCGAGTTGCGCGGGTTTAGCGCGCCGGCTATTCCCCGGGTCGAGGTGACTCTGGAGACGAAGGCAGGCATCGACCGCCTGATTTCAACGGCGCAGGCCACTCAGTTTCGGCTGGAAAGCGGCAACCAGGCCCGCGGTGCCAGGCTTACCGTAAGGCTTCGATCAGGTTCTCAGTCGGTGACGCTGCCGCCCTGGACGCTGCCGTGATCGGGTAGTGCAGAGACTGTCCACCGAGCAAAAGGCGGAAGGTCAGTTTGGCTTGACTCAGAAGGCGCCGCGATGACAATCCTAAGACTTGAAGCCATTGGCAAGCAAATCCAGGGGCAAACTCTATTTGACAACGTCGATCTGACCATCGACGCGGGAGAGAGACTGGGCGTCATCGGCGTCAACGGCAGCGGAAAGACCACCCTGTTGCGAGTGATCGCCGGCGAGGTCGAAGCCGATTGGGGAAAAATTGCGCTCACAGGCGGCTGTCGGGTGGCCTACCTTTCGCAACTGCCGCAGGCCGACGGCAGCCTCACCATTGGTCAGGCAGTGTATCAGTCACAGCGAGAGGCGCTGGATGCCTACGAGGCTTATCAGGACCTGTGCGGACGTCTGGACGACCACTCCAGCGAAGCCGACTATAAAGAGTTGGACCGGCTGGGCAACGTGCTTGAACAGACCGGATTTTACGATCTTCAAGTGCGCGCAGACACGGCCATTCAGCATCTGGGATTGGGCGACCTCACTGGTCTGGTGTCCAACCTGTCGGGCGGTCAGCGACGCCGCGTGGACCTGGCTCAAGTATTGACCAGTCAACCCGACCTGTTGCTGCTGGACGAACCCACCAATCACCTCGACCCCGAGTCGGTCGACTGGCTGGAGGGCTTTCTGGCCGAATACCGAGGTGCCGTGGTGATGATCACCCACGACCGATACTTCCTCGACCGCATCACCAACCGCACCCTGGAGATCGACCAGGGCCATGTGACCAGCTACCTGGGCAACTACGCCGCCTATCTGGAAAAGAAAGCAGAACTGAGCGCCCAGGCCGAGGCCGCCGCCGTGAAGCGCGCCAATATCTGGCGTCGCGAACTGGAGTGGCTGCGCCGGGGCCCCAAAGCGCGGGCCACCAAATCCAAGGCTCGCATTGAACGAGCCGAAGCACTGCGGCCCGAGGCCAAGCAAGTTGAGCAGAAACTGGAATTTCAGTTCGCCACCATGCGAATGGGCACCAAGATCTTCGAACTGGAGGGCATTGGCAAACATTACGGGGGGCATACCGTGCTGCGTGACCTGGACTTTATCCTCGAGCCTGGCGCCAGGGTGGGTCTGATCGGGCGCAACGGCTGCGGCAAAACCACCCTGATGGACATTATGAGTCAACGACTAGAGCCTGACCACGGCAAACTCGAACGCGGCACCACGGTGCGTCTGGGCTACCTGGATCAGGAGACGCGCACCCTGGACCCCGGCCTCAAAGTACTGGATTCGTTGCGCGACGTGGCCGAGAGCATTCCGCTCAACAACGGCAAGGTGATCACGGCCTCCCAGATGTTGGAACGCTTTCTCTTCTCGGGACGGCTTCAGCACACGCTGGTGAGCAAACTGTCCGGCGGTGAAAAACGTCGCCTCTATTTGCTGCAAATCTTGATCAGCAACCCCAACGTGCTCTTCCTCGACGAACCCACCAACGACCTGGATATACCCACGTTGTCTTGTTTGGAAGACTATCTGGACAGCTTTGGCGGCAGTTTGGTGGTCTCCAGCCACGACCGCTACTTCCTGGATCGCACCGTGGATACGCTGCTGGCATTTGAAGGGACTCCCCAACCCCGGGTGTTTACGGGTTCTTACAGCGACTACTTACTGACCAAATCGGCCTGACAGAGCCACCCATTGAAGTGGTCGGGATGAGTTCCGCTGTTCCCAGGGGAATAGGGCTGGTTGTGACTCCAACATTGAGCAGCGAGATCCAATTTGACTACGATTCGCTGGGTGAAAATTTGTCCGAACGGATTGGACCCTGGACAATTCAGGCGCGACCCTGGCTGGCCAGCGAACTGGATGGCTGGGCACCCCCTCCCGCCGCCGACTCGAACGAGGTTCGGCGCTATCCTCCGCCTGCAATTCAACGACCCTTAATTTTGGTGGGTGGATTTGCTGCCAACGGGCTTCACAAGATCGACAGCGAGGACGGCACGAGCTACCTGGGCCAGCAAATCTGGCCTCCATTTCATTTTAACACCGCCAGTGGCGACTGGCATTTGCACGGGGTTGCCGAGGTCAATCAGCCCGGGCTCTTACCCACCGGCCTGATAATTGGTCAGTACGAACCACTGCTACACTTTCTCCACCAAGAAATGGCCTACACGCCGGGGCGGGACTTCTTTCTTTTCCCCTATCGCTGGACCGACTCCAATTTGAACAGCGGGCGGCGACTGGCCGGATTTCTTCACCAAGTGGTGGCCAACTACCCCTGGAGAGCCGGGCAGGATCAAATGTGCGACGTGATCTGTCACTCTATGGGCGGCCTGGCGACCCGTGCCGCCGGGCTGATCTTTAACGCCCCATTGGCCCGAGTGATCTACCTGGCCTGCCCCTTCTTTGGGGCTGGCAAGGGCTATTTTAATCTGCATCCAGCCCATGGCGTTCAGGTGGTCGACAATATGCTGCTCAACCGAATCATCGACCGATTGGCCCCCGAAGGAAATCCACTGTTTGGAAACACAACTGCCCTGAGCGAGTGCTTTCAAAAGATGGACAGTCTGTTTGAGATGCTACCGGATCGCATCGGATTTCAGCGCGGATTGTGCCCCGTGGGGATACGTCGAACCTTAGGCCAACTGCCCAGGCCACTCGAGTCGTGGCAGGATGTCTATCTCAACGAAGCCTGTTCCGCTTTTCCCGAGCCGCTCCAGGCTCAAGTCCAGCGAGCCATGGAGTTTAAAGAGCGCCTGGGCAGCGACATGCCCGGGACGGTCTTTGTCACAATTTACTCGGCCGCCCACGCCACTGTAGGTCGAGTGGACCTGGCCTTTGAATTCTCCCGCTTCGCTCTCTTCGGGATTCCCTACGACGCGGCCGGTGGCGGCGACGGAAGTGTGCCAGCGGTCAGCGGCTGCGGTCCCGGCCCGGCCATTGAAGTGCACGGCCGTCATCTGGCCGTGCCAAATCACCGCACCACCTTTTACTGGATCTCCCGATTTCTCAACGGAACCGCAGCCTAATGCAGACTGGCCTGGCGCATCCATTCGTGGTATGAGTTCTCATCGCTGGCGTTGAATTCAACGCCCACCTCGATGTCTGGCTCTTTCCCGTGACACCAGGCGACTCGGCAATTGACCTGCTGGCGCATAGAATCCGAGGTTACAAAAACAGTGTCATCTTTCGTCAAGGCCTCGGAGAGCCGAAGACGCAGGCCGCTTTCGCTAATATCGAGCAGTTCGGCAGGGAACTGACGACGCCCCACCCGACAGACAACCTGCACGCCCAAGGCCAAACGGGGCCCGCATTGGCGCTTCTCGGGGGTGGGATCGCCGTGGTGGCCTGTGAATCTGCTGAAGAGTTGAGCCCTCCAGGCTTGCCATCGTTTACTCATGGTTAATTCATACCAAACTGAGTGGCCCGGCTCAATAGGCCGAATGACCCTGATGATCTAGGATACTTGAACGCCCTCGACCAGAGCCCGGAACTCGAACTGCCCGTCTTCGCCCTGGCGCAATATCATCAATTCGTCAGGACCCCAGGCAAAACGCACATTGTGACACAGGCCCGTGCCCCCCAAAATGATGGCTTGATCCCGTTTGAGCTTGAGAATCTCCTGGCGCATTTCATTGCCGGCCAGATAATACCCGTGGGCATAGTAGTCCTGAGAGGAAGCTGAGAGATGGCGATAGTGACGCAACCATAAATCATCGCATCCCGGCAGTCCAATCCTGATGGGCGCACGGGTGTAGTCCAATCGATAGCAAACATCCGGCAGCAGGTCCACTGGCGCCGATGGGTCGTCAATGCGGACCCTGGTGTGACCTCCCTCCTGTTCCAGGCTAACACCGGACGGCAATTCCCAGTTCAGCGGAGTGCGATCTACGACCAGAGTATCGTCATCGGTGACCAGACTGCGGCCTACCCTGATAAATCGAAAGCCCAGTGCATCTGCTCGCAGATAGCCGACCTCACGGCCTGCCGCAAAAATCACGCTGTTGCGGGGGCCCATCTGCCAATGCCAGCAGGTGTCGCGACAAATGGGAGTGTGTCCCGTGATCAGAGAACCTTGAGGCACGCCACACAGGTTGAGAAAATCTTCTACATGGTAGTCATTGTAGACCTTGCCCCCACAGGGACTCCAATTGACGTGACGGTAGTAGGTCAATTCCATCACAGCCCGAGGCAACTCGAATGGGTGGACATCGGCCACATCGAGAATCTTGAGCTCATCCAAACTTTGGACGCTGATGGCCGGGGCGGCATGAACCCCCACACACTGCGGGTGAATGACCACCAGCGGACTGACCTCCACAAAGCGGTCGTAACAGAGGTCCAGACCTTGAGACTCCAGTGCCAGGCGAAAGAGATACCCTTGAAAATACCCCCGCTTGCAGGTTTCACTGCGAGTGAATTCGTGATTGCCCAACAGCATATAGATCGATTGCGGGAAGCGAATTTTCAAGTCCATCACAATGCCAAGAGTCTCGATGGAGCTTTCCATCTCACCGGCTCTGGCATCATCCTCGCGATGAAAAAGATCGCCCAGAAAAACCACCACCGCCTGCTCCCCTTGCAACTGAGGGTAGAGGTCAGCATGCTTGAAGATGTCCGCAATGCGGCCAGCCTTGGCATGGACGTCGCCGATCAGGTAGAGAGTCTTGTGCGACGCCTGGCGCAGATCCACCACCCGACCCTGCTGATAGCCTCCCCGATCGGTGCACCCCAACTGAAGAGCCTCCAGAAACTCCTGCCCTCGAGTACTCAACATCTTGAACCAGTCCCGGCCGTAGAGATTGCGCTCATTGTCGCTTACCGAAGAGCCTCCACGCTCGTTGCCGGGAGACGCCCAGTGACTGGAACCTCGCCAGCCGGACTTGTTGCACGATCACGACGGGGAATATTCTGCTCCGACAAGGTCACTCCCTGGGCTCTACAAAACCAACTTGCCAGAGCTTGAGAAATTTTGCAGGTCAATACGCCTTCGTGCGAAATAGGGAGGGGTATTGAATTTGCAGTTGCTGAGTATCGGGGAAGCGCTGCCGGGGCGCGATCTACCCGGATTGCAAGTCAGCAACCAACAGCTGGCCAGTGCTGTGGTGCAATTCCGTGAGGAAAATGCTCTTGATTTTGCTGTTCCCGATGTGGAATTTTCCCGCGAGCGGGTAGGCGTATCCAGTCGCAGGTTTTTGGATCATCGCCTCAACGCTTACGACATGGGCCTGGTGGCTGCTCGTCAGGCTTGCGCAGCGGCCGCCATCGACCCTGACCGATACCGAGTGGTGGTGGTCAGTTCGGTCACGCCCCCCTGGTCCATTCCGGCCCAAGCCGCCCTGCTTCAGGCCGACCTGGGATTCTCCAACGACCTGGTGGCCTTTGATACCCCTATTGGATGCAATGGATACTTGGGAGGAGTTCATCTGGTGCGTTGCCTGTTGCGGGCGGCCCCCGCTGGAAGCGCAGGCCTGCTGGTCACTACCGAGGCTATGACTCGAACCATTGACGCCACCGATCGCCAGACATCGGTGATCTTTGGCGATGCGGCCGCCGCCACCGTGTTTGTCAACGGGCCGCTGGATGGAGTGGGTGAGGTCGCCTGGTCGACCATGGGCTCGAAGGGCAAACTGCTGGCTATTGAGCCCGAGCCAGGCCCGACCTTTCGTTTCCACGTGGATGGAGCGCAATTGAGCCTGCAGGCCGACCCACATTCCAGCTTGCGCGTGCGCATGGATGGTCGTCAAGTGTTTAAGGACATGGTCACCGACCTGCCCCGCCGAATCACCCTTGAACTGGAGCGGCGCGGGCGTAATCTGCTGGACTACCACGCCATCGCTTTTCATCAGGCCAATCAGCGCATCGTGGATGCGGTTACCTCCAGGCTGAAAGCGCCCCAAGATCGCATTCTCTCCAACATTGGCCAACTGGGCAATACCTCCAGCGCCTCCATCCCGTTGATGCTTGCCGATGCCGCCCGAAACGGCAGATTGTGCCACGGCCAGCGAGTGCTGCTGGTGGGATTTGGAACCGGCTACTCGGTTGGGGTGACCGAATTACTCTGGACCGCGGTGCCCAACAAACCTGTGCCTGCAATCTCGTCGACCCCAGCCAGAGAGTGCGCTGTTGCTAGAGTGTCAGGCCCCTGACTGACCATTCGGCAACCTTTTGGCTATGGTCCTGACATTTGAATGAGCTTATAACCAGCATGTGAAAATCTCCGTCGCGCCCCCAACGCCACCCCAAAAGCTGCCTCCCAGCGGTCAGCTCGTGTTCACCATCCCGCCCGGAGCTTCGCTGCAAGAACTGGACAGCAAAGTCCGCGAAGGCGAGATCGCGTGCTACAGCCAGGCGGGCGATCAGGTGACAGTCACCCTCACCCCTAAGACCGACCTGGAGAAATTGAAGCAATTCGCTGCCCCACGCCCGCCCAGTTCGCTGCTGCAAAAGGCCAGCCAGGTCTTTGTCCCGCCCAACCTGGAAGAGACCTGCGCACCCGAGTATTTTTCGCTGCGAGCCTGGCAGGTTGCGGGGGGCGTTATTGGTGGCGCGCTGGGTTACTGCGGAGCTTCGACGCTGTTCAAGTCCCAGCAAGCCTCCTTCCCCAACGGAGCCGGCATCGCCATGGCTGGAGCCTGGAATTCGTATGTAGGACTGGCCGCCAACACGGCGGCGTCCATGACGGTGGCCCGCATGGGCGACGTAGACCCCAAGCGAGTGGCACTCTACGCCGGCTTGTGGTCTACGGCCAACTCCTTTGGTCAGTTCGCTGGCGCGGCATTTTTGCCGGCCCACAACCTTCCCCTCAGTCTGGCCCTCAATGTAAGCGGAGCTTTTTCGGGCAACCTGGGGGGCAGCGCCGGGACCCATGTGGCCAATCACCTTGTGGTCGAGCACGCACGCGGCACCGTGGGGGCCATCAACGGCAACCAGGACCGCTTTGCCGGCTTGCTGGGCACCCCGCTGGGCATTGCCGTCCAATTTGGCTGCTCCAAATTGGGCCTGGACGCCACCCTGGCCCCGCTCGGGATTTTGGGCGGGGCTCTGTTGCTGTGTAATCTGCAACAAATCAACGCAATGCGCTTTGAGAGCGTGAACCGGCAGCAGTTGGAAACTCTGGTAGAGGCCCTACTCGACGGCAAGGAACCGGCGGCCGTCTCCAAAACTGGCCTGTGGGGTACCGTCAAAGGGGTATTCTCGCCCCCCAACGAGCACGACGGGCGGGTGGTCCACCTGCAAGACGCACAACCCTTGCTGCAAGAGGCGCGCATCTCCATGCTGGCCGGCGAAGATTATCTGGTAGGTCATCAAGGCGGCAAGGCCCAACTGGTCTTTCGCAATAACTGCGGAGTCAACAGTCTTATCCGGGGCACCGCCCACGCTCTTCTACTGGAGCGCTGTCAGGGACTGAGCGACCTGGCCGAGCAACTGGCTCCAGGCAGGGCCGAACTGGTGCTGACCGAATTGAGTTATCGCGCCCTGCCAGGGGGAAGCTCGTGGAAAGACCAGTTGAGCTTGAAAGGCTGGCACATCCACCCCACCAAACTCAAAGTCGGCAGCGCCCAGCGCTGGCGAGGCAAGCCAACCACGGTGAATACTGTGTCGGCCAAAGAATTTGGCGACCTGTTAGCCACACCCAGCCAGGAAGGGCTGCGCAAAGCCTTGGAAGGCAGTCCATTGCTGAGCTGAGGGAATTGTGAGATTTTGATAATCTCATCAGGGTTGACGAATTGTAACAAGAATGTTAACTTGATGTTACAAGCCGCTCGCGGGCGGCGAAAAAGTTAGTAAAAACCGAGCGCTGGGCGAGATCAGCAGGTGACGCGCGCAGTCCGGTTTGGGGAGCAATAAGAGCGGTCTACGTAGGTTCATATCTCTCACAGCTACATATATAGAGTTAATGCCACGGTTCAACGGACCGTGGCATTAACCGTTTTTGGGAAAATTTGCATGGCCGCCCCTTGCGGAGCGGCCTGCGCTCACCTACTTCTTGGCTTCGGCGCGCTTCTTTTCTTGGAAGAGACGAACCATCTCTTCTTGAGCGCTCTTGGGCACTGGCTCGTATTTGGCGAACTCCATCGAGAATTCGCCCTTCCCTTGAGTAGCCGAACGCAAAGCCGTGGAGTAGCCGAACATCTCCGAGAACGGCACGTTGGCCTGAGCCGTGACGTAGCCGTCGTTGGTCTCGGAGTTGAGGATTACGCCGCGGCGCTGGTTGAGACCGCCGGTAACGCTGCCCTGGAATTCCTCGGGGGCGGCCACCTCGACCTTCATGATCGGCTCGAGAATAATGGGTCCGGCCGAGTTGTAGTTTTCGCGGATGGCCGACATAGCACAGATGCGGAAGGCCATTTCTGACGAGTCCACCGGGTGGTAAGCGCCGTCATTGATGGTACAGCGCACGCCCACCACAGGAGCCCCGATCAACTGACCTTTGGTCAACTGCTCACGGAAGCCCTTATCGCAAGCCGGGATGTATTCACGAGGAATCACGCCGCCAACAATGTCGTCCACAAATTCGTAGGTCTCAACGGCATCTGCCGGCAACGGTTCCATGGTACCGCCGATTTTGGCGTACTGGCCAGAACCGCCCGTCTGCTTCTTATGCACGTAGTTAAGCGAGGCCGACTTGGTGATGGTTTCGCGGTAGGCCACCTGCGGTTTGCCCACGTTCACATCGCATGCGTACTCCCGCTTCATACGCTCGATGTAGATCTCCAGATGCAACTCGCCCATACCGGCGATTAGCGTCTCGTTGGATTCCTCATCGCGCCAGACGCGGAAGGTGGGGTCCTCTTTGGAGAAGCGATTGAGAGCCTTGGAGAAGTTAGCGGTGCTGTCGCGCAGCTTGGGGCTCACGGCCAGCGACATCACCGCCGCGGGCACATGCATCGAGGTCATGGTGTACTGGATGTCGCCGTTGGTGAAGGTATCACCTGAGGAACATTCCACACCGAAGAGAGCCACGATGTCACCGGCGACGGCCGACTCCACGTCGTGCATCTCGGCGGCGTGCATACGCACGATGCGCGGGATTTTGATACGCTTTTGGGTATTGATGTTGACCACAAAGTCGCCCTTGGAAACGCTGCCTTGATAGACGCGAATATAGGTCAACTGACCATAGCGGCCGTCCTCCAACTTGAAGGCCAGGCCCACGAAGGGAGCCTTGGGGTCGACCTGCAACTCGATCTTGGCCTCACTGTTGGCCTGGTCGAGAGCGATGTTGACTTTCTCGTCGGGCGAGGGCAGGTAGTCGCAAACGCCGTCGAGCAGGTGCTGAACGCCCTTGTTTTTGAAGGCCGAGCCCACGAAAACGCCAGTAAACTTGAGCGAAAGTGTTGCCTTGCGCAGTACGGGCTTCAACTCATCAGAGGTGACTTCGGCGCCCTCCAGATACTTGGTGGCCAGGTCATCGTCAAACTCGGCCAACGCCGCTACCAGGTCGCTCCGAGCGGCTTCGCAGGACTCCACAAGGTCTTCGGGACAGGCTTCGATGCGCACATTCTCGCCGTTGTCTCCGTCGAAATACATGGCCTTCATCGTCAGCAAATCAACGATACCTTTGAACTGGTCTTCAGCACCGATGGGATAGGTCACGAGGTGGGCGTTGTGATTGAGCTTTTCGCGCAACATCTGAACGACGCGGAACGGGTTGGCGCCGGCCCGATCCATCTTATTGATGAACGCGAAGCGAGGAACACCGTAGCGCTTCATCTGACGATCCACCGTGATGGACTGAGATTGCACCCCGGCCACCGCGCACAGCACCAGAATGGCGCCGTCGAGGACGCGCAGGGCGCGCTCAACCTCAATGGTAAAGTCGACGTGTCCGGGTGTATCGATGAGGTTGATATTGTAGTCGCCCCAGATACAATAGGTGGCAGCCGACTGGATGGTGATGCCCTTTTCGCGCTCAAGATCCATCGAGTCCATGGTGGCGCCGACGCCGGACTTGCCCTTTACTTCTTCAATCTTGTGGATCTTTCCAGTATAGAAGAGGATTCGCTCGGACAAAGTGGTCTTGCCCGAGTCGATGTGGGCCGAAATACCGATGTTCCGAACCTTCTTGTAGTCTGAAATCTTGAACTCACCAGCCATAGTCTTACCAATACTCCTTCATAGGCGAATAGACGCCCGGGTCGCTGTTACCCCAACCCGCTCAACTTTAATCAGGGCGGCTCGATATGCTGAAAGCTACGAGATATCCTTCTTTTTGTCGAGCCTCAATCTATTTGGCCATAGGTTTGTGGTTGGCCCACCACTGGCTGGACTGTTGATTATCCCACTGTGGCTGTCGTGACAATTCTGCATACAGGACGGCCGCACTGAGAGGTCGCTGGGCCGGGTCTTTGGCCAGACAGGCCATGATTTGCTCGGCCACCGGATGGGCCACGTTCAGGGGAGGGGGAGGACTGTTCAGGTGATCCATCAGCACCTGCATGGGTTGCTCCCTTTGAAAAAGGGGCGTGCCCGTGAGCAGCCAGTAACCCACTCCCCCAAGAGAATAAAGATCGGTTCGACCGTCCGCAGGCTGGCCCATGATGGATTCAGGAGCCATGTAGTCGGGGGTCCCCAGCACCTGATCGGACTGCGTAAGGTCCCCCTTAGAGGGATTCTTGACCAGCCCGAAGTCGAGCACCTTGATGAAGTCGGCCTGCAGACCAACATGACAGACAAACAAGTTGGCCGGCTTGATGTCGCGATGGATCAAGCCCTGCCCATGGGCTTCTTGCAGGGACAGGCACACCTGAGCCAACAGCGATGCCACTCGCTCGGGAGGTTGAGGGCCATACGTCTTCACCAGAAGGTCCAGGTCCAATCCTTGCAGCAACTCCATGGCCAGGTAAAAGGTGCCATCTTCGCTGCGCCCATAGTCAAAGAGTCGCACCGTGTGGGGACACTGCAGACCGCTAAGTGTCTCGGCCTCACGCAGAAAGCGCTGCAAATGAATGTCATTGTGCAGCGAAGGGGAAATCAATTTGAGGGCGGCCGGGCGCTGTAACAGTTTGTGACGCGCCTCCCACACCTCGCCAAAGCCGCCTTCGCCCAATTTGCGCACCAGTCGGTAACTGCCAAACTTTTCCGAGACTGCCTCGCGCAGTTGGTGGACGGTGGCCGCCGTAGTCCAGGCCGCTCCCATGACAATCAGATCATTGGTGATACGCACCCAGATTTCGGTTGAACTTTGAGGAGCCCCGCCCGTCAATCGGGACAAAAAATATCCGGCCGGAAAAGTGAGCAGCAGCAAAGCCGAAAAGCGAAGGCTACGCCGGAGGGAATCAGGAATGAGAACGGGAGCCAGCATCACCGGCAAGCACCCCCGCGAGATGCCGGCCGCGGCCAAAGCGGCCCCTGCGGGCAAGGCCCGATATTCCAGGTAAACCACCCCCAGGCAACTCAGCACAATCCAGGCCCGAGCCACCAGGAGCCGTCGTTCTGGGGGCAAACGCTCGTCACGCATACGGGTCCGCGCCATCCAGGTCAAGGCCAGCATGGCCATGCGCGTCCAGCAATTGGCCCACAGCGGGGGCGTCCCGTTGACCAGAACCTGCAGCCAGTGCACGATTTCACTGAGCACCAGGGCGGCTAATAGCATCGTGCCGACGAAGGCCAACCGCTGCAAGGCGGAATTGCGCAAGGCCGGGGGCAGGGTAGCGAAGCCCTGGCTGGTGTTAGTGCTCGTCGTCGCCGTGGTGCTCATCAGGGATGATCTGGGTGTAGCGCTGGCCACTGACTTCCAGGGTGAAGCTCTGGCAGCCCTCTGGCACCGCAAATTCTAGCACGGCCGGCAGACGCGCCTCGTAGACCTTGATCACTTTTCCCTCGTCGTCGTAGACGGTTCCACCGGCGGCCACGGTCATGGTCTCGTCCACCAGTACGGCCACCAGTTGAGCGACTTCAGTAATCTCTTCAGCGATGCGGTGGCACCACAGGTGGCCGATACCGGGGTACTCTTGATGGCAGATGTCCTCCAGTTGCTCCTCGTCGACCTCGTCGCCCACCCCCACCAGCACAAAGTTGGTGCGCGGCAGGGCGCCCGAGGTGATCTGCGCGGCGATTTGACGGCTGTAACTTTTGACAGCGTCCGCGTCGCTGAGCACCCCATCGGTGATGAAGACGGCACAGCCCTGTTTGGCGCCCTCGGCCACCTGGGTCTCAAGATAGGTGATGTAATCCTGGATCGCCGGCTGCAGCAAAGTCTTCTCGCCCATACGCTCGGGGCCGGGGAACTTGTAGGTCTTGACGTCGATGCCCTTGAGTTCTCCCACCACCTCGATCTCGCCGCCGTTGCCGCAAGCCCAGTAGGCCACCCGCAGCAGACCGTTGCGATCTTTGGTGGCCAGGTATTCCAACATCCAGTGGACCTGAGGCTCGACCTGATTGGGTAGCACTTGAACGTGCTTACCCGTGAGCCAGCGCCACAAGCCGCCCTTCTTGTCAAACTGGTAGTCCTTTTTGTACTCGTATTCCTCGCTCATACTGCCCGAGCCGTCCATGTAAATGGCCATATCCAGGCCTTCAACGGTGGGGTCGTGAAGAAGGGTCGCCCTCACTTGCCCCTCCTCGGCGTGAATGTCGGAGAAGATGCCGGTGGGTCGTTCGTGTTGTGACATGCGGCCAAGTTCTCATTGGACCAGGGGTATCCTGCCGCCCCTGACCGTTGTGCCGAACCCATCGGTAGCCTGCTTCAAGTTACTGCAGGACCTGCGGTCGCCAGAACTAAGTCGGCTACTGTGGCTCTAAAATCTACCATCTTTAAGGCCGAACTCGACATTGCGGACCTCGAGCGTACCTACTATCAGACTCACTCCTTGAGGTTGGCCCGCCATTCCTCCGAAACCGATGAACGCATGATGGTGCGCCTGCTTGCCTTTGTCTGCCACGCCCACGAGCGCCTCACTTTTAACGAAGGGCTGGCCAATGTGGATGAACCGGACCTGTGGCAGAAGGATTTGACTGGCCAGATCGAGCTCTGGATCGAAGTGGGTCAGCCCGACGAACGGCGCCTGCTAAAAGCCTGCGGCCGGGCCGCCCAGGTGGTGGTCTATAGCTATGCCAGCAGCAGCGACATCTGGTGGAGTCAAGTGGCGACCAAACTGAAACGGGCCAAAAACCTGACCGTCTTTCAAATCCCCAACGCCAGTACACTGGCCAAGCTGGCCGAGCGTAATATGCAACTCCACTGCATGATTCAGGAGGGTTCGCTGTGGTGGACAGCCGGGACCGAGACCCTCCAGGTGGAACCAAAAAAGTTGCGCGGCTAACGAATCTGAGCGCCACGTCCCAGTTGCATCGCGGCCGGGAACTCTCCTCTCCAGAGGGAATCTCTACCTCCGTGGGGTGGCGCTATCTGGGTTTAAGTAAGTCGTTGCCCAGCCTGCTGATGGGGCTGGACTGCCTGTGCATTGCACGCTGGCCTCATTTCTTCTGGCCCAGCGGCGGGCTGTGGGCGTTAGCGCTGACGATGGCTGCACGCGGGTCCCCGAGTCGCACAGTCTGCGGCCCTGGCTGGACCACTCGCTGCGACCTCTGGGCCGGACCCTGGGCTTGCTGTGGTTTTTGCCCTCCGCGGCTCTCTTCAACACGGGCCAAATTCGACTGGAGGCGCTTTTTATCGGTCCAGCCCTGAGCCTGCTCACCCTGGCCACGGTGGTGGCCGCTATGGCCGACGCAAAAACCTTGCACCGGGGGTTGATGCTGGCGGCACCCGTTTTGTTAGCCCTCCAGCACCCCCTGCTGGTGGCCGCTCTGGCGACGGCCGTAGCCGGACGAGCCTGTTTTCAGCTCCGCGCCGAGCTGAGCTTCGCTTGGGCAACGTTGCTGCCTCACTATCCTGGCAACCTGTGTATTCGACCTGGTTGCTGACGATGGTCGAGCGCGGCCGCGCAGCCAACGACTCGCTCCGGGGTAGCCTGGAACTGGTGCTGGGCGAGACACCCGAACTCTGGATGGGACTGGTCTCCTTGTGGCTGTGGTTGGTGCTCTGGCGCCTCCCCGTGGCGGCGCTGACAGAATTGGCTCAGGGTGGGTCCTGGCGTTGGCCGCTAGGTGCGGCTCTGGGCTCTGCAGCGGCAGCGGCCTGGTGTTATCGGCTCACCAACACGCCGTTTTTCTATGGAATCGAAAGTTGGGGTTCCAACCTCATCGCGGCCGGATTATTGACCGGGCTACTGCTGGCCTGGCCCCAACGACGACCGCCGTCCCCCGGACGAGCCAGTTTACTGCGCTGGCGCCTGCAACTGTGGCCAGTTCTGCCCTTGCTGATGATGGCCGGATTGGTGGGCTACTTCTGGTGGGCCACACGAATTTCGGCCGACCCTCCGCTGGTAAGTCAGATACTGCAGCAAAGTGAGCGACGCCGGAGAAATCGGACGGCCCTCGTGGATGTCCTCCTTCCCCCCGCAGATTGGGCCCTACTGGACTCCATGCTTGGGCCAGGGGGCGATGGCGGGGCAAGCAAAGAGCTGCTCCAACGAATTCGCCCTCAAATAGACCGGGGCCGCGTAGGCTACCCGGGAGACATCGGAGGGCAGTTGGCCCGGAGCGCCATGACCGCCCAGCGTGGCAGTAAACTTAAGGCGGCCATAGACGACTACGTACGGGCTTTGTCTTGCGAAAACGTGGAAGCGGCGGTGGGCGGGCTGACCCGATTTCTGACCCACCACCCCATGCCGTCCCCTACGTGCCAGCGCATTTTGAAGGCCCTGGACCTCCAACCCACCAGCAAAAACAGGCTACTGAACCAACTTGACGACTCTTTTGCAGAGGCCAGTCGCCCCTGCGCCGGCCCACTGAGCTCCAGTCCCAGCCATTGGGTCGACCAGCGCTACCAAGAATACACGCGATATTTGTTTGTGAAGCTCTACTTGAAGCGCCGACACGAGGTGGAGGTAGACGACCATTGGAACCTGCCGACCGTCCCTGCAAACGCGTCACGCCTGGCCAGCCAATTGGACGAATGGGAAATAGCTTACCGAACGCATTTCAGTGAAATCGAGGCTTTGCGAGCACTGTTGGCCCTGGAAATCTATCGAAACGGCGCCGGCCACTACCCCCGGCGACTCGAGGAGGCGACCCGATCCATGAAGCCGCCGCCATTCGACTACCTGAGTTGGGATGGCAAATTTGACTACCAACGGGTGGGCCAGGGACGGCGACTGGAAAGCCGACTGGCCCGGCGTTGGGCCGACAGGATGTCCAAGCCGGTATACGCCCCTTAGGCCGCGCGACTGGGACATGCCGGCGGAAAATGCGGCATGGCCCGACTGCGGCACCGGGGGCTGGCACAT
>JADMJV010000147.1:29896-62977 GCA_018780265.1 bacterium
CTGCGGCACCGGGGGCTGGCACATGCCGGCGGAAAATGCGGCATGGCCCGACTGCACCGGGGGCTGGCACATGCCGGCGGAAAATGCGGCAGCATGGATGTTACCAAAGTAATTGGTGGGCAACAAATAACTTTGGTATTACTTCCTTAACAGGGCGGAAACGGAGACCAGATATGATGGCCCCATGAACCGTATACGCTACTACCGGACAAGACTGGGACTATCGCAAATGCAACTGGCGCATCAATTGGGCGTCTCGCGACAGAGCGTCGGGGACTGGGAGACTGGCCGCCGGTTCCCAAGCGCCAGGCTGCGCGACCAGCTTCAGATCATCTTTTCCAAAGCGCCCGACCTGCTTTCCCGCACCGACGACCTGCCGGCCAGCGAATACCGGCGGGTAGGGCGACTGGAAGCCTGGCCGCGCTCACCTGACAATCGCGAGGTATGGAGTCGGGGCCGGCATCGCTACCGGGAGTTACTGAACCGGCTTCCCAATAGCCAACTCCCCGAACAGTTTGAGTCGTCCACGCGCTGCGATTCGCTGCTGGAAGTACTTGCCTGGTTGCTCCTGGTGACACTGGGGGCCAGACCACGCTTTGCATCTCCGTACCGGCTGGGCTTTTACCAGCATCCCATCCTGGATGCATTCAATGGCTCGGCGGGGGCGCGTCTGATGCCGTGTCTGCATCTGTGTCGAGATGGACTGGAACTGTTTCTGTTTCCACAGGTCCGCCTTCGCCCTCAAGACCGGATCTATATCGTGGACGCCCTGATGCTGATAGTTCAACAGAGAGGTCGCTGCTGGCTGGCCCTGGAGCTGGACGGAAGAGGCCACGACTGCGAACGGGATGAGGCCCAAAAATCGCAAACAAATCTTCCCATCGTCCGCATCGACGGAAAAAAAGTGACAGCGCAGCAGTTTTGGCCCGAACTTCAGGCCCAGATACTCAAAGAAACCTCCTGAGGAGGCCCTGGCCGGCCTGGGCAGGAGGGAATCGGCGTCTGGTTTGGTAGAACTGCCCATGGCCGCTAAAGTTACCACCGTCACCGCTGAGCTCGATATTTCGGATATGGAGCGCAACTACTACCGAACCCACAATCTGACACTCGCCCAACCTCAGTCAGAAACAGACGAGCGCTTGATGGTGAGGGTGCTGGCCTTTGCTTTGCAAGCCGACGACCTCTTGCGTTTTGGCGAAGGAGGCGAGGAGCCGGCTCTGTGGGTGCGAGATACCGCCGGCAACCCCGAGGTTTGGATTGAAATCGGTGAGCCCGATGAGAAGCGACTGCAAAAGGCGTGTGCGCGTGCCAAACAGGTCATTGTGTACAGCTACGCCAGCAGCGCCCAGGGTTGGTGGAACCGGATAGGCGCCAAGGCAGACCGCGACAATTTGATCATCTACCACATTCAGGGGGTGCCCACCAGTCGCCTCAACACACTGTGCCAGCGCGAGATGAAACTGCACTGTATGGTTCAGGACGGCCAGGTGTGGCTGACCGGCGGCGACGAAACCGTCCAACTGGACGTCGCCACGCTCAAAATCTGATGAAGGCTGCCAAATCCCAAAGGACCCACCGAAACAGGCCCGCGCATTCGCGTGTATCAGGCTTTAGCCCATTCTCGACCTCTGGCACCGCAGGCGGGCTCGACAACTGGCGCCCATGAACTTCGAAAAGAAACCCTTGCGGCTGTTATCAGGATGGGCCCTGATAGTGGCAATTTTTGTAGGGCTGGGGTATGTTCGTTTCCAACTGCGCGACCTCCCTATGCAGAACAAACGTTGGGTTGGCGCGCTGGGTAACGTGACCCAGTGCGAGGAAGTCAGCGGGGGCTACCGCCACAAGTTTAGCTACCGCCCCCCCGGTCGCCAGCTCGTGGAACACAACGACGTGTTGGCCCAGCCCCACGAGCGAGGAGAATCTCTACCCATCGAGTACCTGGAAAGCGAACCGAAACTCTACCGCCAATTAGGCCAACCCGCAAACTGGGTTGAGGTAGTGGGGCAGGGTTGGTGCCTTGCTCTGCTGGTGGGAGGGTCCGCCTGTATGATTTTCTACGCCTGGTGGCTGCACAAACAGACGTGAAACCAAACCATGTGGCTAACAAGCTGGCGGCCCGATGAAACAGGACGAGCTTCAAGCCTATTTCTTGGCAGGTCTTTCGCTGAACTCCCCATCACGGTCCGAGGTGATCCAGTTTGAACTGAGCAGCAACGGCCAGATCTCGACGGCGTTGAGGCGCTCCCCCAAGGGATCGCAAATTGAAACCTGGGAACTGCAGGCCGGAAAGCCGCTGGTGACCTTCGTCTCGAGCCGTCAACTGGACATGTACAAGATTTGCGACGATGGTACGGTCTTGCTGGGGGACAGCCAGGGAATTTATCGGTGGCGGGCCGACAGCGCCGCCGGCTTGGAAACACTGCTAACCTTTCCAGAGTCATCCAGGCTGCTTCGGAGTGGAATGGTTGCCTCTGATTGCGGAGGCCACCTGGTATGGGAGGAAGTGAAACCCGGACGAAGCGGCTTCTTGGGCTTGCTGAGCGGTCACTCCCATCCCGAGGCCCACGCTCAGCACTACCGGCCGGCCTCACAAAAACTCACCAGTTGGCCGGGCTATAAAGTTGCCCACGATACCCCCGGACAATTGCTGCTTCGAATTTCGCCAGCCAGTAGCAGAGCGGCCATGTTGGTGCGAGGTCCCAAAGGTTGGAGCCTTGGGCTGGTGGACATAGCCCGCGACGCCTTGCTCACGGAAACGCAGGTTCATCCCCAAGAAAATACGCCGGCCGACCACCCACCCGATCTGACCTTGGACGACAACGGCACGGTTGCCATCGCCTTCGGGCGCGAGGTGCAGATCCTCAAGCCTACGCCCGACGGACTACTGCAAAGAACTTCGGCCAGCCTGCGCAACGAGCAACATTTCCAAGGGTTCTGGGAAGGCTGGTTCTTCATCGAGTCAGACAATGGACAGCATATCCGCCTGGCCTGGAGCTCGATCACCAGTCACAGTCAGTTGGGCTCTCCGCTGGCCGTGATTCAGGCCTTTTTGCTTTCAGGTGCAGAACGACTTACCGTGGGTCTGGAGCGACCTGCTCAACTACACTATCCAGACAACTGCAAGGTCCGCCTGAACTGGTGGGGGGATGCGGCCAGTTGGCAGACCTGGAGCCAACTGAGCAGTCAGCCAGTGGCCATTGGAGGGGTCCAGCTACAGGTCCAGGCCGAGGACCGACAGGTCACGGTGCGGCGCTCCTAGTCAGGGCGCCAGACCTTCTTCACCTTGCGGTCGATGACTCCGGGAAGCAGTTGGTTGAGGAAGAGTTTGGCCTTGCTGAGTTTGGAGATCTTCAAGGTCCGCCCCTTGAAAAAGGCGCGCAGAGCCTCTCCCGCCACCCACTCGACGACCTCGTAGTCGAAGCTGCCCGACATTTTAAAGAAGCGCAGACTGACTCGACCCATCCTCTTCTGCATCGGTGAATGCATGGGCGGGGCCACGTAGGTGGTCACACACAGGCCACGGTCCTGCCACTCGCGGGCCAGCGACTCGCCCAGCGCCCA
Source organism: bacterium (assembly GCA_018780265.1). Lineage (GTDB taxonomy): Bacteria > Vulcanimicrobiota > Xenobia > Xenobiales > JADMJV01 > JADMJV01. Next base: position 33,458 of record JADMJV010000147.1, read on the forward strand.
CAGGGCCCCGTGAGTGGCCGAATAGACCGAAAGTAGCGGGGTTCCGCAGCGACCCGTGGAGGACACGATGTTCAAAATTCCCAGTGCATCGGGCGACTTGAGTTCACGCAAGAAGAGGTGCATCAACCGGGTGGGGACCTCCAGATTGACGCGCAGTAAATGCTGCAGCGTGTCGCTGCTGGTCTCATCGAAGAGGGCTGTTTCTTCCTGGCCGGCACAGTGGATGAGGCCCAAATAGGCGCCCTTGCCCCGGCTCTGCAGCTGGTCGAGAAAAGCGGCGGTTTGCAACTCCTGGGTAAAGTCCACCAGGTCCCACAGTAAGGGAACCGGAGTGGGCCCTAACTGGTCAACCAGAGCGGCCATCTTGTCGGCGTGAAATCCTAGCAGATGCAAAGGGTAGCCCTTCTGGGTCAACTGCTTGGCCAGACTGGAACCTAAGTTTCCGGTGGCCCCGGTGATCAGGATACGCGGGGTGGCCGCCCCCCGGGTTACAGCCTCGGGAATCTCCTTGAGGGGGCGAACACTGGCAGGCGTGCCCCGGCGAAAAATCTTGTGGGTGGCCCGCAAAAATTGATCCAGTTCGGCCGGCAGGTTAAAAAAATGCGGAGAGACGCGCACATAGTCATTGCGGGCCGTGATCTTGACATTTTGTTCGTGATAAAGCTTTTCGATCTGGCGGCGGTCAAAGCCCTCGGGAACCCGAAAGGAAACGATGCCAGCCGTGCCGTCCCGAGATCTGGTGAGCAACTCCAACCCCAGATCGCGAAGGCCCGCCTGAAGATAGAGAGTGTTGCGTCGAATGGCCGCGTAGATGTTGATCCAACCCAGACCGTGAAGCTGCTTTAAAGAAGCAGCCATGCCCACCACCGAAAGATAGTTGGGCAACCCGGGTTCGAAGCGAGTCATCTCGGGAGCGAACTCGAGCGGACCCAGGTCAAAATTCTCCGGGTATTTGACGCTGGTCCAGCCCAAATAGGGGACCTGAAGACTTTCCAGATGCTGTTGGCGAGCATAAATCATCCCACACCCAACCGGTCCCATCAACCACTTCTGAGCCCCACTGCAGGCGAAGTCCACGCCCAACTCCGCCAGGTTGAGGGGCACGGCGCCGATAGCCTGGATGCAATCCAAGCAGGAGTAGATCCCGCGCGACCGACAAAAATTGACGAATTCCTGGAGTTCATAGCGGCGACCGGTTTCATAACTGACCGCGCTGACCGAGATCAGTCGCACTCCGGCGAGGTCCAACTTTTGCAAACTTTCGACCAGCGGAACGTCCGGCCGAGGGTAGAACTTTTCACACAGTACGCCCCGACTGCGCAGGTTGAGCCAGGGATAGTAGTTGGAGGGAAACTCGTTAGCGGGCACGAGCACTCGATCCCCCGCCTGCCAGGGCAGGGCCAGGGCGATGGTGCTGATGGCTGAAGAGGTATTGACGGTAAAGGCGATCTCTTTGGCCTGCACTTGGACCAGTTCGGCGAAGGCCCGCCGGGCCTGCTCCAGTTGATTGAGAGCCAGATAGAAGCGCTGCCCCAGGGGGGAGGCCATGGCCTGGGTTTCGGCCTTCATGTGCTCGATCACATGGCGGCTGAGAGGCGCAGTGGCGGCATAGTTGAGAAACAGTCCGTCGCCAAAAACCTCCAATCCCTGTCGATAGGTTTCAAACGGCACTGGCATCCTTCTCTCGGGCCGCCTTCAGGGTTCGTTGCAGACGCAGCACCACCGTAAGACTACCGCCGACCAGGATCCACAAGAAAAAGAAAGTCATGAAATCCACCCCCCAGTCAAAGTGCAGACTGAGAAACTGCAACCCGGAGAAGGCCAGCAGCGCGGCCAATCGGTCGGTCTGGCCACAAGGCCCCACGCTTTGCACGGGACAACCACTGGCTGCACCTTGCAGACCGAAAAAACCGATGGCCCAGGAAATGGTAAGCACACCCAGCGCCAGCCCGTCAAAGCGCTGCAGGGCCAGCAAGATAGTGGGATAGAGCAGCAGATCGCAGAGTTCGGGGGTGATTCGGTTGAGAATGTCGCCAAAGGTCGTGGACTTGGAGTAGGTCACCGCCACCAGACCGTCGAGAGTTGCCACCACCATTCGCAAAAAACCCAACAGGATAGCGTAGAGCAAGTATGCGTTTTGGTGCTGTGCCAGCGCCTGCCAGTAGCACCATGCCATCAGCAGGCCCACTGGCAGCAAGGCCAGACTGATCCAGTTGGGATTGGAGTGCTTGAATAGGGGTACCAAAAAACGAATCAGTTTGCGAAAGGGGTATTTTACCTGATAGAGTCCGATGTCCACGTGGCGTCCTTCACTTTAGAAATAGGTGTAGTAGAACAAAAAGTAGGTGGCCGGCAGGGTCAACACCAGGCTGTCGATGCGGTCGATGATGCCGGTTGCGCCGGGCAGCAGATGGCCGGAGTCTTTGAGACCAAACTGCCTCTTGAACATGGAAAATACCAGATCGCCCATCAAGCCCAGAATACCGATGAGCAGAGCCCAGACCAGCATAAACTCGGGGCCCACCAGGCCCTGCTTGAAGGCCGGCAAGAGAGGCCGCAGGCTGAGCGCGATAGCCATGAGTAAAAGGCAGGAGAGCAGCCCCACTCCCCAGGATTTATTGGGACTGACGTTGGCGGCAATTTTGTAGTTGATGAGGGTCAGCCAGCGTTGCTCGGGCGACCGTTGCTGAGCCCGGGCAAAGAACTTGCCCATCCAGTAGGAGCCGAGGTCCCGGATTTCGGTGAGAAAGAAGCAGAAGAGCAGCACCAGGGTTGCCTGACGGGCCAGGGCGGCAGCATATCCAAAGGAAAAGACAAAGAAGAACAGACCGGAGACCACATAGCCGTAACGGACGAGGGCCGAATCGGTATTGTTTTCCAATACCAACAGGCTGGGGATTACCAGCACCGCCACCAACGATATGAGCACCAGACTGAGCTGACTCAGACCCTGGTAATGGAGCACAAGATTGACCGGCACCAGAGCCACGCAAAAGGCCAGCATGGGTGAGGAAACGACACAAACATGGGGGGCAGCCCGAGCAAAGGAGAGATACTCATAGACGGCCAGGGCCGAAAACACTCCGATTACTCCCACGGTAACGGCCAGGTGAGTGGTGACACTGATCAGGAAAAGAGCCAGCATCCACCAGAAAGTGAGGGTGCGGGCCATCAATTCGGGGGCCGACTTGTGGCCGCGCTTGAGCATGCCCGAGATCAAAACCGTGAAAAAGGCGAGCAGAGCGATGCACACGCTAAAGAGCAGCAGCAGACTTCTGGACTCCGATGGACCCCCGCCCAGGCCATAAACGTGGTGAGCCAGTTTGACCCACAGAGGGAGCAGGATCAGGGGAAGCAGCAGTCTATTGACCATACTGAGTCAACGAGGCGTATTCTTGCCCCCGGGCAACCTGTAAGGATTTGTGGATTCGCTTGAGCCCGGTGAGCACCACCAGGGCAGTCACCACTCCCAAAAATTGGCCGATGTGGCCACGCACAAAGGTTTCATTGCAGGCCCAGGTCAGTGACAACAGGCCCAGCCAGACGGCCCGTTCCGGCTTAGCTCCCCCCAGCGACTCTTGACGCCTGAGGCCACCCGGCAGGCTTTTGCCCAGCACGGCCACATACTCGCAAAACCAGATACTCAACAGCAATATCACCACGAACAACTGGTGTTGGGGAAAGAGAAAGTAGAGAATTCCATAGCTAAGGGTATCGCCCACCACATCTGACAGCTCATTCATCACCTCACCTGCGCTGGATGCGGTGTTTTGGCGGCGGGCCAGCAACCCGTCCAGGGCATTCATGATAAAGCGAACCAGCAGAATCAGGGGGTTGAGCCACAACAACAGCGTGAAGCGGGACCCCCAATAAAAGCAGGCCAGCGTCAGGCCCACACACACGAGACCCCAAAAAGTGGCCCAGTTGGCCGTCATTCCTGCACCGGCAAAGCGGTTTGCGAACTGTTGAAATCTCCCCTTAAACTGATACAGCATGACGGGTCGTGCTTGGCCAAGCCCGGCCCGGCCCCTGCTGAAATGAATCAAGCTTGCTTGTGAGTAGCGGTAGGGTTAATCAACTGGCGCTTTTGTTCTTCGCTCAAATGGCTCACCTGCTGGTCACTCTCGACTTTCTTTTGGTATTCGTCCACTCCATCCTTACCTTTTTTTGTCTTTGAGGACGGCGATGTTACCCGAGGCCAGATGGCCGTTCTTGATTGAGCCTGCTTCCCTGACCTTGACGGCTTGGGTGACTCCAGCCGAGGGCATAAAGACATCTTGCTTCTTGCCGACGGGTTGACCCCCCCCGACAGAAGTCCCGGCTGCGGTGCCTTTGGCCTTGCCAACGGGATTGACCCTGGCCTTGGGGTCCCTCTCGCCGGGCCTCTCCTTAATGGTGACTTCTCCAATTTGCGCCATGGGTCGTCTTGAACGAGTGGCTTCCACTCCGAGTCGTGAGTTTTCTTCCCGTGACCGTTTTTGCCGGCCGCCTCTGCGGAGCCGGCTTCCTGGGCCTTTTTGTCCAGGAAATTCTCGATGAGCGCTCCTCTAGCATGGCTTCGAAGTTACTGATGTGGCCCTGGCCTTCCATGGCCTTGCCGACTTCTCCGACGAGTTCGCCGGAAAGTTTGGTCTGATCGTTGAGGAGTTCCGGTGGTAGACTTTGCCGCTGCTGGGCAGTTTGCTGCAAAATCTGCCGGGTGCGCGCACGCAGCTGGGGGCTTCGTGCAGGTTTAAACCCTGATACCGGAGATGCTTTGGCCAAATGACTTTCCGCCTTGGATGGTGTGGGAGAGTGTGTGCTATCCCACACATCACGCCGACCATCGGCCAGGACAAGGCCGTCATGCCAACAGATGTTAACGTTCTTGGGGCAGAAAGCGGCGTTCAAAGAGGATGGGCCCGAAGGGAAGAAAGGCGCTGACAAGGGCCAGGCCGGAGGTGGCCAGAGGCCACCTTTGCTGGCGGGCCGTCAGCCCTGTGGCGATACAAAAAAGGACGAAGAAGGCCCCGTGGAAGCTGCCCACCCAGCGAACGTAGAGAGGCATATGCCAGATATACTTGAGCGGCATCGCCACCAGCAGAAGCACCAGATAAGAAAGGGCTTCAAGAGCACCGCTCAGCTTGAAGAACTTGATCACCCTCTGTGGCTTTGCCACCCTCAGGACCTGCCCCTGCCTTTGAGATTCAGCAAAAACCGGGCGGCTTCATCGGCTTCGTTGAATTTTGCGTAGTCCAGGGCGCGTTTACCCCTCAGGTCTCGGGCTTCGGGGTCGGCACCCAGACGAAGGAGTGTTTCAAGATTCTCCACAAGATCACTCTCGGCCGCCAGCATCAGTGGGGTAGACTCGGTGCAATCGTTGCGGACGTCGACCGGGAGCACGCTGGCCAGCAATTCGATCATGGCGGGAACGGGCTCGCTGGCGGCCAGGTGCAGGGCGGTATTGCCGGAGGAGTCGCAATAGTCGACTTCGATGCCCAATTCAATGAGCCGACGAGCCGTGTCCTGGTAGTCCTGCCAGGCCGCCACATGGAGACAGTTTTGATCCAGATCGTTGGTGGCCCCCAGGTCGGCGCGCCATTGAGCCAGCAGCGACACCATCTCGACGTGGTCGTGATCGGCCGCCAGCAGGACGGGATTCCAGCCATCGCTACCCATCAGATTGGGATTCGCATTGCGCTCCAGCAGCCAGACCGCCATATCCAAATTATTGGTGACAGCCGCTCCCATCAAGGCGTTGCGGCCGCTTTTTCCCAAGTGATTGACCTTGCCCAAGCGGGCCAGGCCGCGGCGGTCATCTCGGCGGGCCAGATTGTAGGGGTCGCGGGCCTGTTCGCGCAGGTCCTCGACCCGCTCGCTCCACTCCGCCACCAATTCGTCATCGCCCTGGCGAGCAGCCCAGGACACCACCTCCTCGGCCTCTTCCAGAGCGCCCTCAAACTCCAGCAACTCGACCAGTCCATCCACCAGCAGGAACCGCACCGAGGGCAATACCCAATCGTCACTCTCCCACTCCAGGCGGGTAACATCGAGCCAGTCGACGGCCGCTTCCAAATCCTCCCCGGCCAGCGCCTCGTAGGCCTCGATCAGCAGTTCGCCAAAGCGTTGGGAGAGGTCCAATTGGGGGTAGCTGGTCGACAGGGCGTAGCAGAGATGAAGCAAGGTGGCGGCTGCCTGGCCTTGCTTGGTTTGGGCGGCCACAAGGATCGATGTCTGCAACCAGTTGAGCATCAACGACACGGGCGTCTGCCAACGTCGGCCCGGACTGAGCAAGAGGGCAAGTCCGTCCCAGGCTTCCTGGTGACGCCCCAGCTGCTGAAGGGCAGAGGAACGGCCCCAGGAAGCCAGCTGTGCCAGCAGCGTCTCATGCGGAGAAAGCTGGCCCAGCACCCCCTCGTAAGCACTGACCCCTTGCTCCCAGTCGCCCTCATCACACAGGGCCACGGCCTGACGAAAGACTTGCAGGCTGGGACTTTCGGGCAGGGGTTGGCTGAGAGGGACGAGCTCAAAATCGATCCGCTCTGGCTCCACCCAGTGGAGCTCGATACTCCAATCCATTTCCTGTTGCTCTTGCGACACGGGCAGCCTGTTCTCCACCGCGGCCACTCTTCCCCACACGCCGCATTTTCCGCCGGCATGTGCCAGCCCCCTGTGCCGCAGTCGGCCACTACACCAGGCGGATGGGCCCCAGGGTAACCTGACTGCCGCGGCGCAATTCGAAAACGGTAACCTCGGGGGGGACCCCAAATCGAAGAGGTAGTCCGCTGCTGCCAACGCCCCGAGCCACATAGACTTTGTAGTCGGGCCCCTGGACCAGACCCGAGGCATATTTTTGCCCATAGCGGCTGGGGAGAATCGGCGTACCCAGAGTAGGAATGCGCACCTGACCGCCGTGGGTGTGACCGGACACCATCAGGTCGACGCGCGGTCCGTGTTGTTCCTCGGCCACGTCTGGATTATGCGACAGCACCAGGCGGGGCTGATCGGGACCGATGCGAGCCAGAGTCTCGGCCAGTTTGGGCTTTCCCTCCCAGAGGTCGTCCAGACCGCAAATCCACAGCCCTCGGCCTGTGGGGGCCAGCTCACGATTAGGAGTCAATACCAGGCTCTGGTTGGTTAGCAACTGGCAACCCGCCCGAGACATCCATTTTTTTGCCAGCTCGATGCCTTCCCAGTAGTCGTGATTGCCCCAACTGACCACTACGCCGCCCTCAATTTTGGGGCGCAACAGGGCGGCCAGTTCACCAGCCTCGCTAAAGTAGGCGCCCGATTTGGAGACAAAGTCGCCGGGCAGCAGCACCAGGTCAGGCTGGCAGCGGTTGGCCAGTTCGATGGCCGGCCTCAGGTGCTGGGGTCGATTGATGGGTCCGCAGTGCCAGTCGGACATCAACACGATACGCAGCCCTTCCAATTGGGGAGGCAAGTGGGGCAAGGTCAGGACAAACTGCTCCAGTTGTAGATGGTGAATCTCATACAGGCCTGCGTAGCTACCCATGAGCGTGGCGGATACCAGGCCACTGCCCGCCACCAGCAACGAACGCCGGGTGACCTGGGCAGGGGCCTGCGGGGCCAGAGGTTGGGCCCGAAGGGGATGCTCGATCCAACGCAACACTGGCTCAAACAACAGCAGAGTGAGCAGATAGCAGAGGATTCGACCAAAAATGGAGCCGGTCTTGGCATAGCCGCCCAGGCCGGACACACAGACCAGACCGGGACCGTTGAGGGCCATTCCCGCTGCCTTGAGGAGAAGGAGCATGCCCGCCTGTCGCGCGGATTGCCCCAGAACCTCCGGCAAGAAAATGAACATCAGTCCCAAGGTGGCCAGGATGTAGACAATGCGGCGGGTGCTCGGCAAAGGAGACTTCCTCCCTATTCATTTACTTTGTAGTGCAAAGTATCCTAATCCACTTTGCCTTACAAAGCAAGTCTCTGGCCAAAGATCTGAAGGGCCACCGGTCAGAAAGCGGAAGGCACGAGCATGTTTGGTTTGGGTATCCCGGCCCGGCTCGTTCATTGACTCGCCTGCTCCTGTTCATGCTGCTACTGTGCCCTCTCGCGCTGGCCGAGCCCCGCCCGGAAAGTCGGGCCCGCACCGTATTGCACTCGCTACTGGGCATGGCCGAGCGACGAGCCATTCAGTTTGGCAACTACCAGGAGGCCGTGAGCGTGCTGCGCTTCCACCGCCAGGTTCTGGCCGCCGAACCACAGCCTGGCTATGCGCTCTTCCTGAATCGCATGGAGGTCCTGGCCCTGATCGCGGCGGGTCGAACCTTTGAAGCCGACCAGGTAGCAGCGGGCTGGGAAGATCAGGACCCTCTCCATCAAGGCATGCTGCGCGCGCTAGCACTGGCCCTGGGCGCCCGACCCGACGAGGTGCGCCAACAACTGGGCAAATTGGGCGGCAAAAAATTGGGACCCATGAACTCTTTTATGCTGGCCACTCTGCAATTTCACCTGGACTGGCTGCAGGCCAACCAGCCCGAGAGCGCCATCGTGGCCCACCGCTTTCGGGCGGCCCTGGATCAGCTCAAGAATTACAACAGCGCCCGCGAAAACACAACCGGGGAGGCCTGGTTCATCGAGCAGGGGCTGAAACTCTGGGAAGGCCCGATGTTAACCCTGATTCACACCGAAAACCAGGATCCTGGAGCCCAGCAAGCCCTGTTGGACGCCTATTTTGAAGGCCAGCGAAAAATGCACGAGCTGGCCCAGGCCAACCTGACGCCCAAAACCCTCAATCCAGAATTCAATTTCATGGTGTTGGACAACCTGCTCACCAGCTACGAAGACTTTTTGGCCTACCTTTGGCTGGAGCGCAGCCAGAGTCAGCAAAAAGAGTTGGAGGAACTCTTTGGCGACCTGGAGCCCGGCGTTCGTTCGGCGGCAGAAAAGTCTTTGCAGAGCCACCAGGAACTGGAGAAAATGATGGAACCCATGCTCCAGGGCGTTACCTTCCAAGGCCAGCCCTACCGGCCAGCGCTGCTGCAACATTCACAGCGCGACGGTTCGATGGCGCGCCTGTTAAGCCGGTTCAAAACCATCCAGTTGCGCTCGCTGTGGAACCTGAGCGAAGGCAAGCTAGACCGAGCGCTGGCCGGTCGCGCTCGCCTACTGCTGGACGAGGCCACTCGAGAACAGCGCCGATTAGGACTGAAGGGGATCTACCTGGGTCTGCAAGACATTCGTTTCGACGAAGTGGAGTGGCTGCTGCGACAGCAGGAACAAGGCTGGCAGAGCCGCGCATCCAGGCTGCTCAATACCCTGCAAGGCGAGGCCGGTTTACAACACTATCCGCCTGCCCAGGCCCGGGCGCTGGCCCTGGCCGGTCGCTTGGAACTGTCCCAAGACCACCTCGAAGCGGCCGAGCAGTTGGTGGAGCAGGCCGTGGCGCTTACCGAAAAGGGAACACTGGGCTTTGACCTGTCGGCCTCGGCGCTGGTGGAGAGACGCCGCCGCAACACGCGCCTGTATCGCTTGTTGAGCGAGATTCGAATGCGCCGGGGTAACCCGGAAGGGGCCCTGGCCAGCCTGGAGCAGGAACGCCAGGCCCAGGCGGCACTGGCCCAGGGGGTGCCCAGCCAGGAAGTGCGCCGACTGGAACTGCGCGAGGCGCTGGCCGCTGAAAGTCGGGCCCAGAGCGCTCCCGTGCCCGGTCTGGCCGATTACCTGGCCAGCCTCGACCACGCGGATTGGGCCAGCGCCACGGCCCAAGCGGTAGCCCCCAAGCTGTCCAGCCTTACTTTGTTGCGCCAGCAACTGCCCCCTTCCACCAGTGTGATCAGCTATTTGCCGCTAGAAAAGGAACTGCGCATCTTTGTGATCCGTCCAGACGGGCTGGTCATGCGCTCGGCACCAGTGGGACAGGGCGCCCTTTACAAAGAAGTGCGCAAATTTCGAGCCTGGATTGTGGCCGCCGGAAAGACCCCCACTGGCGCCAATTCGCGTCAGCTTTACGACTGGCTGATAGCACCGATTGCGAAGGATATCTCCGCCGATTCGACTCTGGCAGTGGTGGCCAGCGGCCCACTCAACTATGTGCCCTTCGCCGCCCTGCAGGGGCCGCCGGATCAGCCGGGCTATTTGGGCCGACACAAAATTTGCGTCAACATGGTCGGAGTCAGCGACATTCTTCGACTAAGCGAAGCGCCCCGGGCGCCTTCGGGCCGACTGTTGGCGCTGGGAAATCCCGACGGCACCCTGCCCGGGGCCAGCGACGAGGTGAAAGCGATCGCTACGATGTTTGTGGATCCGCTGGTGTATTTAGGAACACGCGCCAACCGGCAGAGCCTGCACTGGACCGGTGCCCCGCCCGACTGTCTGCATATTGCCACTCATGGCCAACTGGACAGCAGCCATCCGCAGGCCAGCTTCTTGGTGTTGGCCGGCCACAAGCTGAGGGTTTCAGAAATTTACAGCCTGCCCCTAAAAGGCACCGAGTTGGTGGCCCTGTCTGCCTGCCAGACCGCCCTGGGGGAGGTGGAACCCGGGAGCGAGATCACCAGCCTGGCCGACGCTTTTCAGGTGGCGGGCAGTCGCAGTGTTCTGGCCAGCCTCTGGAACGTGGCCGACGGCAGCACCTCCCAATTTATGCAAGCCTTTTATCGCAACCGCCAAAAGCACGGCCTGGGCCAGGCCTTTCACCTGGCTCAACTGGAATTGATGCGACAACCAGCCACTGCGCACCCTTACTACTGGGCTCCGTTTATTTTGCTGGGAGATTTTCGCTGACCCTTCGATCGAGGGCGGGACTCCTTAAAAGGAGAGGACCCAGTGCGAAGGCGAAATCTGTGTCGTGCTGAGAATCGTTTTGTTTTTGGTGGTCCTCGTCTACCCCGTGTGCGCACAGAACCCGCGCGAACTGGAACGAGCCATCAAGTCAGAATATCCCGGCGGGTATGAAATCACTGTTGAGCGCTTTTCGATCGTGCCCTATGGCCAGGGCTACTTCGCGCTGACCCGGGGGCGCTCCAACGATGTCAGCGAGCACTACGCTGTTTGGGAGACCTTGAACGGACGCTGGTCCTACATCTTCGACTATAACCTCAACGGACGTTTTCTCGGCAGCCCAAAAGAACTCGACGAACTTTACGGGCGTCACCGTCTATCCAGCAAAATGCGGCAACAGTTGGTGGGAGGAAACTCGTGTGCCTTCCCTCCCAGCCCCAAGGCTCGCCCGCTGACCGGGCTGGAGCAGGGTCTGCTGCACACCGCCCGCCGTCATTTCCCACCCGGCGGGCCTTTTATGCAGAGCTTCAAGTTCCTTAAGGCGAACCTTGCCGCGAGCCACGGTTCGATGGGAGTCATCTCCTCCGGGATGATAGCCGTGTGGCGGAAGCAATCCGGAAAATGGCGCCTGGTTTTTGAATATCGCCCCTGGGCCATGAGCAACGCCCAGATAGCCGCCCTCTATGCCCGCCACGATCTGACGCCGGAATGGCGCCAACGCATCGAGCATTTCGACTACGAAAAAGACCAGATCCACGCGGTCTCGGGTCTATAGCGACAGTAGTTTGCGCCTCTGCGAGCAGCCGGACATGCGGTCAAGGAATGGTGGCTCCCGAGGAAGAACGTCACTTTCATGGACCTGAGCCAACTCACTTTGTTGGGGGTTCTGCTAACCGTGACGGCGAGTCAAGGGGAACGCACCGACCTGGAAGGTTTGTGGTAAAAGATTCCGCACTCAACGCTGAGGCGGAGGGTGGGAACGCTGAGTCCAAATCACCAAGAACTCCTGACACCCCGCGTCACCCAGGCGACATGCCTCCTTGGCCTTCTTCTCGGCATCCCGCAGTAAAAGCTGCCGCGCCTCACCCTGAACCTGCTGGGCCTCGCGAGCAAAGAGAATGCTCTCGTAGCAGAGGCCGTGGGCCCTGGATATTTTGTGGTGGGGAGGGACCATAAGGTCGGGAACCTGCTGCCCATCCAGTTGCTCAAGGCTAACGCTCAATTCCTTGAGAAATTGCCGACTCTGGCTCTCCCACTCTGCCCACTCTCCTCTTTGGAACTGCTCAATCAGCCGGCAGTTGATCGTGCATACGGCCTTGACACCAACGCGAAATCCCGAGTCAAACCGGTGTCCGTATTCAAGGTAGGCGGGCCAGTTCTTGGAACTCTGGAAAACCCGAGACGGTGGTGTATAACGGAGACAGGGCGGGTGGTAAAAATGCATACTGTCGAGTTGCTGACTGAGCTGGAAACAGAACCAGACCGAGTAGACAAACAAAATGCACAACCGCCCCAGCCACCAGGGCACGCCCACCTTTGAAACGGAGGGCGGGGGGTGACTACAAACGCGCCAATTGCTCACAAACACTGGTTATACCCAAAAGCGTCGTGAACGGTCCATATCGGTGAAGTGTGTCGGGCTATTTAAGCGGACACGAACCCAGGCCGCGAAGATGCAATTCTTTGGGCTTGCTATCTCGGGGGACGGCAATGTAGATGCGATCGAGCGTCACGCTCTGACCGGCATCCAGCATCTGTTCGTCACGATAGCGGGCCCGCTCCACAAGGTGGTTCTGGCCCTTGTCATCAAGTACATAAAACTGGTTGTTGGTGATGCGCACGGTTTTATCGCCCAGATTGGTACATTTGACCTGAAAACAGTAGAGTTGGCTGTTGGGGTCAGCCGTACTGGCGGCGGATTGCTGCAGCACTGCGAGTTGGACGCTGCCGGTCTGGCGGGGACGGGCCAGTCCGGCAATGGGGAGCACAAGCATTAGAAAGCACAGTAAGTTACGCATGACTGCCAGTTCTGCGCAGTTCGGTTGAGATCCTAGGGAAGGCCACCCCAAACGAAGCCGCCGATTTCACTCAGAAAAGGAGGCTCCATCTTGCATAGCTTGCTCTCTTTCCAGCCGACGAGCCTCTTCCGGGCGGCCCACCTGGCGAAAAAGGCCCGGCAGGCGACGCACCAGTCCGACCGCGCTGGCATAGACCTTGTCCCAGCCTTGATTGAGTTCGCGCATTTTGCGGGTGGCCAGGCCCAGCCTGAAGTCCTGCAAACCCTGGATCCCTCGCTGGACTTCGTGGGCTATTTCCAAGTCGCTGTGCCGAGCCAGGCGCATCAACTCTTGCAAAGTTGCCTCCAGAGGCAGCAACAGTGCGGCCAGGGACCGCAGGGGGCGATCTCCCTCGATAACTTCACGATAGGCTTTGTATAGACGCAAATAGTCCCCGCCCAAATGTGCGCTCTCCAGACTGTCGGACATGTTGGGGTCGGGATAGAGGCGCTCCAAGTGACAGGAAGCACAGATTTCCTCGGGGCCTTTAGAGCCGCAGCGAATGCAGACTGGCACCGAACCGTCGGTCCAACTACTCAGCTCGTCCTCGACCTGACGAATTTCGCCAAGGATTGCCTTCAGAATGACGCTCGACTCTAAAACAGGTTGCCCGCCGCGCAAGGCTGCCCGAAGCACATCCAGTTCGTCGGACAACTCGGCCAGCAATTGATGCAGGCGCTCATAGGTTTCGTGAAAATCGATGTCCATCCGCTGCTGGGCGATGTCAGCTCGGCTTTCGGTCAGGGCCTCCAAAGCAACCTTTTGAAGAAGGTCCACACCGTTTAGCAGCGGCTCGAGTGGAATAGACCCTTGCCGCCACTGGCCTAGTAGAACGAGAAAACCGCGAAGAGTAGAAGGCTCGTGGCGCTCGCCACCCTTCCCAAAGGCCCCTTTCATTCCCTTGAGCAAGTCGTCCATAGCAACCTCCAGAAAACAAATCAGGCCAGCCCCTTTGCGAGACCGGCCTGCACAATGCGCGAACTGCGCACTGAATAGATTAACGTCAGCCGCCGACTTTGCGGGCTTTGCCCACCCCTTTGGCAGCGCAGCAGCTACATCCCTTTTTGCATTTTCCGCCCTTACAACAACTGCCGCCCTTGCAGCACGACGACGACTCCTGGCCGGTACCAGCCCCCTCGCTTTGCTTATTTTGCAGCAATTGAGCCAGCAATGCCATAATATCATCTGAACTGTTGGTTTCTTTGGTCTTCGACCCACCCGACTGACCAACTTGAGCGAACTGTCCGATGCCTGAAATGGCCACGCGCGCCTCCCTGATGTGTTGTTCTCCGTGTTCTTCCATGAGGGTAGGCCATACGGGAGTGTTTGTGTGAGGGCGATAGTTACCAAAGTGTAAAATATGGAGCGATTTTGTGTCCAGCCTGTATCATTATCCTCAGAGGTTCTCTCTTATCGATGCTTGCGCGGATACGACCCCAAGTAGCTTTACATTGAGATGTTGCGATTTCTATTTCCTTGCCTCCCCTACTCGCCCTCGACGACGGAGCCGATATTTGAGGCTCAGCGCAATGCGGCTCTAGAACTGAGCTACGAGGACATGCAGCAGGAAGATAGACCGGTGTCACGACCGGCGGCGCGGTCCGAGGAAAGCGCGGGAGTATCACGATCTGGAGCGGCTCGATTGGAAGATGTTGACCTCGATGAAAGACTACACACGTTGTCATTGTAAGGGAGGTTGGCTTGCAGGCTCTAGAGGGAGTAACCCCCGCCACAGTTGGACTGCCTTTTGAAGAGCCGCCGGTGACGGACCTCACAGCCCCCGCCGAGGCTTTGGCGCTGGCCGACAGGGGGCCTCAGCAAGGGATATCGCTATGGGCGTGCGAACCCCCCCGCCATGCCTAACATTTTGATTCTCGACGACGATCCTCAAATGTTGACCTCCCTGAGCGACGTGCTGCAGAGTTCCGGATACTCCGTGGCCTGTGCCAGTTCCGGGCAAGAAGCCATAGACAAGGTGCAGAATGAGCCCGACAAATTTGATCTGGTGCTGGCCGACGTGCGAATGAGTGGCATGGACGGGCTGGATTGTCTGAGCCAACTGGTGGGCCTGAATCCCAAGTTGAAGAGTGTGGTCATGACAGGTTACGCCTCCGATGATGCACCTGGAAGGGCCATGGAAGTGGCCAGCAGTGACTATCTGCGCAAGCCCTTCAACGCCGAGGATTTGCTTCAGTCGGTGGCACGCGTGCTCAAGGCAGGCAGCGAAGCTAAGGGCTACCAACTACTGCTGAATAAGGCACGGGCCGCCGCCCAAAAAGTGGGCGTGGCCCTGAGCGGGTTGGAGGCGGTTCGTGACCGAGCTTTTCAATGGTACTACATCGGTATCCGTTCAGGGTTGTTAGGGGCCACGGCCGCTCGCTCGATTTGGGAATGGCTGGAATCCACCGAGTGGGAACGGCTGAGCGCCGAGAAAGATCTGGATCTGCTCTCTAACGTACAGGAGTTGAAGGCCGGTTACGAAAAAGTTAGCTATTTCTGCAAGACGCCGGCCGCCATCACCTCGGCCGAACGCAACAAAGAAGAGGCTCTAAGCAGGGCGGAGTTTCAACCGTTCTTCAAGCACATTCAAAACGGCCTGATTTCTTGCGAGCAACTCAAGTTGGCCGTATATCTGCGATCCCTGCCTCCCTCCGAACTCGCCGATGCGCCAGAACTTCGGGAGCTGAAACAAAAAATCTGGAACGAATTGAAACTCTAGCTCTTGAGCCACCCCAGCCAGGAGCGAACGGGGGTGGGCGGCTCTGGGGCTGCGACCGGGCCTCCGTCCAACGCCAACCGAGCGGCCCGTACGCTGGTGAACCGGTCCTCGGGGTTAAGGGCCAAACACTTTTCCAACCAGGCAGCCAGGGGCGAGCTGAGATCTGGATGGTATTGGGCTGCGGCTGGAAATGCCCCAAAATCAGCCCGTTGAGCCTGTCCTCGGGTGACCACGTAGTGGACCGTGGCGGCCAAACAAAAGAGGTCCGAGCGCGGCTCCAGCCTTCCAGTGAAATGCTCTGGGGAGGCCGTTTGAGGGGAACCCTGATAGTCGCCCAGCGTAAAGGGCGGAAGAAAGACTCGCGAGATACCAAAGTCTACCAGGAAAATCTGGCCTTTGGCAGTGCGAATCACGTTGGCGGGCTTTAAATCCAGGTACAGGATAGGCGGCCTGAGGGCGTGCAAAATCTCCAGTTGGCGGCACAGGTCCTGAGCCAGTTGGCGAATCTCCGAATCTTCTGGGAAGATCCAGGGGCTTCGCTGCACCTCCTGTTCCAGGGTCAGCCCCTCTATAAACTCTGTGACCAGGTAGAGGTGACCGTCGGCTTCGCAAATCTCGACGAATCGGGAGAAATTGCCCAGCGGCAAGCGCTGCAGCATTTGGGCCTCCCCTCGCAGGTGGAGGGCCGCCCGCGCGTCAGCCAGGGGAACTTCCTTGACAAAACAACTGCGCTCGCCCACCTGGCCCCGATAAGCGCAACCCATGCCGCCCCGTGCCAGGAAAGTCAGACGATATCGTCCGAGCAGAGGGTGATCGGGACTGCGCACCGTGAGGCCCTGACCGGACTGACTGGGGCAGGCTACACGATGAGCTTTCATTCCACGGAAATTCGCGGTCGCCGAAGGCATCCCTGGAAAGCCCGCCGAATCTAGCGCCCATGAGCCAGACCACCCGGCATGACAACGAAGAGACGGGTGCGGCGCTACAGAAGGAGCACCTGGAACTGCTGCTGCGCGCCAGTCAGATGTTGAGCTCCAGCCTGGACCTGCAACAGGTTCTGGACACCCTGATGGATCAAGCTCTGGACGTATTGGGGGCCGAACGCGGTTTGATTCTCCTGCGCGCCGAGGAAAGCGGTCAGTGGGTTCCTCGCTGCGCTCGCAGTCTGGACGTGGAGACCATCGTGAGCGAAGGCTTTCGCTTCAGTCGCGGTGTGGTAGACGAAGTTATGCGCACCTGTCGCCCGGTCTTGACCAGCGACGCCCTGGAAGACGAGCGTTTTCGAGAGAGTGCGTCGGTCAATCTCTTCAGCCTGCGCTCGGTGCTGTGTGTTCCATTGAAAGGCGCCCGCCAGTTGGGCGTCATCTACCTGGACAACAGTCTCACCCGAGGCGTCTTTGGCGAGCAGGAGCAAAGCTTGCTGGAAGCCATCGCCGGTCAGGCCGCCATCGCAATGGAGAACGCCATGCTCTATGAGCAGTTGCAGAAGGTCCACGAAACCAGTATGGAACGAGCTCGCCAGGAACTGGCCCAAACCCAGGCCCAACTTTTCCAGTCTTCAAAAATGGCAGCCATCGGCCAACTGGCCGCGGGCGTGGCCCACGAGATCAATAACCCGCTTGGTGCCATCTCGCTCAACATCTCGACTCTGAGCAAAGCAACCCAGGATAGCGACGCCCTGCGCCGCCTGGGGGTGGTGTCGCAGGCAACCGAACGTTGCCGCTCCATCGTTTTGCGCCTGCTCACTTTTGCCCGTCCCCAGGAAGCGCTGGAAGAAGTGGTCGATCTGGCAGAATCACTGGCCTCCACCCTGGAACTGGTATCTGGAGAACTGAGCCGCTATTCAATCCTCGTGGACAACCAACTGGTCAAAGGGGCCTACATTTTAGGGGACTCGACCGAGTTGTCCCAGGTCTTTCTAAACTTCATTATCAATGCTCGCGACGCAATGGCTCAAGCGGAGGCCGGCCAGGAGCGACGCCTGACGGTGCGCTGTCAACCTGGCAACCCGGTCCGAGTGGAGATTGAGGATACGGGAGAGGGGATGTCGCAAGAAATCCAACAACGAATTTTTGAGCCGTTCTTCACCACCAAAGCGGTGGGCAAGGGGGTGGGCCTGGGAATGTCCATCGCCTATCAAATGCTGAACCGCCACGGGGTAAAGCTAGAGATTCAATCCAAGATTGGACAAGGCACCCGCTTCATTTTGCTTTTCCCTCCCTGCGAGGACTAAGGGTCCTCAGGTCCAGACCAGGCGAAAAAGACCGCAGTCCTCGCTGCCGGGTTGTTCTTTTTGAGCCCGGCGCAGGCTCACGGCAATCTTGAGTTGATCGGGGTTGATTTTGCCCGTGCGAATGTTGTTAAAAAGGCGCTGGAAGGCGATGCGAGAAACGCCACCCACTTTGCGAGCGGCACCGTTCATAATGGACGGCGATTTGCAATATTCGAGCACCGTAAGGTAGCTATCCTGAAGGTCTAATGCGGCCATGCGCAACTGAAGGTCGCGCTCCAGATCGTGATGCATATTCTCGACGGTCTCCAGGTGGTCCCAAATTTGCAAAGCGGTACTGGCACCCAGATGGGCTGAACGGACGCCCAGGTAAAATCCTTGTAGAGTCCTGCGACGCGTTGCCTCCATATGCATCAAAGAGGACATAGCTTCGCGCATTTCAGGGGGGTATACGGCTCCCTCATCGCCCTGCTGGGCCAGCGCCCGAGTCACCGAAAGAAGCAGTTGTTCGGCCGTGAACGGCTTGCACAGGTAGTCACAGCTATCGAGATCCATTGCTCGGCCGGGAACCTCGACCGACGCGTAGCCTGTGATCACGATATTCTTCAGGCCTGCCCGGCCTTCACAGAGCTTCTCGATACACTCGATTCCATCCATACCAGCCATGCGCACGTCGGAGATGACTAAATCAAGGGGCCTGGTTTCTGCCAGGGCCAGCGCCTCCAGGCCTGAGGACGCACTGGCCACGTCATAACCGGCCTGAATTAACACGTCGGCGAGGGAATTGAGCATGTCGACATCGTCATCGATAATGAGCACACTGGGCATCCTCGGCTATTCCTGGCGGGATGCTATTTTCCTGGCTTTCTGAGATTTGCCCAGGCCATCTTGCAAATGTTTTCGCATGGCACGAGTCAGCAAAGCGTGGTGATTTTTGAGGGCCAGATCAAGGGGAGTCTGCCTGGCTACGTCGCGTAGGGTTAAATCCGCTCCATTGAAAATCAAACAGTCGCACACGCCCAGGTGGCCTCTCTCGGCCGCCATATGCAAAGCCGAAGCCTGGCCGCGAGCCTCCTGAGCGTTGACCTGGGCGCCCGCCCCCAACAGCGCCGCCAGGGCCTTGAGACGATTGTTGGAAGCTGCCACGTGCAGGGCAGTGCAACCCCGGTCGTCGACACGGTTAACATCGGCCCCCTTCTTGAGCAAGTGCTCCAGCAGGCGAGTCTGACCGGTGAGGCAGCACCAAAACAGGGGGGTCCAACCGCCGGGCCCCTTCGCGTTGACATCCGGGTCCTTCTCGAGGAGCGCGAAAAGTGCCTCCGGCCGATCCCAGGCGCAGGCTACGTGCAGTGCCCCCATGGCCAGGCCAGAGTCGTAGCCCGGGTCGGCGCCCCTGGCCAGCAGCCAGCGTACGATATCCTCGCGCCCGATGAAAGTGGCCCACTGGATGGGCCCCCAACCAGTGTTATCGCGAGCGTTGACCAGTTCGGGATGTCTTTCCAGGGCTTGACGCAAGACTTCCCGGTCGCCGGTAAAAATGGAAATCAGTTGTACGACGCTCTGCCCTTCGGTGCCAAATATTCTTGAGTAACCATTCAGGACGCGCTGGAGTAATCGTGGGTAGGGACCCACATAGTGCTGCAGCAACTGTAGCGCCCGCAAAAAATAGGGTTCGGCGTCCTGGGTGCGTCCCTGTTCCAGCCGCACCATTCCCATGTCCAGGTTGGCCTCGGCCAGAGCCTCATAGTTGGGGACAAGGTCCTGTTCGCCTTCGCTCAACAAGATGGCCAGATGGCTTTCGGACTGTTTAAAAAGTCGCTGGCGCACATACACGCGCGTCAGGTAACTCATGGTCGTGTGCACCAGGGGACTCTTGAGGCCAAGCAAAGAGTATTGGATTTCTAACGACTGGCTTAGAAGTTCCATGGCCTGGGTGTCCTGGCCCAAATCGAAATGAAGTTTGCCTTTATAAAACTGAGCCTGCGCCAATTCTAGCGGGTACCGACGAGCCTGAGGCTGGAGCACAGCAAGGCACTTTTCCAATTGGTCCAGGGCCAATTCACGATCTTTTTGTCCTTCGAAGTTCATGGCCCAGTGCCGATGCAGGTTAGCCCGGGCCAGATGGGTGTCCGGCAAAATATGCTGATAAATGGCCAGGGCCTGGGAATAGTACTCGTCCGCCCGCTTATGCTGTTTTCGCTCGCGGCACAAATTGGCCAGTGAATGCAGGCTGGCCAGGGTATTGAGGTGGCGGGCCCCCAATCGGTCTCGCGAGAGCAGCAGCGCTTCTCCCAATTCTTTCTCGGCTTTGTCGGTCTCGCCCAGGGCAAAGCTGGTCCAGGCATCTTCCACCAGGTTTTGAGTCTTCTTCATCAGGCGTAAGCGACGCGCATCCACGAAGGCCCACAGGGAGACGGCTGCAATCCCAAAACCCAGCGAGGCGGAGCAACCGGTCTTGAAAGAGTCGCTAGCCAGTTGGGTGACGAAGCCCACTCCCAGGCCCAGCAAAATCAACAAAAGGCCGCCCACGATCCGACCCCTGCGCGGGTCATCTGGGGCCAGGGGAGTGGGCTCGCTAGAGGCGGCCGGGCGCGTGCGCCGGGCGCGGTCCTCCTTCTCCATCAATTCGGCCCCTTGCTGCAAACCTTCCAGCAGGTGGCCTTTCTGATTACCCTCGATGAGCGTTACGTATGCCTTGGAAAAGACTCTGGGGTAGAGCTTGAGGGCGGCACTGAAGGCTTGACCCGACTTGATCTGAGCAGCCAACGACTCCCACAGCAAGGCCAGGCTTTGAATCTCGGCATCGCTGGCCAGAGATTCGAGGGCCTCCAAGAGAGCGCTGCCGGACTGGACGCGAGTGGCCAATTGGCGAGCACCCGTAGCGAGATGGCCGGTGAGGTTAGGAATGAAGTCCAGGTCGTCGATACTGGCTTGAGGGGTAGGCGGCGGGGCGGCTTTCAGATAAGGCTCCTGGAGGATCCTGATCTCCGCCGCCAGGGCCTTGGCGCTGCTCCAACGGGCCTCGGGCTTAGACTCAAGGCAGCGCCGGATCAAACTCTCCAGTTCTCCGGAGAACTGCGGTTGAGCCTTGCGCAGCGCGGGAAAAACGAAAGGTGCCGTGGGCTTGAAAGTGGGATGGGCAAGGAGATAGAGGGTCGCGCCCAGGCTAAAAATGTCAGAGCGTGCATCGGTCTGGCCTTTGAAATGTTCGGGAGAGGCCGTGGAAAAGGTTCCAAGAGCCTGGGTGTCCTTGGCCTGCCCCGCCTTGTAGGTACGCGTCAGCCCGAAGTCGATTAGATACAGCTTGCCGGCAGGGGTATGAACCACGTTGCCAGGCTTCACGTCACGATAGATCATGGGTGGAGTCTGGTTGTGCAGGTAGTCGAGAGTCTGACACAACTGCTGACCCCAGTCTAACAACTGTTCCTCGCTGACTGGGCCCCGGCGCGAAACTTCGGCCAGGGTGCTTCCCTCGACAAAATCCATGACCAGGTAGAGGTAGCCCGCCTGCTCAAACAGTTGGTGTGCGCAAACGATATTGGGGTGCTTTAGCTTGCGCATCACGTCGAACTCTCGGCGCAGGGCGGCGGCACCTTCCACATTGTCAAGGCGGACTTCTTTCAGAAAGCGAGTGTCGCTGCCGTTCTTGCTCAGGTAACACAGACTCATGCCGCCCTGAGTCAAGAATTCGACCTGATAGTTGGCCACCCGCGTGCCCGGCGAGAGACAGGTCCGGCGCGGGTCTTGGGGCAGGGGAATGCGATGCCCCCCCGTCTCTTCGAGCATAGCAACTCTGCCCAGCGCCAGCGACTCGCCCTTGCGGAGCGTGTCGATCAGATCGGGAATGCTCTCGTGAAACCAGTCGCTCAAACAGTTGGCCAGCGCCTGGCGATCTCTGGACAGGTCGGCACCGTCGCGAGTGAAGGTCAGGTCGATCAGCTTGAGCTTGTCAGCACGCGTTTTGATCAATTGTGCACCCGCCAGCTCGATTCCGACTTGCTGACTGCCCAGATAGTCCAGTAACTGACTGAGGCATTGAGCGCACTCAACCGGGTTGAGGTTCTTACGAGCGATTTTTTGGTCGAGTCGAAACCCCTGAGGAAACTGGGTCACCAGGTAGGCAAACCCGGTCTCCTCGAAAGCCTCCACCAGGTCGGGCAATAGAGGGTGCTGCAGCCGCTTGAGGCAGGCGTATTCCCAGCGCAGGGGGCCCGCTTGGGAGACGGGGAGTTCGCGCACCAGATAGACCTGATCGGCCTGGCTACCTCGGTAACGCGATTCTGCGCCAACAAACTCCTGGAAGGCTAACTGCATGCCCCGCAGATTGGCACCATCGGGAAGCACCGAGGGCATTCCCTTGGGACCCTGAACTCTGACAGACATGGCGAAAGCTTTGACGGTTTCCCATGGTGTCCCTTTGAAAACGATTGCCGATGGGGTGGAATCGGGCAAAAATCGCTAAAGGTACGTAACTCTCATCACACGCGAGCGGGCTCACGTGTGCTAGGATCAGGCTGCATGACTCTGCATTCTCCGCCCAGGATCCTGGTGGTCGACGATGCAGCCGAGGTACGGCTGTTGGTGCGAGGTTTGCTGGAGAGCGAAGAGTATACGGTGGAGGCGGTTGAGAACGCATCGCAGGCGCTGCAATCGCTGCGAAATTCGCCACCCGACCTGGTGTTGCTGGACGTCGACCTGCCCGACACGCAAGGAACCGACCTGTGTCGTCAGTTGCGGCAGCAAGGGGTGAACCTGCCCATCGTGATGCTCACCAGTCACAATCAAAGCCATCAGCGGGCTGCGGGGCTGAACTGCGGCGCCGATGATTACGTGGGAAAGCCCTTTGTGCCCGAAGAGTTGCTGGCTCGAATCAAGGCCCAACTGCGCCGCGAAGAGCGCTTCTCTCAGCGCAGTCAAGAGTTGCTGCGCCAGCGCTGGGATCGCATTCACCACGGTCTCCAGTTGGTGCAGCGCAGTCAGCAGCCCTTCTACGAGCGTCGTCCTTTCGAGCATCTCGACAGCGCCGTCCGCCACTTTCCCATCGGCCGCATCGGAGGCGATTTCTTCCTGCTGGAGCCGGTGGATGAGCATCGCTGCGCGGTGGTGATTGGCGACGTGATGGGCAAAGGAGTTGCAGCCAGTCTGATCATGTCGTGGACTCTCTCGCTGACCCACGACCTGCTCTACGAGGGCCTGTCCCCCGCCCCGCTATTGACTCGGCTCAACCAGGTGTTGGGGGAGGACCTGTCCCTGATGGGAGTTTTTGTAGCCCTGTTCTGTGGAGTCTACGATCGAATCAGTGGGCAGTTTAGCTATAGCTCGGCGGGCTGCGAACCGCCCATCTGGTTTCGCGTTAACGGTCGCCACCAGCGCCTCAATACCCGGGGATTGCCGGTGGGCGTAATGGCCGACCATAGCTATCAAGAAGAAAGCTGCCAGCCGCAGCCTGGCGACCAACTCTTTCTGTTCACCGACGGTCTCAACGATTCGGTGCCGCCCGAGCAACAGGAAGGATTGATGCGCCGCCTCTATCGGGTGCTGCTCAGCTCCTGTGCGCTACCCGTAGAACAGCGAGCCGAACTACTGATGGACCACCTGCGCCGCCACACCCGCGGCCAGTTGACCTTGAGGGACGACCTGACCTTTTTGCTGATCCAATTTCCTGGCGGGTAAAGAAAGGTCTGGGGGAGGGATAATAGGATGGTCAGGCTAAAGAAAAAAGAAAACGAGTTTTTGGCGCGGGTCAGCCACGAGCTGCGCAATCCCGTGACAGGAATCGTGGGTTTTTTGCATCTGCTTTCAAAAACCCAGTTGGACGAAGTGCAGGGTGAATATGTGGCAGCCGCGCGCAATGGCGCCCAGGTGCTGTTAGACCTGCTCAACGGTCTTCTCGACCTGTCCAACGCCGAATCGGGCCATTTGTCGCTAGACTTTCAGCCACTGGACCTGCGTGAGTGCTTGGAAGCAACCGCCACCCTACATGCCCCACAGGCGCGCAACCAGGGACTGGAGATGGTAAGCTGCATCGACCCCCGCATTCCAGATGTGGTTATGGCCGATGGTCTGCGCCTGCGCCAGGTGCTGGCCAACCTGTTGGGCAATGCTCTCAAGTTCACCGACTCGGGCTACGTGGGACTCTCAGCCTGGTTGCGCTCCCACAGCGACAGCGAGGGAGTGGTTATCCGGTTCACGGTGGAAGACAGCGGTCGAGGAATACCTACCGAGAAGCAACTGGAGATTTTTCGGGCCTTCTCCCAGGCCCACCGCGAGGACCGGGCCCAGGGGGCTGGATTGGGATTGGCCATCTGCAAAGAGATCATCTCCGCCCTGGGCGGCATACTGGGGGTGGAGAGCCGGCCGGCAGCAGGGACTACTTTCTGGTTTGACCTGCACTTTGCAGTCAAGGTCCCCTCCACGATCACCGAACAATTGCGTGGCTTGCGGGTGCTTGTGCTGGAACCCCATCCCCAGAGCCAGGAGGCCTTGCTTTTTGGGCTATCGCGCATGGGAGCCCTTGTCCATATTGACCCGGAATATTCCTGTGACCTCGTGATCAGTCGGACGGTCACCCCTCTTCATCCCCATGTTCCTCACCTGATCTATAGCTACCGGCGCGACCCGGGGCTGCCCGAAAACGCCCGCTATATTTCGCGCCCGCTGCGCCTGAGCGACCTGCTTGTGCCAAAAACTGTCACTCCAAACCCGCCCGAGTTGGTCGGCACTGGCCGGGCCGGGCGCGTACTGGTGGTGGACGATGATCCGCTGTGCCGCCAGTTGTTGGTGGCCCTGGCCAGCCAGCGCGCCGTGGCCTGCGACGGTGCCGGTGATGGCACCAGTGCACTGGCCTTAGTGCGGCAACACACCTACCAAATGATCTTTGTGGACCAAAACCTGCCAGACTGCAGCGGCCAGCAGTTGGCCGAACTCATTCGTGGCCAGGAATGTAGCGCAACCCTGGTCTCCCTGAGCGGGTCGACAGGAATCTGCCACCAGCCCTTTCAGCGTTGCCTCAGCAAACCGCTCGACCCCGAGGCCCTGGATGCCTTACTGCAACTATCACCGGTCGTGGACTGGCAAGTGCTGGAGCGATACAAGAAATACCAGACTGGTGCCAATCAAAGTCTCCTCTGCGATTTGGTGCAAACTTACACATGCGACGCTGAAAATCGCATGGAAGCCATCCAGCAGGCCGTCCAGGCCGGCCAGTCTGCCGAGGTGCGCCGGTTGGCCCATCAACTAAGCGGGGCAGCCTCCTCGGTGGGGGCAATGCTGGTGGCCGGCGCTGCCCGCAGCCTGGAGCAGGCGCCAGAACAGAACGCCCTGGTGCAGAATCTGCATTTTGAAGTGGGGCGCAGCTTGCAAGACTTTCAAAGCTACCTGCGTACTTGCAGTGGAACCAGGTAGGTCGCGAGTCGCCCACCAGGAAATGCCAGGCTGAAGGCAAATCATGGGGAGGTGAGCATCAATGCCAATTTCAGCTATGCCAATCTGGCGATGCCTCCCAGCCGAGGCAAAGCCGGAGAGAATATAACCGCGCGGAGCCCGCTGAAGGACGCCGAACCCACCGAAGTTTTCAGCCGTGGGACTGGAAGTCCCCCAGAAATACAGTCGCCTGTCCAGAGTCTCCCCGCAGTCGGGGAAAAATCGGTTGCGCAACCGGCCAAGGTCCCCACCAACAATGCTCCCGTGGTGCTCTCGATGGAGCCTGAAGCGGCGCAGCCAGGGCCCTCTGGAGTGAAGGAGTTGGGCGGGTGGAGCGACACGCTCAAGACGGTAGACAGCTACAAGGCATCGATTCTGGTGTTGGGTTTCGGCAGCAAGGGACAGTACAAGGACCCCGAGGCAGCCGAAATGGCACTGGACAAGGTTGCCGACCAACTGGACGCCGAGTACGGCAAGGGGAAGTGGTTGGCTGTTTTTGGCGGCGACTCTTACAAGGCGGATGCCCCGGACGTGGCCTCGATGGTGAAACACCTGCAAGAGCAGAGGAGTGTTCCAGTACTGGCCTTGCAAAGCGACAAGGTGAAAGAGTGGGGAGGAGTGGACAAGCACCTCGACTATGTTCACTACGTTCCGACTACCATAATCGACTCGACCGGTCCCGATGGCACGGTCACTTCCAAAGTCGCCTGGGGCGGCTTCATCGACGGCAAACCGGTTGGGCCCACGGCCGCCTATCTGGGAGACGACTTCGTGGGGGGGAAAAATCCCCGCCTCAAGGGGGTCGTGGCCGTGGGGGGTGGAGAGATCGCCGGACAGGAGGCCGTCTACGCCAAACAGCACGGCGTCCCTGTTCATTACATTCGGGCCGAGGCCAAGTTCGACGTGCCTGGAGGAAAATTTGGCGCCATTGACGGGATGTTAGGCACCTGATTCGCTGATTTTTGCCTGGCGAGTGATCGTCCCGACCCGGTGCAAAGTCGCCCCTGGCCGGAATTGGTCTGAACAATTCAGGTTCGTTTCATGGCCAGCACCTAAGCTGGGTGCCATGGCCATTCCCCTGACCCATATCCGCTACAGCCTGGACCTGAGCGATACGAAGAACCGCCAGATCGGCGTTGAGATGACCGTTGATCGGCTGGACAACGAGCCGGTCGACTTTGTCATGCCCCAACTCTCTCCCGGTTCACCCACCAACAGCCTCAACCAGCCGGCCCGGCTTAGCGCCCTACGGGCCAGCGACGCCCAGGGGCATGCCCTGGGCCTGGAAAAGACGGCCACGGGTCGCTGGCACGTAGAGTCCCACTGCCCGGGCCCTGTCCGCCTCCATTACCGCGTCAAAGCCGACGAGTTCTCTCACGTGCGCAGCTATCTCTCCAACCATCTGGCCTACCTCAATGGCCCTTCCGCCTTGATGTTCGTCGAAGGCCGTCAGGCCGAGCCCTCCACCGTGGTGTTGGGAAGCTTTCCCAGTAGAAGCTGGCGCACCAGTTCCACGCTCGAATCCATACAAAACCAGCCTCGGGCCTTCTACGCCTCCAGCTACGACGATATCGCTGACTGCAATCTGCTGGCGGGTGAGTTTCTGCAGGTGTCCACTCAGGTTGGCAACACGTTATTGCAGGTCAACCAGAACGGCACCCCCCCATGGCCCGGGCTTAAGGTCAACGGTTCGACCCCGGAGGAGAGCCTGCATGACCTGACCCAACTCTACACCACCTTTACGCAGGAGTTTGGCGACTTTCCCCGCCAACGCCGCAACGAGGCCCGCGAACTGCCCGATCAGGTGGCCACTCAGGATAAATATGTGGTCACCAAGCACTATCTTCACAGCCAGGGACCCAACGCCGGCGGCTACGAGCACTACCATGGTCACGAACTGCTGCTGCATAAGGCCGCCGAAGCAGGCATTCACAGAAAATTCGACGGAGATGGCCGTGCCCACGAGCGACACATTATGGCGCACGAGTTGATGCACAAGTTGATCGCCAAGTTTGTCCGCCATCAACACATCGATTCGGCTGACCTCTCTCGGGTGCGCTGCAGCGATGGTCTGTGGCTCAGCGAGGGCGGCGTGGAATGGGCGGCCATGGAGCTGCAGCGCAAAAGCGGCCAGATCTCTCAGGATCAGTACTTCAAGCTACTCCAGAACGAATTCCGAAACTACGAAGTAGCTTACGCTCAGGACCCCAGCAACGCCCGCGACAACAGCTTCGACGCTCACCTGGGCAACGGCGGATATTACAACAAAGGCGCAGTCACCTGCGCCCTCCTTGACCTGGAGCTCAAGGCTGCCAGCGCTGGCCGGCACGGCATGTTTGACGTCTTTCGCCAGCTCAAGAGCGAATTTGGCGGACAGGACACGTTTTGGGAACTGGACGATGTCCAGCGCATCGCCCATGAACTGGCCGGACCCAACCCCGAGCGCATTGACGGCTTCTTTCAAGCCTACCTGCACGACCGTAAGCCTTTCGATTTCGAAGGAATTCTGGCTCAGGCCGGCATGCAGTGGGTGGCCCGCGACGACAGCTTTACCCCTGGCCAACTCGACCTGGCCCAAGGGCTGCGCCTGGCCGTTGACGCCAAGGGTCAGGCCAGCCTGATTCAGGGTCAGCCAGCCACCCCCAAGGCCGGTTCGCTCCCGTTCCCTGCCTTCGGGCTCACTCTCTCAGCCGACGCCCAGGGCCAGCTTAAACTGACTGGCGTCGCCCCCAACGGCCCTGCCAGCCGCGAGGGACTGGCCGAATTTGTCGGTCAGAGCGCCGGGTTGCTCAGCTCTCCCGGCGCCCTCAGCAGCCTGCACTTCCAGTTTAACCCCAGTGACCCTTTCACCGGGCTGGTTGAATGCCGCCAGTTTACGGTGTCCGCCCAGCCCCCCAGCCAGAAGTGCCTGATCGCGAACCCTTGAATCTTGATGTTGAGCAACGCGGATTTGTGCTAGACGAGTAAAAAAAAGCAAACTTCTCGGGAGTAATCGTGAAAAGTAAACCAGGCCGTCGAGCTATGGCCCACTTTGATGAAGTCCGCCATTTTATAGTGTAGCGGGCTACCATGATTTGGCCCGGCTGGAGTGCCAGACTTGCGGCCACGCTACCCAGATCAGACAGAAGGCGGGCTCGGCTCCCAAATTTCCAGCGAGATGGCGACAATTTCCAGCCTGCTGGAAATTTCGGCAAACCCGGCCAGCCATCACCGAGGTGGGGATGTCCGCGACTTAAAGCCGGAGCCGCCCCTACCAGAGCAGAGCAAGGGGAGTCAAATGAGGCCGCAGAAGGGATCCACATCATGAGTGTCCCGCGTAAAGCCTCCAAACGGCTGGGAGAATTGTTTTCGCTGGTCAAGGCCGTGCTGCTGGGACGGCCTGACATCAGCCTGGACAATCGCCGGCAGAGTCCGCGCCTGCGTCTGCGTGTGCCGGTGCTGTGCAAGGTGGGCAACGAAGAGTTGGCGGGCGAGTTGCTGGACATTTCCAGCACCGGAATGCGGGTCATGGTCAACGCGCCGGTGGAAGTAGACGAAACGGTGCGGGTGTCGGCCCCTGATCAATCCGGTCTGGTAGGACGGCAGCGCTTGATCTGCCGAGTGGCCTGGGTGCGCCTGAAGCGACCCGACTACGAATTGGGCTTGGAATACAACGACAGCGACGAGAACCTGGCTCACTCCTGGATCCAACTGGCCTTACGACACCTCGATCCAGAACAGGTAAAACGGCGCTCTCGGCGCATCCCCGCTAACCTCTATGTGCAGATCTGGGACTCGCACGGAACACCCATCGGACGAGGCATCTGCATCAACATCAGCACGGGTGGCTGCCTGCTTCAAATGGAACGCCACATCCCCAAGGACGAAGTCATCAAAATGGGCCTGGGCCCCAGCGAACTGGAGGCCAGTATCTTCCTCTCTGGCCGCATTCTCAGTCACGTGCAAAGCGGTGATCACAACAAATGCCTGCACCACATGCAGTTTTTTCCAGGCGAAAATCGCAACCACTCCCGCCTGCGCAGCCTGATGTTAACCCTGCTCGAAGAACTTGAGCACGAAGCACACCTGGAGGACGAGCCGGAAATGGACATGGAGGAGGAAACCGAGCCGTCTCTTTTTCAGCGACTCAGCCAACCCATTGCACCTCCGACCCCGCGCCGGCCCAGGCCCAGTGAGGCCGTGCAGGAACCTACACCAGGACCCGCCCAGCTAAAATTTGGGCCCGGAGCGCCACTTCCACTGGCCGCCCCGGTGGAATTTGGGGTGGCCCCGCGGTCCGCCGCACAAAAGACATCCGAACCGGAAAAGCCCCTGAGCGACCTGATCGGCACCAGCGCGCCCCTGCAAACCCGGGCCTATGAATTACG
>JADMJV010000147.1:62987-70245 GCA_018780265.1 bacterium
GTGGGCGGCACGCAATCTGCCCGTCTCCACCCGGCGCCGCAATCTGCCCAAAGAAAACCCCCAGCCCCCGCAAGAGCCAGATCTGGCTCCGCCCGACGAGCGCGGATTTCTGAGCTGATCCCTAACCGATCGACCGGCCTTTGAGCAGGTTGAACATAAAACGCTTGAGCGTCTTGAGTTGGCGCGCGTTGACGTTAAAAAACTGCAGTGACACAAAAGTCTGGCCCTCGTCGGGATCATAACGCACCGACATGACCTTGGCCGGCACCGAAAAAATGGGGAAATTGTTATAAGGCGACACCAGCACCAGCACCGAATGGCCCTCGGTAACAGGCTGCTCGGTCTGCACCAGCGTCCCGCCCACCGACAGATTCGCCACCTTGCCTTCGGCGATGTGTTCCCCCGTAGCCTGGTCGCGCAATTCGGCCCGCAAGGCCGTAGCCAGTCGAATATGCTTACGCCGTTGGGCGCCGGTCTTATCCACGCTCAGACCCACCTCGTCGAGGACGTAGTGGACCCAACTGCGCGAAACCTGCTCGGGATCGGCGTAGCGAACACCGGCCAGATGCTCTCCATCGTGAGGGCGTTTGCGGCACCACATCACCTCTACCTCCACCGGTTCGACATCCTTGGTAATGGGCTCGGCCCCGGCGATCTGAACATAGGCCACGAAAAATTTATCGCCTTTGGCAACGTTGCCCACGCCCTCCAGGCGCATTCCGCTCCGGCTGACGTCGACCACCTGAGCCCGAAAGGGCACATCTTCCAGGGTGGTGGAGCAGTCAACGGGGTATCGGCACAGCACCCGAGCCCGGTCTCGCACCTCATCTCCGCTAGGCCCGGTGCCACCAATAAAGGACTTGATTCCGTCGAGCAGACTCTTGAACATAGAAGGCTCCTCCCGTTAACAGCGCTGGGCGCTTTTGAGAGCCTGTTGCCAGGCAGCCTCATAAGATGTTTCCCCAGCGCCCGCGCCCACAAAAACGCTCAGGCGACCAGCCTGGGGATGGGTCTGAATTTTACTCCGCAAAGTGGTGACGATCTGTTCGGCCTGTTCACCCGCCTTTTCCTGGCCCGGAAAAATCAGCGCGTAGGCCTCCTCGCCCCCGCGACCGAGGCTGGCCGGCTCTTTGGCAAAAGGTTGCAGCACGGCGCTGAGAGTCTTGCGAAACCACACCTGATCGGCATACTCCAAGCCCTTCAGGCCCTGCAACTGGCACACCACCAGGGCTATTTTTTGGCCGCGAGCCATCGCTTGTTGAAAACGATCTTGCAGCAAAATGGGCGGAATGCATCCGGCCACCAGATCGTCGCTGGCCAGTTGTCTCGAAAGTTCCTGGAACGAACTGGCATTGAACAGACTGTCCCCAGCCCACTTGGCGATTACGCCCAGCATGCCCAGAGTGTGCCCATGGAGATGGGCAAAGGGCAGACGGTCCACCGATATCACGCCCATGGCCTCGCCAGACTGAGGATGGTAAATGGGAGCGCAGATCAAGCGGCGATGATGGCGGGCCGCGCCCACGCCAGTCTGACCGGGCAGCTTTTCCAAATCCAGCGGCGTTACCACCTTGCGCTGGTCCAGGGCCGTCCAAAGCAGATCCCTGTCGCGCAGCAGAGCGCGCTCCTCCTGAGGCACGCTCTCCCAACCCTTTTCCGCCTTGAGCATCAGGCGGTCGCCCTGCAGCATATACACAGAAGCTTCCTGAGCATGGACAAAATCGGCCACCAGCTCGCACAGGGCTGGATAAAGGTCCTTCTCCTCCAAAACCGAGATACGCCGAGCGATATCGGCAAAGGATTGAACCGTGGTCACCTCACCGAGAATGCGCTCATTGAGCTTCTGGTTAGCGGTGTTGACGACTTGCAGGCGCTGACGCAGCCGTTCGCTCTCATTGCGCACTTCTTCCAGTTCGGAGCGGGTCTGAAGCAACTGTCGAAAACGGCTGTTTTGCACCATCCCAAGCACCACGGCCGTAACCACGAAAGAGAACAAAATATACACATGCGGGTCGGCTTTGGGCAAAATCTCACCCTGGTAAACCAACAGGCCCAAAAAATAGATGGCCACGGCCACCACAAAGGCGAAGAGCGCTTCGATCAATCCATAGCCGATAGCCGCGGCGGCGATGGCCAACAGAAATGGATGCAATGGGGTGCCGATAAAGGCGAAGTTATGAGCCAGGGCCAGGCCAAACAGCATCAAGACGATGAAGGTGCCCAACACCGACCCCAAATTATTCAATCTTGTGCTCACGTGTCAGCCCTTCCCATTACGAAATCATCTTGCCATCTCGAAGAATGGTCTTGCCCAAATATCCCTCAGCATTCATCATCTCGGGCACAAAAGGAATCCCCTCCGCCATGGGTTGCTTGCTGAAAGTGAGGTACTCGAGTCGGTCAATCTGCGCAAACAATCGGTAGTAACCCACCACGCAGCCCAAGGTAGCACCCAACAACAACCCCAGTCCATAGGTATCCTGTCCATAGTGAAAAGTGATGAAAGCGCCCACCAGGCAGCCGATGAAGGTCACGATAGAGGACACCAGGGCTTCCCGGTAGAGTTGAAAGTAGAACAAAATCACCTGGCAGAAAAGCAGCATCACCTGCGGCACGGCCCCCAGGCAAACATTGCGGAACATAAATCGTTCGCCGTCGTTCCACTGCAACAGCAGTTGCAGTTCGGGCGCAAAGGTGAGAGCCCCCAGCGTGACTGCCACTTGCACCAAGAACAACCCGAAGAGCGAGTCGCGCAGGCGTGTTTTGAGGCGACGCCGCGAATCACAGATGTATTCCAGCGGTTTCTTGGTCAAAATCGCATTGTAAAAGCCGCGATAGTCTTCATAAAACGAAGTTTCGCAGTGGACGTAAAAAGCCGTAATGGTTGGAATGATGGTCATCTGGGCGTAAAAAGAAGCCAGGTCGATGGTAGGAAATGCATAAAGAATCTGAGGCTGAATCAACAGTCCCTGCGGTCCCCACCAGTAGACCATCAGCGTCATCCATACCGAGGCGTAATAGATCAACCCGGCCAGGGGCAACTGAGGACAGAGCTTAAAATAGCGCGTCCAGTCCCAGTTGAAGGAGATGTCAAACTCGAACTCCCGCGCCAGCGAGGCCAGCGCCACCGCCAGCACCGCGCACTGACCCACCACCATACCCATCAGGTAGCCGTTGACACTCAAGTAGCGTCCCAACGTGTAGGCAGCGATCAAATTGACAGCGGTGCCGGTAACAAAGGAGGTGGCCACCAGATGATAGGCGCGCAGAGCGCCAATGAAAGCCATCACCAACCAGGTCTGGGCCACCAGTACAAACAGGGCCACCGCAGTGAAGCGCATGAACCAGTTGATGTCCACAAACCACATGAAGACGGAGCCGATCAAAAGATGCACGGCCGCGTTGACCATGGTGACTGAAACCAGGGTGGGCATGTGGGTAGACAGTCGCTGTGCGTCTAACTGGTCGGCCAGATAGCGAGTGACCACCAACTGAATGGGGGCGGTGGTGATCAGCGTCCAGGCGTAGACATAGATAATCAACTCCAAGAAGAGGCGAGTTTCATCCCCCTGCACCCGCATCAGATACTGCACAACCACCAGGCTGACCACCGTGAGAATCCAGGGGCCGGCGGCCACCAGGGCCGCGTGATAGTAGCCACGAAAAATCCCCCCCAGAGTGCCCTCCTGGGTGTAGGCGCGAAGTTTAAAGCCTAT
This sequence comes from bacterium, assembly GCA_018780265.1. Classification (GTDB taxonomy): domain Bacteria; phylum Vulcanimicrobiota; class Xenobia; order Xenobiales; family JADMJV01; genus JADMJV01. Next base: position 66,704 of record JADMJV010000147.1, read on the forward strand.
GCCTGCCATTGACGGCTACCTTCCTGCCCGGACGCGGTCGCGGCCCGACTGAGCCGCCGCCATCTGGTATATCTGTGCATAGCTCTCGAGCAACTGCTTCTGGTCGTAGTATCGCTTGACGCGTTCCTGACCGGCCTGACCCATGCGCTGGCGCAACGACGGTTCGCGATACAGCTTCAAAATGGCCTCGGCCGTCTGGCGAGGATTGCCCACCCACGTGACCAGTCCCGCCGGTCCCAGCGCTTCATCCTCGGCGCCGCGGCCGTTGATCATTTCCCGACAGGCGCCCACATCCGAAGCCACGCAGGGCAAACCACTGCAAAAACCCTCCAGGATGACCAGGGGTTGCCCCTCCGAGATGGAGGTCAGCACCTGCACATCGAAACAGGGGTAGTAGGTCTTGACATCGACCGGTCCGGTGAACCGAATGACGTGACCCAGGCCCAGGGCGTCGACCAACGTCAAGCATTCGGCGTGGTAGTCCGGATCTTCATCGTAAGGACCGCACAGATAAAACTCCACGTCAGGCACATTCTGGGCCACAATGCGAGCGGCCTTGATCAGGGTTTTCACGTCCTTGATGGGCACAACACGACCCACAAATCCGACCCGAAATCTCGAAGCATCGTGGACCAACGCCCGACCGGGAGGATTGGAGAGCGCCTCGATGTTAACCCCATTGGGGATAATCTGGATTCGCTCAGCGGGTGCTCCATACTCCACTTGAAGTTTCAGATTGCCCTCAAAAAGCGTGAAGATGTGGTCGGCCTCCTGGTAGGTCACCTTGCCCAGGCCCGTGAACAGGTTGATCCAGAGTTCCTTGAAGGTACCCAGACCAATCTCCAACTGTCCTTGCTTGGGCGCATCCACAAAAATCCAATCGGCCTGACTGATCTCGATACGACGTTCGTTGACGTAGAGGCCGTGTTCGGTCAGCAGCAAAGGGCGACCAAAACGACGCGCCGCGATAGCCCCCAGCAAGCCGCACCAACCCGTGGTTACGGCGTGGTAAACTCGTGCTTTAGGAATATCGGCCGCGAACAGTTTATAGAGCGGATAGTGAGCGTAGCGCCAGGACCAGAAGAAATCTGAAAAGGAAGCCTGTTTGAAATTGTTCTGGTACACGTCCACCAACAGGTCCCACGAACCCTTAGAGCTGGTGAGGTCCTTGTAGGACAGGGCGGGAAGTCCATGCTCACCGCAGACCGCATTGTAGGCCTTGGGAAAGCCCTCTCCATCGCCGCGGAAAAGCCCGCGCAGGAAGGGACCGACATCCTCCCAGGCCTGCACGCTCGAACCGCTAGTAGCCCTGGGAAAGTCCACGAAATCGTAAAGATAAAACTCCACCATATGAACCAGGTTTGGCGGAAGCTTATACTTCATCTCCCGCTCGGCGTTCTCCGAGGTAGCCAGGTACAGAATACCAAACTTGAGATGAGGCATGCCGGTGATCAACTGATGGATCCAGCTGGAAACGCCACCGGAAACGTACGGGTAAGTCCCCTCGCAGAAAAACAAAACGTCAAGCATCAGCCGACTCCTTGCTCTCAGCAGCCTGACGGGTGCGCCCAAACCAGAACTGGGCCACCTTAAAGAGGGGATGCTGCTCTTGACTCTTGGGCAACTTCACCGCCCAGGCCGACTCCAGAGCTCGCAGACGAGCCTGCTGCAAAAGGTAGGGGTTGCCTTCCACCTGAGCTCGCTCGGTCAGGCACTCGAGCAGCAACAATTGAGCATCCAAGTTGGATGGCTCTTTGCGCAACACGTCCTCGACAGCGGCCTCGGCCTCGCGATACATCTGGCGCATCAAAAACAGGCGGGCCATATCCACCACCAGGTCCTGTCGGTTGGCCTCCAGACGCATGGCCTCGAAAAGTTGAGCCAGGGTCATTTCCCAGTAATAGTCTTCCAGCGATTCGTCGAGCAGGCCGCTATTGGTATAGTCGTAGTAGACTTTGGCTAACTCGACGCGCAGGCCCACGTCTTCGGGGCGGTAGGCCAACGTTTCTTTCAGATGGTAAATACGAGTGGCAAAATCGCGCTCAAACTCATCGAGTTTTGAAAGGGCGAACTGATAGACCTCCGGACGACGGTCTTGAGAGAGGTCGCGCAACATCTTCATATCGCCCCTTTGGCGCTGATCGGCCAACTTATTGATGATGGCAATAGCGGTGGCCACATCAGCGTAAGGGAGCAAGTCGACAATGGGCTGAGTTCGCAATTCTTCGCGAAGCTGCACATCAAAGGCCTGCAAAGACTCCGCGCGATGAACCGGTGCCGAACGCACAAACATTTCGGCTTTCACCACATCCACCAGAGGCATCTCGGTGGGTTGGCCCACCCCAAAAAGATAGCAGGCCACACCGGCCAGGAAGCCCAGCGGTCCACCAAAGAAAGCAAAGAAGGTCACCAGGCAGGCCCAGCCCTGGCTGGAAGGATGCTTGCCTTTGGCGACCCGGGTGCCAAAGTAAGCCAGAGAGGCCCCCAAAAGATGAAGGAAACTGCCAAACCAAGGAAACCCGCCCACGTCGATGCTTCGCGGAGCGGCCGCCAGCATAAGGAAGCAGGCCAAAATCGAGGCCACCGCTCCCACCACCCAGATCACCACCGCCAGCAGCGGCAACCCTTCGTCGCGAGAGCTTTCACGGTCCGTGCGCACAGCGATGGTCACCTGCGCACCTCCCTAACAGCATCCTTCCAGTCGTAACTGATAGGAATCACTCTCGATAGCGAAGTGCGGTCGAGAAACAGGCGCACCTCAGGATTCAACCCCGAAATAGCCATACGCCCCTTATGTTCTACGGTAAGTCGGCGGTAAAAGCTGACGATGCCGGCCAATGCCTGACCGTCGACTTTCTCAAGGTGAGAGAAATCCAACACCATCTTTGTATGACCGGCTCTGAGTTGACCGTGGGCCAGTTCGCGGAACTCGCTCACGGAAGCCGCATCCAGCCGCCCCTGCAAATGCAGGATGGCCACATCAGCTTCGATTTGAGCGGAGCATTGCACCCGATCCGACCTCTTGTCTCAAAATTCCCCCATTAGATTGGCGAGGCTCGGAGCCTCTCAATTGGGGGCCCGGTTTCTGTTGCCCGGGCGGATTCCCTGCCCTGTTCAGAAAGACTTCAGGCTTGCGCCTTTCGCTGCCGATGAACCCAGGGGCCCATTAGACTGCGGTCAGCCGAGCGTTCAGGGCGATAACGAATGCCGGTTAAGATTAATTCGCCTTCCGGCTTTTGCCAAAGAACTTGAGCAGAGGCCCGCACCAGCCAGTCTGGGGCCAACTGAAAGTCGACTTCAAAAGACGCTTCCACCGGCAATTTTCGACTCACTCTCAGGCAGGCTCCGTCGATACCGATATCGAGAGCAACACATTGCTCAAAACTCTGACCCGGCAATTGAAACCAGGCGGCGTACTCCCCTTCAGCACGAGGAAAAATTCGGCGATTGGATTCAGTCATGGATGGTTGTCGTTCCTTGCAATGGTCATCGGGTAGCCGGGGGTCTTTCGACCCCCTAGCTCCCACACCACCGTAAGTATG
>JADMJV010000068.1:0-240595 GCA_018780265.1 bacterium
TACTTACGGTGGTGTGGGAGCTAGGGGGTCGAAAGACCCCCGGCTACCCGATTGTCCAGGTATGGCGGGATTCGCTGAGCCCTTTGGGGGTGCTGGAGGTCCCCCCAGAAGGCGGAGATGGTCCTGGGCAAGAACATCTCGATCGACATCCGCCGTCCGGCGCTGTGCCGGCTCTCGGCATGCCGCAGATTTGACTGGCACATGCCAGCCGGTGGTGCCGCAAACCCGGCAGGAAGCCAGGCTGAAACGCAGCGCCACCTACTTGCTGGCAGGCGGGCTGAATCGGCGCGAGTGGCCTGCTGCGGTGGAAGGGGAAAGGCCTGCCACGGACGCATAGGCCGCCATGGCCGAGTATTTTCTTTACAGGTGGGGGAGACATGGTTACAGTCGATGCTGACGAAGAGAATGTCGGCCGTTCTTAGGCGGCGTAAACCATGGGGCGTGTGGTCTGGCATAAACTCGCTTTAGTGACCCTTCCCGGCCTGGCCATCGCAATCTTTGCTTTGTGCTGGGCGGTGCTTGGAAGGCTGGCCGGGTCCATCGGCACCGGGTCCCTGATTATGGTCGTGCTTTGCAGGCTTGGGCTGGTGGGGGCGGTCTGTGCATTTCTCCTGGTGGTAGGGGCGGGTTTGCTGGGTGCAAACAAGGGGATGGCGCGCTTTGGAATAGTCTACAACCTGGCTTTAATTGCGCTGCTGATGGGCATGTCTGAGAGCCTGATACCGCTTCCCAGCCCGCCTGCCGAAAGGCAGCGTTTGTTGCTCGAACAAATCCGTCGGCGCCACGAGGAAGTGAAAGCTACCTATCGGGGCAGCCTTTTGGTGCCTGGGAAAGCCAATGGTCTGGGTTGGTTGGACCGTCAGCATTCGTTTGCTGTAACCGGTCGGCGAGTTCTGTTTATCGGGGATTCTATGCTCGAGGTCCGGTCCCGTCGACGCCTCGCCTTGCGGGTGGAGGACCGGCTTGCGGGCATTGAGGTGATCAACCTGTCTATCGCCTCATCTGACCCTTTGGACTACCGATTTCGCTTGAATGAATACGCTTTCGATTATCACCCCTCGCACATATTCATCTTCCTCTATGGTCCCAACGATTTTTGGCTCAACCAACCTTACGAGCGCTACCGGTCACCTCCAGTTCGAGTGAACCCGCAAACGGTCAAGACGGCCGAGCAGGTGGGACTGCCCAAGGACGTTGTCGAGGGCCTGCGGGCCTTGTCTCAAGGAGGGGAAATCTACACCTCCCGCCAGGCATTCCTGACGGCCGTGGCCGGAAGCTTGACCCAGGAACAGGGCCACCTCCTTTATACCCTGGCGGTGGCACATTCCAATGCCATCCCGAGGCCCTTCCTGGGCTCTACACGAGAGCGGATCGAGAACGTTGGCCAGAAGTTGGTAGACCTGGGCACCAAAGCGCTGGAGTCCGTGGGATTGCTGGGTCCAGCTTACCAAAACTGGTGGAATTTGGGGGCCTTTCGCGACCGCCACGCCGCCGTTTACTCTTTGCCCCGAGAGAAGAGGCTGCGCGCCCTGGCCGACCTTTTCGCTGAATTTATGCAGCAAAGCCCCGAGCGGGTCTGGCAGTTGTTGCACTCCCAAAGCCAGGAGTTGCAAAGCTGGCTCATCGCGGAACCGGACGTCATGTGGTTTCTGGCAATACCCCTGAATCGGTTGGCCGGGTTAATGCCCATGCCGTCCCCGGAATCCCCAGAGCTTCGCCGCATGAACGCGGCCAAAGTGGATATGTACCTCAAACTGCTTGGTGAAATGAAAGAAACAGCCGAATCTCACGGCTGCAAACTGACTTATGTCTTTATTCCTCCCCCGGGTCTGGTAGATCGGGACTGGAATCATTTCTGGGGCAACCTGCTCCCTCCCGATGAATCGGTCCAGGTCTACAGGGAAGTCTTGGGTCAAATACCAGGCAAAGCTTCATTTTTGGACCTGGGAGCGGATCGGGACCGAATGCGCGCTGCTTACTGGCCATTCGATGGCCATTGGACCGACTCGGGTAACGATACTGTGGCGGAAATCCTGGTCAAGTTTCTGCGCACCCAGAAACCTTAGTGGATTGGGCTGCCGCCGGACATGCCGCAGATTTGACTGGCACATGCCAGCGATGCCGAGAGCGCGGCGGGCTGCCAGGGCTGAAGCCGCCGGGTCTTCAGCCGCCAAGCCAGTATTTGGCCCAGGAGGCGGACTCGCGCAGCGTATAAAAACCCCAGGTGCCCCAACGACGCCAACTGGGTCCCGCGAAGGTGGGAGCCGGATAGGCTTCCAGTCCAAAATCATCGGCCAGGGCCAGTGAGCGAGCCTCGTGAAAGGGATCCGTGACCACCAGGCAGGTGCGCCAACCTCGATCGCGCATCACCTGAGAGGCGTAGAGAAAGTTTTCTTTAGTAGTGTGAGAACTGCCCTCGTAGTAGAGGGCTCGGTCAGGTACCCCGCGAGCGCGAGCAAAACGCACACCCACTTCACCCTCCACACTGCCCGACGCCCCCCGGCCACCGGTGAAAACCAGCACTGGGGCCCATTTTTCGCGCCACAACTGCACCCCTCGTTGGCAACGAGCCTCTAAGGAGGGTCCCGGGGTGCCGTCAGCCAGGGATCGCGCGCCCAGCACCACGATGCAGTCTACTTTACGCAACTCGGTGCGCATTCCGGCCCAGGTGATCCAGCCCATGAAGGACAGCCAGAGCCAAAGAAACAGGCCTATGCTCAGACGCAACTTCATTCGGTATGACACTTCAAGACTGAACTTGTGACAGAGGCGCGACTTTTCCTAGCCGACAGGGGCCTGTGCCTCGCTCTCAAAGACACCGTGACCGCATGGAGATCCTGATTGTTTTGCTGGCACTGGGGCTGCTGATGGCCGTGGCCTATCGGGGAATGTCCGTCATTTTGTGTGCGCCTCTGTGCGCATTGCTGGCCGTGCTACTGGCCCACGGTCCGGCCCAGGTGTTGCCCTTCTACTCGGACGTCTTCATGTCCAAAATGGTCGGCTTCGTGCAGCTCTATTTCCCGGTATTCTTGCTGGGAGCGGTCTTTGGCAAACTGATCGACCTTTCAGGAGCAGCCTCTTCGATCAGTCGCACCATTGTTGCCGTGTTGGGGGCCCGCCACGTCATGCTGGCCATCGTGCTGGCCTGCGTGGTGCTCACCTACGGGGGCGTCAGCCTCTTTGTGGTAGCTTTCGCCGTTTATCCCTTGGCGGCCGGACTGTTTCGCCAGTGCGACATTCCCAAGCGCCTGGTCCCTGGCACCATCGCGCTGGGCAGCTTCACCTTCACCATGGACGCGCTGCCAGGCACCCCTCAGATTCAGAACGTCATTCCCACCACTTTTTTCGGCACCACCCTCTATGCCGCTCCGGTGCTGGGCTGTTGCGGCGCACTTTTTGTCCTGCTGCTGGGCATGGCCTACCTCAGTTGGCAGCGCCGTCGAGCCGGCGAAGAAGGCTATGGCCACAATCATACAATGGAACCGGAGCCCGTCGCCGAAGGGGCACCCTGCCTGGCCTTCGGGCTGGCCCTGCTGCCTCTGCTGGTGGTTGCCCTGGTCAACTTGTGGCTGGGCCGACAACTACCTCAGTTGTACGGAAACGAATACACCTTTCTGGCCGGAGTGGACGAACACAAGGTGACCGTAGCCAAAATGGCCGGTATCTGGTCGATCGAACTGGCGCTCACCGCCGGCATCCTGACCACTCTGGCCATCGGCTGGCGGGCCATTCACGTCAAGGCCAAACAGGGACTGGACGCAGCCGTGGCCGGCGCGCTGCTAGCCACCATGAACACGGCCTCGGAGTACGGCTTTGGGGGAGTGATCGCCTCCCTGCCCGGATTTACGGCCGTCAAAAACCTGGTGGCCAACGCCTTTAGCGACCCGCTGGTCAACCAGGCCGTTTCCGTCAATCTGCTGGCGGGCGTCACCGGCTCGGCCTCGGGTGGCATGTCGCTGGCTTTAGCCGCTATGGGAAAAACCTATCTGGAAGCGGCTCAGCGCGATGGTATCAGCCCCCAGGTGCTGCATCGCGTGGCCTCCATGGCTTCGGGAGGTATGGATACTCTGCCTCATAATGGAGCTGTAATCACCCTCCTCTTGATCACCGGCCTCACCCACCGCCAGTCTTACAAGGACATCTTTGCCATCACCTGTATCAAAACCATGGCCGTCTTTTTCATCATCGCCATCTACCGAATCACAGGATTATACTGATGCGGCCAGTCGGCCTCTGGTGGATGGTGGCAGCGGCTGGCTGCGGCAGCCCCACCCAACCGCCCTCTCCCTACTCGCACCCGCCTCCCCGCAAGGAGGTCACCGTCAGTGCCGCCTATACGCCCACCCCCCTGGGCAGCAAATCCCCGATTCCCGCCCCCTCGGTGGTGAAACTGCACTTACCCGGCCCCGAAAAAATGCTCAAGCCGAAGTTGAGCGGCCCTGACGACCCAAGCAGCGCCGCTTCGTGGCGGGATTACGCCGACCGCTGCGTCAAACTCCACGCCTTTAGCGAGGCCTCGAGGGCCTTTGCGCAAGAAGCCATCCTCTATCGAAAAAAGGGCGACCCGGAGGCGGCCATCGTGGAGGACCTGAAATCGGCCCGCTACCGCACTCAGATCGACCTGTTCCATTGGCGGCCCAGCCAGGATCCGGTGCGCCCACTGGCCCGTTTGGAACCGTCTCAGGGGTGTATGGTGGGGGCCTTTATTGACCGTGACGATACCCTGGACATTCATCTGTTTGGCCCCCAAAAGCACGGCGACATCGCCCAGTTCAACCAGCGCAGCGGCAAAAGCCACGCCAGCTACTTTACTTATCTAAGCATGCAGCGCGAGTTTCCTCAGCCGTGGGCCGACTACGTGCGCGAACATGGGGCTATTCCCCATTTGGCCTGGGAACCCCGCGACCTGGATCAGGTCACCCCCGAGTTACTGGAACGTTTTGTCGCAGCACTCAAAGACTACGACGGCCAGGTCGTATTGCGCTTCGCCAGTGAGATGAATGGTGATTGGACCCGCTACCACCGCGACCCGGCCCGCTACAGGCAGGTTTTTCGCACGGTGTACCAGGCTCTGCGCCAGGCTCCTAAAACCGCCTTGCTGTGGTGCCCCAACGCCATGCCGGCCGATAATATCGAGCAATACTATCCAGGGGACGACGCCTGCGACTGGGTGGGCGTAAACTTCTACAGTGTCCTTTTCCTGGACAACGATCCCAAAAGACCTGGCGATTGGATTCACCCCATTGATTTGCTGGATACAGTTTACCGTCGTTACGCCGCCAGTAAGCCCGTGGCCATCGGTGAATACGCCGCCAGCCACCAGGCTGCCGTAGATCCCACCCCGCGCATCGACTTTGCCCGCATCAAAATGGCTCAGCTCTACGAAAGCCTGCCGCTGCTGTATCCGGGGGTAAAATTGGTCAGTTGGTATGACTGCAATAACATGGCCAAAGCCCGCAGCGAACGTCAATTGAACAACTTCCAGGTGACCGATGTGCCGGAGATTTTTCAAGATTACCAACGCTGGATCAGCGACCCCTGGTTTCTGGGCGCGGGCCAGAACTCGGCCCCTCGACAGGCTTTCCCTTTTCCCAAGTTCTTACCAGGGCCGGTAGAAGTGCAACCCTGGGTGCGCAGCTACCAACCCAATCCTCAAGTGTTTCTTCGCCTGGACGGCAAACTGGTGCACGTCCAACAACTTCCTCAAGGGGGCCACTACCGGCTGCCATCGATGAAATCTGGCAAACACAAGATAGAAGTGCTGGTCTTCGACCCGGCCGGACGATTTGTGGGCAAACGTGTCTATCCGTTCGAAATGGATTAGCCCATGCTGTTGATGGTCTTTATGACATTGGGAGTGGCTTTGGCCCGGCGCCGCCTGGGGATTACCCAATGGGCCGAATGCCTGCCGCTGGGCCTGGCTCTGGGTCACCTTTTGCTGTTGGTGCTCAGCAACGCCTGCTTGAACTGGCGCGGCTGGGACTTTTGTCACGGAGGGCTCTGGGTGGGCAGCCTTGTCGTGGCACTGCTGGTGATCCCCCAGCCCGGACCTCCCCTGCCATCGGCGGGCAAACTCCCCTGGCCCATGGGGGCCTTGGGGGCCCTCTCAGTGGGTGTGGCCTGCCTCTTGCAGGCCCTGCATGTCGACGATGACTACTGGATCCATGCCCCGGTTCAAGGCCTGCTGGCCCACGGCGACTTCCCCCCCCCACAATTTTTTCTTCCCCGGCGTCCAACTCAAAGGCCATTACGGACGCGATCTCCTGATCGCGCTCTGGACGCTCTTCACCGGTCTGACCACTTTTACCAGTCAGTTTCTGATGACCAGCCTGCTGCAACCGGTGCAACTGTTCCTGGTATACTGGGCTTTGCGACGCCAAAGCGGCGATCGAGCGGCTGCCCTGTGGGGCACTCTGTTTGTGGCCCTGGCTGTCCAGGTCAGCGGCCGCTGCGGTTTGCTGGTGGTTGTGCAGAATAACAATGCCCCCCTGCACACCTGGTGGGCTCTTGTGCTCTATGCGTTTGCGCTCACCTGGACAGAGCGCACCATGGGCTGGGCGCTTTTGCTGGGCGTTACACTCGGTTCGCTGGCCATAGTCTATGAGACTCATTTTGGTCTGTCGTGCCTGGCCTCGCTGGTCACCTTTCTTTTTGGACTGGCCTGGCTGCCTCGACCAGATCAATTTTTGCGCCTGGGCCTGGCCGTGCTGGTGACGGCCGCCTGCCTGGCCTTCACTCAGGGAGGACCACTCACCGACCTGGCCCTACGGCGCATGGGCCACAACTCGGTCCAGGCTAAACCTGACATTGGCCTGAGCACTCAAAATCAGCACGTAACTTTGAGCTTTCCCAAACAAAAATTATGGCAAATCCGTTGCCAGGCAACCACCAACCGCCGGGTAGAAACCTTGTCTGACTCCGCCTGGCTCTACAGCACCGACCAGATGGCCGACCCCAGTTTGGGATATGCGCCCTGGTGGGACCCAGCCATTCTTGGCCTGCACAGCTTTCCGCTCTATTTCTCCCCGCTTCTGCTGGTCTGGGCCTTGCGGCGGCGCCAACCCCTGGCCCTGTGGTTGGTCGCCTTTGGAGTCTTTGCCTTTTTCACTCCAACCCTGGTCGACTTTGGCCCGGTCTTCGAATCCGAGTACATGCGCTGGCAGTTTGCCGCCGGGCTGGGTTTTGCCGCGGCCCTGGGCATGGCGGTGGGCCCACCCATGGAGAGGGGTGTGGCTCAGCGGCGCCCGACCTCGGTCGTATGGCTGATTTTTTTGATGTACGCCAGCGCGGATCTCCGTCACAATGCCGGGGAACTGTGGGGCCATTGGCAGTCAGCTCGGCTGAGCGGTCGGCCCACCTGGTACGGGGGTGCATACGACTGGGTCACGCGCCAGCCTGTACTTGACTTTGCCCAGGCCGACTGGCAGGCGGCTCAGTGGCTCAGATTGCACTGCAAACTGGGAGAAACGTTGCTGGTCCACCCGCTGGCCCGTCCCCATCAGGTTTCTTACGAATCAACCATGGCTGGACTGACGGGTCTTAAGGCCAGTCGCAGAATTCCGCTGGACAGCGACGCGGTGGGCCTGGTGCCCTCGCGTCAGCGGGCCGATGTCGCCTGTTTCTTTGAAACGGGCGACCCCGAGTATCTCAACTTACACCCTGCCGAGTGGGCCCTGCTGCGTTCTCCCCGTCCGCTGCCGCCCCATCCAGAAGTGAGCTGGACGCAGTGGCCGGACCGTTGCCTGGGGCGCATTCGCCACGCCCCTCCCGGTTGGCCCACCGGTTGGGCGGCGCCGCTGACCACGAGGATAAGTATCCAGGGTTTACCCGACTCCGTGGACGAGGGTAAACTCTATCCCATAGAAGTGCACTGCTCATCGCCACCGGAGGTAGGTCTATTGGTGATTGGACCACGTTCCCAAGACCGGCGGCACAGCGATCCCCAGGACTGGATCCCCTATAAACTCGACTCCAAAGGGCCAAAAATCTGGATGGCGCCTTACCGAGCGGGCGACTACGTCCTGGAGTATGGGTGGTGGGACCAGCAAGGCTTGCATCCCCTGGGGGAGGGAGCGAAAGTCCGAGTCAATACGGCGGAGCGTCTGACTCAGGCCACTTTGGATTCCGTCAAAATTCAGCCCAGCGGTCGCGGCGATGGCTGGTGCCAAGTCTCCGTTCGCTTTCGAGCGCCGCTGACCAGTTCCAGCGACTACACGGGGGGGGCCGACTTTGTGGCGGGACACAGCGCGCCGTTGCCCGGCGATCACGCCTTAGAAATGCTGCAAAAGTTGGACCTGCGCCAAATTTCTCCACAACGCTGGGAATTTCAGGGGCGAGCACTGTTGCCGCCAAGTCCAGGAGACTTCCGAGTAGACGTCCTGTTATCCCCATTTCATGGCACGACCCTGCGACTGAAGGGCCCGCCGGTGCGCATCACGCCCGAGTTTTACCCCTCGCGCTGACAGAGCGGCTTGCCCAATACCACCCAGCGCATCCAAAATTTGAAGATGTCGCGCAGGCTGCGGGCGACATGGCGAAGGCCGCCCCCTTTGGCGGTGCCCTTGGTGCGACCGTGAAAGACCACATCCACCTCGCCGATGCGATAACCCAGTGCATGAGCTTTGATCAGCAGTTCGGGACTGACAAAAGAGCTACGTCCTTCGATGGTGATCTTGCGAAAGAGTTCGAGCGGGTGAAACTGGACCGTCTGGTAGGCTTTCAACTTGACGGGAAAGAGCAGGCTGATCAGGCTTCGATTGACGGTCGTCAACAGTTTTTGATAGCCGTTGTTGGCCCTCAGGTCGGTGCGACAACCACTGATGCTGTCAAAATTGTCCAGGTGGGGCAAAATCCAGCTAAGGTCGGTCGTGTCAAAGAATGCGTCGACGGTATTGTTAAACACAATGTCCTTGCTGGCGTGTTGGTAGGCTTCTGCCACGTTAGCCCCGGTTCCCAGATTGCGGGGGGCATCGATGACTTTGACGCGATGCTCCCGCGCAGCCACGGCGTGGGCCAGCTCGCCGGTGCAATCGGTGGAGCCGTCATTGAGAAAGACAATCTCCCAATCGTCGCAAACCGCCTTGAGGTCGGCGATCGACTTCTCCAAAAAGTCAACGATTAACTCTTCTTCATTGAGTCCACAAACCACCATCGAAAGTGACTTGTCAAATTTATAGGGAGTGGGTCTGGGGGTTGAAGGTATGACTGATTCAAGCATTCGCTCAAGGCGCTTTCCCCCGCGGAGGCCCGTATAAACAGGGCTGAGCCAAACAAGTTGAAAAAAGGGGGGTGACCCAACAATGCGAACTGCAGCCCGTGCTTGCTTGGACAAACCGGTATTGGGATTGGATTGGCCTGGTCTGGCTAAGTCTGATTACCTTTTTTGTAGCCTTCCAGGTCACTCCGGCCGACCTGTGGGCCCCCATCCATACCGATGGCGACCTTCTTCAAGCCTGCCGATTGCTCAAATCCTCCTGCCTCGAAGGCTCCTACTATCGAGTCCATGACCTGGGCGCACCCTTCGTGGCCGACCATTATGGGTTTCCCGAGACTTTTGTCATCCATCTGCCCTTGGTATGGTTGCTCAGACGTTTCACCTCCAACATTTATCTGATCTACAACTTGCTTAGTTTGACAACCTACGTGGCCGCCGCTCTGGCCTGCTATGTAGTGCTGTTGCGGATAGGTTGCCTGGCCATACCCTCGCTGTTCATCAGTTGGATCTACGCCTTTCTACCCAACCACCTGGAGCGCTATGATCATTATGGTATCTCCCTTTATGCCGCTGCTCCGCTCGTCGTACTGTATGCGCTGCGCTGTCAGCGCGGGGAGCGTCTGCGTACTGGCGAAGTCGTGCTGGCCCCGCTGTGCGGCCTGTGCGGCCCTTATCCGGCCATTTTTGGATGTCTGACGTTGCTCTGTGGCGGCTTTTTGGGGTGCCTGTCGCAACGACGCCTGCGCCCCATGATTCCTGCGGTTGGTCTCTGCGCACTGATTTCCGCCGCTTTCTTGCTGGTTTTGGCGCCAGCTCTGCGCCATCAAGGGCCCGATCAGGCTGTGTTGCCTCAGCGTTCGCCGTCCGATCTGGCCCAATGGTCGCTGGCCCTTGACCATTTGCTGTTGCCCGCCCACGCTCGATCGGTCCATCCACTTCATCCCATTTCAGACCGCTACTACCAGAACTTCCCCCCGCCGCCGGAGCCCAATGAGGCCCCCTACCTGGGTCTCTTCGCAATGGTGGGGGCGCTGGGCCTGATACTCAATGTATGGCGGGCACACTCCTACATGCCACATTTGCGCGGACTGTGCTGGTTGCTCTTCTTGGTGGGTACCACGGCCGGTCTGGGCCAGATGTTCACCCTGATTGTGGGCACGACTATTCGCTGCTACAATCGTATTTCTTTTCATGTGGCCTTTGTCGCCCTGGCGGCGCTTACGCTGCACCTCAGTCAGTTCCGCTGGACCAGCAAGAGGACCGCCTTGCTGGGCCTGCTGGCCACGCTGGGGATCTTAGAACAGATTTTGAGTTCACCAAACCGGCATCCTCAGGAAGCCCGTCAGTCGGTGGCCTCAGACCAACGCTTCGTGGAGCAGTTGGAGCAGGCCGTCGCTCCCCACGCCATGGTCTGGCAATTGCCCTATGTGGCCTACCCCGAGAGTCCCCAGGCTTTTCGAGAAGGCGATTACGGACTGGGACGGGGCTATGCCGTTTCGCGCCAAATCCATTGGAGCTGGGGCTGCCTCAAGGGCAACCGGCAAGAACGCGCTCAAGCGGCCTTCTCCCGGCTACCGCTGACTCGCCAGGTGAGCATTTTGAAGGAGACCGGATTCGCCGGCCTGGTGGTAGAGCGGCGCGGATACGCCGACGCTGGCCTCAAGGTCGAGAGCCAACTGAAGCTACTCGGGATGTCTCCCCAACTGACCAGCCCTGACAGCCATCTCGTTTTCTATCCGTTGGCCTCCTCCACCGTGGACCCGGCGACGGCGGCCAACCTTTTTGAGCAGCGTGTGTGGGAAGCGGCCTGGCAAGGCGGCCGCATCCGCTTTGATCGGCCCGGTTGGGGCCGACTATTCTGCCGGGGCGGTTGGGCCGAGCCCGAACCTGAAGGCGCCTGGTCCAGCGGGTCCAGTTGCTGGCTGTTCTTGCCCCGATTGGCCCAAAGTCCAGAGCGAGTCCAGTTGCGCCTGGTATTGACACCACTGCTGGCAGACCGATATCAAGAGATAGAAGTCTGGCAAGGGTCCACCCGATTGGGGGGTTGGAGCTTTCACGACCCGATCGTGCATCAAGTCACTTTTGCTGCCCGCCTGCCAGCGCTATTGGAGGTCCGTGTGAAGCGTCCCACCAAACCAACCTCCCTGGGAGGCACCGACACTCGGCCGTTGGGCATTCAACTCCATTCCCTACTGGTCGGCCAGGGCGTCGCGCAGGATGACCCATGACGAGTGGAGGAAGAGAACCGAAATACCCGCGGCGACCAACAAGTCGGGCCATGGGCTGTGCAGCCAGTACACCAATCCGGCCGCCAGCACGACTGCCAGATTTCCGATGGCGTCGTTGCGAGAAAAGAGCCAGATTGCCCTGACGCTGGAGTCGCCTTGTCGGTGGGGTATCAAGACGAAGGCCGCGGCGAGATTGACGGCCAACGCCGCCACACCCAGCATGCCCATCGACTCTGCGTCAGGCTGCCGCGCGAGCAGGCTGCCGTAGAGGGTCGAAGTCAATACTGCCAGCCCCAATCCACCCAGAAAAAGGCCTTGAAGCATGGCTGCTCGGGCCCGCCAGATCAAACTCCAGCCAATGACCAGCAGTCCGACCCAGCTAATCAATCCGTCGCCCAAAAAGTCCAGAGCATCGGCTTTGAGGGACTGAGAGTTTGCCCAAAAACCCCCCGCCATTTCCAGAACACCATACCCCAGATTGAGGGCGACCACCAGCCCCAACGCTCTCCGGTACGAGGGTTTTAAGTGCCCCTCCTGCCCTTCGGGAAAAATCTGGTAGCCGAGCTCCGAGACCGCCTTTTCCACCTGAGCCAGCGAGGAGGACTGGCTGATCGTGAGACTGAGTATTTGGGAGGCGGTGGAAACTTGAATTTCACTCAGTCCCGGGATATCTCTCAGGGCGGTTTCGATCTTGGCTGCACACTTGGGGCAGTCCATTCCGGTCACTCGGTAGCGAACGATCACTGTCTGATGGCTAACCTTCCAGGAAATAGACTCTGCGGTGGGCTGAGTTCAAGATAGCGCTCGGGCTGCTGCTGGGGCCACAGGTCAAAACGCAGACGGCCGGCCGGGTGGCGCAGGCCCGATGGCTCCTCCCAGACCAGTTCCAGCCACAAGCGGGCAATGTTAGTTGGGGTTTGCAGGGGCACCTCCAGCCGCCCCACCTGGCCCGGGCCTACAGTGACCGGGGTTGCAACCAGGGGCTGCCAATCCTGACCCGGCCAGCGCACCCGCAAGCCTCCCAACGACTGCAAATGAAGACTCGCCGGGGTGGAATTTTCCACCTCTATCGTCAACCATTCGACGCTGTGGGCGGGCAGACTTTGGCGCTGGCAAGTGAGTTTTGTGGACTCCAGTTGTTGGGCGATATCTTGAGCCGGAATCCTCACCGCTCCGGCCTCCAGCGAAGGGCCGTGCAAAGGCAGGCTGACATAGTTGGGCCCTGGTTGGAGCACCAGTCTGGGAATGGAATGGCCCAACCCGGCCGGGCCGTCGGCGGCCAGGTTCAGATGGAGTAACCCTCCGGGGCCGGTGGCCGAGAGCACTTCGCAGCCGGTGACGAAAGCGGCCGGCAGGTTGGGAGCGGCGTTCTTCCAGACCACCACCGAACCGCTGGCAAAGGCGACATCTTGCCGCTTCGGGGAGCCGCGCTGCACCCACCAGTCCAGTCCGGTGCCGGCCAGTTGGTCTGTACTTTTCAATGCAGCCAGGCCCCAAGGCGAGGGGTGTGGCAGCACCTGGCCATCACTCAGTTGGGCATAGACTTGCGCGATCAGCGGGTCATCCCAACGGTTTTGAGTAGTGACCACGGCCTTGCCCGGGGGCCGTCCGCGCAGCCACTCCCAGGCGGCCTGGTCATGGTCGGTCAGGCCGTATCGACTGCCGAGAGTGCGGGCCCACCAGGCCAGACCGTGGGGCAACAGGCCCTGAGCCAGTGACACCTTCTGTTTCTGCCAGGGCACAATCAAACTACGGTTGAGGGCCGTTTCGCCGGGGTTGCCCAGAGCCCACGTACCCACCAAAAGGATCAGGGGCCGAAAACCCCCCCAGCGATCCACTGCCCAGCCAGCTGCCAGGGCCAACATCGCGCTGGTGGTGGGACCCCCCTTGGCGGCGCATATCAAAGTGTAGGCGGCCACCGCCCGGGTGGCCACGTCTGGTCGCAGCCACCCCACCGTCAGGGCCAGCCCGGCCCAGGCCAACTGCTCCCAACCTGGAGCCTGAAATTCGACCAGCATGGCCAACCCGGCAATAGCCACTGCCGCCCAGCGCTGTCGACCCTGCCCGGTCAACCCCAATCCGGCGGCAGCTCCGGCCAGACTGGCCGGCAGCAGTGCCGCCATGACCAGGGTTGCCGCCCAGGCCCCGGTCAGGCGCCGCTGAACCAGGCACAGGAGCCAGATGACCCAGGCCAGTTGCCACACGCACTGCAAGGGGGTAACTCGCAACCACTGGGGGAGGCCGTGCCAGGGCCAGGCCCACCAGGCCAGCAGCCCGAGCCATTGAGCCAGGGCCGACTGACGACGGAGCAACCAGGCCGACAATATCACGGAAGCCAGTTGACAGACCGAAACCAGCAGTTGCCCGGGCCACCATCCGGGAAATTGTAAGAGTTCTTGTGGATGTAGTAACTGCACACCCGCACACGCCGCAAACCAGCACACCAGAGCCAGCAGCCAGGGGCCCGGACGCATCACGGCAACACCTCCAGGGTTTGCCCGCGCAAACGCAGACCGCAGCCGTAGCTGGGGGCTACAAACCAGTCTATCCTGTAGTTGCCGGGCGCGTCGGGCAGCCGACTGCAGGCCGTCAGTTCCCATTCGTCGGGGCGCGAAGTGGCCACAAACCGGCCGGTTTGTTGGCTGGTATTGGGCACGGTGGCGGCCAGGCCCGGGCCGGTGCCGGGCAGTAGCGGACGGAGGGCCTGTTGCTCGGTGGCCTCCAATACAGCCGCCAGGGCGACCCGCACCCCCAGGTGCGGCTCCTGCAAAAGCTGGGAGGACCCCCAGCGCGAGGTGAGACTCAGCCACTGTCCGGCCCGCGCCGGACCCTTGGGGGTCACTGACAGTAGCTGGAGCCGAGCCAAACGCTGACTGAAGTCGACATTCAACTCGCTCTGACCGGCGATGGGGTGGACCCCCTGGGCGTCCAACCAGGCAAAGTTCACACCCACTCGACCCTCTTCATAGGGCACGGCCAGAGGGATGGAAGCCGACCATTCTTGACCCGCCTGGGGTGGTGGCGAAACCGGCACCAGCAACCAGTCCTCGCGATCAGATCCAATCTTCAGCAACAACCGTCCGTCTGAGAGAGCCTGGCCGGAGTCGTTGCTTACTCGGGCCAACACTGGATAAACACTGGAACTACGCAGCCCCGGGGGAACCTGCAGAGTGGCGGTTACCTCCAGCGGCCGAGCCTCTGTATCCAGTTTCCAACTGGGCCACCGGCGCACTACCTGGCCCAGACGCCGGCTGCCAACCGCCTTCCAGTCCACGCCGCTGATCAGGCCGGGCAGTACAGCCGGGTAGAACGCTTCGTCGGGGCTCCAGTAGAGCCACTGGACGGGATTCATCTCGAGCAGGCGCAGGTCGCCGCAACTCCAAAAGGCGCGAGTATCGGCGCGCAAACGAAAAGGCCACTGCCCCCCCACATCCGACTCAAGTGGTTTGCGATTCCCTACTGGATAGAGGCCCGTGAAACAGGCCAGAGTGGAGCCGAAATTGATGTTAGGCCATAGTTCGTCGGGCGCATTGACCAGAACGCGCTCCCCCTTTTGCGACAAACGGCGCAATTGTTGCATAGCGGCCCAGTCGTCCTGAGTGCAGAAAAGCTGGGGCTGGCTGGTCACAAAGCGATGGGCACCGGCATAGATAGAAAGCCCCTGGCTCCAACGAGCAGCCGCGCTGGACAGCATATCGCGGCCGGCCACCCAGGCGTTGCTGCTGCAAAAGAGCAAGAAAACCAACGCCATCAGACGTTTGAGCCGCGAACTCTGAAGGGCCTCCTCCAGCATTGGACTGAGCCAGATTCCCAGGGCTCCGGCCAGGGGCAATCCGGCCGCATACTCCCAGCGAAACCACTCCGATTCGTAGTAGGGACCAAAGTCCACCACCGCCGGCACCAGAAAGCCCGTAATTCCAAACGTGATCAGCCAGAGCGAGAGCACATCCCGTCGACGCCAGGCACCCCACAGAACCAGCGGGCAGAGAAAAAGTGGAAAATGATGTAAGCCCAAAATGGTCATGTCCCAAAAGGGCCGATAACCCGTGCTGGGATCCTGGCGACGCTGAGAGCGATAGATCCAGGCCCGATCGGAAACCGCTTCAACACTGGCCTGATTGTCGTGGCTGCTGCGAATCTGCCAGAGTTTCTGTTTAGGAAAGCGTAGTTCCACCTCTTGGGACTCAGCGGCATGACCTAGTTTGCCCTCCACCTTGTGACCCGAGACCAGGCGTTTAGCCAGGTCGGTGAGAGGCCCCCCCTGAGTGCAGGCCAGCGCCAAAGCGAGGGCCACCACGGCACAACCCTGGGTCAGGGTCTTCAGCGGCTGGGGGTTCCACTGCAACCCTATGGCAAAGGCCGCCAGGCTGGCCAGACAGGCCAATCCAAATTGAGTCTCATAGACCACGGCGTAGCCGCCCAGCACCAGACCCAACCAGAAAACGTCCAGCCAGCGCCGATATCGCCATGCCCGCGCAAAGAAATAGAGGGTGAGCACAAAATAGAGTTGAGCGAGGGGATTGTTGTTTTGGTAGGTGTCCAGAAAGCCCGCCCGCCCTCCTACCCGGACGGCCACGCTGAGGAAAAAGGTGCCCCAAAAGCTGCTCTTGCGATCGTCGCTCCAGCGGTAGAGCGCCCAGTAGCCGAGCACCGGAAGCAACCCCTGCAACAACAGGGTCTGCAAAAACTGAGAGGTAAACAGCGACAGGCCCGTCAGACGGGCCCACACCACCACCAGCAGGTCGTGTCCATAGTGTCCGTTGACGGCGATGTCGGGCAGAAATGGGTTGTGGGGAGGAAATTCCCCGCGCAAAAACTGTCCTTGAAAGGCTCCGTGAGCGCCGTAGTCATCATCGTGAACGAGCCCCTGGCCAAACCAGGCTACCACCAGGCATAGGGCTGACAAAGCGTAAACCCGGCGGTCAACGGGGAAGGCGCTCAAGGCTCCTGTGCGAGGCCCCACTACAAAGGCCAGCAGTGCAGCCAGCAGCAGGCCAGGGAGCACGGCCGGCCACAGCGACCAGCCCACCAGATGCAATGCCAGATTGGTGGCGGCCAGCAGAACCACCTGAAACAGCGCCAGACACAAGGGCAAAGCTTCTTCCCAATGCCCTAACCAGCGGCGCGCCAGGGCCAGAGTCAGGGGAAATATCAGCAAAAAGAGTAGCGCCATGCTGCCCGCCCCTTCGAATGGTGGAGGGGGGGTCCTTGTTTACTCGCCCAACGGTCTCCCGGGCCTCTAGATTCCGGGGAAGGGTAAAAAAATGGGCTGGAACGGCGCGAAACCACTACCGCTCCCAAAGGGCGGTTGCAGGGGCGAAAACCCACTACCGCTTCCGAATGCGGGTTGGAAAGGCGCAAAGCCGCTACCGCTCAGGAAGTTGGGTTGCGAGGGCGCGAAGCCTCTGCCGCTCAGGAAGTTGGGCTGCGAGGGCGCGAAGCCGTTGCCGCTCAGGAAGTTTGGCTGCGAGGGCGCGAAGCCGTTGCCGCTCAGGAAGTTGGGTTGCGAGGGCGCGAAGCCGTTGCCGCTCAGGAAGTTTGGCTGCGAGGGCGCGAAACCTTGGCCGGAGCCGAAACTGGGTTGACCGGGAAAACCACCACCGACAATTCCCCCCCAGTTTCCTTGCAACTGCTGGAGGGCCGACATCAGAGTGGTCAGAGTCTGCTGCACCTGAAATGCACTGGCGCT
The DNA here is from genome assembly GCA_018780265.1 of bacterium. Classification (GTDB taxonomy): domain Bacteria; phylum Vulcanimicrobiota; class Xenobia; order Xenobiales; family JADMJV01; genus JADMJV01. The sequence goes on from JADMJV010000068.1 coordinate 17,132, forward strand.
GGCATTGCTGAAGGGTACTCCACCTGACTGGAAACCCGAGCCCGAAAAGCTGGACACACTGTTAAACTGGGTGTTGAACCCGAACCCTTGCACTCCGAAAGCCATCTGTTTCCTCCTTGAGTCCGTACACTCGTTCCTACTCTAACATCTTCAGCCCAAAGCACCCGATTGGGAACCGGGCAACCGTTAGGGTTCCTTATTGTTTTGTTCGGGTACCGCCCATCTATTTTCCTTTCTCTCGTTTGCGCAACAAGAGAGGGGGCAAAATCCGCGAGTCCATCGGGTCGGGCGGCAATTGCATGTCGTCAAAATCTACCGAGGCCGGCGACTCGATGGGCTGCCCGCCGGCGGTGGGATAGGCGGCCTTGATGGGCAAACCTGGGGAAAATGGCTCAAATTCTTGAGCCGCCAGCCTGGCAGGAGCCTCTGGCCTTTGTTGACTGGCCTGAAGTGATTCGCGAACCTGAGCGGCAAAGGCGCTGACAGGACTCCCAGCCTTTGGGGGAGGAGAGCCCAGCACGCGTCCCCCTGCAGGGGGCATTGGGGCGGCCGGGCGTGTGGGCAGCGCTGGAGGCGGAGTGGGAGACGCCGCCGCAGGTGCCACCGGGGGAGGTGCCTGAGGAGGCGGTTGTGGAGGTTGAGGCGGAGCCGCCAGTGCCCCGCTGCGGGCGGCTGCTGGAGGCACCAGCGGACGAGGTGGCGGGGGCGCGGCCGCCAGGCCTGGAGCCGGAGTCGGAACGGGCGGGCGGCTGATAGGGTTGGGCCGGGTCGGTTGCTGAGGAATGGGTGGACGAGCCGCAGGCGCCGCCGGTTGTTGCGCAGGCGGAGCAGCCAGCGGGGTTGGAGCCGGCCGTGGTGCGGGCGGACGAGGCGGGGGTGGAGGGGGCGGCAGGGGAGCCGAATAGGCTGGCGGAGCCGAGACGGCTACCTCCACATGTTGCTGAGCGCGCTCGCTGCTCAAGTTAACCTGCCGGGTACCGGCCCTCGGATGGCGCACTTCCAACTGAACACGTCCGGAGCCTTCGACCAGCCAGTCCATTTCGAAGCGCGAAGACACCTCGCTGCCCGAGGTGTAAGGAACAATGTTCTCGGCCTCAGCCAACCCGACCCCGCTGAGTTGGCCACCATAAAGACGTTCTTTGCCCATGACCAGACGGGTCCCGGCCTCCATGAGCAACTGCATCTCCAGGCAAGGCGGATTCTCCCGCTGAACTCCGTGGCACACCCAGCTGGGCAAATAGCCCCGATTCTCCGCCGCCATGTGCAGTTTGCGCAGAGGCACAAAGTCTTCGCCGCCCGAATCGGCGGCTTCTGACCAGCCCACCATCTCTTCGGAAAATTCGGTCACATGCAAGCGCGGGAGCGCCTGAGCGGTACCCAGAACCAGCTTGCAAAAACGCTCAAGTTCTGACTGGAGGAGGCCTCCAGGTGGGGGGTTGAGCCACGAATAGAGCCATTCCCAGCCCCCCAATTCGACCATTCCCAACTGGGGGTGGTCAAAGGCTGTCCAGGGGTGAAAGGCGCCCTGGCAGCTCTGATCCAGCCAGCGCAAGATGCCGGACAATTCAGGCTCATCCAGAGGACGCTCGACAGCGGCACGATCCAGGCCGGCCGCCCGCGGCAAGCTCCAGGGCTCGGCCCGTAGCACCAGCAAGCCTTGATTTTGGTAGGCCCACTGCATATAACCCGGAGCACTGCTGTGAGAGACTGTCAGGCCCGTCCAGTCCTGGAGTTTCTGGGCCAGACGGCGCACCAGGGGGGCGTCGGCGGGTACCGCCTCACTGACGGAGATGCCGCCGGCCAGATTGCCAAAGGTCACCACCGCCCCCAGATTGGAGTGGTTGCGGAAAAAATCTGCCACCACCCGCGTCTCGGGTTCGGATAGGGGATAGGGTCCGCACACTTCCGGATTCCACTCTCCACCTCCGGGAAAATTTCGGTCCAGGTCCAGACTACTGCGTAAAGCCCCCTGAGTAGATCTGGAAGAGCCGTCACAAAGGCCCTCGGGCATCAATCGGTAAAAAGTTCCCTGGCGGTCCTCGGGACCGCGTGGAACCATGAGTCGAGCGTCTCGCCGCGAGACTTTCCAGGCTCCCAGTGGGTCCACCAGACGCATCTGCAGGCTACGTCCGTCTCCGTTGGCGTCGCCCGGGCGCAAACCTGGGGCCAGCCCCATGCCGGGCCGGGTTGAAGACCAGCACCATTCCCCGGTGTGCAGGCTTAGATCGCCGGCGTCTGCGGCCAGTCGGGGGCAGACGTAAAAGGTGACGTTGTCGAGCAGGTCACTGATGACCGGGTCTCGCCCATACTGCGCCAGCAGTTGGCGAACCAATTCCAGGCAAGCAGACGAGCCCAACAGTTGGCCCCCTCGCCAGCCTCCATCGATCCACAGAGCTGGTTTCTCGTGGCTTTCACCACTGGCACGGTTGGTGATCTCGGCCATAAACAAAGGACGACCCTCGTAGGAGGTGCCGATCGTGTAGAGGCGCAGCAGATGGGGAGCCGCCTCTTCGGCGATGCGCAAATAGTCGCCGATCTCGTGATTGACGTAGTAACGGTCCGTGGCTACCGCGGGGACTACAGGCAAAGGTTCCTCGTCTACAGCGACCGGTATTCGTTCTCGTCGAACTTGCCGCTGATCGTTCTATTCGACCTCGAATTCCGAATCTGCTTCCATTTCTTCTAAAAGGGTCAACAACTCATAACGTAACTCGTCACAGGGCCGGCCCAGCAGCGACAAAGCCGACATCAAGGTAAACCAGGCCAGGTTGAGAGACAACAGTTGGCGCTCCTGGGGGTAGCGCTGCATTTGTTCCAGAGCTTCGCGCAGTTGGCTGAGTCCCGCGCAGACTCCCTCGTAGGCCTCTACCAGATCGCGGGTGAGCCATTGCTCCTGTTCTTCCCAGGCGGGAATGTCACGCAGCCTGCTCTGAATTTCAACCACTTCGATACGCAACTCTTCGAGCCGAGAGCTCCACTCCCCAATCGGCAACTCTCCATCCACCATTTTTTGAGTGTTGCGATAGAGGGTTACCCAGGTTTCGGCCACCGAAATGAACTCATGATCAGGCAAAAACTCATCGGCAACCTGCACCAGCGGCTCGCGGCAGAGGCTACATTCTGTCTCGGAAGGCGCCGTGACGCCTCCGCATTGGGGGCAAACGCGAGTAATTTCGTGGCGGACCACCCGACACAATTCGATCCACCAGGCTTCCAGGATGATGATCGCCTGCTTACAACGATCAATTCCTTGATCGACACGGGGCAGGTCGCCTTGAGAAAAGCAAGCCACCATATCCGACAGTCCTTCGGAAAATGCCACCAAAGCCTGGGTGGATAGATGTCCTAGCGCTTGCTGAGGAAAGGTAAGCGGCAAAGAATTGAGCAGTTGACGATGCAGAGAAAGATAGGTGGCCAGCCGGTCGGCAATGTCTTGAATGGAGTCTACAAAGCCATGATCGTCCACGACTCCGGCCACGTAGCGACGGGCGACTCGAATAAACTCGCTCATTCCGGGCGACAAAGTCTCGTCGGGAAAGGGGTCGGTCTCGATATCCGGGAGGGCGCTTTGGTCGCCTCCCCAGGCCTCCACCAAACTTGATAAAAAGGGGTTGTCAGCCATGCTCAGGCCCGTTTCTCCCGAGTCATCCCGCCTACCTTCCGCGGGCCTGTTTAGAGAAGGTCGAAAGCGGCAAAGGCTTCGAGGGGGTCCACTACTCTGCGCGAAACCTGTAACATGACGCTGGTCCCACCCGGATGGGTGGACAGATAGAGGGCATCCGCCATTTCTAACAGGATGGAGTAGCCCATTCCAAGCGAGGGGGCGGTGGAAAATCCGGCTGTCAAGACCGCGTTGGGAAGGTTGGTAAAGCTGATGCCGGGTCCGCGGTCCTCAATCAGAATCCAGGCATCCATATCGATCACTCGGATCTCTAAACGCCCGGACTCGGCGTGCTTGACCACGTTGCCGGCCGCCTCGGTGGCGCACAGGGCCATATCGTGACAGCGCTCGTCGGCAAAGCCCTCGTCGCTCAGGGTTTTCTCGACAAACTTGCGTAAGTCGGGCACATCGGCGTAGCTGCGAATGAGCCGCTCTCCTGCCGAGGTGCCGGCCTTACTCCACACTTCGGCAAATTCATCCGACTCGACCAGAAACAGTTTTCCGCGCGTAACTGCCTGCAGAGCATCGCGATAAAATTGGCGACGCGACGTCTCTTCCATAAGTTTGTCTTCGACGTGGCGAAAATTGTCCACCGCCACGGCCAGGGGGATGCTCAACGAAATCAGCAGTGAGACGACTTCCCGGGCAAAATGCCCGGGATCCGTGGAAATCAGCCAAAGGCATCCCAGTGATTTGCCCTGCACGTTGAGGGGAATGATGGCCAGGCCCATCACACCGGCTGCACGAAACGTTTGCAGGTCGACCGGGTCCATGTCGGTTTCCTTGTTGAGGTGGCGGTAAATTTGGGGCCGATCTTTGCCCGAAGTCCCCGCGCAAATCCGGTCAATGATGGCTCGCACGGGCTCTTCCAGAGTCAGTCCACGAGCTTGACCGTAAGGTCCCTGGGCCATCCACACTCCAGCGGCGGCCAGGTCCATCAATTCGATGCATCGCTGCAGCACTGTTTCCAGAGCCTGATCCACGCTGGCTGCTTGACTCAACAAAATGGCCACCGTATAGAGTACAAACAGTTCGCGACCTCGATTGGAATCTTCCGAGTTGCGAATGCCTCGCAGTACCAAAGAAGAGCCCAGAACCGAGCCGTCTTTGGCCAGTCGCAAGTTCGGATCCAATTCGACTTCCTGACCGTTAACCAGACTGACGGGTACGGCGGCCACCACTCCAGCGCTGTGCTGCCGACGCAACATGCGCAACTGGGCAACGTCGCTGGGCTTGACAATCTGCTCCAGAGACAACCCGACCAGGTCATCTACGCCCAACGACTTCTGCAAAGACGTGTTGCTCCAGCGAATTAAGTCTTGAGCGTCGAGCTCAAGAATGCCGTCGCTAACCCGGTTGAGCAGTTTGCGGTAGCGCTCATGAACAGACGCCTCAGCCACGCGAGTCTCCCACAATTCGCCCAGTTTGCGCAGCAAAGTATGGGCCGGTTTGTGCGCCCCCAGACGTAGGCGCCAGTGGTAGAGCAAGCCCCGTTTTGCCCGAGGGCGGAAGATGCCGCTCAGCGGGTAGCCGGCTTCATCGGCTAACTCCAGCGCTCCGTCGCGGCGAGCATGAGTCTCTGACACCAAGATGATGTCGGGAGTCCCGTGCCGAAAATCATGGCCCATCTGAGTCAGGTCGGTGACCACATGGAACTCAACCTTTTCCGCGCGTAGGACCGAGCCCAACCACTCCCGCGGCTGGGAGCGGCTTTCCAACAACCAAACGTTCATGCGTAATACAATCCTTGGCCCCGACCCCCGACCGGGCTACGGGGTGCACATACCCAAGGTTGGCAATTTTCAAGCCCCCAGTAAATAGACTGCCACCGTACCGTTCCAAAGCGCGTGAGCCAGCACGGCGGCCGGCAAGCCTCCGCCCCAGCGGGCCCAGCCAAAGACCAATCCAAGCCAGATCAGTTGTGGCAGCGCGGAGGGATCGGCGTGAACTAAACCAAAGGCCAGGGCCGACAGAATCAGGCGAGTCGGTCGGGGACCGCTGAGCAATCCCCGATACCAGCTCTCCTCCAATACGGGAGTGAGCAGGCACAGTTGGATCAGCCAGAAAACTTTCTGGGTCAGATTGGCTCGCAGCAGTAAAGGCACTGCCCCATTGACCGAGGGGGCCGGGTGAAAAACCCAGGCATAGATCAGAGCCCCCAGGATTGCCAGACCAAAAGCTGACAAACTCCACTTCCACCAGCCTGGTTGAAACCGCCAGCGAAGATACTGCCGCACTGGCCACAGGCAGGCCCCCACCCAAACGGCATAGGCATACTGCTGCGCCAGGGGGGACAGCCAGGCCCAGGGAACCATCCACAGAAAAGCCCCCAGATGCATGGCCAGGTAGGCCACCCAGGCCCTGGCTAAAGGCGCCTGCCGGTCTTGAGGCCGGGGTCGACCCAGTCGAAGCGCTCCTACCAGACTGGCCAACATCAATAGCAATGGTAGAGCCAGCCAGACAACGCTGACTTGCTGAAAGCGATTCAGCCACAGGGGAGTAGGGTCGTAACCTTGACCTGTAGGAAGGTGCGTCCAGCGCCAGTGCAACATGGCCAACCAGAGTGAACCCAACCAGAACAGGCTGAGCCTGGAAACCGATAGGTCCGATCGTACGGAGCCGATCGGAGCCGACATTAGGGAGCCAGGGTGGCCATCATATAGTCACGCCTCATTTGAGCGATATGAGTGATGTCGATCTCCTTGGGGCAGACCGCTTCGCATTCGCCGTGGTTGGAGCAGTCGCCAAACCCCAGCCGGTCCATCTCTTCCACCATCGCCACCACACGACGACTGCGCTCGGGCTGACCTTGAGGCAAATTGGCCAGCTGGGTAATTTTGGCGCTGGTGAAGAGTGCGGCTGAGGCATTGGGGCAGGCAGCCACGCAGCCGCCACAGCCGATGCAGGCGGCGGCATCCATAGCTCGATCAGCCGCCTCTTTGCCCACCAGTATCGCGTTGGCATCGGGAGCGGCGCCGGCATTGACAGACACGTATCCACCGGCAGCGATAATGTGGTCAAAAGCCGAGCGATCGACCACCAGGTCCTTCAAGACCGGGAAGGCCTTGGCCCGGAACGGTTCAACCACAATCGTGCTCCCCGCCGGGAAATCGCGCATACGCACAGCGCAAGTGGTGCATCCAGAGTGGGGACCGTGAGCCACGCCATTGATCACCAGGCCGCACATTCCGCAAATGCCCTCCCGGCAGTCGCTGTCGAATGCGATCGACTCTTTGCCTTCTTTCACCAAATTTTCATTGAGGACGTCGAGCATCTCCAGAAAGGACATGTTGGGGATAATCCCATCGACGGTATAATCGACCAGACTCCCGGGCTTGTCCCGACCGGCCTGTCTCCAGACTTGCAGATGGTATTTGGACATGATACTCCGCCTCCGCTATTTGTAGCTGCGCTGCTGCAGTTGAATGCTCTCAAAATGCAGCTGCTCTTTGTGCAACTCGGGGTGACTCGCGTCGCCCGTGAATTTCCAGCCGGCCACATAACAATACTTGTCGTCGTGGCGCACTGCTTCCCCGTTCTCCTGGTGTTCCTCGCGGAAATGACCGCCGCAAGACTCTCCGCGATGGAGGGCGTCAATGGCCATCAACTCGCTCAACTCCAGATAGTCAGCCACGCGGCCGGCAAACTCCAGATTCTTGTTGAGCGTGTCTGCTTTGCCATCCACCTTTAGATTCACCCAAAATTGGTCACGCAGCGCTCGGATCTCCTCGATGGCCTTCTTCAAATTGGCTTCATTCCGCCCCATTCCGACGTTGTCCCAGACGATTTTGCCCAACTGCCGATGAAACTCGACGGGAGTGGTATCTCCCTGAATGTCGAGCAGCTTTGCCGTCATCTCCTCCACACCCGCGGTTGCCTTTTTGAAGGCATCGTGCTCGATGGAGAGGTTGTCGGCAGGCTGATGGGTGGCCAGATAATCGCCCAGGGTGTAGGGAATCACAAAATAGCCATCGGCCAGTCCCTGCATCAATGCGCTGGCGCCCAATCGATTGGCGCCGTGGTCCGAGAAGTTAGCCTCGCCCAGCGCAAACAGGCCGGGAATGTTGGTCATCAGATTGTAGTCCACCCATAGTCCACCCATGGTGTAGTGCGAAGCGGGGTAGATACGCATGGGGACCTTGTAGGGATCCTCGTTGGTGATCTCTTCGTACATCTGAAAGAGATTGCCGTAGCGCTCTTTGATCACTTGTTTGCCAAGACGCTGGATGGCATCGGCGAAATCCAGATAGACCGACTTGCCGGTAGCGCCTACCCCTTTGCCATTGTCGCATTCCAACTTGGCTGCCCGCGAGGCGATGTCACGCGGCACAAGATTGCCGAAGGCGGGATAGCGGCGCTCCAGGAAATAGTCCCTTTCGTCTTCGGGAATCTGATTGGGCGGGCGAGGATCGCCGCCCTTTTGGGGCACCCAGACGCGCCCATCATTGCGCAAGCTCTCGCTCATCAGGGTCAGCTTGGACTGATAGTCGCCTTCCTGGGGAATGCAGGTCGGGTGAATTTGGGTGTAGCAGGGGTTGGCAAACAACGCACCCTTCTTGTGACAGCGCCAGGCGGCGGTGGGATTGCAATTGACGGCATTGGTGGAGAGGTAAAATACCCCGCCATAGCCGCCCGTGCATAGCAACACGGCGTGTCCGGCGTAGGTTTCCAGGCGGCCGGTCACCAGGTTGCGCACCACCACGCCGCGCGCCTTGCCGTCGACGATCACCAGTTCCAGCATCTCGCGGCGAGTGAGCAGGGTCACTCGCTTCTCCTGGACCTGACGCATCAGCGAACTGTAGGCCCCCAGCAATAACTGCTGGCCGGTCTGGCCGCGGGCGTAGAAAGTTCGCGATACCTGAGCGCCACCAAAAGAGCGATTGACCAAAGCTCCGCCGTATTCGCGAGCGAAAGGCACACCCTGGGCGGCGCACTGGTCGATAATGTTGACGCTGACTTCGGCCAGGCGATGCACGTTCGCTTCGCGTGCCCTGAAATCACCACCCTTGATGGTGTCGTAGAAAAGTCGATAGACGCTGTCACCGTCGTTGGCGTAGTTCTTGGCAGCATTGATACCGCCCTGAGCGGCCACGCTGTGGGCCCGGCGGGGCGAGTCCTGAATGCACAGATTGATGACGTTGTAGCCCATTTCGGCCAGGCTGGCGGCAGCCGAAGATCCAGCCAGTCCTGTGCCCACCACCAAAATGGTGTATTTTCGCTTGTTGGCCGGATTGACCAGCTTCATGTGGGCCTTGTGGTCGGTCCATTTGTCGGCCAGCGGGCCGTCGGGAATGTTGGAATTCATCAATGGGGATTGACCTGGCGTGAGCGCAGGGGCTTCTTGTTCAACAGTAGTGGTCACCAGTGGATTCCTCCTGCGCCTTCAGCGAACATGGGGTTAAAAAGGTAAATGGTGGTGGGCAGCGCCAGAAAACCCACGGCCAGCAACAGGGCCAGCACGGTGGCGCCGGCCACCGCCAGCGGCAGAGTCTTTTTGGTGAGCAAGCCCAGTGACTGGAAAGCGCTCCAGACGCCGTGTTTGAGATGCATGCCCAGCATACACATCACCAACGTATATACGCCTACATACCAGCCTATCGAAAATCTCGAGACAACGACCTGATAAAGGTCGGTTCTTTGTACGCCATCCAACTCAAACTGGGGCACCGGACCTAGCTTGTGAGCAAACTTAAAAGTCACGATGTGCAGAATCAAAAATCCGAGAATCGTCAGCCCGGTCCAAATCATATTCTGAGAAGCGAGTCCCTTGCGGCTGCGTCCGCCCGCGTTGCCGGCTTTCGCATAGCCGATCGGCCTGGCGCTGCTCTTGTCGGTAGCGATGGAGATACCGTTGAAAACGTGAATCATCAGCACCACCGCCAGAAAGGCTTCGGCTACATAGATGACCATGCCGTGACCGAGAGTCTCCAAAAACTCCGCATACCGATTAAAGGGCTCGCGGCCGGCAAAGAGCAGAAAATTGCCGATCAGGTGCCCGATGGCAAATCCGGTCCAGACCAGGCCTGTAAAGCCCATTAGATATTTTTTTCCCAGCGACGAACGGAGCGCCGATACAAATGTTGTCATAACTTTCTCCAAACAACCTGTCGGCAGCTTCCCTTGCCAACAGACAGCCTCCTGGCGAGATCCCTTGAGTCGCAAGAAAATCCTGGCCAAGCAAAAGGGGCGCCCATTGGCAGCCCCGTCCCGGATCGTTCTTCCGCCAAAGCCTCCCAGGCAAACTCCCAATTCAGGGGTTGTTTCGGTGTCTGGCGAACCTGGTTGATATGCGCACCTGTCTTCTATGGCTGAGTTGCTGGCTGGTCTTCAGTTGGGCCGCCCTGGCTCGGCCGCTCCGTTTCCCTTACAGCGAAGGCGGCTTCACTCCTGAGGAAGCGGCCGCCCATTTGCTCTCGCGATTCAGTTTTGGGCCCACCCCCGGTCAGGTTGACTCGGTGGTGCGCACCGGGTTGGAGGCCTGGATGGAGGCTCAGTTAGCCGCTCCGGCCGCCGATTCCGAGCTGGAGTCCATGCTGGCCCTGGCTCCCGAAGAGAGTCAGGAAAACCGCCTGGGACAGCGCAAGTTGCTGCGGGCAGTGCACGCCAAGGGGCAACTCCGCGAAGTGATGAGCGACTTTTGGTTCAATCATTTCAACGTATCCCTGACCGATGACGACTGTCGACGCTTTGTGGCCAGCTACGAGAGTCGCGCCATCCGACCCAACTGTCTGGGCTCTTTTCAGAGCCTGTTGCTGGCCACGGCCCATCATCCCGCCATGCTCTACTACCTGGACAACGCCTATTCTACGTGGGAGAACCGCTTCGAAGTCGTCGACCGCAGCTACGACCCTTTCCACTATGGCAACAAAAAGCCCCGGCCCAAGCCCGGCAACTCGATTTCTAACCCATCGCGACGAGGCCTCAATGAGAACTATGCCCGCGAAGTGCTGGAGTTGCACACCCTGGGCGTGGACGGAGGCTACCGTCAGCAAGACGTAACCGAACTGGCGCGAATTCTCACGGGTTGGTCGGTCGAAAAAGACGCCTTTGTCTTCAAGCCCGACGTTCATGACCCCAATCCCAAGAGATTTCTTTATCAAACCATCCAGCCCAACGACCAGACCGAAGGCGAGAAAGTGCTGGAGCAACTGGCCGTGCACTCGGCCACGGCCCGCTTTGTCACCCGCAAACTGGCCGTGCGCTTCGTATCCGATAACCCTCCCAAAAGTCTGTTGGACCGTCTTCAGCGGGCCTATGCCAGCAGCCGGGGAGAAACCCGCAGCATTCTGATCGCACTGCTGGAGTCTCCCGAGTTTTGGAGCCGCGAAAACGTGGGCGCTAAGATCAAGTCACCCTTCGAACTGCAAGCCAGCGCCCTGCGCATCTTGGGGTCGCGACTCGATGCCAAAAGTCTGGGGGCTCAGGGCATGCTGGCCTCGATGGGACAGGAGATCTACTGCTGCCGCCCCCCAACCGGTTGGCCCGACAAGGCCGATACCTGGCTGACCCCGGGAACCCTGGTACAACGGCTCAGCTTCGCTCATCAACTGGCCGCCGGCCAGGTGGGCGGAGTTAAGGTGGAGCTGGCCTCTCTGCGACCCAACAAGCCCATGGGCAGCGCCGCTCAGGCCTTGCAGGCTTACGCTACCACCTTGCTGCCGGGGCGCGACAATCAGAACACCCTCAGGTTGCTTCAGGATGCCGCCTCCGACCCCAGCTACAGTCAGGCCGTGATCGCCACCTCGCGCAGCAAGGGTCGCAAGATCCCCAAGCCAAATCCCAAGGCCGGGTTTGAATTTACCCCCGAAGCCGAAGTCAATATCGTGGGGCTGCTGCTGGGTTGTCCCGAATTTCAGCGCCGTTAATTGACTAGCGCTTGCCCCCGGGCCTGGCCCAGTCGCCTAATTTGAGCAGTAGCCAACTGAAAGGGGTCCACACCGATCGGGTCAGCCAGTGGCTCAATCCGCGAGGCGGCGGCAGCGGAGCCGGCGGCACCAGCAGAGGCTGGCGGATTGCCTGACGGATGCGCTCCAGAAACTCCTCGGTGGATTCGCCCTGCTGCCAATAGAGCGGCTCTCCAAAGGTGATCCAGACGTGGCCACCGCCTACGGAGCGGCAATCGGCCGGACAGAGAGCCTCACTGCCATAAGTGCTGACGGGGATCACCGGCGCGCCCGACCACTGGGCCACCAGGGCCACGCCCTTATGAAAAGGCTGCAATTCGTAGGTATGGGTGGGTTCGGCTTCGGGATAAAACCCCACGCAGTCCCCATTGCGAAGAGCCTCCAGCACCCGGTCCATGGCGCCGGTTCCTTTGCCCACCGGAATAAAGCCCAACGCTCGCAGCCACCAACCTACTACGGGTATTTTGAGGGGCTCGACCGAGACCAAAAAGCGAATGGATCGAGGTAGGACGCTGCCCAACAACAAGCCGTCGAGCACGGTAGGATGATTGCTCACCAAAATCAGGGGACCCGTCACAGGAATGCGCGACCGACCTTGCAGGACGGGCACCCAAAACGGAAGCAAGAAACACCGTAAAAACCACAGGCTGAAGGAGTAAATCAAGCGAAAAAAGCCTGCAATGCCTGGCGGTGGCGCTCGCGCACCGCGTAAATATAGCGTGTCGACTGAATCGCCCGACCCAGTAACAAGGCCCCCTGAATGTCAGCGGCCAGATCATGAGCCATCGACTCCGGATCAAACCCGTCGCCCAGGCCGTGGGTCGCCTTAAACACTTGCAAACCCTGAGTCATGGCTCCTATCCAAAGGTGCATCTGCTCGGCCACGGTGGCCTGGACCGCCGTGGAGGAAGCGCATTGCTCTAAAGCCATCGAGCCCACCGGGCAGCCCAGAAAATCTGGGATGAGGGCTAACTCAACAAAGGGCTGAAACCAGGCATCCCACTCCTCCAGACGGGCGAGAGAAACAAGGTGGGAGGCGGCTCGCCTCAAGAAATAACTCATGGCGTAGCGCACGACTTCGCAGATAAACTCTTCTTTGCTGGCAAAATAGTGATAGAATTGACCCTTGCCTACCCCGGCACGATCCATAATCTCGGCGATGCCCGTGCCGTTGACGCCTTGCCGATGAAACAGTCGAACCCCGTGGATCAGCAGCAAGGTTCGCTTGTCGGCTCGACTGGCCGCGATCGGACGCGCCCACTCTAAATCCAGCGAGAGTGACTTGGACATCGTTACAGTTTCTGGGCCCCCCCCCTGACCCCCTTGCGAAAGGCTGTTACCACTTCTTCTACCTCCTTGAGGGAGTTGGGCCAGTGAGGCGCAAGGCGCAAAAGTCCATCGGGCGTGGAAATCCGGATTCCCTGGCGCTGCAAAGCCAGGGCCCACTGCTCCAGGCTGCCAAAGGGCGGGCGCAGGGCCAAAATGCCCGACCGCCGGTGAGGGTGGCGCAGACTGGCGAAGCCCAATTCCAGCAAGCCCGGCTCCAGTTGATCCAGGTATTGAGAAACATGCCCAAAAATCGCCTCAATACCCGTTTCCAGCAGCAGCTTCAAGCTGGCCTCCAAAGCCGCCTGAGCCACCCCCGCGCTGCTCCCGATTTCCAGAAATTGCATATCGCTACGCAGGGGCCGGTCGTAGCGCAAATGTCCCCCGCCTTCGAACAAAAAGGAGACGGGTTCGTCGTGACTGAGCCAACCCGCCCAATTGCGCCGTAAAGTCGCCTGGCACTGAGGACGAACATAAAGAAAACCGCAGCCTTCCACTCCCATCAGCCATTTGTGGGCTCCGCCGGCCACGTAGTCCAGTTGACCCACGCTGAAAGGCACCACCCCCAACGCCTGAATGGCATCCACAAAGACTTCGCAGTCGTGGGCATGGCAAAGTTCACAGACCGATTCCCACGGCTGACGCAATCCATTTTGAAACTGCACCGCGCTCAAAGCCAGCAGGCGCAAGCCCTGCTTCAATTCCTTTTCCAGCTCGTCTAGATCGGGACAGAGCATGACCACCCGAAGGTCATATTGAGCGGCCGCCCTTTGCCAGGGGGTGACATTGGTGGGAAAATCGCCGGTCACCACGGCTACTCGTTGACCCGCTTTCCAGGCCAGGTTTTGGGCCACCGCCAGCACCCCCCACGAAGTGCCACCGGTCAAAGCCAGGTCTTGCTCGGAGCAGCCCAACAACTGGCCCAACAAGGTGCGCAAACGGCGACGCATGGCCAGCACCTCAGGCACCGAGCCAAACCCTTCCCGGGCCAGGCTGCGGGCATGGTCTTCGATGGCCTGCAGCACCGGTTGTGACAAAGGCGAAACGCCAGCGTGACCAAGATAGACTCGGTCGCGCAGCTGCGGAAAAAGCTGGCGTGAGCCTAACTCAGCCATGCCAACACTAGGGCCCCGCCGCTGGCCAAGCCCAGAATGGCCACAGCTTCGCTTTTGACCCACCACCCCAGAGCCGCGCCCACCATGACCGACACCGCCAGTGCCTGTGGCGGGGGCGACAGTACCCAGCAGGTCAGGGCGGTGACCAACCAGAGCGGCACCCACAGTTTCCAGGGCAACGGCTCCTTGCGCCGCTGGGCCACTATCAGCAGAGTGACCAATAAGGCCAGGCCGGCCAACTCGGCCCAGGCGCGCCCAAACAGCCAGAACTGAGCCAGGCAAGGCAATCCCCAGGCGGCCGACAAAGCCAGCCGCCCCGTCCGCAACTCGAGCGGCACGGCAGCCAACATCAGGATCAGTGCCAGCGTGCCCAGAAACAGCGGGTGCCCCACCCGAAAAGCCGAGTCAAAAGCCGCCCAGGGCGTATGCACCAGAGTCGGGTTAAGGCCGGCCGAAGTAAGTCCGAGCACAGCGGCCAGGGCCAGGGTCATCCACGGAGTCATGGACTCGCCTTTGCTCCCCACCGCCCTCACACCTGGGGAAAAATTCGGGATTTAGAGGCCCGCTTTGGCGACAGCCACAGCTTTGAAATATTTTTCAGCGCAGTCGGATAGTCTGGATTTATGAGGATCTCTGCCCACCGCCAAAGCTGCCCTCCCCTTCTTGCCAAGCCGCCCAAACCCACGCCCCCACCCACGCAAGAGCCAGTTCCGGAGGTTAGTCCGGAGGTGGCTCAGCAGTGGAGCAAAATGAAGGAGAACAGGAACGTCTGCCCGGCCAGGCTCCTCAATATCGCCCCCGATGGCACCTATCATCTGGAAGGGGTTCGCTGGGGCTTTGAAGAGACCGGTGCCGACCGCAGCCAGTGGGTTTCTCGCTTCAAAGACATTCAAGTCAATCCGGCTGATATCAAAGAAGTCTATATCGGAGTCGAACCTTTTCCGCCCGAGTTTGTGGCCGGCCACGGCCAGGCCGTGCTGGAATTCAACAAACCGCTCACCAACCGCGACGGCGAGCAAGACTACCGCATGGTCGTTTCTCTGGAAGCATGGACCAAGCCCGGCGAATCGTACGGTCTGGGTCGCGGCCTGAAAAAGAACTTTGGCGTTGTTTACCAACTGGGTACCTTCGCGGACCGGGTTCAGCGCCAGGCGCGCAAGGAAGGGCGCAGCATTGTGCTGCATCGCCTCAATTTGACCCAAGAGCAGAAGCAAGCCTTTGTAGAAACCTCCTTGAAGGAAGCGCTCAAGGATCGCACCGGGGAGTATTACAACACCGCCACCAACTCTTGTTTTGGCGCTCAGGTTGCCAATCTCAATCAGATTCTCCCCGAGAAAGACAAGATTCATCGCTGGACAGGCTGGCTCAACCTGCCGCGCATGTCGGCTACCATCCCCGGCACCGCCGGATTGGTGCTGGAACGCTATCATCTGCGCACCACCGATAACCCTGTCGAGATCCTACCCGATGCTCGCCTTCACCCCAACGCCAAGGCCCTCAAGGCCCCGGGCATTGTGGCCGGGCTCAGCCAAAAAGGCTGGTGGGGCGCGGCCACTCGCCTGACAGGGGCGGCCGCGGGCGTTTCGCTGGGCGCCAGCCTGGCCGGCACCCCCGGCGCCATCATCGGCGGCGTAGCCCTCTCCTACGTGGGCGGCGTCATCGGTGACCATCTGCGCATCGTGAACGGAAGCGACCAAGTCAAGCCCGACGAGTTCTACCCCGAGCATCTGAAAGCGCAGTTGGAGAAGCCTCCCCAGTAGACCGTTGTCAAGGTAAATTCTTGCCCAAAGTGCATTGATAGACAGGCCAGACTGACCGTATAATGAATTGTTTGGCAAATCGTCTGTCAGGAGGCAAATCGTTGCAAACTACAACCACCTCTTCGCAAGTGACCGTAGGTCCCGCCCAGCGCACCACGGTGCGCAACAATCGAGCCCCCTTTTCGTGGGGCTGGGTTTGGGCCAGCTTCGCTGGTTTTGTGGGGGTTCAGTTCCTTTTAGGCAACTTCGCCGGCGACTATCTTCTGCACGGTTATAAGACCGCCCACTTTCGCTATCTGATCGAAGGCGGTATAAATCTGGGCTCCTACTACCTGGGGGGTTTTCTGATCGGCTTCTTCTCGCCCCGCGTGCGCCTGCTCGAACCGGCTGTGGCCGCCGGGCTGGCCATGTTGGCCTGCCTCAGCGTAGGCTGGTTTACTCCCTCCATTTTCTATCAATTTGGAATCGGCAAGTTTGTTCTGGGCGGCGGTCTGGCCGCCTTGCTGGCCTATGCCGGCGCTTTCTCGGCCGAGCGCTTCACCGGCCAGGTCAAAGAGGACGATATCTTTTAGGGCTGCACCACCAGTCCACGGACCGAGGAAGCGTACGGATAGTGAGGCGGCAACGGGTAGTCGCCATGCCCACTCTGGCAGGTGAGGGTGTAGCTTTTGGCCACTACTTCGCATTGGTATGTCTGACAGTCGCAATCCGGAACATTCTTGGTGTAAATGGGAACCAACTGCTTGAGTGTGGCCGGTGGAAATCCGTCATTGTCGATGGCATACCATTTCATGGCCGTGCCCAGCAGGCGCAAATTGAGGTTGCACTGGCGGATTCGGGCAGCAGCCGCCGCTTTGCGCGCGTGGTAGATGCGCTGACCTGCGACCCCCAACAGCAGGGCTAGCGGCAGAATGAGCCAGACCCTTTTCATGGGGCGGAGTTTCGCCGCACTCCACAGGGCCCCTGGCCAGCGCCTAGAAATGGCCCCTATGGCTCAAGAGAAAATACTGGTGGTCGAAGACGAGTTGGACATTTCTCGACTGGTTACGGCCTGCCTGGAGCGTGAGAGCTACCAGGTGCAGGTGGCCGCCAGCGGCCAACAGGCTCAACACCAGTTGGAGTCTTTTCTTCCCGACCTGTTGATCCTCGATCTGGGCCTGCCGGATACCGATGGACTCAGTCTCTGTCGCGAAGTTCGCCGCAACAGCAGTCTGCCCATCCTGATGGTAAGCGCCCGCGGCGACGACATCGACCGCATCATTGGCCTCGAAGTGGGTGCCGACGACTACCTGGGCAAGCCTTTCAATCCGAAAGAGTTGGTGGCCCGGGTGCGAGCCCTGCTGCGCCGCTCCGCCCTGAGCCCGACCCAGAACGGGGGAGACACAATACAGAACGGCACTCTGCGCATTCAGACTCAGTCGCATCGGGCCTTTCTCGGAGGCGAGGAAGTTCACCTGACCCCCATCGAGTTCTCTTTGCTGCGTCAGTTTGCTCAGCATCACGCTCAAGTTCTTTCGCGGCAGGATCTGCTCAATCGGGTCTGGGGCCCCGATTTCTTTGGAGACGAGCGCACAGTCGACGCCCACATTCGCAATCTGCGATCCAAATTGCGCCAGGTCGAGGGGCGCTTCGATCGCATCCAGGCCGTTTGGGGCGTGGGTTATCGCTTCGACTAAGCAACCTCTCAAACTCGGGCAGCAGCTCTATCTGGACCTTCTCAAAGTCTTCTTGCTCTTCGCCCTGGTGGGAATGCCCATGGTCTTGCTCACACCCCCTCCCTCGGCCGATTTTGTAGCCCTCTGCCTGCAGCGCGACGCCTATCGCGCGGCCGCTCAACTGGCCCCGATTTCCCCTTCTCCCTGTCGAATTTACTGGCGTTCCAAGCCGGGCGAGATTCCGGTGGGAGCCCATGCAGCCACAGCCCAACTGCCTTACCATCAGGTTGGTCTGATTGAGTCGTATCCGCCCCGTTACTACGGTGTGCGCGTTCCATTGGACAAGGGAGGCGAAGTCTGGGCCGAGGCACGTCTCTCTCAGGGCTACTATCAGATGTCCAGTTCCTGGGCGTCCACCTTTCGCTGGTACTTTGGACTCTCGATCTTCTATCTGTTGTTGTTGGGGTCCAGCAGTCTGCTCCTGAGACGTATCCGGGCGCGCCTGCAAAGCGTGAGCCAGGCGGCACGTCAATTAGCCTCAGGAGATCTCACTACGGTCTGCTCGGGGGATGAACGGGATCCTTCAGAAGTTGCCCTGCTGGTGGCACGACTCAACGAGATGGGAGCCGCCTTAAGGAGCCGCCACCAGCAACTTGGCCAGCGTCGCCAGGAGTTGGAGGAGGCAAGTCGTGAGCGCAACCGCCGTCTGGCCGAGGTTTCACACGATCTGCGTACGCCGCTGACCAGCATTTTAGGGTACGCACAACTCTATCATGACCAAGGATTTGCGTCTTTGGCGGTGGTGGAAGCCGAAGGGAAGGCCCTGCTTACCAGAGTTGGGCGCTGGCTGGAAAGCTGCCGACTGGAGTCGGGAGTGCTGGAAATGCGCCTGGGCGAGGTCCATCTCCACGATATCCTTGAGGAGGCCTTTCACTTGGCTCAACAATGGCATGCGCTGGAGGCCAGTGTTGACCTGCCCGACAAGAGCCCGGTAATCGTGGCCGATCCCATCTTGTTGCCGCGCATCCTGGCTCGTCTGCTGGTGCACCTCAGTCGTTCACAAATCCACCTGACTTTGCGCTCTCGCCAGTTGATCGTGACCGGATCTGGGACCGGCCTGGGCGAAGCCGACCCCGCCCTGGTCAGCCTGGAGACTTGCCGCCAACTGCTTTTGCGTCAGCATATCTCGCTCCAGTTGACGGCCGAGCGTATCCAACTGGACTGGGAGTCGCCGTGGAGCGACTAGAGTTACGCCTGCTGCTTTGGAGCCTGCTGCTGACGGCGGTTTTTGGCGGGGTCTTTTTGCTGGTCGCTCGCCTCGACCCCTACCCCGTTCAGCAACTCTACCAATTGCGCTGTCAGGTTCGGGCGGCTCAACGGGCCTACGGAATGCCGCCCCAGCCTGAGCCCGTCATGGATTCTGGACGAGCAAACCTGCCGCCCTACATTGGCCGGGGACGGTCGGAGATGTTCTTTGGCGTAGCCATGATTGCCCTGTTAGGAGCCTTTGGAACGTGGCGACTGGCCCGCCCCATCGAGCGCCCTCTGCGTCATCTGGCCGATAGCTGCCGGGCCTTACAATTGGGCGAGGCCTGGACCTCACCGCCGGCCAGGGGTCCGCTGCAAACCATTGGTCAGGACTTTGCCCTGATGCTGGACAATTTGCGTAACCAGGAACAACAGCTCAAAGAAGCCACTCACAATGCTCAACAGGCCTTGGTCCTGCGCGAGAAATTGCTCGGTCGATCCTATGCCGAATTTCGCCCGCCTCTGCTGGCCATGCGCCAAAGCTTGAAGGGTCTGGCGCCTCACCCTTACTTGCACACCTTGGAGCGGAACCTGGATGTCCTGCTCCAATTGGTGGACGACCTGGCCCGGAAGCCCGAGCCTCCCCAATTGCTCGAAGTAGAATTGGGGGCCTGGCTACGAGAGTCCCTGGCCGAACTGGACGCCCGCATCACTTTACTCGAGTCGGCCCCCGCCCTGGCCAGACTCGACCCTCTGCGCACTCGTCAGGCCTTGCTGAATCTGGTCGCGAACGCCCTCAAGTTTTCTGACCTGGAAGTGACCGTGAGCTGGGGCGGACCGTGGATCATGGTGGAAGACCAAGGCCCCGGTTTTGACAACCGTAAGGTACCGGAAATGGTGCAGGAGTTTCGCCAGTTGGACTCCGGCGATTCTGGGGGTGTAGGGCTGGGATTGGCCACCACTCAGCGCTGGATGGAGTTACAGGGAGGCCGCCTGGAGCTGGACAGTGAGCCGGGTAGGGGAACACGCGCCCGGCTGGTATTTGCTCCTCAATAAGCAGGTTGTAAGCCCCCGTTGGTCAAACTTGCCCAGTGGCCATGATCGAGCCCAACGCCTGGACACCCCCCAGCCAACCTTTCGTCTTTCCTTCAATGCTGCCCATCCAGGTGCAGCCAGAGCCCGAGACAGCGGCCAAAGACCAGATCCAGCCCGGGAAAGGGCGGGGACTCTCTTCTAATGGCCGCCACGTGATTCAATCCGAATCGGTGGTCCAATTGCGCATCAGCGACGTGGAGAAAGCCCTCTATGACCGGGCCGCCAAGCTGGGCATCGAATATGTGCCTCACCATCAGGTGCTGGTAGGCGAACAAGACGAGAATGGCATGCACTCGGTAACCCTGGAAAAAGTCAAGTTTGTCGACGGACAGTTACAGTCAACGGGAGAGCTCCATTCAACCCTCACGCCCGATCTGGTGGTGGTGGCCGACGGCGCCGGCAGTCCCACCCGTAAATCGCTGGGTATCGAATTCGTGGAAGAATCGGATTCCAAAGTCTATCTGGGGGGCCAGATTAACAAACCGCTCGGCGCGGACGGCGGCTACTCCAAGATGGCCACCTATGAAAAGGGCGAACTTCGTCATTACATGGCCACCGGTCACAAGAAATACCCGCAAACCTGGGTTTCGGTGGAGGCGGACTCGTCCGTGCAGCAACTCACGCCCGAGCAGCGCACGGCCTACCTGGCCGACCGGGCCAGCGCCGTGATGGGCCAAAAAATTCGCCCCGAAGACATCAGTTGGGGAGCTGGCCAGGTGACCACGGTGCAAAACCGACGCGCCGAAACCACGGTTCACGGAACCAATTTGCTGCTGATTGGGGATGCCGCCCGCACGGGGTCAGTCTGGCAAAGCGGAGGCCTCAACCTGGCCATGACCACGGATATTCACAACGTGGTGCGAGTGGTGGAGAACATCAACCTTCAGGACCACTCCCGCGAACACGCCTTGACCGAGTATAACCTGCGCGCTCAAACCGCCACTCGGGCCTGGCACGAAGCTGGCCGACTGGAACTGAACGGGCTTGAGCCCCACCACTCCCACGCCACGGTCACCTGTCGAGTTCCCGAGGGGATCATTGCCAATGGTCCCAGTTAACCACCTGTTCCAGGGGTAGGCGTTTGGCCGGCTTGAAGTCGTCACCCAGGAAATAAGCCACCGGCAACAGGCAGGTCTGGGTGATGTTGTCGGGGATGCCAAGCACGGCTGCCGCTTCCTTTTCAAACATGAGGTGGAGCGTGGTCCAGGCCGAGCCCAACCCCCGTGATCGCAGCGCCAGCATCAAGGACCAGGCGGCCGGCAGTATGGACCCGTAAAAGCTGGCCTGGGCCAGTGCTCCGCTGTTTTCCACACGGCCTTCGTAGCAAGGGATCACCAACAAAGGGCAGCGGTGCATGTTGTCGGCCAGGTGGACGGCCGAGGTCACCACCTTGTCGCGCTGCGTAGCCCGCGGATCGTCGCTGGCCAGAGGTTGATCGCCGGGAGGCGGAGCCGATGCGTAAATCATAAAAGCCCTGCGATAGAGGTCGGCGATCTGCTTGCGCCTGTCGGCATCGCTGACCACCACAAAGCGCCACTGTTGCAGATTGCTGCCGGTGGGGGCCTGAAGCGCCAATTCCAGGCACTCTTCCAAGACTTTGCGTTCGACAGGGCGTTCAAAGTCCAGGCGCCTGCGCACACTGCGGGTGGTGGTGAGAAGGTGATCTACCGATGAAATGTCCATTCAGTTCCCTTTTGGGTCGTTCCTACAGTTCCTGGTCTTCGCAATTTCTTGACAATTTTCTCAGATTTCTTGGCTCTCCCCGGCTATTCTACAAGGGAAGCGAGGACAAATGTATGAGACGACGATGGTTGGTTATGGCCGCACTGGCCGCAATAAGCCTGAGTGGCGCCCAGGCGCTGCCCAGTCCCCAAAAGATTGCCGAACTGCGGGCCCGCACTCCCCAGTTTGAAGTAAAGGTTGCCCGCGCCTTCTTGAAGGTGCAAAAGCAAAACCCGGGCGTGGCCCCAGGCCTGCTGCGCCACCTCCTCACCGACCTGGGAGAGGAACCCTGGCAGGCCCTGGTCGATGTCCACAAGGACATACGCCAGCGTTATCCTGACTTTGACCACGAACTGGCCATGCTGTTGAGGCGACCGGAGGAACCGCCGGCGCCGGGTTTGCGCAGCTGGGTGTTAACCCGCCTGGCTCAACAGCCCGAACTGCCGCCCCGGCCCCTGGCCTTGATCCGGTCCCAGCACCCCAAACTGCTGCTGGGCCTGGCTCTGGCGGCCAGTCGACTGGTGGACGAGAATTACCCCGACCTGCCCCAACGCTGGCTTGAGCGCGACGCCCATATGGGTCCGGCCGCCTTCTTGTTGGACAACTACCCGGACCTGATCCCTCAACTGGTGGCCAGCCTGAGCCAGGAACAGCGCAGCGAAGCCCGCCAGGCCTTGCTGGAAATCTTACAACAGCGGGAAGATTGGGCCAGGCGTCAGCCGGCCGGTCGTCTCGGGGAAGAATTCGAAGCCATGCTCAGCCAGTTCCCCGGTCTCCCCCAGAGATGGTCCGAGAGGTCCGAGCGCCGCCAACAATTGCACCAGAAATTTCCCGACCTTCGCGAGGTGATTCAGGACAGCTTGCGCAGCCGACACCCAGACCTGGTCCCCCGGGCCCTGGCCAGCCTGCGCCAGCACTCCCCCAATCTGCGCGAGCAGGTCAAAGAGGCCTTTCGCGAGTCGCTGGGGCCTATCTAAGCAATGGCCGGAGCCGGCACGGGTTCGTCTACGATGTGAGCCGACCGATAGCGGTTGACTAACAGTTCGGCGTAGGAAATCATGTGTCGCCCGGCCAACAAGACGCTGTAGCCGTGAACCACTTTGGTTGGCTCGCGCCACCAGCGGGTTACCAGTTGGAAGAGGGCCCGCCAAAATTGCGTGCGATAGTGACTCTTCCAACCCAGATGCCAGATTCCACCAAAAAATCCGGTGACTTTCAATTTCCAACCCAACTTGGCCGGAGTTTGAGGCTTGCGGGTATGCCACAATTCCAGCGAGCGCATGGCCCGCCCAAAGTAGGCTTGCGGTGAATACAGCTTTTCCAGCAGGTCGCAGTAGCCCTTGACCATGGCCTCTCGCGACAGGTTGGTGCGGAAGTTGGGCAGACTGAGATTGTCACCGCTGGTGGAGTCTGGATAGAGGCGCCCTTCCTTGCGCAGGCGGTCATGCAGGGCCGTCTGGCGCAAGGCCTGCAGCATACCCACCATGGCCCAGGGAATGGCTGCTTCTTCGATAAACTGCTGCTGGCGTTCGAAGATGCCTTCGTCGTCGGCGTCAAAGCCCACGATAAAGCCACCCATCACCCACAGGCCACCTTGGAGCAGGGTGTGCACCGAATCGACCAGGCTGGTGCGCATGTTTTGAAACTTGCGGGTCTCGTTGAGGGACTCCCCCGAAGGCGTTTCGATGCCCAGAAAAACGTACTGAAAATTGGCGTCCACCATGGCATCGATCAGATCCTGGCGTTGGGCCAGATTGACCGAAGCTTCGGTGTAAAAGGCCAGCGGGTAGTTGTGCATCTCCTGCCAACCTTTGAGGGCCACACACAACTCTTTGGCCCGCAAATGATTGCCGATGAAGTTGTCATCGACCAGAAACACTTCGCCTTTCCAGCCCATCGCGCGCACTGCGGCCAACTCGCGAATCAGTTGCTGGGGGGGCTTGGTGCGCGGCTTGCGTCCGTAAAGCACGATGATGTCGCAAAATTCGCACTGAAAGGGGCAGCCTCGGGAAAACTGCACGGACATGGCCGTGTAGGCGTCCATTTTGAGCAGATCAAACCGCGGAATGGGGGTCAGCGTGACGTCGGGTTTGCCGGTCAGCACATAAATCGGCTCGGCTCGCCCCGCCTCCAGAGCCTCGGCGATATCGGCGAAATGTTCTTCCACTTCGCCCGAGACCACGTGATCGGCCAGCAGGGCCAGTTCCGGCGTGTGACTGGCGGCGTAGGGTCCACCGATCACGGTGCGCCGACCGGCATCGCGGGCTCGATGCAGAATGGCCCGAACCGACTCTCGCTGAATCTCCATGGCGCTGACCATCACCAATTCGGCCCAGGCCAGATCCTTGTCGCTGACGGGGCGCACGGCTTCGTCTACCAGACGAAGTTCCCAATGACTGGGACACATGGCGGCCACCGTGATCAGGCCCAAGGGGGGCAGGGTGGCTTTGCGCCCCACGGCTTCCACCGTGGCTTGCCAGGACCAGAAGCTGGGGGGAAACTTAGGCCACACCAGCAGGACACGAAAGGTTTTGACCGGAGCAATCATGGACATGGGCGGCTGCCGCTTCTGCACATCGTGTCGGGCGACCTGCCTCAGTGGCGTGGAGTCAGCACGTAGTGAGCATCGCGGGGTCGAGAGGCCAGGTCAGAATGAGGTTCCATCGAGGTGCCAGCCACCGGTTGCAGGTCAAAGCGTGTCGATAATTGGCTCAGAACTACGGCCGCTTCCAGGCGAGCCAGCACCTGACCCATACAGACCCGATGGCCGGTCTACCGGGCGAAACTGTGTCTGAACTTGAGCGGTGGCCACCTGAGCGGGACCTCCGGCCGAGATAGAAGCGCCGTCTACAGGGTGGCCTGGTCGCTGGCCTCCGCCTCCAGCACCGGCCGACTCGGGGGCTGGCGGTGCGTCCAAGGGGTGGGCAGAAATCGATCGCTTACTTGCACCAGCCCAGTTTGCCTCAGGCCCCTGAAATTTAGCTCAACAGGGCGCCAACAGCTTCGTCGATCAACTCCTCCAGCCAGGGATCGACCTGATTGAGGCGCTGCCGATGGCAGGTCAACCGCTGGGCCGCCAGCGCACTGGCCGGCCTGGACGGCGAACTGGAGCGGGCTGGCGTGGCCCAGGCCGCAAATCCTTCGGCAAAGTACTCATGGGGGCTGGTGGCCGCGTAGTCGGTCAGCCAGGGGCGCTCTTGAGCAAAGGCCTGTTCAAGCCGGGCCAGCCAGTCGCGCCATAGATCAGGGTAACGAAAGGCCAGCGAATAGTCGGTGGTGTGCCCCAGTTCGTGGAGCACGTACCAGTCCAGCAGCGGATCGCGCTGACGAAAGGGGAAGTCCCAGAAGAGGATGCGATTGGCCTCCACCTTCAAGCCGGGTAACAGGCCATGAGTCACCATGCCAGCCACGCTGCCCTCCTTGGTGGGTGCCTCCAGCAACACTCGTGGATCGCGCAAAAAGGCCACCGTGTCCAGCGGCAGACGACGGCCAAACCAGTAGCGATAGGCCGGCAGATAGATCTGGTCCTGGGCCGATCCGCCCAGGTCCAGATCGGGATTGAGAACTTGCACGTAGTGCAGCCATTCGTCCAGTTCTTCGCGGGTGGACGCTCCGCCATCGTCGACCGGGCTCAGCACCACTTCAGGCTCATCGCCGCAGATTTGGGCCGGGTCAAAGTCGCTCACCTCCAGCGTCAGCGGATGCAGACCGGTGCTGTCGATGACATGCAGGCAATATCCCTGTTCTACAAAGGCATGCAGCAGCGATAGGGGTAGGCGACCCAAAATGCCTTCCAGGTCGTGGCGAAACTCTGCCGCCGTGCCCGGGTGAATCAACGAGGCGGGACGGGCGGATTGACTGGCGGGCTGGGGCTGGATGGCCACCTCCTGGCGCCGCGGCTTGGGGGTCGGGCGCTGCAGTGGGGCGGAATGGCCGGGGCCGGAAATGGACGAGAACATGATGGTCACTTCCGCTTTTCATGGTTTTTTCCGCCCTTTGCGATTCAATAACAGCATGAATATCCAGAGCCTCGCCAAGCAAAGCCCCATCTTGAAGTCTCGCTCCAGCACTCCGCTCAAGTCGTCCGCGGAGGCACGCCGAGAAACCGAAGAGAGCGGCCAACCGCAAGACAGCGTTCAGTTCTCGCGCATCCCCATGGAACGGGCCGAGACGGGCAAAATGGCCCGCCGCAACGGCGGCGTCATGAGCAAGGTTTTGGCGGGCATTGGACTGGGCGTGGTGGCCCTGAGCCTGGTGGGCTGCGGCGGTAACGGCCCCGGCGAGACTCCGCCCCCCACAGCTCCTGCTCAAACCCAGCAGCAGCCTCAACAGTCCACGGCAGCTACCTATACGGCCCGCATGGACCAGTTGCGCAGCCAGAGCGACAAGACCGGATACTACCAGATGGCCGAAGCCGGTTATCACAATGCGGTGCTGCAGCGCTTTGCCAAAATTTCTGACCCGGCCGCCAAGTCGGTCCAAGAAATTGCCCAAAAAGGCAGCGAAGCTTTTGACTACAAGGCCGATCCGGCCACTCAACAGAAATTGATGCGCGATGTAATGAAGTTGATCGCCGAGACCAAATCGGACGTTCCCGAAGTCGTGCGCTACACTCAGGCAGCGCAGGCCACCCTGACCATTGGCCAGGCCTTTGCCGACAACGCCTCCAAGGCCCCTGGGGGTATGGTGGCCCAACTCAAAAGCGCCGGCTACGATCAGGGCTTGAAATTGGCCCTGGGAAAATTGAAGGCCGCCCCTGACCAGCTTAAAAACCAGAGCGGATATGACCCGGCCTTGATTCGCAATTACGTAGAATCGCTATCGATGGGTCCAGAGATCGCTCTGGAGTTTTCCCCGCAGCTGAATGATACCGGATTGTCGGCCGTGCTCTACGAGCAGACCGGCGACGTGCTTTATCAGCGCGCCAAAACCGACGGCCAGATCCTGGGGGGCCAGGTGACTGCAGCCATCGAGTTTATTCAGAGCATCAGCGGCAAGAAATAGGCTGATTTGCAGCCGACAGCATGTCGGTTAGCAAAAAATTGTTACCCTTGTAGAGCAATGGCTCATTCATGGCCCGAGCCAGAGCATATGCGAAGCAGTCACCGAAGTTGAGCCCGGCAGGGTGCCGCCCTTTGCCAAAGTCAAGAAAAGCCTGGCGAGCCAGATAGCCCTGTTCTACCGTGACCGGTTCGACCGAGATCCCGGCTCTGCGAAAAAAAGTCTCAACTTGACGAGAAGCGTCTGGACCGAGTTGCCTCTCGACGACCATCGACAGTTCGAGAAAGTTGGCGATGCTCATACTGCAGGCAGGGGCCTCGGCAATGAGCCTGAGGAACTCCTCTCGCTCGGGCTCGTGGTAAAAGACAGCTACCAAGGCGGACGTGTCAAGGATCACTGGGGCAGGCCGTGCTCATCGTAGAGCATGCTGGAATGGTCGATGTAGGGACCCTGGCAATGCTGCGAGATCCGCTCGGCGATGGCGGTCAGTTCTTCGATGCTGGCCCGGCTCTTGCGCTTTTGAATCTCCTCGTAGCGCACCCGAAGCGCTTCGGTCACGACCCGAGTAATGGTTTCACCGGTGGACTGGGCGATCGCCAACGCCAGTCGATGCGCTTCCGGATCTTTCACATTCAAGGTCACTCGATGAGATTCTGTAAAGAATGCCGTTTTTCCTCCCAGGCAGACGAGCTGAAATCTCAAGTCAAAGCAGGATGCCAACTTTTATGATGACAGCAAGCAACCGGGCTGCAATGACGAAGGTTTATTGTGCCAAAGTCAACACCGCCAGGGGAGGAACTCCAAAATGTTCGTCAATCGTTGGATCGAGACTCATGCCCAGATTCGGCCGGCCAAAGTAGCCCTTGTCGACCGGGTTTCTGGAGTCAGTTACACCTATCTGGACTTGCACCGCACATCTCGCTTGCAAGCTTATCGGCTGGCCTCTCTTGGCATACGGGCGGGCGACCGCGTGGCCGTTTACTCGCAAAATCGGCCCGAGATTCTCGAACTCCTGCTGGCCTGTGGTCTGCTCGGGGCCTGCCTGGTTCCCCTCAACTGGCGTCTGGCTCCTCAGGAGTTGGCCAAGATCGTGGCTGATTGCCAGCCCAAAATCGTCTTTATGGAACCGGACCTTCCCTGTGAAGGCCTGCAAGGTCAGTCGTTGTTCAGTCTTCAATCCCTGGAGGCTGACGCCATCGACCTGCCCGCCGTCGACCCCAGCACGCCACTGGCCATTTTCTACACCGGAGGCACCACCGGCGTGCCCAAAGGAGCGGTGCTGACCCACGCCTCGATGCAATGGAATGCCTGGAACACAATATGTGGCTGGGGTCTTTCCCCCGACGACATCGCCCCTGTGTTCACCCCCATGTTCCATACCGGCGGGCTCAATGTAATGGCCACCCCTCTGCTCTGCCTGGGCGGCACCTTGATACTGCCCGGCGCCTTTGACGCCCCCAGGGCCCTGGAGGTAATCGAGCAGGAGCGCTGCACCCTGGTCTTCCTGGTGCCCACCATGTACGACATGTTGCACCAGGTGCCTGGCTTCTCGCGCTCGCGAGTGGCCCACGTGCGCAAATGGATCAGCGGCGGCGCGCCCTGCCCCAAAACCCTCTTTGAAGCCTACTGGAACGAGGGCGTCCCCTTGATTCAGGGTTATGGACTCACTGAGGCCGGGCCCAACACCTTTGGAGTCAGCTATGAAGACGCCCAAAAACGTTCGGGCACGGTGGGTGTGCCTTTGCCCGGCATCGAGTTGAAACTGACCGACAACGACGGCAGGGAAGTGGCCGTGGGTCAGGCGGGGGAACTTCACGTACGCGGCGGTCATGTCATGGCCGGCTACTGGAACAAACCCAAGGAAACGGCCCAGGTGATGCAGGACGGTTGGCTGGCCACTGGCGATCTGGCCTATCGCGACTCGGACGGTTTTTACTACATCTGTGGCCGGCGCAAGGAGATGTTCATCTCCGGCGGTGAGAACGTCTTCCCCGCGGAAATCGAGGAGGTTTTGCTGACCCACTCCAACGTGGCCGAGGTAGCTGTAGTGGGCATCCCGCACCCCAAATGGGGCGAGGTGGGCAGGGCCTATCTGGTGCTTAAGCAGCCGGCCAAGCACAGCGAAGAAGAACTGCTGGAGCATTGCCAAAAGGTGTTGGCCAGATACAAGATCCCCAAGGAATACGTGGTGATGGACTCGCTGCCCAAGAGCGCCGCCGGAAAAGTGCTTAAGCGCATGCTCATGGAAGAAGCACGCGTTTAATGGTTCGAACGAGCCTTTACCTACTGCGGCATTCCTTTGCTGGCGCTGGCCCGAGACGGCAAGCCCAGGCCCACGGTCCTGTTTTATCACGGGCTGCACACCCAGAAAGAAACCCATCGCAAGGAACTGGAAGGTCTGGCCGAGCGTGGCTTTCTGGCCCTGGGAGCGGACGCCGTGCAAATCACCTATCCCAAAGGGCGCTACGAATATCGGGAATACGCCGAGTCCGACCATTTTATGCAGCCCGAGGATTGGCAACACGGCTGGAAACGAACCCTGGATTGGTTTGAGCACTCCCTGAGGCGCTAAGGCATTTCCTCGTCCTGGATGTGGGTGAAGCGAAAGAAACGATCCTTCACGATTCCGTCCACATTGGCCGGTCGAACTACCGGTGCAGTCATGTTGTCGAGTTCGGCCCGCAGTCGATATTGAGCGGTAGGCTCGGTGGGTGACCCCACCGTTCCCACCGAGTTGATCACGATATAACTGGCTGTATCGGTGGCGTAGGTCATATCGACCAACACGCTGTAAGTGCCCTGATAAGGGGAGGTAATCAGGGTCTCCGAGTAGGAGAAGGCCGTTTGCTCGGGACCCGGAGGGGGCGGAAAGTTGATGTCCAGCTCCAGCTTCATGCGGGCGTCCTCCAACCCCGCCAGGGCCAGTTGGCGAGCCTGGGAGATGTAACTGCTTTGCTTGGCGGCCTCATAGCGACTGGACTGGCTGCCCAACAGACCCATGCCGATCAGGAGCAACACGACGGTAACCATGAGGGCGGTGACCAGGAGAATTCCGCGTTTCTTCACGGCAATACCGCCAAAGGGGCTACTTCACTGGAAATCACTCGCAACTGACCTTTTGTGTCGGCCGTGGTAAGGCTGACTTGAAGGTTCTGAGTGACGGTGTCCAGCCCAATCTGCATCCCCTGAATGCCATCCGCCACGACATAGGTGGAGGTGGCCCCTGACGAGTCGAGGACGTCCCTGAGTAAAGTTCCCTGAGAGTCGCGATAGTAGCGGACTTTGAGCGTGTAGAGGTAGCGATTGACTTCGCTGCGGGCGGCTAGAGTTTTGCTCGCGTCGAACTTGAACAGAACCAGTTCGTTGGGAAAGACCGTTGAATCAATCCTGCAGGCTTCGCGAACCTCACAAAGCATGCGCGACAGGGCAAGTTGTCCCGCCTCGGCCGCTTCCACCTTCTGGCGCTCGAAGCGGGTCACTCGAAGGGCACCGATCAGCAAGTCGGCCACCAGGCCAAAGACCAACATGACCAGCAATACGGTGATCAGACTCTCCAACAACGTGAAAGCCCGTCCTGGCGCTTCTCTAGGGCTGCATGTCAAGCGTGCCTGAGCTCCCTTCGATATACTTTCCCCGGTATCTGGCCAGGGCATGGAGCGTGCAGGTGCCCACGCCATAGCCGGTGATGGTGGGCGGGGTGTCGGCGTCGTAAATACAGTGCCTCAACACACTGCTGCGACCATCGCGCCGCGAGTCCACCGAACCATAGCCTCCTCCCGCATTGCCAGGGCCTGGTCGCACCGTGTAGTTGTAAAAAAGATCGGGCAGAGGGTTTCCGTAGATATTCAGGGCGCTTGCGCCCACCGGGCGAAGGGCTCCCAAAGGCAGTGAGGTCGTTCCTCCCAGCGTAATCGTTACCGGATTTGCGGCCGCCGCTTCGCCGGTAGGCATGGCAACCAGGCTGACTACATCGTGGCGGAGGTTGCTGCCCCATTGCACTTGAACGCCGACTTTGCGGACCGATGATTGAATCTTGCGTTGATCCAGAGGGTCTTCCAGGCCTTCAAACAGGGAGCAGGGACTGTACAGGGTGTGGGCCACGGCGGTTACGGTGATCTGAAAATTGGGGAAATCGGGATCTACAAAGGGCGCCGCTACTCCCGGGCAGGTGGTCCAATCGTTGAAAGGTTGATCCTTGTGAAACCCTCGGCTCCAGCCACGGATGCGTTCTAATTGGCGCTCGGCCAGTATGGCTGCGATGGACTGATTTTCGACCAGAGATTGATAGCGCAGTCCGGTATGAAAGAGACGTGCCATCACCACCACGCCTGAGAGAAGCACGAAGATAGAAATAATGGCTTCGGCCAAACTGAGGCCTGGTGGCGAAGCCCTTGGCTTCACAGCGTCCAGACGGGTCGCGTGTTATTGCCAGCAGAGGTCAAAGGCAGCCCTACATTGGCCGTAGACTGACTGGTAATCGTTACCACATGGAGTTGGCGATTGATGGGGGCCAGGGCGGTGTGACAGATCATGAACTGGCGGAAGAAACCCACCGGATTTCGTTCTACCGAACCATCTTCAAAACCCACTGACAGGTATTGTCGGTTGTTTGTGTCGTCTCGCTTAATCCAGGGGTCGTAGGGGCTGTAGTTGTCGGTGTAAAGAATACCGTCGGTATCGCCCGGGTTAGGACCATAAGGGAAGGTAGCTGTTGCCGACGAGATCTGGCCGGTGCCGGTGCTTTTTGGGGTGGACCCCGGCGTAAGGGAGGGCACTCCCAAAGGCGAAATATTAAGCGAGGCCAGCATCAGAGTGGTGCCACTGGGATACATGAGCGACTGCCCATTGGTGGTCCACCCCAGCTTTAGTGTTTCCGAAGGAGTGGGACGGGGGGGGAGCGCGGGCAGCATCTGCTGCGGAACCGCACTGAATCCGACTTTCATCACATAAATCTGGTCGCCGCGATAGAAGGCCACTACATTGCCCGTGGGAGATAGGGCAGGAAACTCACAATCGCCTGTATTGGTCAGGCGCAGATCGGGAGTTGTATCCATGGGGACATGCAGATACAGGTCTCCATCGGTGTTGTTGACATAGACCATTCTGCGGCCATCTAGCGTCGCCGTTGGGTTTCGACAATTGTTTAAGTAGACTTGCTCTCGCTGCCCGCCGGGAGACATGGTGAAAATGGAGCGATAACCTTGCCGGTCGGACTCGAAGAAAATTTTGCCGGGAGGCTCGATGTCAAAGGTCTTGATGGCAACATCGACAGCGCCACTTTTGAGATTCTGCACTTTACAGGTGAGCGTATACCGTTCGGCGGGCTGAGCGTCGGTCGGGGGCCGCCATTGCCAATCTGCTTTCCAAGCACCTGCGCCCGCTCTCAAATTCTGGTCCCACTCCATGCGTCCGCCTGCGCCGCCACCCGAGCTTTGCGAGGACTGCAGCGAGAAGGCCCCAACCTTGCTACCAGGCCCGTCCACCACCCACTCGCAGAAGAGCTGCTCGCCACTGCCGGACGTCGCCAATATCTCCAACGAGACGTATTGGTCCTTGCTGATAATGGCGTCGGGCGGAGCTGGAGGCCCGGGACTAAACGGGCTGGTGTTGGGAGTTGGGAAAATCTTAGGGTATTGGCTGACAGGCGTGGGGTCGAGTTTGGGCACACTGACCACGCCTGGCGCCGTGAAACTCACCTGGGTGGAGTGGGTACCTTTGGCCACAATGCTGCCGTTCTCGCCATAAATCCCCGAACTGACCGTGACTCCACCGATGGGACTGAGGCTGACCGTGTAGGCCTCCCCTGCTCCAGCCAAGGTTGCGTTGCTGATGCTGGCGCAACTGGCACCGGCGGCCACCACCACGTGATAGCGATTGTCACAGGAAAGAAGATCGTTGGTCTGCACCGTGCCATCTGGAAGAAATACGAAGCAGTAATCCTTGAGGGCACCGGCACCGGCCGGTAGCCACTTGTCCACGGTGAAGAGGGACCATTTGCTGCCGGGAACTTTTAGCGAAGTGGTGGACCAACTACCACTGCTCAAATTCCAGCGACCCATGAACAGGTCGGCCCCGGCAAATTCGGAAATGAAATTGCGACTGCGCACAATACGCGGAAGTGTTTCACCTTCCATGATGTAAAAAGAGCGCATATTCGAGGCGGTTCCACCGTTGGTGGGCAAGATCAAGGCGGTGGGGCGACGTCGCGCAATCGCCTCCTGGCGGGTGCGCTTGAGCTCTTCACTCAGAATCATGGCCAGCCCCTGGGAACCGGCTTTGTTGCGACCCTGGCGCATACTCTGAACGGCCATGGCACTGAAGACGCTGAGAATTAGCAGTACCATCATGATTTCGAGCATGGTGAAGCCGCGTTTTCTCATACCCATAAGGTATTCTAGAGCGGTACCTGCAAGCCTGCAAATGGCTAAGGGGGCCCCGCCTTTGGAAGCGCTCTAACGCAAATTGTTAAGCGACTTTAATATGTTACCAAATCACAACACTCTGGTAACAGCGGGAACC
The DNA here is from genome assembly GCA_018780265.1 of bacterium. Classification (GTDB taxonomy): domain Bacteria; phylum Vulcanimicrobiota; class Xenobia; order Xenobiales; family JADMJV01; genus JADMJV01. The sequence goes on from JADMJV010000068.1 coordinate 50,138, forward strand.
TACACTGCAGTAGTTCCCCTTGCTTTCTCCCATCAGGAAAGGAGTGTCTTCTCTTGTCCAATTTGATGACTTCGGCCTCGCGCAGGTCAGCCACGCTAAGCCCCACCCGCAAACCCTCAGCCGCCGATTGGCGGGCCCGTCTTCGGACCGTGCCTACCCGCATCAAAGTGGTAGCGGTGGCGGCCGTGCTCCTGAGCGGGCTGGGCTGGCTTTACTGCTCTTATCTCCAGCAAGTTCAACTGCCCTCCGACCTGTTTGCCTACACGCTGACCCCTCGCCAATTGGAAGAGTGCTCTCAACGACTCTCGAAAATGGGAGTTGAACATCGGCCCAACCCCGATGGCAACAATCTCAAAGTCGCTCCCGACAAGCGCATGGCCTTGCTCAATCAACTGAGTATGGAAGGTGTACCTCACGAAGACGGCTCGCGTCTAAACAGCGGGCCTATGCCACCCTCGCGCCGCGAGGCTCTGGCCAGTCAGCAGGCTCAGTTGCAGCAAAGTCTGGCCGCTTCTTTGCGGGGAATGCAGGGCATTGAAGATGCCACGATACAATTGGCCATTCCTGAGAACGCTGCCTTTGCGGAAAGCAATCACCCCACCGCCTCGGTGTTGCTGTGGCTGCAAACCGGCTACCAGTTGCCGCGCAGCCAGTCTTCGGGTATCGCCAAGTTTGTAGCCGGGGCCGTGCCCGACCTGCGCTCCGAGGATGTTACCGTGGTCGACCAGAGCGGTGTGGAACGTCCCCACGCGGGCCTGGACGGGCAGATCGACTCGATCCAGTTTGAGTTGCAGGAACACCTGGACGTATATCTGGCCAGCAAGGCCCAGCGTCTGTTGGACATGGCCTACGGACGGGGAAACGCTTTGGTGATCGTGGATGCAAAGCTGGACTTTTCGCAATTTGAAGTAAAGCGCAAAGATGTGGGCGCACCGGGCGATTCGGAGAACATTGTGGTCACGCAGAAGACCGACGAGACCTACGAAAACAAGCCCGGAGGAATAAGCGATGAAGTGGAGGTCGACAAGAATGGCAAGAAATACGAAAAACTGATGTCGGCCGAACGGCGCACCCCCGATGAAGCTTTTACATTCCGCGTGTATAAACTGCCACGCCTGGAGCGGGTCACCTGTTCGGTCCTGATGGAAGCCTCCGGTCAAGAGCAAAACGCCTTGCGGATGGTACGAGGCGCCATTGGCCTGGACGACACCCGAGGGGATGAAATCACTGTATCGGTGGTCCCTTTGCATCGGGACGCCGCCGGCCGCAAGGAGATCGGCAGTCTACCCTTGCCCGCCCCCCCATCGGCCGGCACTGACCCTATAGCATTGCTGGGACTGGTGGGAGTGCTTCTGTTGGGCGCGGGCATCTGGACAGTGGGACAGCGCAAAGTGCGCCTCCATCAAGCCCACCTGACGCCTTCTCCCAGTTTATCCACGGCTACCCAGTGTGACCTCAACTTCCGCCCCGATGGTCGCACGCCACCCCCGGCGGCTACAGCCACTCAGCCACGGGTGCTGGAAAAACTGGAAGAGTTGGCCCGTCAATCGCCGCGCGAAACGGCCAGCATGTTGCGCAGTTACATGGATACCAACGATATGGAATAGAGCCATCCGTGCAGCCTCCTAAGCGTCGGCGGAAGAGTTGCAAACGGAGCGGTAGTTGCAGGTGCGGCAGCGGGTGAGGGCCGGCCGCGCCTCAAACTGTCCGGCCCGAATGCCGGCTACAGCCTGACGGATCAGGCCGGTATGCTCGCCCAAGGGGTGATCACTGGCGCGACTGGTACCTTCCAGGCCCGTCTCCACAAAATGCAGACACATCTGGTCGGGCATGCGCTGCTGCATGACCTGATAGGCGAAAGCGTAAATGGACAACTGCAGGCTGGAACGTGCCTGATCATCGGCCTTGTCTTGAGTGCGCACGGGACTGGACTTGTAGTCGGTGATCTTAACCCGTCCCGCCGAATCCTGGTCGACTCGGTCGATGCGCCCCCGGATACGCACGTCATCCAGGCGAACGACAAACTCTTGCTCAATCATCTGCGGCACCGAAGTGCTACCGGCTTCGTCCTGCCAGAAACGTTCCAGGCACTCCAATCCCTGCTCCAGTCGATGTTCGGCATGTTGGCCATTCAGGCAGCCTACACGCCGCCACTGGGCCCGAAAACGCTCGTGCAACTCGGGCAGGCTGGCGGTGCGCTGTTCTTCTTTACGCTGCTTGAGATACCAGCTGATACAGTCGTGCAGGGCCGTGCCAAAAGTCTGATTGTGCGATTCGGGCTGAGGGATTCGCATCACATGGGCCAAATAGTAGCGGTGCGGGCAATCCAGGTAGTCGTGAATGCGTTGATGGGATAGATCGAGCACCCGTGGGGGGCCAACTTCGGCTGACCGTGGGGCTGGCTGCACCGGCGCCGCCCGGCGAATGCGCTCAAGAGACGGCATGCGCGGTGCCGACACCTGACTGGCCGCCCGGCCCAGCGCTTCACGCACAAAACGGCTGGGTTTCTGCTTACGTCGCAACCCCGTGTCATTGGCCCCCGACAACCATAAGTGCCGCTGAGCCCGGGTCAGGGCCACATAAAACAGACGCCGCTCTTCCTGCAAATGGGTAAGTTCGTCGGCAGGCGCGCTGGTCTCCAACAAGGGCCAGGGGAACTCCAGATCTTCAGGGCGGAGGCGATTGGGGAAGCGGTCCTCATTAAGACCTACCAGAAATACCACGGGAAACTCCAACCCTTTGGAGCGGTGAATGGTGAGCACCTGGACGGCGTCGTCGAGGGTATCTGATTCGACAACGCTGGGCGAGTCACCCGACTCGATCAGAAGGTCGAGGTAGAGCACGAAATCGGCAAGGTTTCCTTGCTCGTGCTCCTCGCTGAAGCGACCGATGACGTCAAAAAAGCGAGCCACATTTTGGACCAGGGCCTGGGCATTGTCCACTTCGCCTTCGGAGACCTGGCGCCACCAGTCGCTACGCTGCAAGAATTGGTAAATCAGTGGCCCGGGCTGAAGCTTGGGAATCAGTTCGAGAAAATATTGATAATCGTCGTAAAATCGCTGCAAAATCGCCAGCGAATTCAACTCGGGAGGCTGCTCGTGGAGAGCGCGCTCGACTTGAGCCAGCAGCGTTCCATGTTCGCGCTGGGCATAGTTGCTCAAGCGAACCAGATCGCGTGCCGAGCATGCGTAAAAATCGCTGGACAGGAGGTAAAACAAGGACTGCCCATCATGAGGGTCGACCAACACGCGCACAATCGAGGTGAGCAGTCGCACTTCGGGGCGCCGGTAGAGCCCCTCGTTGCCCGAAAACCGGTAGGGGACGTCAAACTGGTTGAGGGCGCGCAGGTATCCGTTAGAATCGCGATTGTTGCGAATCAAAATGGCGAAATCCGCGTAGAGCAGCCCATACTCCTCTACCCACGCCACGATGCGCTGAGCCACCGCCTCGGCCTCGTCGGAGACGGTTTCAAAGCGAGTGTATTCCAAGGGTTGGGCAGCCAGGGCCTGCAAATCCTGGCGGGCTGAGATCAGGCGTTTGTCGATTTGATTGATCACCTCCAGACGTTGCGGATTGTTGTTTTGGATAAGCCCGTAACTGGCGTCCAAAATAGGTTGCAGCGAGCGGTAGTTTTGAGTGAGCACCGACTGTTTGGCCTGTGGATAGAACTCCATGAATTGCAGAATATTGCTGATGGCCGCGCCTCGAAAAGCGTAGATCGATTGATCGTCATCGCCCACCACGGTGAGATTTTGATGGCCCGCAGCCAGCAGCCGGACCAGTTCAAACTGAGAACCATTGGTGTCCTGGAACTCGTCCACCAACAGGAATCGATATTTTTGCTGCAGGCGCTGTAATGCCCCGGGTCGGTTTCGCAGCAGGTTGAGCGGCTGATAGACGAGGTCGGCAAAATCGCAACGGCCGTCCTTTTGCAGCAACTCTTGATAGGCTCGGTAGCAGAGCGCCAGTTCTTGTTGCAGTTCGGCTCGCTCCAATAGACCTGGCACTTTGTGGGCAGCAGCCGCCAATTCGTCGGCCCATTTCACATATACTTCGGGGTCGACACATTCGTCTTTCAGGCGCCCAAAATGTTGCTTGAGGGCGCGCAAATGGGTGGTGGGGTTACCCAGCGGCCGCAGTTGGCGCAGGGGTAGTCGAAACAGATGATGACGCAGGAAGAGCACCTGACCGGTATCGTCGAGCATCCGGTAGTCTTGTTGTAGACCTAGTTCCAGGGCGAACTGGCGCAAAATTTTGTCGCCAAAGGAGTGAAACGTACAAATGGTCGTGTCTACAAAGCCCATGGGCAGTAACACATCCACCCGCTCTTGCATCTCCTGAGCGGCCTTGTCGGTAAAGGTCAGCGCCAGGATTTCGCCGGGTTGGGCCTGGCCCGACAAAATGAGATGGACAATCCGCCGAGTGATCACGGTCGTCTTCCCGGTGCCGGCACCGGCCACGATTAAGAGAGGGCCTTCCCCGTGGCAGGCAGCCTGACGCTGCTCATCGGTCAAACCTTGTAAAACATCTTCCACCCTGACTGCTTTTGGGGTTGCTCGGTCAATTCCCTCAATCGACTCTTTGCAGGGTCGTTGAGGCCGGGTTGGGAATGACTGTCGCGTGTCTTGGGATAGCGACGTCGTTCCCTTCCGGGAACCGCTGGCTTCCGGAACATTACTGCAAAACGGTCTATACCGGGTGGGCCCGGTGGTTGGAGAGGGCGGTTTTAGCCTGACCTACGCCGCCCACCAAAAGCCTGGTCGACTGCCGGTCGCCATCAAGGAGTTTTTTCCGAGCGGTTGTTGGCGCGAAAATTTCAAAATCGTCCCTGGTTCCGCCTGGAATGAAGAGAACTTCGCCCGTTCGGTGGAGGCCTTTTTACAGGAAGGCTCGATACTTGAGCGTTTTCATCATCCGGGAATTGTACGCGTGCTGTCCATGTTCCGCGCCAATCGGACAGCCTATATCGTAGAAGAACTGTTGGAAGGGAGAACGCTGGGAGAGGAAGTCAGCCAGGCAGGACAGCTATCCGAGGATCGAGTGTTGGAGATGATTCGTCAAGTAGGCGAGGCCCTTCTTGAAGTACATTCTGCAGGACTGGTTCACTCCGACCTGAAGCCCGACAATCTCTATTGCACCGAGCCGGACCGCTACGTCATTCTGGACTTTGGCACGGCCCACAGTTTCCGTGGCCAGGACCTGAGCCGCGACGCGGAAGCGGCCGTTTCACCGGGCTACTCGCCATTGGAACAATATCAAAAGGATCACTGTCTGACCCCTGCGGCGGACGTCTATGCGTTGGCTGCCACCGTGTACCACTTGTTGCAGGGATATCCCCCCCCCAATGCTCTTGAGCGCAGTCGGGGCGCCACTTTGCAGCCATTGTCCAACTGCTCTCCTTTGATCGAAAGAGCCGTAGTAGAAGCCCTGCAACTCCACCCCTTACGCAGAACTCCCGGGATAGGTCCCTTTTTGGAGCAGGTAGGATTGGAAGTGGCCCCACACACCAATTGGATCGAGAGCTTTGGCGGTGTGGTCGAACGCTCGGGCCACCTGGGCGCGACCTCTACGCTGGCACTGCATGCCCCCTCCAGGACGCTATTCTCGGGCGGGCGCGATGGCCGCTTTAGCGCCTGGTCGTGGCCAGATCTCGCACCCAAACATAGCCAGCAAGCCCATCAGCGCAGTCCCATCCTCGCCCTGGCCGTGTCCCAGAGCGGGCGGTTTTTGGTGAGCGGAGCCCAAGATGGGTCCGTAAAGCTTTGGGCGGCCCCGGAACGGTCCGAGCCACACTGGCTGGTAGCGGCAGGGCCGGCCGTGCAGTGCCTGCAATTTCACCCTCACCATGGCTACGTGATCGCCGCCTTCGCGGATGGCACCTGTCAGTTGCTCGGTCCCAACCGCACAGACCCCCCCTGGCAGGCACACCAGGGCGTCATTCACGGCCTGGACATTCATCCTGATGGCCACTTGGCGGCTACGGGCGGTGATGATCAGAAGATTCATCTGTGGGACCTGGGCGGGCAAGGCCTGGTCGGCACCTTGTGTGCCCCAGGCCCCGTCCATTGCTTACGTTTCAATCCCGACGGCACCGGACTGCTGGCCTGCGCGGGGGACAGCGGCGTTGGATTGTGGGATGTGGAATCTCGGCGCGAAGTGCGCAGCCTGTTTGGCCATCGGGCCGAGGTATGGGACGCCCGTTTTACCTGCCAGCCCAATATTCTCGTTACGGTCTCCGGTGACCACTACATCTACGCTTTTCGGGCCGACAGCGGCCGCATGGTCATTTGCTCCCAGGTCAACGAGGGCATGACCGGGGCCCTGGCCGTCGACCCTCAGCAGCGATTGTTGGCTACCGGCGGTGCCACCGGCCACATCAAAGTGTGGAGATTTTGACGCTTTTCCATGGGGTGCTGGGTCTCTGTACGGTGGAGAGGGTTTTCTTCTGGCTTGACGCACTCCCCCTGGAGTGGTTAAAAGTCCAGCTCTGAGGCTATTCCTGTGCGGTTCGGCGGCTCTTTTTTGGGAGTTGGCTTTGATTCGCTGGATGGGCTCGAGTGTTCGGGTCGTCGCCTATTACAGCAATTTTGTACTGATTTCGGCTTTCTTTGGCCTCGGCGCGGGGGCGCTGACGGTTCGATTTGATCACAAATTATGGAAATATCTTTTTGTGGTTCTGGCCGTGTGTGTGGTCGGCAGCCCCTTTTTTGGAATCATGTTCGACTCCAATCCACCCGGGGAGGGAGAGTATGTTTGGCTGGGCGGGCCTCAAGGAGTTGACAGTCCTGTGGCGGGGCAGGCCCTGGCGCCGTATTGGATTATTCTGGCGGTTGTTTACCTGATCAACTCCTTTCTCTTTTTGATATTTGGCCAGTGGTTGGGTCACCTGTTTCAGTCCCTTCCCCCCCTCAAGGCTTACACCGTCGAGATAGCCGGTAGCATATTGGGGATTCTCCTGTTCGCAGCCGTCTCTTTTCTATGGTTACCCCCGCCGCTCTGGTTTTTGATGGGTCTGGTGCAGATCTGGCTGATTTTTGACCGGCGAGTACAAAGCATGCCGCTGGCTGTTGTGTGCAGCCTGGCCGTGTTGGGCGGCAGTCACCACTACTCCCGTCAGTTTCGGTGGTCGCCTTACTACAAGATTCAGATTTCCCGTTTCGACCATATTACCGATGGCCAGGGGAGAGTGATCTTTCAGGCCCAGCAGCCCATGGGTTACAAACTGTCGGTTAACAATGATTACCATCAAATGATGGTGGACCTGAGAGAGAGTCGCCAGGATCACGATTTCTTTGCCTCCTGGCGCTGGCTGTATGACTATCCCTACGTGTCCAAAGGGGTGGAGGGTCCGATTCTGATTGTAGGCGCGGGTACGGGCAATGACGTGAGTGCTGCTTTGCGCCGGACCCAGGCCCATGTGGACGCTGTTGAGATCGATCCGATGATCAATCGTCTGGGGCGTCGCCTTCACTTCGAACAGCCCTATAGCAATCCCCGGGTGAGTGTGGTGATCAACGATGCCCGCTCTTATTTTGCTCGCACCGATCAACGCTATTCCAAGGTCGTCTTCGGTTTTCTGGACAGCCATACCCTGATGTCCTCTTATGCCTCGGTGCGTCTCGACAACTTCGTCTACACTCGGCAATCCCTCGAGCGCGTCAAGGATATCCTGCTGCCTGGTGGTGAGGTTTACTTGACTTTTGCTTCAAATACACAGTGGCTCAACCGGCGCCTGATCAAGCTGTTGGATTCGGTGTTTGATTTTCCCACCGAAATCGCTCTGGAGAAGCAGTATCAATTCGCCAACGGGGTGGTTTACAGGAATCGCAAAGCCAGGGAGGGAGAGATGCCGGCCCCGGCATCTCGTCTTTCCGATGTGCTCATCCCGACCGACGATTGGCCTTACCTTTACATGAAGGAGAAGGTCATCCCCGATCATTACCTCGTGTTCATGTTCACCGTCATGGCCCTGGGAGCCGCAAGTCTGGGCTTGCTGCCTGCTGGCCAGCGGCGCTTGAGATTACCCTACTTCTTTATGGGGGCCGGCTTCTTTTTGCTGGAGACGCACAATGTCATCTCTTTATCGCTGCTCTATGGCTCCACCTGGGTGGTCAATGTGGTGGTTTTCGTAGGAGTGCTGATTTTGGTTTTGCTGGGCAACCTTACCTGCATGAGAGTGCAACGCCCCAGGTTTAATCTGATTTTCGCGTTACTTTTTTTGAATTTGGCTGTGTCGTATGTGCTCACCGCTTCAGATTTTCTGAGGATCGAATGGCCATGGTTGCGCGGTGTCCTGGCCGTTCCGGTCTTTTTGGGTCCGATTTACTTTGCCAGCCTGGTTTTTGGGCATTTGATCAAACAGGAGGAGAGTCTGGCACAGGCTTACGGCTCTAATCTTTTGGGGGCCGTGGTGGGGGGCTCCATGGAATACTTCTCGCTCATGATGGGGATCAAATTCCTGGTGCTCCTGACCGTGGCATTCTACGTTTTGGCCTGGCTTTTTCTACGCAGGGATACGGCTATGGAGTGTGCCGCTTAGGGCCCGTCCCGGAAGAGTGTTCTATGTATCCGTTATTAAGAAAATTCGATCCGGATCAGCCGATATTCAGCGGCCAGGTGGCCTAACTCCCGGTCGCTGGTGCGCAAGTCAAGGCCGGCCAACCAGCGCGCTATCCAGCCCGAATCGGCCAGCACGCAGCGCAGGCGCCTGACAAACTCTGCTTCCTCGGTGACCGGCCTGGCTCGACCCGTCGCCTGCGACTGGGGCAGCCAGATCTCCACTTCCGGGTCGGCCAGCAGATTTTGAAACCAGTCGCTGGACTGGCCAAAGCCGGCAGCACACCAACAGCATCCCTCTCCGAGGGAGTAATTCAGGGGTGTTCGGCGGATTTGTCCGCTCTTGCGGCCACGAGTTCCCAGCACCAGAATGCGGCCCGTTACAGGCCTGGCCTGGTTGACCAGCCAGCCCAATCCCACCCACCACAGGGCGACCAGCAGGCGGTTGAAGGCTCGAAAGGCGACTCGCTGGACAAGCATAGACTCCCCGCATTCCATCGCAAGGCGGGCCATACCTCGTAGCGCCGCCTCCTGGAAGAACGGTTGGGGAAAATGATCGAGGCGGTTGGAAGTGAACTGGATACGCAGTTGGGCGACCTCACGCGAAGAGCCGAGGCTCTGGAGAACAAGAGCGAACCGGCGGCTTGATCAGCAGCCTGCGCCTTCCGTCTTGGGAGTGACCCAGCGCTGGCGTTCGGCCTGAAAAACCAGATCGCTGGCCAGTTGGCGACAGGCGTCCAGGCCATCTTGCCATTCGGCAGCTTCCATGGGGTGAGTTGGCACCAGTCGAGTGTAGTTTTCGGCCGCGCGTCTCAGGTAGGCGGCCGGTATTGCGTTCGGCATCTGCATCAGGCAGTGGTGGCTAACTGTTCCAGCATGTTGCGGAAGGGCAATTCGTCAAAGTCGGATTGGAAGTTGATCTCCACACCGGTGGCATACTGGCTCTCCACCTCGCGACTCCAGGTGACTTGGCCTTCTACCCAATACTGCCGGGAACAAAGGGGCTGGTTGTAGAGCACTTGAACCTTGGAGCCTTTGGGGACATAGCTGGGAACCGTCAGACGCATGCCGCCGCCGCTGACGTCTTCCAGTTTGGCTCTCTGAAAGGGACCCTTGTTCAGGCGGTAGCGGACGACCTGGGAGTAGGCCATGCGTCGATCCAACCGACGACCGTCCTTGTTGACTTGCTGCAGTAACTCTTGGATCTTGAACATAGACCACCATTCAGTACCATTTCACCAAACAGTAGTTGTGGAGACGGAAAAACCCCTGAAAAACCTGCAATGCGCTCCATCCACCAGCAGCGTCACGATATGACCCGATATTCCCCCTCGCAGCTCCGTTGGAGCGGCGACTCTGCAGCCGGAGTGAAAAACTTATTCCGGGACGACCCCTAACTCTTTCCCCGTGAACTCGGCAGCTTCCATTGAATCACCGTAGGACCGGATTCAGCCGGCTTGGCGGCCGCCGGTTTGCTTACAACCTTCGCCTTGGCGGGCGCAGATTTTGTGACTGCCTTGGCACTCGGCTTGGTTACGGCCTTGGATTTCGTAGAGATGGCGGGTTTGGACGATTTGGCGCTGGCTTTGGCTGGTTTCTTGGCTGCCACCGGTTTGACCGCGGTATCTCCAAAGAAGGCCAGCAGCCCACCTGAACGGGCGACCGCAGCCAGTACGCAGTCCATAACGGCCTGTAAGCGGGCCCGACCGCCGCCTCCCAAATTGACCAAATACTCCCGCAGTCTTTCAAACTGTTTGCGTTGCACCGTCAGCCACTGGCCGTCGAGATTGGCCTGTAAGCCACGCAGCAATGATTGAATGCCACCTGAACCGGTGGCAGTCTTGCCTAGCAGAGTCAGGGCCTCTGGGGTCAGTTCTACCCGACGGCCCTCGCCGCCATGTTCGATGGAGCGGGCTCGCCAGATTACGGCAGCCACAGGCAGGTCGAGGCTTTCGGCCATCCGTCGCAGGTCGCCGGGACAGGTCTGTTCCATGCGAGCCCATTCGGCGTCGTTGATGAGTTGTTGGGCTACCCAGCGATTGATCGCGTCTTCGGCCGGTTTACTGCTCCGACCCTGTCCCCATTTTTTCTTGGTCTCATCGGCGGTACTTTGTTGCACACTGGCCCGTAGAAGGGCCCACTCCTCGGAGGTCAGCGGATTTCTGGTCATGCTCCCCCGTTTGCGATCCAGGGTCTGGGAACCTGTCGCCATGAGCGGGGGAAATTCGATTCTAGCCAGAATCTTGCACCGCCCTCATCCAGGGTTATCGTCAACCCAAGAGGAAGCAAAATTCATGAATTCCTGGTTATCCCATCTCGACGGTCAACTCCGCGCCGAAATCCCGCAATTACCACTCCCTGAGCGGGACGAGAAGGCACTGTCTGCCTTGCAGAAAGTCGTGAAGCAGCCTTTGCCGCCCGTCTTTCGAGAATTTATGCTGTGGAAGCCCACCGGATTGCAGATCGCCTTTCAATGGGAACTGCTCGACTGCGTCGGCGGCTTTCTACTGGAGCCGGCCGAAATGGAACTGGTCATGGCCGAATGGAAAGCACCTTCTCCAGTCGGCACTCGCCATTGGTGGAACGCCAGTTGGATACCGCTTTGGGGTACCAGCGGAGACTTCTTGTGCCTGGACCTTCCAGGAACCTTTAAGAATCAGCCCGGATCGTTGCTCAGCTTCGATCACGATCGGCCTGCTCGTCCGGTATCTTTCCCCAACTTTGAGGGTTGGTTGCGCTGGGTGGGCATGGCCCTGGAACAGGGTATGGGGCGCGCCTTTCTGCAAGAGGGAAAACTCGATATCGTGCTTGGCCGCAAAGCCATCAAGCTTCACCGGGACCTCTTCGCCAACTACCCACAAAAGTATTGTGCGGAGATTTTAGGAATCGGATTGCTAGATCAGGTGCTCAATCTGATTCGCAATCACGGATTGCAGGTCAAGTGCCCCCTGCCTGCTGGACTTTCCCAGGACCAACTGGCCGGTCTGCTCACCGACAGTTTCGTGCGCGACGACGGTGGCGACGGACAGGCGGTGCGCGTCATTGTCTCTCAGCCCGATGGCACCACACTCTATACCAATTTGCGCCCCGGCGATCAAGCTGCCGAACTGGAGGCCATTGTGGCCTTGCCCGGAAACGCTGCTCAGGCCATTCGCAATGCTAAGGCGCTCCAAGAGCAGAGCCAGAATGTCCCCGCTTCGAGTCGCTTCAGCGAGGCGGCCTTCACCTGTTTTCAATCGGGGCTGGCTGCCGAAGCCTCGGTTTTGCTGCGTCGGGCCCTGCAGCTTCATCCCGAAAACACCGTGGCCAGTCGCTCGTTGACGGCACTGGAGGCCAGGCAAGTCAAGGTTGACCCGCAGGTGATACGCCCGTTGCTCCAACATATTTACGCAAGCTAGGAATTCTTGGGCCACTCAGGAAGCCCTCAAAATGAAGCATGCGTTGTACCTGACCATGTTGTGTTGCTTTTCAGGTCAAGCTGAGGAACCCGTAGTTCGCGTCCAGAGCATCAAGCCTGCCGATGGGAGCGGCAAGAGTACATTGCTGCAAAAGCGCCCCGGAGATACCGCCAGTTACCCCGTCTCGGTTAACACCACCGGTTATATCAAGGACCATTTTATGACCGACCAAAACACTTTGGCGGCCCTGGAGTTTCTCATTGGCGGTCGGGTAGGCATCAACAAGGACACCGACATTGAAATAGTGAGTGAACGCTCGGTGGCGGATGGTAAGACCGAAGTCAAGCGTATCATCTTGAAGAACGGCAGTCTTTGGGTCAAAGCCGATGCCAAACAATTAAAGCAGCCTCTGGAAATTCAGACCAATGGCGGCGCCATGGGCATCAAGGGCACAGAGTTTACCGTGGACCAGGAAGAAGACGGCACGGTTCAGGTCTGCTGCTTCGAGAGTAATAGCGAATTGGGTGGGGTGGAGATTCGCGATGCGGCTGGCCAGGTGGTAGGGGTAGCCAGGCCTGGAGACGAGTATCGGATTCATCGGCAACGCAAAGCTCAGATTCAGCGGTTCAAAAATGTCCAGGAATTTCGTCAGAAGATTTTAAGCGGACGGCGCTTCAGCCAGATGCATAAAGATGAGTACTTTGCGAAACGCTTTATGGGCGATGTGGGCAAGTATCCTTCGGTCGACAAAGCGAGGGCTTACCACTATGCTCAGAATCATCCCAGGCTGGTGAAGAATTCTTCGGCACGTTTGCGCAAAATGCGCAACAATCAGCGGCGCGCCCAGGCTTTCAGCTTTCCCAGCCAACTAAATCCAGACGCCTCGGATGCCGCCCTCTCTCAGGCCTCTCAGCATCCTCGCTTTTCCTGGAGAGGAGTGGCAGCCGATGGCTATGTGGTTACCGTCTCCCGCGATGCGGAGAGCAACGAAGTTCTGTTTACCGATCGCGTCAAGCAGACGTCTCTGAGTTATCCGGCTGACATGCGACCTCTCGATCCAGGTCGCTATTATTGGCGGGTTATCCCTGTGGATGCCCAGGATCAACCGGTTTTAGAGGCCAGCCAGGCCGAATTCCTGGTGGAAGGTCCCAGCCAGTCGGGTCCCAAGTAAGCCATGATGCCTGGTCTCTGGATAAACCCGCTCATAATGCCACCAGGCTCGTCTCCCTGGGCGTAGGTCACGTTCGTGATCTAGATCATCGTTTTTTGTGGGGCCCATTCCTACACTACAAGGGATTCAATATTTCTGACCAGGAGGCGCCCCTTGTTTAATTTTGACTACCGCGGTCAATCGTCTTTCGCCAGCTACGGGTATCCAGGGGGGCAGATAGTAGGGGGCGGCTTTCCCGCCTACGGAAGTCCAGTGGTTGGTGGAGGAATGGCGCCCTTTCAACTGACCCAGATGCTGCAACAAATTCTTCAAAGTCTCAGCCAGTTGGCCGGGGCTTGGGGTCATCTGCTGGCCTCGCCCACGCCCGGTTCCATCCCGTTTGCGCCTGCGCCCCAGCCTGCGGGCCCCGGAAATCCAGCCCTGCCCACGCCCAGCGATCCCAATGACTACGCCAGCTACCTCCAGGCCCAAAGACTGGGGGGGACTCTCGAAGGTAAAACGGGCATTGCCCAGCGCGACGCCATTCCGGGAACCCGCTTTGGGCAGGTGCAAAACTCCACCGGCTGGCAGGCCAGCGTGGCTCGCAATTATGCTTATCAATTTGCCGCCTATGCGGTGGGGGCGGATGCCTTGACCCCGGAAGGCGTTAAGGTCGGGCAGCAGGCCTTGCCGCAAATGGCTCCGGACGCCCAGTTGTTTACTCAGGTGGCTTCCGTCTTCAAGGGAAATCTGTTGGGTGGACCCGGTTTTTATAACAATCCAGGCCTCAAGCAGTTGCTGGCCTCGCGCGGCCTGGGCGAGTTGGCCAACCGGCCTGGCGTGGGCGAAACCGATGTGCAATCGATCGGTGCCATCACCATCGCCCTCAATCAGGGAAAGTTGAGCTTGAATGATGTCATCAACAGCGGTGCCATTGACAATATGGATCGCTATTTCCAGGTGATTCAGTACGTGCAGCGGGGACAGTTCAGCAGCGACCTGCAGTTCTACGATTCGGTACCCTTGGGGTGATTTCAGGCGCCTTTCAGGGTATACTCGTAGACTAAGAGCATGATGATTCACTCACTCAACGTCTGCAACCACACTCACGCCACTCACAAATGTTCGGGTGGACCCACGCACAGCCACGCTTCGCCTCCCCCCGAGTCGACTGCCAATCCCAGCGACAACGTGGCTTTGGGCGTGATGGACATGCGCAGTGAGAAGAAGGTAGCCTTCAATACCGCCCAGGCGGCCATGTGGTCGGTGGACGCGGCCGTCCAGGCAGCCAGCCACGGCACCTTTGGCGTCGGCGGGGTATTGTTGGGCCCTCACAAGGAGCTTTTGGCCGTATCCTGCAATCGGGTCATCGCCGATGGCAAAGTGGCCGATCCCACCGCTCACGGCGAGCGTCAGATTGTCGACTGGTATTTCGAGCAGGCAGCTCAGGGTCAACAACTGCCCGCCCCCGAGGACTGCACCATCGTGTCCAGCCTCGACCCCTGCATGATGTGTGCCGGTTCGATATTAACGGGCGGATTCAATGTGGTGTCCACCACGCTCGATACCCGGGCAGGCGTCAACTGGACGACTGATGGTCAGTATCCCACCGTACCTGACGAGTTGCGCGACCAGGCCAAGGAACATTTTGCCTACTTTGGGATCGAAGGTGGCCGTGATTATCAGGGGCCGGCCATGGTAGGCGAGCGTCAGGTGATCGCAGGCGACGTGGAAAAGCGCTCTCTGGACACGTTTCTGGCCAGCCTGGGACAGGTGCAAAACGCCATTCACTCAGGCCCCAGCGGTCCTGTGCAAGATCTCAAAGAATGCCAGGATCCCAAGGTTCTGGCCGCTCTCAAGAAATATTACCCCGAAGCTCTCACTCTGAGATTCCCCGAGGGCCAGCCCGGATCTGCTCTGGCGCAACCTCTGCTGGAAGCCGCTCAGGCTGCCAGGGAGCGCGGCGGAGCCTACAATGCGGCCGCCCTGCTCGACCCCCACGGCAACGTGGTCATGCTGAGCAGCGGACGAGAAGAGCGCTCACCCATCCGCACCGCTTTCATGGAATTGACCCGCAGCTGGGCTAAGGTTCGCAGCGAGGCTGGACCGGAAGGAGAAAAATTCCTGGCACCGCTCAAGGACTGCACCCTGGTGACCCTCTTCGGACCGGGTTCGGATGGCCCCAGCGTGATGGAATTGGGCGCCTACGGTTCCAGTGTCGAAGGACCCTTGCCTCCGCATCAGCACGCAGCCTGGCAGTACGTCATCCCGCGCCAGAGCCAGGCCGATTTGGACCAGGAGATCAAGAGCCTTCCTCCACTCTATAGCGAAGTGATCCGTCCCCAAATTCAGCAGGTAAGTGACCCCGCTTTGGTGCATCTTTGTTCCCACAATGAGCATTGACACTTCACCTTACGTAGAACAAGCAGTAAAGGCCGTGCAGGCCAAGATCGGCAACGTCAAACCTAAACTGGCCCTGGTGGCCGGGTCGGGTCTTGGCAGCGTGGCCAACCTTCTTATAAACTCCGTCTCTATCTCGTATGCTGACCTGCCGGGCTTTCCTGCGCCCGGAGTTCACGGCCACAAGGGCCAGTTGGTTTTTGGAGAGATATCGGGAGTCCCCACCATTGTGCTGATGGGGCGTATTCACGTGTACGAAGGCGAAGAGAGTTGGCGCTTAAAAGTCATGATTCGCACCATGCGCGCACTGGGATGCGATTTTCTCTTCCTCACCAATGCCGCCGGCAGTATGCGCCTGGAAGTGGGCGCGGGCGAACTGGTGATGATCACCGACCACATCAACTTTATGGGGGGCAATCCCCTGGTGGGCCCCAACGAAGACAAGTTTGGCCCCCGATTTGTGGACCTGGAAGATTGCTGGGACCCGGAATTGCGCTCCATTCTCCGCTCCTGTGCCGACGAGACCGGTATCCCGCTGCATGAGGCCGTATTTGCCGGCTGGATGGGGCCAGCCTTTGAGACTCCCGCCGAAATTCGTATGCTGACTTTGATGGGGGCTCAAACGGTGGGCATGTCTACCGTTCCTGATAACATCATTGCGCGACATTGTGGGTTACGGGTGCTGGGAGTTTCAGTGATCACCAACCTGGCCTGTGGCCTGTCACCCAAGAAACTCAGCCACGAATTGACCATGGCAGAGGCTGAGAAGGGCGCGGCCAAGTTGATCGTTTTGTTCGAGAAATTCCTCTCCAAACTGGCCGTGCTGGTTTAGGGCCCGTCCCAAAATAACATACATAGACACTCGGGCCGTCGATCCATCCCCGCCAGCAGCGTCACGTCTCGGTTAAATATGACCCGATATTCGCCCTCGCCGCTCCTTGCTGGAGGGGCGCCTCGACGACCGGAGTGACCAACTTATTCCGGGACGGGCCTGGTGGAAGGTGTGGTAGGTGAGGACTTGAACTGCGCCAGCGGAGGGCCCACTGAATCACCAATATCCTCACGACCTGGCCGAGTACGTTCACGCCCATTGGACCGAGGCTGATATTTTGCCCTCCGTGGCCGCCCTGTCCGAACTGCTGTCCACCTGCTACCAGGCCAGTCTGCTCACCGAAGAGGGTCAACCGGTCACCTTTCGGGTGGCTCTGCTCGAACCCGAGCAACTCCCCCTCGATGACGGCCCTCCCACGGGCTATCATCGCATCCGCTTTTCGGAGCCTCGTCCCGTGGTGGCCAATATTCTACGCAAGCTTTCGCCGGCGGCGGAGTTCAGCCACGCTTTGCTGGGTATCTTGCTGGGCCCGGAGGGTTTTCAGATCTGGGGCTTGATCCACTCGGGCCCCCGCTGGTTCAATAGCTTCTACAACAGCCGAAGAGCTTTTCAACCGCTACCCCGGTGTCTGGTGGTTTCCGTCAATGGACCGGGTACCCTCAGCGTATCCAGCGGTTCGGCCGTGGTGGCCCGGCTCAGTGCAGGCCAGGTCAGCGCCCCCGGACGTGACGTGCTGGCCTCGAAATGGTTGCGGGAAGTTTTTCAGAGTGTGCGCAACGAACTTCTCGACTTGCAAACGGACGCGGCCGTCTCGGTCGACGCTCAGGTGGGTCGCCGCCTGACCCAGACCATGCTGCGGCGTTCTTTGCAACTGCTCAATATTCGCGGGCAAGGTGGGGCTCTGCTGGTGGTGCCGCATGAAATGGGCCTGCAACTCGAGCAACCCAATCCTTACGTAACGGTGCGCTATCGCTTTGCCGATGAAGACCCGCGGCGTCGCTTTCGCGGCTTGATGCTCAAGCTGATGCAGCGACTGCACGTTCTCTACCCAGAGCTCAGCCAGGTGGGCTGGCAGGATTATCTACGTCTACAGGATGCCGAGTTGAGCGAGGTGGACGAGGCCATGGAAGAGTTCTCTCAGTTGCTGGCCAATCTGGCCTCGGTGGACGGAGCCGTGCTGCTCACTCAGCGCATCGAACTGCTGGGCTTTGGGGTGGAGATTGCCGGCAATTTGCCAGCCGTGACGCACATTCGCCGGGCCACCGACATCGAGGCTCAGCGCACTGTGGAAGAGAGCACCGAAGGGGTGGGCACTCGTCACCGTTCGGCCTATCGCCTGTGCGCCCAACTGGACTCGGTGTTGGCCCTGATTCACTCTCAGGACCGGCGTATTCAGCTGGTCAAGCAACTCAACGGTAGCGTTACTTGTTGGGATCAACTGGCGACCGGGGCTCGAGACTTATAGCGGGACGGCGCTGCCAGCAGAGAAACTTGCCACTCCCGGCCATTGCGCTCACAACGGCGTCGTTGTCAAAGCCGGGGAGCTTCTGGAGATGGCGCAGCAAAGTATCCGCCCCCTGGGCTCGTTGGGATACCACCACCGACGAGTTGGGCCCAATCAGTAGAAAGTAGACCTCGTCGTCGTTGAAAAGCTCTACGCTGTTCAGTTCGTGGAAGAGCAAAAGGTTTTGCGAGCCGTCAGGGCGGGTGAGCAGGTATCCGGATTCATTGATTTCGATCGATTCGGCGGTCATGCTGGGGCGGTTCGCCGATGGCCACGAGAGGCCCTGGCCATGCCGTCAGGAAGGTCTGGCTATGACGAGGTTGGCGGTGTTTTTTTTGTGCCTGATGGGCCTGATCAGTCTGGCCCTGGCTGGCGAGAGGGTGGCCGAGATGCGCGTGGGTCGCAACGGCAACAAGGTCAGCCTGCGCATCACGGCCCGCAATCCTGATAAGCAATTGCGTGGCCCGGTCCGCATTCGCCTCTATGCCCGTACCGGTAAACGCGGGCCCTGGCTTTTGATCAAGACCTGGAAAGAACGCGCCCTACCGCCCCACCACAAAATCTGTCGCGACTACTTTGACGACAACAGTTTGCTCCTGCGCATGCTGGCCAGTCGACGGACGCTTTACCTTAAGTCCGAAGTGAGCGCCCCCGGCCTGCGGGGAGTGGCCGAGCAGACTCTGGTCCAGCGTTAGAGCCCTCAGGCGGCCGAGTCCACTTTCTTTTCAAGCGCTTCGATTCTGGCCAGCAAAGCCTCAAAGTCGAGGCGGGTAGGCGAGTCGGTCACGTTGCTCGCGACCAGGTCAAGCATCTTGCCAAATCGGTCTTCCAACAGACGACTCCGTCCCTGCAACGTTCGCGAAGTCTCCTGGTGGTCAGCCTTGACCTGTTGGATGCTCTCGACGGTCGCCCCCATTTGATCATGCATGGCCAGCATTTGATGGGTCAAATTTTGCATCTGGTGGGTCAAGTTTTGCATCTGGTGGCCAAGTGTGCCAACCTGGTCGCGCAGAGTCACCATATGATTTCCCACTTGGGTGAATCCGGCCTCGGTCCTTTCTGTCACGTCGTTGAGACGTTTGTCCAACTTGGAGGCTTGGGTTCGGTATTCGCGGCGCATTTGCGACATTTGCTCTCGAAAGTTCACGATGGTTCTCTCCTTTGAGGGTATAGACGGGACCCTATCCATCTTAGCAAATGGGATTCGGCAAGTATTGAACTCAGCATGACCGATTTATGACTTTTCTACTTCGATCCTGGTCCTCAAACGCAAAAAAGCCCTGGGCGCAGCCAGAGCCTTTTCGTTGACAGAACTGATTTAGTAGCAGGGGCCCCAGGGGGATGGGCCCCACGGGTTGGCCTTGTGATTGACCGAGCTGCCGCCACAGAAGGGGTCTACATAGTTAAGACTGCCCCGGCCAAATCCACCGGTGGGGAAGTTGAAGGGACTGTGTTGTTCCCAGCCCTGGAATTTTCCATCACGGTTGCTGTCCACCAGCACTCGGCCGCCGGCGTTGGCAAATTCGCCGCCGCTCAGCCGACCGTCGCGGTTGGTATCATACTGCTGCATCTCCCGTTGGTACGAGGCTCCCTTAGAACGTTCGCAGATGGTGGTGCGGCCGTCGCCATTGAGGTCGAAGTTGCCGCCCATGGCGTTGAGACGCTCTTTCGATCCCTGAATTTCGTCTGGGGTGACGCGACCGTCGCGGTTGAGGTCCATCGCCAACACGCCGTCCTGGCCGCGGGTGTAGCGCCCGTCGTTGTTGTTGTCGATGGCAAATCCTTTGGTGTTGCCCAGGCCCAGAAAGCCGTGGTTGCCAACGTTGGCGTTGGGCAGATTACCGTGGCCCTGGTTCCAGTTCCAGGAGGGAGGAGGACCATAGGGTCCGGGGCAGTGGTGATGCTGGTGCGGGATACCTCCACCTTGCGGGTAGCAGCCACCGGGGGCGATTCCGTAGTTGGCCTGAAAGTTGAACGCTACTGCCATGGTCTTGTTCCTCCAAATGCTTGCTGCTATTCGCGAGCGGCTTTATGGACTTAGACTACGGCAGGGCCATTAATCTGGTCTTGCCAACGACCCTGGCTTGTGAACAGGTTGTAAACCTATGGATCGATTTTTCAGACGTTTTTCCGTAGGTCCTGCAGGACCTACGGCAGCATGGCCTGGCGGGTCGGCCGGGGTCACAAATATTGCTTCAGGAAGCGCTCCACCGACAGGGTGCAAAGTTGGCCGCTGGGACCGGCCAAATTGATATCGCAACCGTGGTTAGCCCAGGGGATGTAGCGGGCCTGGCAGGGGGTGCCCAGCTCGGCAAGCCGTCGTTGCAGGCGCCGGCTCTGCTCGGAGTAGACCAGGTCATCATTGAGGCCGTGCAGCAGGAGCGTGGGCGGAGCCCCGGCCGCCACCTGCTGCAAAGGCGAGGACTGGGCGTAGACTTGGGGTGTTTGCTGGGGTGAACCGCCTAAGAAATCGCGCAAGGCGGCCGGCGAATCGAGCACCCGCGGATTGCTGGGGTGCTCGTAGCTCCACAGCATATCGGTGGGGGTGTAGAAACCGATGGCGCAGCGACCGGGACGTCGAGTATAGGCCTGCAACAGGGCCAGATGAGCTCCGGCCGAGCGACCCAGCCAGCAGATGCGCCCCGCATCCAGATGGTAGTCGCCGGCGTGGGCCACCAGGTGATCGTAGGCCGCATCGAGGTCCTCATTGGCAGCCGGATACTTATGCTGGGGGGCCAGCCGGTAGTCCAGGTTGGCCACAAAGTATCCCTGCGAGCGCAAATAACCGCTCAGGGGGCGAAAGTCTTTACGACTGCCTCTGGCCCAAGAGCCCCCATGCACCACCAGTACCCCGGGCGCGTTGCTCTTCTCCGGGATGAAAAGGTCCATACTCTGACCGTTGGGCAGGGTTACTTCCTGGGTGGGCTGCAAATCGCCGCCCCAACCGCCGACCAATCGGGTCCAGGAAAACCCCGGGTCGCTGCGCCAGGCCCCGATGCAGGGAGCCAGAGCGATGGCGGCGGCCAGCAAAAAGGTCAGCCTGGCGGCCCGATAGGAATGGGCCAACAGGCCCAGCAGAAGAGCCACCAGAGCCAGCCAGTGCCCCCACTCGGCGGTGCCTACCGACAGTTCCCAACAAAAGGGGAGTGGCCAACTATAGAGTCGCTGAGAAACAACCACCAGCAACAGCAAGGCCAGCGGCAGCGGTAGCCGCTTCACAGGGTCTTGAAGGTTTTGAGCATCTGTTCAAAACCGTTGCGCAACGCGTTAAAGTCCGATTCGCTACCCAGAAACTCAACGGTAAAGCCATTCCGTCCAGACATGGCCATGACCTGGATGATCTGAAATTTCTTGCCCGCACGAATCCCTTTGTACTCAAATCGATGGGCGTCGATTTTGCCCAACTGGGATGTTCTCGAAGAACTGAGCTTCAATTCGGGATAGTCGTTCTCGACGGTGTGCTTGGCCATAAAGGTGAACGAATCCAGCGACATATTTTCGGAAAGTTTGGTGGGTGTGATGCTGATGTGGGCGTGCTCGGGGTTGTCGGTATCTTTCCCGGGATAGAGAAAATACAGGGCCGCATCGGTCAGGCGCTCTTCCCAGCCTGTCGGCACTTGAGTTTCAAACATGCGTGTCTTGACGAGCCTGGTTGGTTGAGCCCAGGCGGGCCCAATCAACAAAAGCAGCAGCAAGCAGATCAACGGTTTCATTGGGGGTACCCCTTTACTTGGATTCTGGTGGCATGCGCAGGTCCCAGGCCGACAGCCACTGCTGGCCCGTGAACTGTACTCCGAAGTCTTTCATCAGGCGCTTTTCCATGTCGAGCATATGAGCCGCCCCATAAAAAATGGCCAGTCGCTTCTTTCCTTTGCCCACTTGCTGGCGCAGGATACTGAGCGCTTTTTGATTGCGGGCGGCCAACAGCGTGCCTCCGCCCGGCCCCTCTAACAGTTCGGTCATCTGCTCGGGTTTCGAGAACATAATCGCCATGGTTCGGCGCAAATGCACCCTGTCTTGGGGCGAAGGACCTTTGCCAAACAGGTTCATCATATTGACCTGCTCCAGCTCTCTCTCCGCTTCCGGACTGTCCCCCACTCTGAAGACTGCGCAGAAGGATTTGCAGGAATGATTCCTTGTTCTTATCCATCGATTTTTGAAATTCGACCGGGCTCACGTCAGCGTGCACAAAATTGGAGGGCGAATAATCGACGTGATCGAGTTGAAAGTCCAGACCCAATACCGAACTCATCCCGTGCTGGACCATGGTCAGGGGGTTGTCGCTGGTTTCAGCGCCCACCACCGGCATGGGACGGCCTTCCGAGCCATCCGCGATCAATTCGTAGAGCACTGCGTCATAAACACGAAAAGCCTTGTTCAGCCGGGTATAGTAGTCTTGAGGAGCCACATGGACCACCGAAATCAGATCGACGGTGTAACCCTTGGTGGGATGCTTAAAACACGTGATCGACGTATCCATCGTGGATAGTTGGGCCTTGGCATCGCGCTGGCAACGAATGGGCCGATGCGGAGTGACTTCCGCCTTCGCACCCGAAAGCAGCAACCAGAGCACGAGTAGGAGTCGGAGTGCTTGCATGCAGGCATGGTTCGACGACAGCCAAAGAAACCTCTCGTGTCCTATCGTGGTCGGTTAGCCCCCACCCCCTCCGGATTTTTGCATCTGGGCCACGCCCGCACCTTTTGGGTGGCCCACCAGCGCTGCCGCCAGCGCCAGGGCCAATTGATTTACCGTCAAGAAGATCTGGACACGGACCGATGCAAGCCCCAATTTGCGTTGGCCGCTATCGAGGACCTGCAATGGCTGGGCCTGAGCTGGGACGAGGGCCCCTATCTGCAGAGCCAGCGGATGTCGATATACGCCCAGCATCTGCAACGCTTGCAGAGCAGCGGTGCGGTCTACCCCTGCTCGTGCTCTCGCAAAGAAGTGCAAAATTCCCAGCGCGCGCCCAACCTGGGCGATGAAGAGCCGCTCTATGCAGGTACCTGCCGCCAGGGAATGTGTGGCCAAACGCGATGTTGGCGCTTCCGAGTCCCCGACGGACGGAAGCTGCGCTTCCTGGACCTGGCCCAAGGCCAGCAGACCTTTGAGGCTGGCCTGGACTTTGGCGATTTTGTGGTCTGGCGCTCGCAAGGCGGACCCAGCTACCAGCTGGCATGCGCGGTCGACGATGGACTCATGGGGATTACTGAGGTCGTGCGCGGATCCGATCTTTTGTTGAGCACGGCTCGTCAATGGCTCTTGTACGAAGCTCTGGGCTACCCCGCCCCCGACTTCTATCACTGCCCTCTGGTGCTCGACGAGCATGGAGTGCGCCTGGCCAAGCGCTACGACGCCCTGTCCTTGCGCAGCCTGCGCCAGCAAGGAGCGACACCGGCCCAAATCTTAGACCGATTTTCTGATTGGTAAGTTGGAGTTCACATGTGATATGCCGCTTTCATTGTAAAGTCATGACATGCTCATTGTGTCCTGGACTCCCCTCCCACCGGTCCGCCCGCTGCTGGCTCAGATCCAGCGCCCCCAACAATCTCAGGCACTGGAGCTGGCTCCCGTTCCCAGCGGCTTTGCGTCGGTGGACGAAGTCGATGGCTCGCTGGCCTATCAAGGGCCCTCCTTACTGTGCCGACGCTTGATGAATTCCGGCGTGCAAGTGATGGCCGTGCGCCATGGTCAGTCCCTGAGCAACGCCCAATCCGAGAGCCTGGGACAACCCCTGCTCTATGGTCAAAGCGAAAGCCCCCTGACCGACAAGGGTCGCGCCCAGGCGCACACATGTGCCGAACAGCTTTATCAGCAGTTAGGGGGGGAGCCGTGGCTGAGCCAGGCTCTGGAAGATCCCACTTTGCTGCCTGTTATCGTGGGCAGTGACTTGAGTCGGGCCTATGAAACCGCCACCATTTTGAAGGCCGGCCTGGCCCGGCAGGCCGAGGAGTTGGCGGGCCCGGACGGTCGCGCCCTGGTCGAAAAAGAGCTGGTCGTGCTCAGTGATGCGAGATTGCGCGAAACTCATTTCGGCCGCTTTGAAACTCGCCCTCTGGCCGAACTGCAAGGGTCTTATCCCGATTTTGTCTCGCATTGGCGACCCAGCGAGGGCCCAGGAACGGACTTTCGTCACCGGTTTCCGGGGGGCGAAAGCCGTGCTGACGTGATGCGACGGATGGGCAATTTTCTTGACGCTTGCTGCTTGCGTTATCCACAAAAAACCGTCATTATGGTTTCGCACGGTGAGACTTTGTTATCAACAAGGGCTCTTTTGGGTAAAGCTACTGAGACGGAAGGAAAAGTGGCCGCCGAAACCGGGGTAATTCCCAACGCAACCCCGTTCTGGTTGGTCCACAACACGGGCGGAGGCCAGGGGTTACCTGCCGTGGCCCGACGACCCTACGACCTGGAATAGTGCCCGAGCAAGGCATGGAGGAGATCTCGATAATGAAAACCAATTCTCAAGATGTGCGAATCATGTGGGACAAGATCGGTGCCGGGTTATCTGGGCTATGCTTAATTCACTGCCTGATCATGCCGGTCTTTGCGGCCGCTATGCCCTGGTTAGGCATGCTGATCGAAGATGAGCGAATTCACCTGGGTTTTGCCGCCGTAACCGTTCCCGTGGCCATCATCGCTTTTATTCCGGGTTTTCTAAAACATCACCGCCGCTCGGTACTGGCCGTAGGTATGGCCGGCGCGGCTCTGTTGCTGCTGGGGGCTTTGGGACACGAATTTGTACCCCACCAGCTAGAGCACTGGTTCACCGTGCTGGGAGGTATGTTACTGGTCAGCGGTCACTACCTCAACTTCCGTTTCGGTAGCAAATGTTGCAGTCAGGAACTTTGCGGTAAGCACAACGGTTAGTTCGCCTTCTATGAATAATTTTCTCTCCTTGCTCGATCGATTGGCTCAAGCACAGCCTTTGCAGCCCGCCAGGTTGCGAATTTTTAAGCTGGAGCCCGGACTGATTCACGATAATTTGTCCGCCCCTGCCCGCCTGTCGGCCACCCACCAAAACCCAACTGAGCCGGGTCGGTCTCCTCGACCCAGACAGCGGCGTTCCGGCCGCTGAGGTGCGTGCGCACGTCCTGACGCTGCTGGCCTTGGCGTTGTGGTCCTGCCAGAAGCAGCCCATCCCCACCCCATCGCCCACATCCCCGGCCGATTACGCTTTCCAAGATGTGCGTGGCCCCAAAGTTGACCAGGAGATTTCGTTTTACGAACAGCGCTGCCAGGAGCGCCCCACCAGTTGGGCAGATCTGGCGTTGCTGGCCAACGCTTACGTCGCCAAAGGGGATGTGAATCCCGAATTTCTCAATAAGGGCGCTGAAGCAGCCCGGCGCTCCCTCAAAATACACTCCAAAGACAACCCCGAAGCCTATGGGGCGCTGGCCCAGGCCGCTGCCGGCAGGGGGGACTACGCGGCCTGCTGGGCCATCTGTCAACGCTTTCCCGACCATCCCGACTTGCTGCCTTTGGGTATCGATTGCCTGGTCCAATCCGGCAGTCTGTTGCTGGCCACCGAGTGGACGACACGGTACCTGAAAGTCGAAAAGAACTCCTGTCCGGCTGTGACGGCTGCGGCCAAAGTCTCCATGTTGCGCGGTCGAGATGATGTGGCCCTGCAGTTGCTGCAATCGGCCCGCGCCCAGGAGCAGCCCCAACAGCGCGCCACTTCGGCCGAATTGCGCTACCTGTGGGGAGACCTGCATCTGCGCCACGGCAGACTGGCCGAGGCCCGTAGCATGCTTTCCAATTCCTTGAAAATACAGCGGCGCAATCAGGCCGCCTTGCTGGCCCTGGCTCGGGTGGAGCAACGCGACGGCCACCCTGAAGTGGCTCTGCAACTGCTCACGGAAGCGCATCAATTTTCTGGTCACCCTTTTCTGCTGGTCGAAATGGCCAGTATTCAAGAATCGCTGGGGCAGACCGAGCAGGCCCAACGCCTGCGGGCCCAGGCTGAGCCAGACCTGGCGGGACGGGAACTGGCCCGCTTGCACCTGGACCAGCAGCGACCGGCCGAAGCCTTGGCCCTGCTGCAGGCTCAAGAGCAAGTGGGGGCCGACTGGCGCAACTATCAGTTGCAGGCCCGGGCCTACGAAGCACTGCACAAACCCAAAGAGGCTTTGAATGCCGTGGCCAATGCCCTGGGAGATGGCTACCAGGAGCCCGATCTTTTGGCACAGGCGCTGCGTCTGGCCGGACAACTCAAAGACCCTCGGGCCGCCCAATGGGACAAGCAGCTCAAGCTTCTAAAAGCGAATTGAGGCATTGAGCAACACTCGACGTTGCTGCACAAAGCGAGTGCCACTGAAGGCGCTGTAAAAATTTAGCAAGGGGCGGGTATCAAAGAGATTGAGGATCTGCAATCCCCCAGATACATCCGGCCCATCTGGAGTGGGCTCGGGGCGGTAGGTAAAGTTGAGGTTGGCCAGCAGGCGGGGCACGCGTTCCTGCAGCAGGCCATAGGGGTCAATGCCCACGGCCTGGTATTGTGGGATGGCCGGCTGGGGAAAGCCAGAACCGTAATAGCCGTCCACGGCCATCGAGAGTCCGTTGTCGAAGAGATACGACAGGCCCCCGGTCACTTGAAGCCGCTGGTCATGGTCGTTGTATTCTGTGACCACGGTGGCGAACGCGCCCGGACTCAATGGGCGAGCCACGCTCACGGTGCCGGCCAGAAATCCGTTGAAGCCGGTAGGATTGTGCGTATTGAGGCTGAGTTCAACGCCTTCGTAACGGGCCGTTCCAAAGTTGACGGGAGCGTAGATGGGCACGTTCGAATTGGGGATCAGCAGTCCGATATCCACCTGGTCCTTGTAGTCTTTGCGCACCGCCGCCAATTTGGCCGTAAAGGTGTCGCTCAGTTGAGATTCGTAGCTGATCTCATAGGTGCTGAGGCGTTGCGGCAAGACCGTGGTCTGACCGCTCACGTCCAGTTCCAGCGGAGGCGCCTGAAAGCTGCGATTGTAGGAGATGCGCAGCACGTTGCGATCATTGGGCGCCCAGGCCAGATTGACCAGGGGACTGAGTTGGCCGGTGCTCACGTCGAGTCCGTTGTTAAAAGTCTCGGCTCTCAATCCGTAATTCAAGGTCCACTGGTCACTGAGAGGCATGGTGTGATTAAAAAAAGCGCCGGTCGTCAGTCCATTGCGTCGGATGGCGCTGGCAAACTGAGGCTGCCCTTGTGGCAATCCTCCACCGCCGCCGGGATCAAGCAGATTGACGGCCTGGTTGGATTTGATGAAGTCAGCCGTGACGCCGGCCGTGATCTTGCTGCCCTCTCCCAGACGCAAGAAGTAGGTGATGGCTGGCTGAAACTGCTCGATGGTGAGGTCGCTGAGGGGCAGATAGGGGGACCCCGGATTTTCCGGATCGGCCGGCAAGCCGCCGTCGGCCAGGTCGGTACTGACATTGGGGTTAAAACCGGTCCAGGGGGTAAAGATCCCGTTGTTACGCACCAACTGACTGGATTTTAGATATGACATACTGAGCAGCAGGTCTGAATCCTCATCCCACTTGCGCTTCCAGGAAAGCAGCGCCATGGTGTTGCTGTCCACCTGATCCTGGCGCACACCAGCGCCATAGTTCAGGGTGGTTTGCGGCAGTTGGAATTCGTTGAGTTGGTAGGAAAGTGTGCCGCTCAGTTGGTCGCTTTCGTTGCGGCCCGTCATTCGCATCATGTAGCTTTGGGTCACGCCCCGGTTGTTTAACGTCTGCTGCTGGGCCTGGGGCGGCTCAAACTGCAGGTTGGTCTGACCGATGCGGCCTCCCAAGAAAAAGGAGAAATTCCCCTGGTCGTTGCGGCCCCCCGCTTTGAGAACGTTCTCTATCTGCCCCAGATTGCCAACTTTGGTTTGGGCCTCAAAGAAGGGCTCCACGTCATCGGGTGTCTGGGCATCCAAAACCATACCGGTCTGGCCTCCCTGAGAGCCATCCATCGTGCCGGTGCGCACGCTGACTTGCTGAAGAAATTCAGGATCGATGGGCTGGCTGGTGGTGCTTGCTTGCGAAATCGGCACGGCTACACCGTCCAGCGCAAAAGTCACCGATTTGTGCTCGCCGCGAACGTGGGTTTGACCCAGACTATTGCGCTGAGTGCCAGGCACCGTGGTCAGAACCCCCTGGACCGACTTTTCGGCCAGTTGCCGGTCCAGGAAGTCACGATCGCGAGTGGTGACCGAACCCTCCGTGGGACTCTTGGTATCGATCAACTGCCTGCTGTCTCGCACCGAGAAAGTGCTGTCGTCGCTGGGATCCAGGGCGGTGCGAAAAACGGTGGGCTTGTCTACCTCCACTTTCACCACAGAGCTTTCGCCGCCGTACACGGGATGATGCAATTCCACGATATACTCGCCGGGCTCCAGATTGGGGAAGATCACCTCTCCGCCGGCCCCGGTCTTCAGTTCCACGGCCCGAGAAGCGCCATCTCGGTCGGTCAGCAGCACCCGCACGTCGGCCAGCGGAACTCCACTGTCTCCGCGCACCACTTTTACCTCTAAGCGGCCAAGGTTCTGGGCCAACAGGGTGGCCCCCAGCAAAGTCCAGGTAGCCAATAAACGAAAATTGATTCTCATAGCCGCGAATTTTAGACGCGTCTAAAAATTTCGTCAAGCCCTCAAATTTTGCGAGGAGCAAATGCGAATGGCCGGCTCAAACGCCATGGACCCAGCGCTCCTCGCCGCATCGAGCGACCAGGGCTGAGCGCAGATCTACTTCGCCTACCAGCTTTAAGGGGTTGGGCTTAGGGCCGGTGCCAGCGGGGTGGCCGTTACGTTGGGCAGCGCTGTCTCTACCGACATCGGTGCGGCTACCGCTCCACCCGGCATAGGGGCCTCGTGACCGGCAGGCGCTGCATGGTGACTACTCCCGTGCGAACCCAACGGGGGGTTGGTCTCATATTTCCAGCCGTTACCGGCAAATTGGTAGAGCATCGTGAGAAAAGTGCTGACAAAACAAAGAACTAAAATTCCAACTAAAGTGTGCTTAGACATGGGGCCGCCCTTCTGCAGCTTCCCTCTGGCTCCTTTTCCTATTTCTCGTCAAGCCGGGTTATCCAGCAAACCCAATGCTTGCAGTATTTTGTTGCGTCGGTGCAGGCTCTCGCGTCCGCCTGATTGGCACTGCAACCAGTAGCACACGCGCACCGCCATGACTTCAGGCGATTGACCGCGAAACCAGCGATGCTGAGGATTGATATAGAGGCGTCGATGACCCTCGGCCTCCACGGCACGCAGTGGCCACTGGCTCTCTTCTGGCTCAACTTCCACGGGACATCCCCACCAATGTTCGCAGGCCACTTGAATGGGCGCGAAATGACCCCGGGCAAGCCGTCTCCATTCGGCTTTGCGGCGCGAAAGCAGAAGGCGCAGATCGGTCTCGGTGGGGTCAAAAAATAGAGGGATGGGTCCGGCCAAGGCTTCCACGGGCAGAGCCTCCCAGCGATCGAGCTCCCGGTCGAGCAGGTCCGGCTGTTGCAGCAAGTTGTGCAGGTATCTCCAGTAGGGGGAGAGTACCGGCGTGACTTCATCCCAACCTGGCCATGGCTGACCCAGCAGACGTTCGCTCCAGTCGACCTCCAGCGTATAGCCTGGCCACTGTTTGCGAGATTGCTGATGAACGATGCGTCCCCGCCAGCGCACCACCAGTTTTTGTTCGACCCAGTAATATTCTGCACTCACGCTGAGGGGACCGTTTTCCCACTGATAGTTGGCGGGAGCCGTCGAAGGCTGAATCGATTGATGGACCCACTGCCAGGCCAGGCGCAGACCTTCACGATAGTCCATCAGTCCACGCATCATGCGCGAAGCTACCAGGACCAAAGCAGATGGAATGACGGGTACGGGCCGGCCTGGCAGTAGTTCGGCTTGTTCGGCCCAGCGGTCGCCCTCCAGCAAATAAGGCAATTTGCCTTCGTCAAGCTCCCAGGCGTCTACCCATTGGCGGAGCGAAACGTCCTGGCCACGAGGGTCGCGCAGCAAAGGCTGAGAGTGTAATTGCTCGGCCCATTCTTCCTGCACGCCCCAAGTCCAGAGGGCCACCTCCAGGCGGTAACCGGCCGGGGTTTCACACACGATGGCAGATTGAATGTCGGCCTTCAGATCATCGATGGCCCTTTGAAATTCCTGATCTCGTCGAATGCTGCCGTCCTGGTTCAGTTGCAGTTGATCCAAATTTAGACAGGCCTGAACCTGGTAGCGCCAGTCGAAAGAAAGAGCATCCACTACCCGCATTTTACGCAACACGCGCACCCGGCTGGGGTTGTTCATTTCGCGCTGCAGCCCCCAGCAACGCTGACCCTCTCTACGCTTGACCAGATAGTCCAGATCGGGTAGAGGTAATTCCGTCAGGCTGGGCGCTTCGGCCATCTGCTGCCGGGCCCTCAAGGCCTTGCGCAAGTGAGAAAGGTTGGCCAGTTGCGAATGTCCCAAAAGCAGCTTGAGCCAGTGTAGTTCGTGAGCATTGAGGTAGAGAATCGGGCCTGCCCCCACTTCCAGTGGATCGCCCAAAACGTAGCCCAGTCGGCTCTCCTCTCGCAAATGCCGAACAATCTCGTCCAGCGTCCAAAGTTTGCCGTCCATGGGAAAGAGGGGAACTTTTAGCAAGCCCAGTTTGACTTCGTCGAGTTCGAGAGTGAAGCCCACGTTTCCCGAGTCACGAGCCCCTGCCTCGTAGGCCAGTCGCTCCCACAGAAATTCTCGATCCGGGTGAGGAGGTGAAAATCCAAACTTCCGCAAGTGCTGATGCAAATCCTGAAGCCAGCCACGGCCGGCCGGCTCGTCCCAGAGGCGCTGAAACTCGGCCACTACCGGAGCCTCCGGCCAGTCTACAACCGCCTCCATTTGAAAGTGAGAGGTGTGTTCTGGACCGGAACACAAAGGCCAGCTATGCTGGAGGAGCAATTGACCCTGGCGCAACAGGCGCAGATGACACCGATTGGCCGGACCGGTTGCCCGACGCAGTCCTAGCTGGCCCTGGCCCCGGCCCAGGTCCATGGACTCAATCAGCAGCCACTGGCGCGAGCCAAGCTTAACCTCTTCCAAAGCCCGTTGGCCGTGTTCTTCGGCCAACATCGCCGCCAAATAGTCCGATTCGACCTCTTGCAGACGCGAAGGTCCCATGAAGGAGGCCAGTTCGGAATGGAGACTGTGGCCCAGCATCCAGACCGATTCAAAACCGGCAAAGCACTTCACCTGGCCAGGGTCGGTCAAGATCCGAACCGGTGGACCGTCCTGCAACAAGGCCACAGCGGCAGCCAGGGAAACGCCCTGTCCATCCATTCGTTGGCAAAACTCTCCTTTCTCTGGCAGAGCGGGCCAGTCGACACGAGGGATCCAGCCCAGCAGGCGCAGAGCCAGCAGGCTCTTTTCCGGGTAGTCCGACTCCATCAACGGTGCCAGTAAGTCGGGCAGGCGCTCCCAAATCCATTGCAGCGCTTCTGCCCAGGCCTCCCCTTCCAAAACAGCCTCCCTCCAGTCACCATTGGGTAGCAGTCCAGGGTGATCAACGGCCACCACCAACCCCTCGGGCAGTCCGCCCAGGGCCCGCGGTATTCCTGGCATCGTATTGCTGCCCAGCCGTCGACCCTCGCGAAAGCTGAAGATCTGCACGGTGTTGGCCTGTAACGATCGAAGACCGATTTCACCCCGTTGCTGGTCAAGGGGAAGACTGCACACCAAATCCTGCTGAGTGGGAAGGCTGACGGTTCGTTTCGAACTGGCCTTCCAGTAGTCGAAGCCTCGCTGATAGATTTCCAGCCGCTTTTTCCAATGGCGTAGCTCGTCTTCCTGAACCAGTTTGGCCAGCAAGCGCACCCGTTCGCGCGCAACCCAGCCTTGCAAAATCCAGTGAGGCAAGCTCTGCTCGGCCAGGGCCAGCCGACAGTCCTTCAAGGAAACACGGCGCTCGCCCACCGGCACCAGGGGGAGTCCCTCCAGGGGTCCACTCTCGCTATGGGCCAGCATTAGTTCGTAGGCCCGCTCAACCAGCCAGGGTTCGGGCTGGGCGGTCAACATTTCGGCAATCCACTGAGGCATGCGAGTCCACAGTTCGTTCAGAAAAAACGTCCAGAGCACACCGGTCGGTTCGGTCCAGTTGGAGTTGACTTCGAGATCAGGGTGTTCGACTTTGCCCACCAGGCCTTTGGGAAATCGCGTCCACAGCGCTACCGAGGCGAGCCACTTGCCTTCCTTGAATACATCCAGACGGGGAGCCACATCGCTGCTCATCAGTCCCACCTGGCCCTGCCATTGCGGGTGTTGGCCTTGAATCCCGGGCAGAGGCTCCAGCGCCTGCAAAGGAAAAAGTCGCGCCACCCCCTTCAACTCCAGCCTTTCAGGAGTACGCAACTCCCACTGCTGACGATTGCTCTCGCGCAGGTGCAATTGGGCAAAAAGTTCGCTGCAAGGTTTTAGTTCGCCAAAACGACTTCTCAGAATCGAGGCTACCTCAGGAAGTAACACTACTACGGGAGGGGCTTCGGCGGGCTGAAAAGCCGGCACCTCGGTGCAAAAGTAGAGGACCTGCTGACGCTCGTGGTAGGTTGCATCCAGCTGGGCCAGGCTAAAATCGTCATGGAAGGCCATTTTAAACAAGGGGAGTTGGGCCAGAGCGCCACCCACCACTCCGCCAAAGCGGATCCAGTGCGTCAGACCGTGAAGAATCCAATTGAGGCAGTCGTGGCGCGCCCCCTCGTGCTGAAAGGCTTCTCCCAGAGCCACCACCAGGCGCCTTTCCACATCCGACAGCAGGGCTTGCAGACGCGGTCCCACCACCAGATGTCGCTGGCTCAAGTCGGTGCGCAAACCGTCGCAGTACAGCCAGACCGCTCCGTAGGCCCAACTGGGGCCTTCGTAGCCAAGACTGTAGACCAGGCAGCGCAAACTGCTCTGAGTGCGGGTGGCAAACCACAGCGAGTATTCCGTGTCGGCCTCCAGCCGATACTCGTGAACGGCCGCCAGCGGGCTCTCGACAGCCATGCGTTGGCGACCCTGAATGGCGATCGCTAGAGGGACACTTTCCTCAATCTTGTTGACCCGTCGCTCCCAGGGCAGGTGCAGGCGCAGGGGTCCATCTTTGAAGCGCGGTCTCACCGAAGCATACTCGGGTAAAGTCGTCAGGGCGTTGGTGCGGCTCAGCAGCCAGTGGACGCTGATGTGTTTCAGGGGCAAATTCAATTCCAGTCGATTGGACCAGGCGCCTCGATAGGCGTAGGGTCGCAAACTTCCCTTGCCCCGCCTCCATTCGAGACGATAACCCTGACCGGCCAGACCACTGGAGAAGGCATAGCGCTGGTAGCGGCTCTTGGCCAGCAGAAAGAAAGCCATTTGTAAGCGCTGCAGTCCGGCACTGACGGCCTGGGAATGGTCATCGCTCAGCACTGCCTCCAACTGGGGGCGGGTCAAGACGGGACCGTCAAATTCCCAGATCACACTGCCCAACCCGCTCGAGAGTCGCAGGCGTCCGGCACCCAGGGCAAAGGCCGCTTGAATCAGGAAAGCCAGGTAGTCCTCGGGCCACAGACCCAGGTGTTGTTCCAGTTTCTCGCGGGCGCGAGCCAGGTCGACCTGAAACTCTCCTTGGGAATCGAATGCCGCTTCTCCGGACAGGTCTTCCAGCAGATCTTGGGTCTTGCCGTCCACGCCTGAAGCATTTTCTCGAAAAAGTACTCGCTCCCTGGAAGAAGTCTGCTAAACTCGACGACAGGCGGTAATATTCAAGTAGGAGGTCTGGCCGTGAACGGAGTTAGCTGTCCCCATTGCAATCAACTCAATCCTGATGCTCACAAGAGTTGTGAGCGCTGTGGTCAATCTTTGTTGTGGTCCACCGTGCACGGTCGAAAACTGTCCCTGCCGGTGCTACCCAAAGCAGTGTGGGCTGTGCTGGGGATAGCCCTGGGTCTGGCCGCCGCTCGCTACAGCCCATCCCGGCAACCAGCGACCTCTCCACCACCGCTCATCGCTGCGCACGCGCCCCGAATCGATGTGGTCTTTGCCATTGATGCCACCGGCAGCATGGGCGACGAGGTCGAAGTGGTCAAATCGAAGGTCAGCAAAATGATGCAAGACATTCAGTCGGGCAATCCCCAACCTGACGTTCGCTTTGGCCTGGTGGCCTATCGGGATCACGGAGATGCCTACGTCACCAAAGCCTATCCCCTGACCACCGCGGTCAGCACCATCCAAACGTCCTTGCAACAGATTGAAGCCGGTGGGGGCGGCGACACTCCAGAAGCGGTGGGAGCCGGTCTGGAGTGTGCTGTCAATGAAATGAATTGGGATCAGGACGCCAATACCACTCGAATGGTGTTCCTCATTGGAGACGCCGGACCTCACCACGCCGACGAGTATCGCCAGGCTATGAACCAGGCCAAGGCCAAGGGGATCAAAGTGAATACCTGGGGCTGCAGCGGTTTGCAAGATTGTGGGCAAACCGAGTTCGAAGAAATCGCTTTGATGGGGGGCGGCCAGTTTCAGTTTTTGACCTATCAGCAGGAAGTGGTTCGCCACGACGGGAGCAAGGCCCGCCTGGTATTTCAAGGAAAACAGTGCTTCGAAGTGGGGGCCGAGGCCAAATGGGCCGAAGGCGCCGATGCCATCATGGAAAAGCGCAAGGTCGATAGCGCTGCTGTGGTCGCTCCCGGCGCAGCCGGAGGTGCGGTCTACAAATCGGCTTCCTACGCACCCTCTTCCAGCAAGCTGGAGAACAATCTGGACACCGTGTTGGTGCGTCAGGTTCAAGCCGAAGCTCGCAGAAAGGGCGTCGCATATTAGTCGCTCTACAGAGGGAATCGAGCACTCTAGAGCAAAACACCGGCCGTGCTGATCTTTAGCCTGGAGGGCGGAGCCCTGGTCTTGACGCCCAGTGGGGAGCCTCATCTTCCTCAGCAGCCCCACCGGTTTACCAACGCCAGTGTCACGATTGGGAGTGGTTCTGAGTGCGACCTGGTGGTTCCCCGCACTTCGGCTCGGCACGCACGCATCGAACGCAACGACTTGGGAGTGATTCTCAGCGATTTGGGCAGTCCCGAAGGGACTTTTCTTAACGGTAAACGCATTGTGCGCGCTCGTTTGCAAACTGGCGACCACATTCAACTGGCCACTGGCCAACCCTCGGCCAGCCAGGCCACGCAGGCTACCGTACTGGGTTCAAAAACCTTTGCCGTAAAGCCCATTCCCGATTTGAAGGTCGATAGCAAAGAAAACCTGGTGGGTCAACAGGGGTTGCTGCATTTGAGTGCCGCTCTGGCTCGCCCCGGCGCTCTGGAAGACAAACTCGACGAAATTCTCGATTTTTCCTTGCGCCTGGGCAGCTTCGACCGCGCTTCAATCTGGGTGGTCGATCCCGACCAGCCCGCGCAATTTCTCTATCACCGACGTCGCCAAAGTCGCGGGCAACCGCCGGCTGAAGTTAGCCAGACGGTGCTGCAACAGGTCTTGCGAGGAGAAGCTCTGATCATTCAGGACGCTCAACTTGACCAGCGTGTGGAAAATGCCCAGAGCATCAAAATTCAAAATATTCGAACCTGCGTCGGTTTGCCGCTGGCTACATCCAATCGCATTTGGGGCGTGCTCTACCTGGACAGCCTTCAGCCGAAGGCTTTGACGAATAGCAGCGAGCAGGAATTCCTGGGTAGTTTCGCGGCCCTGGCAGCAGTGGCCATCGAAAATGGCTGGCTCTCTGCGAAAGCTCAAAAAGAAGCCCTTTTCAAAGACCGATTGGCTCGCTTCTTTCCCCCGTCCACCATCGACAGCATTCTGGCCCGCTCAGACGGCACCTACGTGCATGGTGCCGAAATGAACGTTACCATCCTGTTTTGCGATATCCGCAACTACACCGGTATCAGCTTCGAGCAGCCGCCCACCAAGGTCGCCGCCTGGATCAACGACTACTTTTCGCGTATCGTGCCGATCGTGTTTCGTCACAATGGCACCTTGGAAAAATACATCGGTGACGCTATGCTGGCCATTTGGGGCGCCCCCCTGGAGATGACTCCGGCCGAACAGGCTCTGCGTTCTTGCCGGGCAGCCATCGAAATCCAGCAAGCCGTGGCCGAGTTTTCCGCCACCTGGCCCGACCTTCCCTGTCAGGTCGGTATCGGCATTCATCACGGGCGAGCCTACGTGGGCACTATCGGTCACGAAAGCTATCTACAGTATGCGGCCCTGGGCTCTACCACCAACCTGGCGGCCCGCCTTTGTTCGGCGGCGGGCCCCGGCGAGACCATTTTGAGCAAGTATTTGGCGGACCTCTTGCCCCGGCAAGAGTTTGTGGGTGTCCCTCGACCGCCGGTTCAGGCAAAAGGATTTCCCGAAGTTGTGGAAATCGCTGTGCTACAGTCCGTCTCCTAAGGTATTATAGGAATATGCCACTGGTCCCCAAGCAGGTTGTTCAAGACCGCTATGAAGTAGTGCGCAGCATTAAGAGCGGGGGCATGGGCGCCGTCTACGAGGCTATCGATCTGAAACTGGCCTCCACGCCTTGCGCCATCAAAGAAATTCTCTGCAGCGCCCTGCAAAGTGCCGACGCCAAATATGTCTTGCAGACTTTTGAGAGCGAGATGCGCTCGCTGGCCAATCTCGATCATCCCAACATCCCCCGTGTCCGCGACTACTTTGACATCGAGGGGCGACGTTATATCGTGCTCGACCTGGTGCAAGGTCAGGGCCTGGATGACGAACTCCAAGACCACCTGCGCGTCACCAACGAGCCCATGGATCCCGAGGTGGTGGCCCTGGACATGGTCAGCGTGCTGGAGACGCTGGCCTACCTGCATAACCATAAACCCCCCATTGTGCACCGGGATATCAAGTCGGCCAACTTGATCCGCGATAAGCGTCTGGGGAAGATCAAGCTGGTCGATTTTGGCATCGCCCGCTCGGTGGAGACGCAACAGGTGCAGACCCAGGTGGGGACACCCGGGTTTTGCGCTCCCGAACAACTGGCGGGCCGTGCCGAGCCGCGCTCAGACGTTTTTTCGGTCGGGGCCACTCTCTATCATCTGACCACGGGAAAGTTGCCGCCGACCTTTGCCTTTGAACCGATGGACGCGGAGTTGTCTCAGCATCGGGGCCTGACCGCCATCATCAAGAAGGCGACCCAACTCAAGCCCTCCGAACGCTATGCCAGTGCCGACGAGATGGCCCAGGCCCTGCGTCGCTGGTTGCGCAACGAAGCTTCCCTCAAAGTGGTCGAAAAGAAGATGTCCCCTACAGTTCGCCAGGCCATGCACCCTTTGGCCACGCCGCCCCCGGCGCCCAATAGCAATCCCACCTTGATTTTAGCGGCTACGGCCATGAGTCTGGTGGCATCTGCCCTGTTGTTCGTAGGAACTCCCGCCAATCAACGCTCTGCCTCGCCAACCCCCACTGCCTCGCAGAGCCCGCCTCCCGCACTTTCTGTCACATCCAGTCCCATCAGCAAAATCCCGTCGAGTCGAGTCGAACCTGAGAATCCGCCGCGCCGAATCACCGCCGTCACCAAACCGCGCCCCAAGCCCCTGCGCTCCCGCCTGGTTGCGTCGACACGTGTGCCAAAGTTGGCGCCCTCGACCGGGATTCAACGGGCCTATCCTCGGGCTCAGCCCAAACAGAAACCCCCTGCAAAGCCAACCTCGCCGGAACCTCCCGACACCGGCGACCCGGTTGCTTCACCCACCGGACCGGTCCCTCTCTCGACGCCTGACCCTGGCCCACCTACCGGAGGGTTCTCCCTGGTCCAGGCTACAGAACGAGGGGGAGTCTATCGCAAGCCGGTGGCCGGAGGCGCCATCACCATTCGGGTATTCGACTTTGAAGGTGCCAGTGACCGCCAAATTGTGGCGGCCACGCTGGCCTATCATCACACCCCGCCGGGCCAATTTAAGATGGCCGCGATCGGTGGATTGTGCAACCTGCGTCTCACGCCCACTGGCGGCGTTCACGCGGTCTACATTCGCCAGGAGGCCTATTTTGACGTGGAGATGCCTCCGGCCAATCAAGTGGCTGCGTCGGCTGCCGCCAACGCCGTCCGTGACTTCATGCTCGGCTACCGCCCAAAATGAAAGGGGTTGAAGTCGGTTTGGGTATCGAAGGTATCGGCCCCCTCCTGGCGCTTGAGAAACCGAACCGTGGCCAGAGTTATTGGCGTCATAATGACTTCCACGGCCACTTTGTAGAGGTAGCCCGTGAGTATGTAGTTGCTCAAGGCAGCCGGCGATAGCAAGCCGGCGAAGGCAACCACGCAGAACAGGCCCGTATCCACCAGTTGGCCCAGGACCGTGGAAGTGATGGTACGCAAGGCCAGATAGCGGCCCTGTGTGCGAACCTTGAGCCTGGCCAACACAAACGAGTTGCAAAACTCGCCCCAAAAGAAGCCCAACCAGCCGGCCAGGGCCAACCGCGGAGAGATGCCCAGCACGCTTTGGTAAGCCTGCTGGCCGATGTTCTGCTGCCAACTGGGTTCAGCCGGCAATGCCACACAGAGGGTCATAACCAGGTTGAAAATCACCAGCCAGAAAAGTCCGTGCCAGATCACCCGCCGGCTCACCGAGTAGCCGTAGACTTCGGTGAGTATGTCGCCAAAGATATAGCTAAGAGGGAAGATCAGGGCCCCGCCATCAAAAACCAGCGGCCCCAGCACGAAGACTTTCAGGGCGGCCACATTAGAAATCAACAAAACGGCCACGAAGGCTGACGAGATCAGGTCAAGGTAACGATAGCCCACCTAGGGCAGCACAGCCCGCTGCAGGCAGCGCCCGCCGCTATCCACCAGATAGAGCAGTTTCCCGCCCAGGCAAGAGCCGCCAAACTCTCCAAAAATCGGGTTGCGGCCCTCTTTGTAGGTCAGCCCGTACTCGCGCACGGCCTGCAACTCCGAATTAAAAACAAAGACCGACCCGCCACTGGGAACCAGCAACTTTCCTTGCCAGGGAATCAGGTCTTCCTGAGGTTTGAGCACGATGCGTCGGGTGGGGTTGTTGGGAGCCGACAGTCCGGGGCCATCGCCACCGGCCTCGGCCACCTTCTGGCCGCGAGCCAGGTAGCGCAGCAGGGTGGGGGCCTCTTCCCAACCGCGCACGGTCTTGACCCGCGACTGATAGATATAGAGGTCTCCCGAAGGGGCACAGGCGATTTTGACCACCGGATCGCCCCAGGCCGGGCAGAGGGGTCGTTGGGCCAGCAACTTTCCCTCCAGATTGCGGGTCTGCAAAACCACCTCTCCCTGGCGGTTGCGAGGGTGAACCACGCAGTAGAGCAATTTGTAGGCATTGAAGGCCAGGCTGCGCGGCACGCCCCGCGGGTCGCCCCCCTGAATGCCAACGGTGATGGGCTTCTGCCAGCCGTCGCCAAAACGAAATCGCTGAAGGCGGCAGTTGCCGGCGTCGGCGAGCCAGATCTGACCGTCGGGCCCGTAGCTGAGGTCGGCCGGCTGCACCAGCTGACCCTTGGGCTCGGCGGAAGGCATGTAGGCCATATCGCGTTCGGTTTTGCCGCCAGGATGAAGCTTGAGCAGTTTGCCGGCGGCGGTCCACAGATGAATGCGGCCTTGATAGTCCAGCCTCAGGCCAGGGTCGGGGCTGGTGGCCAGGCGCTCGGGTTGAGGAAACTCGCTCAATACTTTGCCGCCCGAAGTGAACTTGACTATCAAGCCGTCCTTGCTATCCGGATTGCGCAGATAGACAAAGAAATCGTTCTGTTCATTGAGGCTCAGCGCAATCGGCTCGGCCTCTCGGAAGGCCTCCATTTCGCGCACCTGGGTCTCCATCTGGCCGTCGGGTGCGTAGCGCCGCAACCAGTCGCGACCGGCCAGGGCCAGCACATCGGCACCGGTGAGGTACATGGCCTGGGCGGCTTCTACTTCGTAGCGAGTGCCGCCCTGGGCGTTGAGCACGTGCAAGCCCCAGGTGTCCAGGCAGTACAGGTTGGCCTGGCTGTCCACGGCCAACTGCACGGGCCGACGCAGTTGGGGCAACTTGCGCGCTTCAAAAAACTGCCCGGCCGGGGTAAATCCGAAGCATTTGCGCGCCTCCTCGCTCCACACCCAATAATTACCCTCCAGATCCCGAGCCAGAGCCACCGCCCCCCGAATCGGCTCGGCCGTGCCCCGCAGGGGGGTCCACTCCAGACTGTGCGGGCCGGGAACCAGCACCCCTTTGACTACTTGTTGACCGGGCTCGGAAACCAACAGAGCCGATTTAGCCAGTCGCCCCACCCATTGCGACAGAACACTGACGCCTGTCAACTGTTGACGAATTTCGGCCTGCCCCCCGCGGTGCTCAATCAAAACTCCGTCTTTGGAGTAGACATCCATAAAGCCGTCGCCTTCGTGGAGCACGTAGAGGCGGCCAGCCGCGTCCACAGTCACATCGGTGGGGGCGGCCGAGCCCAGCGGTTCCAGGCGTATCTCTTGCTTGCACATCAGGTTGGCTTGCTGGGCCCAGACTGCCCCGGCCAGCGCCAGTGCCCCCAGCGTGCGCTTGATCAGGCCAGCCATTCAGCCGCCTGGCGCGCGAAATAGGTAAGAATCAGGTCGGCGCCGGCTCGCTTCATCGACAACAAAGTCTCCAACACCACCTGCCGTTCGTCCAGCCAACCCTGGGCCACGGCCGCCTTGATCATGGAGTATTCACCGCTGACGTTGTAGCAGGCCAGCGGCAGTGGAAAGTGCTCGCGCAAGTCGCGCACAATGTCCAGGTAGGCCAGAGCCGGCTTGACCATCAGCCAGTCAGCCCCCTCGGCAACGTCCTGGGCGGCCTCGCGCAGGGCCTCACGGCGGTTGGCCGAGTCCATTTGGTAGGACCGGCGGTCGCCGAAGGCCGGCTTGGAACCGGCCGCTTCGCGAAACGGTCCGTAGTAGGCCGAGGCAAATTTGACGGCATAGCTGAGAATGCCCACCTGCTCAAAGCCTGCCCCGTCCAGGGCTGTGCGCAGGGCAGCCACGCGACCGTCCATCATGTCCGAAGGGGCCACCAGATCGGCGCCGGCCCGAGCGTGCGAGACGGCCGTCTGGGCCAGCAGCTTCAGAGCGGCGTCATTGTCGACGGTCTCACCGCAAAGCGGACCACAATGGCCGTGGTCAGTATACTGACAAAGACACACGTCGGTCATGACCACCAGTTGCGGAAAAGCCCTCTTGAGAGCGGTCACGGCTCGCTGCACGGGGGCTCCCTCGGCGTAGGCCTCGGAGCCAAGTTCATCCTTGCGCGAGGGCAATCCAAAAAGGATGACCGAGCGGACCCCAACGGCCATGGCTCGTTGCACTTCACCCATGAGTTGGTCCACACTCCAGTGGTTTTGACCAGGCAGAGCGCTGATGGGGCTGGCGATATTCTCACCTTCGGTGACGAAGAGGGGATAACAAAAGTCGTTGGGAGTGAGCTGAGTCTCTCGCACCAGGGCGCGCAACTCGGCGCTGCCGCGCAGTCTGCGCAGCCGCGTGACGGGAAAAGAAGGCGATTGAAAGTTCATGGGGGCGCGTTCGGCGCGCTACTCCTTCAGCCTTTCAAGCAGAGATGGACTCAGTTGGTCCAGGCGGCTGCAGCCCGTCAGCATCATCGCTTCCATCATCTCTTGACGCAGCGTTTGCATCACCTGACGCACTCCCTCCTGGCCGGCAGCGGCCAATCCCCACAAAATGGGCCGTCCCACCAGCACGGCCCGGGCCCCCAGGCAGCAGGCCAGCATGACATCGGCGCCGCGGCGCACCCCGCCGTCCATCCAGATCTCCACGCCTTCAGGCACGGCCTGACGCACGGCCGCCACACAATGAAGGGTGGCCGGAGAATGGTCCAGTTGACGACCGCCGTGATTGGAGACCACCACGGCCCGCACCCCCAGGGCTGCCGCCTGGGCGGCGTCATCGGGGCGCACGATACCTTTGGCGACGACAGGCAGAGAGGTCTGCCCGATCAACCACTCCAGATCGCGCCAGGACAGGCTTGGATCCAGGTGGCGCTGCACATAATCTCCCAGCCCTCCGCCCAGATCGTCGTTCCCCACCCCACTCAGGTTGGCCAGCTTGAGGCCGGGAGGGAGGGTAAAGCCATTGCGCACGTCCTTTTCGCGCACGGCCAGCA
The DNA here is from genome assembly GCA_018780265.1 of bacterium. Taxonomy (GTDB): domain Bacteria; phylum Vulcanimicrobiota; class Xenobia; order Xenobiales; family JADMJV01; genus JADMJV01. The sequence goes on from JADMJV010000068.1 coordinate 92,037, forward strand.
CAGGGGCGTCGACGGTCACCACCAGGGCGCGAGCTCCCGCCCGCTCGGCTCGCTGCACCAATTCGCGGGTGATGCCCCGGTCTTTGTAGACGTAAAGCTGAAACAACACCGGACCGCTGGCCTGCTCGACCACCTGCTCGATGGGCGTATTGGACAGGGTGCTGAGAATGAACACGCACCCTTCCGCCGTCACGGCACGCGCGCTGCTCAACTCGCCCTGCGGGTCGGCCATTCCATGAAAGGCCGTGGGCGCTGCCATCACCGGAAAGCTCACAGGCAATCCCAGTACTGACGTGCCCAGGTCAACCTGCTCTACCCCAGCCAATACCTTGTAGTGGACGGCATACTCCTGAAAAGCTCTGCGATTCCGGTCCAGGGCCAGCTCATCGCGCGCGCCCCCGCGATAATAGTCGTAAGCGGCCTGGCTCAACCGGGCCGCGGCCACCTCTTGATAGTCATTGACGTTTACCAGCATGGTCGCTCCTCAAAGGTTTCATCGGGTCAGCTGCGCAAGTCCAATACGAAATGGATGAGCCCGCTCAACGGCCTGAAGGTGATCCTCATCGAGTCGGCAAACTCGCGAGGCCAGCAGATGCCTGGCAATCGTCCGGATTTCGTCCAGGTTATCGACGCACTGCTTGGGCATTGCCTCCGCGGGCCCTCTGGCATTACTTCCACGGCGATACCACGGACCGTCACGGCGTTTCCTACCGAGTAAGCTTGATCACGCCACAGCAGCAGCACCGGTCTGCGACCAGCAGGCTGAGGCAAATCGGCCCACCAAACCTCGCCACGCCTCAACTCGCCCAATCCTCCTGGGGCAAAATCCCGGCTGCCAGGGATGCGGATGTGGAGGCCACGATCAAATCTTCAGGATGAGCGCGATAGGCATCGACGTAGGCCTGAGCCAGCTCTGCCTCACGCAACTGTTCAACATTTTGGCGGCAGGCCCTGCGAATGAAGTCGGCTCGACTCAAGTGAAGCGCTTTGGCCAGGGAGGTGTCCCTCATCGGCACCTGGATAATCTTCACGGAGATTCTCTTCCTCAACTGGTTCCACAAAATTTTACACACTTTTGTTTGGAGCAGTCAAATTTACCAAGCCCGTATGCTGACCCACTCAGATCCGCTCGACCAGATCGTATCCGCTCTGGTAAACGCAATGCGGTTGTGTCACAGCGGTGTTGGACGGCCTGATAGCGACGCGCTCCAGCCACGGCGAGACTCTGGTAACCGAGAGGATACCCATCAAAAACTTGCCAGAAGATTTCCTGCGGGCATTTGAGTCCTCAGGCCCGTAAAGCGTGGCAACGGCAACCTTGGCCGTTGACACACTATGACACACAAATGTAATCTAAAGCCCTATGGAATTAGTCACACTTGAAGAGGCGGCGCGACGGCTGCGAGTAAGCCGTGCCACTCTATATCGGTGGTCCCGAGAGGGCAGGCTGACGCTCTGCAAGTTGGGCCCACGCGCTACCCGAATTCGGGAGCAAGACCTGGCAGGGTTGGAGTCCTCCGCTAAACCGGTTCACTGTAAAGAGACCAAATTATGGCTCGACGCCCAGGCTATTGACCTCGGCCGCGCACTGGCTGAATGGGAACACGACATACCATCCGGTGAACTCGATGAATACTATTTGCATTTGGCTAAATCTGGTATTTCTGTCCGCTGGAATGAAAGTCTGGGAGAGTACGAAGAAATCCCCCCTTGAGGCTTCAGCCGGGAATGCTCCTTTGGGTGGCCTTGGGTCAGCGAATGCCGCCGGGCCACGGACAGTCCGGGGAGAGACCTGCTGTGTTCAGATGATTGTTGTCGCGCCCGTGACCAGTTATCGTGGACAACCGTGGGCGCTGGACTCCCCCGAACTCTATCCCCGGCTGCCCGCCGGGAGCGCTAATTTGCCTCGCGAGTCTGTGGTTCTGCTGGATCAAATCCAGGGCCTTGACGCCCGGCGAGTTCTCAGAGTGGTTGGGGAATTGCGGGTTGAAGAGTATGCGACCATTCGCTCGAGTGTACACAGAATGCTCGGATAACTCATCCTCCCAGCAGAGAGGGATGATCTGGCCAGGTCACGTTCTCCACCAGTTTGGAGCCCAAAGTGACCAAAACCCTCAAAATGAAAGGGGGGCTCAAGTAGAGTCGCCTACCGGCTTTCGTTCCTTTGTCAGCCTCGGGCGGCGTCGGCTCGTTGTTGGCGCAGTTGGTCCAGCTGATCTTTGAGCAATCCGGTGGCCTCCACCATACGGGCCATTTCCGGCTCGAGGGGGGCGCGTTTGAGAGCCGCCCAGCAGGGGCCCCCCTTGAGCAGGGCCAGTTGAATTCGCGATTGGGCCGTGCTCAGGTGGACTTGCTCCAATCCTTGCAGGCGGCGACCCAGTTGTTCCCACTGCTGGCGAGGGCTGAGAGGGCGTTCTTTGATGTCTTCCAGGCGCTCGTGGAGCACGTCGTAGGAGTCGTTGGCGCTGTGATAGTCGCGCAGCAGGGCGGCGAAGTTCTTCTTGCTGGCGCGCTGACACAGTTCGGCGGCCGCCTTGCGGTCGGCGTAGAAGGACAGTCTCCAAAAGGGCGTGGCGTAGCGACCCGTTCCGTAGCCGTTGCGCAGCAGCTCGGCAAAGCGAGGGTGACCGTGGCAAATGCGAATCAACGGCACCAGAGCCGCCTGATGTTCGCGAATGCGCCGCAACTCGGCGGCGGCCAGGCGCTGGCTGTCGCTGACCGGCACATGAAAGTCGGGGTCGTTCTCTAACTGAGCCCTGCGTTGTTCCAACTGCTGGCGCTCGCGGGCCAACATCTCCAGAGCGGCAGGCTTGAGAAAATCCAGCCCGGTGCATTGATAGGCGTGGTCTAACTTTTCCAGGTCGGGCAGCAAGCGCAACGACAGTTCCTGAGCTTCCTGCCGGAGCAGGTCCTCCACTCGGGCGATCTGGTCACGCAGCCAGTGGTTAGTCATCACACTCGATCTGTCGAAAAAATTCGAAGACCGCCGCCAACATGGTGGGAGCGTCGGGCACTTGAGTTTCATCGATCAAAAAAAGAGAGCAGTAGTTCTGCTTCATCAAGGCATCCAGAGCGGGCGGTTCGACCCCGTCTTCCTGAGTGAGATACTCATAGCCCACTTTGGCCTCCGGGTCATAGCCATCCAGTTCGACGGCAAAATTTTCCCAGCGAAAAGCGTAATTCTCCTGAATTACATAGCCTTGAGCTTCGAAAGCCTCTTTCAAAATCTGACGACCGGCGGACTCGCTCAGCACCGGCCAAGCTTAGACCCGGCAGTCACTCATCCCTCTGAAGGGGGGGCGGCCAGCCCGGCGCGAAGAGCGCCGGCATGTGGAATGAAAAGCTTGAAGAACGATTGGTGCGCTATTGCGCCATTGCTACCCCCAGCGACTCGGCCAGCCCTACGGCTCCCAGTACGGCCTGCCAGTGGGACCTTTTGCGCCTGCTCGAACAGGAACTGCGCGACATGGGCGCCAGCGAAGTGGAATTGGGCGAATTTGGCCACCTGATGGCCACCGTTCCGGGCAATTGCGACGGTCCGGTCATCGCCTGGATGGCCCACGTAGACACCAGTCCTCAGTTCAATGGGCTGGGAGTCAAGCCGCTGGTGCACCGCAACTACCAGGGACAGGACCTGGTCTTGCCCGACGATACCAGCCAGGTGATTTCTCCCTCGGAATTTCCTTACTTAAAGGGCAAAGTGGGACACGATATCGTCACCGCCAGCGGCATCAGCCTGCTAGGCGCCGACGACAAGGCCGGGGTGGCCATCGTGATGACTCTGGCCGAACACCTGCTCAAGAACCCGCAAATCCCCCGGGCCAAAACCCGACTCTGTTTCACCCCCGACGAAGAGGTCGGTCGCGGGGTCAAGCATCTTGACTTCGCCAAGTTAGGTGCCAAATACGCCTACACTCTGGACGGCGGCGACGTGGGCGAACTTTGCTACGAGACCTTTTCGGCCGACAAGGCAGTGATCACGGTCACCGGGGTCTCCATTCATCCCGGCTATGCCAAAGACAAACTGGTCAACGCGCTGCATCTGGCCTGCCAGATCGTGGAGATGTTGCCCAAAGTCATACGCACTCCCGAGACCACCGAAGGCCGCCAGGGGTTTATTCACGCCAGCAGCCTGCAAGGAACCTCATCGGAGGCCGTGATTCAGTTAATCCTGCGCGATTTTGAACTGGAAGGCCTGAAGTCTCATCACGAGTTGATTGAGTCCATCTGCCACTCGATTCAACTGGCCGAGCCGCGCGCCCAGGTAAAGGTGGAGTTTACCGAGCAGTATCGCAACATGCGCTACTGGTTAGACAAAGAGATGAGTCCCGTCCACATGGCCTCAGAGGCTTTTCGCAAAGCCAACATCGAACCCAACCTTACGGTTTTGCGCGGGGGCACTGACGGCTCCTGGTTGACCGAAAAAGGACTGCTCACCCCCAACCTGTTTGCCGGGATGCAAAACTTCCACGGTCCGCTAGAGTGGGTCAGCATTCAGGACATGGCTCAGGCCGTAGGTGTCTGTGTGGAGTTAGTGCAACTTTGGGCCAGGCAACCTGTGGCGCCGGCTGGATAAACGCGCCTGCCGGAGGATTGGCCGGCCATGGCCGGGGGTTTGGTGTGTCGGGCCCTGCGGGCTATCATTCAGTCGGCTTGGGCTTGGTGGAAGTAGTCCGCTCAAGGAAACTGCTAACGAATTAGCAACGTTTCCTTCCACCCAGATGGGTCATAATGGAACCATGAAGTATTTGGCCTTGATGCTTATGCTGAGCAGCGCTGGAGTGGCCGAACCGGTGGGCTTCTCGCCTACCATGCCTTTCGGCATACCTGCCCGTACTACGGTGTCTCCCGTCAACACGGGCGGTCCCCCTCAGGCTTTTCGCTATAACCCCTACGGTTACTACTATTACTACGGGGGCGGCGGTAACGGTTATGCCAGCCAAGGCTACCCCTCCAGCCAGGGCAACATCCCCGGCTACCATCAGGCTTTGCCTCAGCGCGACCTGCCCGCCTACAGTAACTCCTCCAACAACAAACGTAAGAGCGATCAACTGCCCGGTTACAACCGTCCCTGAGTATGCAGGTAGAAGCCGGTCTGAACCTGGAGCTGCTGGACAATCAGGGCTGGGATAGTCGTATCGAAGGGGTGCAAGTCGGCACCCTGGTACGCAGTCATCTGATCTATACGCAAAACTTCACGGTGATTTACGATACCTTGTTGGGCCCCTTAAGTGGGGATTTTTTAGCCCAACGAGTGCAGCAACGCGCGCCTGAAAAGCCCGTGTTGGTGGTGGTCTCCCATTCGGACTGGGACCACTATTGGGGAAATCAATGTTTTTCATGCCCCATTCTGGGTCTCGATCTGGCTGCCCAGCGCATTTTGGGCGAGTTTGGGGCTGGCGAACTGGCCCAGAAGTCCCTGGAAGATCCCAGCTACGCTCAGGTTCGACTGGTGGCGCCCAATGTGCGCCTGCAAGGGGAGTTCAGCCTGCACGGCGGCGATCTCACGCTGCAACTGCTGCACACCCCCGGCCACCGTCCCGATCACCTGGCTCTCTACATCCCCGAAATTGCCACATTGCTCCCGGGCGATGCCGTCGAGACTCCCTTTGCTCTACTCGACGAAGGGCAACCAGCCACCCAACTGGCCGCCATGCAGACCACCTTGCAACGCTTACTCGAGCTGGACATTCACTGGCTGCTCTGCAATCACGCGCCACCCCAGGCGGGCAAGGCCCTGGTGGAGAGCAACCTGGCTTACTACCGCGGCCTGATCGAGGCGGCCCGCACCTCTGACAGTCTAGACCTGATGCTGCAGTGTTTCCCCTACACGGGTCCAGCCGATCAGGATTTCTACCGCAAGGATCACGAGCGCATCTGCGCCGCTGCATGGGAGGCTCGATGATCCCCTTTGCTGCAGCCTCGTCGACACTGGTTGCCGGTTGTGGAGGGGGTTTTGACGTAGTCTGTGCGCTGCCGGTGGCCTTTTCTCTAAAAAAGGCCGGTCACATCGTGCACCTGGCCAGCTACACTTTTAGCGAAATCAAAGAAGTGACTGGCGCCGAACGCATCGACGACAAACTATTTCGAGTAGACCGTCACTGTCAACCTCCGGTCAGAGGCTACTGCCCGGAAGTGTGGCTGTGCCGGTGGTGGCACCAGCATTTTGGAGAAGAGATCTCGGTGTGGTGTTACCGCCGCGTAGGTGTGCGCCCGCTGGCCGAACGCTTCGATTATCTTCGCAAAAAACTGGACCTTCAGGCCATTGTGGTGGTCGACGCGGGTGTAGACGGGCTGTTTTGGGGCGACGAATTCGAACTGGGCACTCCCGAAACCGATACCGCTTCGCTACTGGCCGCCTATCTGCAGGACGGGCTGCCACGCTACTGCGCATTTACCGCCTTCGGCACCGAAGGCACCAACTACGAAGTGCGCCATAGCGACGCCCTGCAACGCATGAGCGAGTTGATCGCTGGCAGGGCCTGCCTGGGAGTCAGCGCCCTGCTGCCCCAGAGCCACGAAGGCAGCCTGTTGCATGCCTGTGTCACCTATATTCACGAGCAGATGGGCAGTGAATGGAACAGCCACATGGCCGGTTCGCTGGTGGCTGCCATGGAGGGCCGCTTTGGCGAGCAGCGCCTGACCCACCGCTGCGAGGTTCACCCTATCTGGGTATCCCCCCTTACTCTGCTCTACTGGTTTTTTGATCTGCCCGCGGTGGCCGAAGCGCGCCCCTACCTGGCTCAGGCCCTGCAAACCGACAGCGTGGGCCAGTTGCATGAATTGATCCAGGGCTACCGACAGTCCCAACCCGTCACTCCGCGCCGGGATATTCCAATCTAAGGGAATCTTTTTACCCCGCTCCGTCCAGGACTACTGCTGCTCCGTCAGAAATTGACAGTATTCTAGGACGGAGACCATGTGCTTTGAAAGAGTCTACCGGTTCACTGCGAGCCTTTTTTGTGATTGTTGGATTGCTGGGAATTGTCGGCGGCGGATTGGGCGTTTTGGGCAGTCTGGCCCTGATGGCGTTCTCGGTCCTTTATGGCGTTATACTGCTCGTGGTCTGTGCCGCCAGCCTGCTGGTTTCCATTGCCTACGTTTATTGCGGAGCCCAGTTGCCCACTTTGCTGGATACTCGGGCGGAGTTTGTGGTCAAAGTCATTCTGGCCGGGCTGGCTCTCAATATCGCCAGCGCAATTTTCGGGGTAATCGTCGGCGGCGGCCTCAGTCTGGGACGCACAGGATTTTCCGTGCTCATCAGCCTCTATCTGCTCAACAGCGTCAAGCGTCTGGCTGCCGAACGAGCGGCCAACCCTGTATCCAGCGACGGTGATCCGGGATTCAGCCGCTTCCAATAAAACTCCATTTTGCACCCGGCCAGCATTTTGACTGCAGTCTTTGCGGCAAATGCTGCCGGGCGGTTGGCAGATTTTGGTTGACGAGGACAGTCGCGCCAAAATTCGAGGCAGCGCTCTGGAATTGGGGGTGATTGAGGAGACCTGTCAACCCGTTTTCAAACGCCGTGGCCGACAACTGGAGATGGCCCAAAATCAGCAGGGTCATAGTGTATTCCTCAAGGATTGTCAGCTCTGTTCGGTTCAGGCCGAACTGGGTGGACTCAGCAAACCCCTGGGCTGCCAGGAGTGTCTTTCTTCCGCAACGCCGCCCAGCGCAATGAAGGTCGCCCGATCCAGCCAGTGGACCTGTGGCAGACTCTGGACAATCTCGAATTTCATCTGATTACTCACGCAACCGGCCTCGACAGGACCTATGCCAGGTTGGCTCAGGGCATGGTCGACCAATTTTCCTCAAAAGCCAGGCAGCTCTAGCCCGCTCCCTTGATCCTCGGCGCTGGGGCGAGGGGCCTCCAATAAAGAAAAAGTCTGCAAAGAGGGTTTGGCCCGAGTCGCGGGCGTCTTGGTGGGAATCTTGGAGGGCACGGGCGCAATGGCCGGAGTGGCCGTGGGCACACTGGCCCTGGCCAGTCTGAGCCGCTCGCCTTCTAATTCGCGCAGCAACTGCTGCTCCCGGGCGCGCAGCTCCAGCCAGCGTTCCTCGGCCTGGCGCCGGGCTCGCTCGGCCGTATCCAGGGCGGACTGAGTGCCAGTCTGGACGCTCAGCAATCGGCGGTTCTCGTCCTCCAGCCGGGCCACATCGGCCTGCAAGTCCAAGACAGCCCGTAGGTCCTGGTCCGGTGGGCGCACCTCTTGTTCCAGGCGAGTTTCCTCCAGCACGCGCTGCAGGTCCAGCAGAGCCTGCTGGCTGCGCTCCAAACGAGACTCGGCTTCACTGCGCCAATAACGGCCATCGGCCAGCTCCGACTCCATTTCGTCGCCCCGGCCGCGCTGACGCTGCAACTCCAACTCCATCTCTTCCAGGCGCGTCTGGCGATTCACCAGTTCGGCCTGCAGTTTGTCGATCTCCATCTGCAACCGCCCGCGCCCGCGCATCTGGGTTTTGAGTCCATCCACTTCACTTTGCCGATGATCCAGTTCGGCCCGCAGTTGAGCTACGTCCAACTCATGCTGCTCGTGCATCTGCTGCAGGCGGTCGGCCGCCTCGGCGTGCTCCATGGCCAGGCCCAACTGAGAGGACAGTGACCGACTGCGCTCCTCAGCGTCCTTGAGTCTTTGCTGCAGGGACTGTTGCTCGTCTCGCAACTGCTCAATCTCACTGTGAGCCTGCTCTTGCTGATGGTGAGCGGCCAGCAAGCGGCTTTCCAGTTCGATGCGGGCCAGTTCCATTTCGCCCAACTGCTTCTCTTGCTCTTGACGGTTCCGTTCGTGGCCTTCCAGCTGGCGGTCGCGTTGAGCCAGTTCGCTGCGGCTCTTTTCCAGAGCCAGGTCCTGGCGCTGTTGCTCGGCCTGAAGGTCTAACCACTGCTGGCGGGCTTCGCCCTGCTCCTGTTGCAGGCGAATCTGCAGCTCTTGATTCTCCTTGAGGCGCTCTTGCAGACCCTTGGTAAACTCTGCTTCACGCTCCAGGCGAACCCGCCCCTGCTCCAGTTGGCGGCGCAGGTCTGAAACCAAAAGGTCCTGCCCTTGTTGGGACTCCTGCAGGCGGTCGCGTTGCTCGATCACTTCCCGCTGGCTCGCCTCCAGTTGCGAAATGCGTCCCTGCATTTCCGCCCACTCGCTCTCGCGACGCAGCCGCTCTCCATTCAGCTGCTCCTGGAAAGCTGAACGATCCTGCTCGGCGTGTTGTAGCGAAAGGCGCAGTTGCTGTACTTGATCCTGCTCCAGCTCGAGTTGCTGACGAGCCTGCTCTTCGTCCAGGCGTAAGCTCTCCAGCTTCTCCAGCAGTCCATCTCGGCCCACCTCGGTCTGGTGCAGCGCCTGCTGCAAAAGCACCTGATCGGTCTCCAACTGCGACACCTTGAGTCGCTGCCTGTGGGTCTCTTCTTCTTGCTCATGCAGTTGGGCCTGTAACTCTTGGTAACGGCCTTCAACATGATCCAGCTTGGCGCTCTGGGCGGCCAGGGAGGACTCGCCCAGGGCCCGCAACGAGCTGACTTCGCCTTCCAAACTGGACCTCTGAGTTTGCAGCTCCAGCAGCCGAGCTTCATAGACATCGCGTTGCGAGCGTTGCTCCCTTTCTAGTTGGCCAATGCGCGCTTCTCTCTCCAGTTGGCTGGTCTGCGACTCCAGAACCTGCTTCTCCAGCCTGGAACGCATTTCGGCAAGACGCTCTTGACTGGTTTTGCGCTCTGCCTGCAAGCGGTTCTCCCGCTCTTCCAACTCGCGGGTGAGAATTTCAACCCGCTGCTGCGACAGGATCAGGCGACTCTCCAGATCTTCCTGGCGTCGATGTTGCTCTTCCAGCGACTTCTGCCAGCGAATGACCTCAACCGCCTTAAATTCAAGAGCCCGGTCCAGCTCGCCGGCCAGTTGCAATTTCTGCGCCTGGGCGTCGTCCAGATCCAGTTGCAACTGGCGTTTCTCCAGTTGAGCTTCGTCGACGCGCTGCTGCAGGTGGTCGCTCTCCTCCTGGAGTTTCTCCAGGTCCAGCGACAGCTGAGAGCGAACTTCCTCCTCTCGCTGCAACCTCTGCCAGGCCTTTTCCAGGTCCAGTTGCAAGGCCGAGCCACGCTGGCTGCGCTGCTCCAATTCGGAGCCCAGTTCTTGCAGACGCAACTCTTTCTGGTCCAGTTCGCTACGAACGGCTTCGGCTTCGTGGCGAAGTTGGTCGCGCTCACGACCGCCACGCTCGGCCAGAAGCTGGGCTTCGCGCAGCTCGGTCTGCCTTTGAGCCAGCTCTTGCATGGTTTGTCCCAGACGCTGTTTCAATTGACCAATAATCTGCTCGCGTCTTTGGTTGTGACGCTCCGACTGGGAGAATCGGGCCTGCAATTCATCCAGCTCTTGAGTGAGCTTCTGGATCGACTGTTCGGAGACGCTGGTCTCGTGGCTCAGGTTCACGCGCAACTGGCTGAGCTGGGCTTCCAGCGAGCGGCCTCGCTCCTGGCTCAGGCGCAGTTGGTCGGCCGCTTCTTCGGCCCGTAACTCCTGCTCGGCCAGGGAGGCGCGCGTATTTTGCAGCTGGGCCTCTTGCAATTCGCAGCGATTACGACTCTGTTCCAGCAGCGATTGGACCTCCTCCAGGTCACGATCACGCTCGGCCAGGCTTTGCTGATGTCCAGCCGCCTCATCGCATTTGGCGGCCAGTTGACGTTCCAGGTCCAGGCGGTCCTCATGGCTCTGACGCAGTTGACTTTGCTGAACCTGAACCTGGTGTTCGGCTTCTTGCAGTCCCTCGATCTCCTGAGCCAGCTTGGCCCGCATCTCCTCTTCGCGATGGAGTCGCTGCCCCAATCCGTCCAGCTCAAGTTGCAGCGAAGAGACGCGCTCTTCCATCTGGTCGCCCAACTCGCGCAGCTTGAGTTCCTTGACTTCCAACTCAGCCCGGGCGCTATCGGCCTCGTGGCGATGTTGGTCTCGTTCGCGGGCGGTGCGCTCGGCCAGCGTCTGGGCTTCGCGCAGTTCGGCATGGCGTTGCGACATCTCTTGAGTGGCCTGAGCCAGCCGTTGCTTGAGTTGCTCAACAATCTGCTCGCGCCGCTGATTCTGACGCTCAGACTGGTCGAGACGCGCCTGGGCGTCGCTCAATTCTTGCTGCAACTGTTGCTGATTGTGGGCCGACAAGGTGGTCTCTTGGGCCAGATTGTGGCGCACTTGAGCCAGCTGCGCCTCCAGGGCCCGGCCGCGCTCCTGACTCTGACGTAGCTTCTCGAGCGCGTCCTCAGTGCGCGGTTCCTGCTCGGCCAAAATGGCCCGGGCCTCCTGCAGATGTACCTCTTGATCCACTACCCGGCTGCGCGCCTGGTCCAGTAACTCTTGAGTTTCCTCCAGTTCGCGCTGGCGGTCGGCCAATTGATATTCCTGGGTCAAAGCCTGACTGGCTTGTTGTTCTAACTGGCGCTCCAGGGACTGACGCTCCCCCTGCAACTGCTTCAGCTGGTCTTGCTGAATCTGCAACTGGGCATCGACCGCCTGCAGGCTCTCCACTTCGCCGGCCAGTTTCCCGCGCAACTCCTCTTCGCGTTGCAGACGCAACCCGACCTTATCCAGTTCCAACTGCAGCGAGGTGGCCCGCGCCAGCGAGGTTTTTAGCTCGTGGTCCAGCTCTTGCAGACGCGCTTCCTTCTGCTCGACCTCGGTCCGCGCCAACTCCGCGTCATGGCGAAATTTCTCCTTTTCCCGGGCGGTTCGCTCGGCCAGCAGCTGGGCTTCGCGCAGCTCGGCCTGGCGCTGCGTCAACTCCTGCATGGTTTGGGTCAGGCGCTGCTTGAGCTGGCCGATGATCTGTTCGCGTCGGCTATTGTTGCGCTCTGACTGCTCCAGTTGAGACTGAGCCTCGTTGAGGTCTCGACTGAGCTGCTGGATCGACTGCTCGGAAATCTGTTTGGTCTGTTCCAGTCGGGACGTTTCCTGGCTCAGATCGTGGCGCATCTGCACCAGCTCGGTGTCCAGGGTGCGACCCCGTTCCTGGCTGTGGCGCAATTCTTCGAGGGCCTCGTGAACCCGTTCCTCTTGCTCTCTAAAGGCAATTCGCAGCGCGCTCAACTCAGACTCTTGCAGGTCGCTGCGGGCCTGGCTCACCTCCAGCAAGGAGCGGCCTTCCTCGACAGTCAAGTTCAGCTCGGTGGCCCGCTGCTCCAAATCCTGTCCCCGCTGACGGGCTTCCTGCAGCTCTTGTTGGAGTATCTGCTCTGCTCGTTTGTGCCGCAAAAGCTCGGAGCGCTGTTGTTCCAAATTTTGTTCGTGAGCTTCCAGTTGAGAGCGCAAAAGCTGACGCTCCTGCACCACTTGCTGAAGCTCGTTTTGGACCTCCTCGGCCCGCTGCCGCAGTCCGCTCAGCGCCTCATTGGCCTTGCTGCGATGCAACTTGAGGGTGTCGCCCAACTTATCCAACTGCTCGAGCAACTGACCCTCGCGTTCGCGATGTTGCTGGCCTTGCTCCTCACCTTGCTGGCGGGTTTGCTCCAGCGAGTCACGCAGCCGGGCCATCTCCTCCTCGGCGCTGGCAATCTGCTTTTCGCGTCGGGCGGTTTGAGCGCGGGCCTGGCTTAACTCATCCTGGAGCCTTTGTTCCAAAAGTTGAGCCTGCTGAGCGTCGCCCCAGGCCTGAGCGATCTGCAGCCGCAGACGCTCTTCCTGCTCGCTCCCGTGGGTTACTTGCTGCTCCAGTTCTCGTTCTCGCCCTAACGACCGCTGGAGCTGCACGTCAAGCTCGCGTTCACGCAGTTGCGCCTTGCCCAACTGCTGGTCCAGGTCACGCTCTTTATGCTCGGATCGTTGCAATTTTTCGTGCAACTCCTGCCGGGCTGCCTGGGCCTCGTTGAGTTGTTTTTCCAGCGCCAATTCGTGGCTGTGCGCCTTTTGCAACTGCTGTTGCAGCCCTTCCAACTGACCCCGCACGGTATGCAACTCCATGCGCAACAAGCGCTGGCCGTCGGCATCCACCTCCAACTCAGAAATGCGTTGCCGGGCTTGACTCAGTTGTTGTTGACTGAGAGCCAGTTGCTCTCCGGTCTGCTCATAAAGGCGCTGATGGAGCACAAACTGGTCGTGGAACTGCCTGCTCTGGGCCTGCTCCGAGGTCAACTCGTCCTGACGCTGCAACAGCACCTGCTTCGACTGCTGGAAGCGCGTCACAGCTTGCTGCAACTTGTGGTGGAGCTGGTTGGCACGCTCTTGCTCCCGCTGAAGCAGGTCCCGCAGTTCTTCGCCCTGTCTCTCTCCCTCGCGTCGGGCCTGGTGCGAAAGGTCCAGCTGGGAGCGCAACTCCACAATCAAAGCCTGAGCATTTTGCTCTTGCTGCACCAACTCGGCCAGTTGGGCTTGTAGCCCTTGTATGTCCAGCTCCGTTTCGCGCTGCATCTCAAAGAGCAACTCGCGTTCCTGCAACGACTTCTCTTCGCGACCCTGGGTTTCACTTAACTCGTAGGCGGTATCCCGCAGGCGCTGGCGCACCTTCTGGAAAGCCTCGCTGAGCTTGGCAAAGGCCTGCTCTCGCTGCTCCAGGTCCTGTTGTCGCTGCTCCAGTTCGTGCTGAACCTGATCGATGTGCTGCTCGCGGTTTTCGATTTCTCGGTGCAGTTGAGTCTGAATCTCTTGATACTGCTCGACCTGCGATTGATTCCGTTGCAGGTCGGCTTCGAGTTTTTCTCGTTCTGCCCGCAACTCGGCCTGTTGGGCGAGCAACTGTTCGCGTTGCTGGGCCGACATCTCCAACGACTTCTGGCTCTGCTGGAGCTTTTGGCGCAGCTCGGCCTGTTCAAAGCGCATGGCCTGCTGCTGGCGGGTCGCCTGCTCCACTTCAGACTGAAGATCGGCCTGCGACTCTCTCCGGTCAGCCAGTTCCGCCTGCAATTCGGCCACCTGACGGGTCAGGGTATCGCACTCCTGGGCCAGCAATCGGCGTTGTTCCGAACTGGCTTCATCCTGTCGGCTCAAATGCAGCAACTCGTTCTGCTGCAGTTGATTTTGCTTTTCCAGAGCAGGCAGTCGGGTCAACTCCTGAGTCACCCTGGCCTGTTCGGCCAGAGCCCTTTCAAGGCGAGCCTGGAGGTTGTCGATTTGCTGGCTGGCCGCCTCCAGGTCCAACCTCAGTTGGTCCCGGTCGCTTTCCGTTTGGCCTAATCGAAGTTCGCCCACTTCGCGGCGCAGGTCGGCCTCTTGAAGCACCTCCTGGAGCTGCGTCCGCTCTTGCCGGAGGGCGGCTGCCTGACTGGCCACCTGACGCAGTTTATCCAACAGTGCCTGACGTTGCTGAGTCGCCTTGTGAAGCTGTTCTTGGAGCTCTTCAAGCTGCTGGCGTTGCTCAGCCTGCCCTTGTTCGGCCTGAGCTAAATCGCTCTGCAGTTCCCCTTGCTGCTGCTCGTGTTGTTGCTGACGCTGGAGCATTTCCTCTTCGAGCTCGGCCTGCTCCAAGCGCATCGCCTGTTGCTGCCGGATCGCCTGCTCCAGTGCCGATTGAAGATCGGCCTGCGACTCTCTCAGGTCAGCCAGTTCCTCCTGCAATTCGGCCACGTGACGGGTCAGGGCGTCGCACTCCTGGGCCAGCAATCGGCGTTGTTCCGAGCTGGCTTCATCCTGTCGGCTCAATTCCAGCAACTCGTTCTGCTGCAGTTGATTTTGCTTTTCCAGAGCAGGCAGTCGGGTCAACTCCTGAGTCACCCTGGCCTGTTCGGCCAGAGCCCTTTCAAGGCGAGCCTGGAGGTTGTCGATTTGCTGGCTGGCCGCCTCCAGGTCCAACCTCAGTTGGTCCCGGTCGCTTTCCGTTTGGCCTAATCGAAGTTCGCCCACTTCGCGGCGCAGGTCGGCCTCTTGAAGCACCTCCTGGAGCTGCGTCCGCTCTTGCTGGAGGGCAGCGGCCTGGCTGGCCACCTGTCGGAGTTTATCCAGCAAAGCCTGACGTTGCTGGGTTGCCTTGTGAAGTTGATCGTGGAGCAGCTCAAGCTGTTGGCGTTGCTCAGCCTGCCCTTGCTCGGCCTGGGCTAAATCGCTCTGCAATTCCCCTTGCTGATGCTCGTGGCGTTGCTCTAGCTCGGCCAGCCGGGTCTGCTCATCGCGGAGGCGCCCTTCCAACTGACTTTGCCAGAAGGCGGCCTTATCCAGTTGGACCTTCAGCTCGCCGTGAGCACCTTCCAACTGCTCTATCTGTTGATCTTGTTGGTGACGATGCTGCCTGGCTTCGGCCAGTTCCTGCTGTTGGCTCTGAGAAAGCTGTTCAAGCTGGCGCCGCTGCTGAGTTTCTTCAGCCAACAGCGATTCCAACTGCTGACCCAGATCTCGTTGGGCTTCCCCCTCCTGTTGCTGGCGCTGAAGTTCGACCTGCAGTTGGTTCAGTTGGGCCTGCTGCTGCTGGCTCAAGGCCTGTTGGGCCTGCAATTCACCTTCCAGTTGTTGTTCGCGACCTTGGACCGCTTGGAGTTGCTGCATCACCTGCTTTAGCTTGCCTTGCAGCAAATGGCGCTGTTGCAACACCTGGTGCAACTGGCCGTGATGGCGCTGCTGCTCTTGCTCGTGGCGGGCCAGCGCCTGCTGATGTTGCTGTTCTAACTCGCCCAGGCGTCGCTGCAGTTGTAATGTTTCTTTGCGCAGGCCGTCGGTCGAACTGCGCAGGCGAAAGGCCTCTTGCTGCTTGGCATCCAGTTCGCGAGCGAGCTTCTCGTTGAGGCTGTCTCCTTCGCGCCCACTCTGCTCCAACTGACTGACATCTTGCTCCAGCGACTCTACCTGGGCCTGTGCCATGTGCAGCTCTTCCAAATTGCGGGTCAACTCGGCTTGACGCAGACGCAGTTGGGCAGTGATCTCTTCGTTGTGACGGGTTTGCTCGACACTTAACTGTTGCTGCTCCAGCAGCGCCTGGCGGGCGTGCTGGTAGGAGGCCACCAGCTTCTCGCGGTCTTGCTGAAGCACTTGAAGCTGACTCTTGTATCGGGTCAGATTGGCGTCCTGGCCGGCCAGTTGCTGCAGCCGCTCGGCGCTCTCCTCGGAATGCTGCCGCAGTTGTTGCTCCAGGGAGGCCACCAGACCCTGGAGCTGCTCGCGCCGCTCCTGTTCGTGGGCGGCCTGACTGTGCTCCTCGGCCAGGCGCCCCTCTAAAACGAATATCTGCTCCTGGCCCTCAACCAGTTCCTGGGCCAGTTGTTCGGCCTGTTGGCTCAGCGAATCCACTTCCTGACGGACCGATTCGAGCTCCTTCAGGCGATGTTGATCCTGCCGGTTCCAATCGGCCTCACGTTGCTGTCCTTCGGACTGCAGAGCTTCGACCTGGTTCTCCAACTCACGCTCGTGAGTGAGGGCTTCCTGGCGCTCCTGATGGATCTGCTGTTGCAATCGTTCCAACTGCTGCTGACGCAATTGGTCCTGTTGCTCGCGCTGGCTCTGCCGTTCTTGCCAATCCAGTCGCTCTCGCTCGCGCAACTCGGACAGTCGATCCAGTTGCAACTGGCGGCCGGCGCTTTCATCCTCCAGCCGACGAACCTGCTCTCGCAATCCCTGGTGTAATTGCAGCCAATCACTGTGATGCTGTATTTGCAGTTCGGACTGGAAGCGCAGCTCTTTGGCCTGATCTTCCAGGCTGTCCAGGTAGCGCTGCTGGACCCTTTGTTGCTCCTGGCCGTGACGCAGCCTGGCCACGGCCTGCAGCAGTTTTTCCTTGAGTCCATTTTGCAACTGGGCCGACTGCACCAGATCCTGGCGCATCTTGGCCAGTTGCTGCTCCAACTTCTCTTTCTCATCCGACTGCGTGTCTCGCCAGCGTTCCGACTCACGCAGAGCATCTTCCAGGTCGGCGACCTGGCCTTCCAGAGATCGCACATAACCTTCGCTCTGGTGCAGGCGTTGGCTGACGTCCTCCAACTGCGAGAGTGGCACGCGGGTGCGCAGCAGTTCGTCCATCTGGCCCAGCGTTTCCAACTGCTGCTGGCCGGCTTCTTCCAGGTGACGTTGACTCTCGCTCTGCTGCTGGCGCAGTTGGTCGATGAGCAGATGGGTCCGTTCCACCTCGCCTCGCAGGTCGTCGCTGTGAATCTGCAGCTTATCGCGCTGCTCCAGCACCTCTTGCAGTTGCTGATGGCGCGTGGCCAGTTGCAATTTGGCCTGTTGGAAGGCACCGGATACCTGTTTTAAGCGTTGGCTTAGCTGCTCGTTGAGACGCTGGCGTTCCTCGTCTAAGTGCTGAGCCTCTTGATGGCGTCGATTGGCCTCGGCCAACTGGTGACGCATAGCCTCCAGGCCCTGTTCGGCCTGACGCAAGGCCTGCACGGTCGATTCCTGCTCACGCAGGCGACGCTCCACCTCTTCCGAGAGAAACTCAATCTCTTGCTGGGTGGAAAGCTTGAGCAGGTCCAGTTCGCGATGCAGATCGTCGCGTTCATGGGTCACTCTCTCGCTGGAGACCTGCAGCAATTCCACGGTGGTGTGCAGTTGTTCCAGCCGTTCCTGGGTATGGACCATTTCCTGCAGCCAAACCTGGCCCTGAGTCCGAGCATCCCGTTCGGCCTGCTGGACTTGCTCCAACTCTTCTAGCAGCACCTGATGCTGGCCCTGTTCTTCTTCCAGGGCGTTGCGCAGCGACTCTACCTCAAGATCCCGGCCCTGCACATTGCGCTTCGCCGTCTCGAGTTGGAGACGCTGTTGACGCAGTTCTTCCACCAAAGCCTGCTGCTTGGGAACCAGTTGCATCAACTGTTGTTGACGCTTCTCCAACTCTTCGGTCAGTTGACGGCGTTGGGACTGGGCCTGGCTGAGTTCCTTTTTCACCGCCTGCAATTGTTGGCTGGCCGCCTGTTGCTGAACCTCGGTGTGTTCCAGCAAATCCGTCACTTGCTGATGAACGGAGAGCAGTTCGCTTTCTAGCTCACACCGGTGCTTCTGCTCCGTCTCCAACTCTTGCTGAAGGCGGGTCGCTTCCGAAGCGGCAACCTGCAGCTCCTCTTGTTGTCTGGTCGAGTCCTGCTGAAGCTCGCCCAGTTGTCGATGCAGCTCAGCTCTGTGCTGCTGGGCTGTTAACCTCTCGTTGCGAAGCAGTTCGGCCAATTGAAGCAGTTTGTTCTCCAGGGCCTCAGCCCGAGCCAGGCTCTGGTTGCGCTCGATCTGCACTGCTTCGTAGCGCTCTTTGGCCTGCTGGGCACGCTGCAGCCACTGCCCGTGCAACTGCTGCTGAGATTCCTCGGCGGCCTGTCGACGCTGCTCGCTATCCTCCAGTTGCTCGACCAGGTCGCCCAGTTCGGCCTCGAGTTCGGCTCGCAACTGTTGTTCCTGGATCAACTGCCGTCGTGCCTGTTCGTGCTGTTGCTCGGACTGTTGGCGGACTTCCAGCAGCTTTTGTTGATCCTCTTGCTGGATCTGCTGCAACGCCTGCTGGCCTTGTAAGAGCTGCTCCTCCAGCAACCGTTGACCCTGCTGGCGGGCCTCCTGAACCTTCTGGACAGACAGAGTCCGCTCACGGTCGAGCAACTGCTGAAGCTGGCTGGTTTCCTCCCAGGACTGATCGAGGGCCTGCGTCTGAGTCTCCAACTCCTCCCGCAATTGGCCCATCTCCGTTTGGAAGCGCTCCATCTCTTGCTGGGCGTTGCGCAAATGGTTGGACAGTTGGGCCCTTTCTTGCAGGGCCACATCGGTAAACTCGGCCAGTTCAGCCTGGCTGGCCTTGAGCTGAGCCTGAACCTCCTGGTAGCGGGCCGCCACCTTGGTCCGGTCTTGCAGCAAAGCTTCCAACTGGGCAGCGTGGTCCTTGCGCAACCCTTTTTCGCGGGAGAGCACCTCGACCACGTGCTTGAGCTTGTCCTCCAGGCGCCGACTGCGATCCTGAGCCTGCAGTCCCAACTGCTTGAGCTCAACCAGTTGTTGAACCCGCACTTGCAACTGCTCTTCCAGCCTCTGGCGAGTCTGGGCCATATCCAACAGTTGATGTTGATCTAGCTCGCGCTCCTGCTGGCTTTGCTCGAAGGCAGCTTGCAGTTGATCCAGCTCGGATAGCAACTGCACTCGCGCCTGCTGAGCTTGCGCCAGCTGCTGCTCCACAGCGGTCCTGCTTTGGCGCTCGGCCTGCAGTTGCTCATGCAGTTCACCGGCCTCTTGCCAGGACTGATCCAGGGCCAGCGACTGGGTGTCAAACTCGTCCCGCACCGCCCCCAGCTCAGCAACCATGGTCAAGTTCTCTTCTTGCAGGCGATTGCGAACTTGCTCCCCGTCCCGCAGCAATTGCTGCAGGTGTTCGCGCTCCCCCTCCAGGCGTTGGCTGTTTTCGCGCAGCTGCGCGACCTGGCTTCGCTCACTGCGCAGCCTGTCAGCCGCCTGGCTCAGTTTCAGCTCTAGCTTTTGAGTTCGCTCTCGACTTTTCTCTAAGGCCGTAGCCAGCTCGATCAACTGGTTCTGCAGCAGACCGGTGTGCTCACTGTTCTGCTGCAACTGACGCTGCAACTCGGCGGTAGCCTCCCCTCGGTCGAGGTCAGACTGCAGCACCAGTTCTTCAAAATGCTCGCGAATTTCATCGCGTTCCTGTTGGGCGCTCTCCAGGTTGCGCCCCAGTTCGTCCAGCCGTTTCTCCAACTGCAGGCGTTGCTGCTTCTCGGCCTCCCACTGCCCGGTTAACTGGCTGGCCTCAGCCCAGGACTGCTCCAGGGCCAGCGCCTGAGTGTCGTTCTCCTGCTGCAGTTCCTCCAGTTGTTGAGCGTGCTGCCCACGGGCCTCCAGCAGTTGCTGCTCGAGAGATTCCTTCTGAAGCGCCTGTTGCTCGACCGTATACTTCTCCTGGCGAGCCACCTCCAGAATCTGTTGCAGCTTGTCCTGCAGGCGTTGGCTGCGCTGCTGACTGGTATCGAGCTCGCGGGAGAGCAGACCGATGCGCTCTTTGGCCTGCTGCCAACGCTGCTCAAAAACCTGTCGTTTCTGATCGGAATCGTCTTGCAGTTGTTCCAGTTGCTGCCGCAGCTGATCGCGTTCTTGCTGGGTCAATTCGAGACTCTGGGCCAGTTGGGAGTTGCTCTCCTCTAGCTCGCCCACGACCTCGCTCAGACCGTCCACTTCCAACTGGCCCAACTCGGTCTGCAGGCGGATCTTCTCCTGTAGACTCTGCTGCAGGTCTCGGGACTGGAACTCGGCGCGGCGTGTCAGTTCCTGTTGCTCGGCCAGGCGCTGTTCGAGCACGGCCGCGCCCTCCTGACCCGCTTCGGCCACCTGCTGCCACTCCCCACTGACCTCTTGCCAGCGCTGCAATTGCTGGCGCAGCTGCGACTCCAACTGCTGGCTGTCGTGCAGGTGCTGCTCTACAAGCTCGGCCCTCGACTGCCAATTCTCCAAATCGTCTTGCTGTTGGCGAAGCGAGTCGGTCTGATCGCGCAGACGTTCGACAGCCTGGTGCAACTTGGACTGGGCCTTGAGAGCTCGCTCCTCCCACTGCTGACGGAGGCTATGCTCTTGGGCCCCCGTCTCGGCCCGGCGCCGAAGCTCTTCCAGCACCTGCTGTGCCCTTTGCAGCCGTACTTCCAACTGGCTGCGCTCCTCAGCCACTTTCTCCAACTCATGAGTGGACTCTTGGGCCTGTTGCTGCTGCTCAGCCAGTCGGTGATGGAGAACCTGCACCTCTTTGTGGGCATCCAGCAGTCTCTGCTGAATTTCTCCCGACGTACCTACCTGGATTTCCAGAGAACGCGCCCGGTCTCGCGACCTTTCCAGCTCCTGTTCCAGGCGACCCACGTCTTCCCAAGAGTTAGACAGGGCCAGATTTTGCTCGTCCAGCTCTTCTTCCAGCTGAACCACGCGCTGCCGCGTCCGACCCAGGTCCAACTCCGCCAGTTGGCGGGCTTCCGCCTCCTGCAGTCTGGCTTCATTCTCTTGCTCCACCTGGTTGCGTGACTCGCCCAGAGCCAGAATGGCCTGACGCAACTTGGCTTCGAGCTTTCGGTTGCGCTCGCCCAGGCGCTGCACCTCCTTATGCAGAGCCGGCTCAACCTCGGCCCGATGCTCCATCCAGTGCTGCAGCTCACCGCGGGCCTGGGCCAGTTCCCTCTGATTTTCGCTGAGGCGCCTTTGCAAGTCGGCGAATTCGGTGCCTACAATGCTCTGCTCCGCTTCCAGGTCATGGCGCCCTGATCGCATGGCCTCCAGGTGCTGGAGCAGTACCTTCTCGCGTTTCTGACTGCCTTCCAGTTGACTTTGCAGGTGCTGAATCTGTTCACGCAGGCCTTCCAAAATGGGCGACTGAAATTCGAGCTGCTGCAAGGAGGCCAGCAGTTCGTCTAAATTGAGTCCGGCGTCATCGAGTTGGCCCTGCAACCGGTCCACCACCCGCATACGCCTTTGTTGCTGCTGCAGCTCGCCGCGCAGGTCACGAACCTTGTTCTGGCTCTCTTCCAAAAGGTTCTGCTGCTCGTCAAGCTGGCTGCGAACCTGCAGCAGATGCTGCTCTTGCTGTGCACGCACCGTCTCGGCCGCCTCCAACTGGCGCAGCAGTCCGGCTTTCTCTTGCATGCTCAAACGCAATTGCTGAGCCAGTTGGTCCACCTGACGCTTGCGAACGCCTTGGCCCGATTCAGACTCGCCCAATTTCTGTTGCAGGGCCGCCAGTTGACGGTCACGATCGGTCACTCGTTGACTCAACTGCTGCAGGCGGGCGCGCAGAGCGGCGCCCTCGGAAGCCTCGACCGGCGTCCAGTCTTCGCGGGTTTCTTGCTCGGGCGACTCTGGGATCTGTCCTTTTACAGCACTGGCCCGATCTTTAATGCGCTCAAGACGTTCTTTTAGTGTAATCGTACCTTTTTGGGACACAGGCCACCATGTTCGAAAGCATATCCGGTTTTCCCGTCACGAAAGGAAGAAGCTCGCCGACGGGCTAATATTCCTGCTATGCCAATCTTTGAATACACCTGCAATTCCTGCCAAAGCACGTTTGAAAAGTTACTCCAGCGGTCCGATCAGGAAGTGGACTGCCCCAAATGCAAAAGTGCTGACCTGCGCAAACTGTTTTCCAACTTCAGCAGTCCGTCCACTGGGGCTGATCAGAGCCAGGACTTCTGCCCTCCCGGGGGTTGCGGCGCCTGTCCCGACCCCGGTTTTTGTTCTATGAATTAGTTTTGCGGAGCCGGACTTTGAGGGTTTCACACTGAGCCGGGTTGAGTCTGAAAGACTGGGAAGGTGGTTGGTGATTTTCACGTGAAACCAGACTACCTTGATCCGGCTGTCCGTGGCCGAATTCCTACCATAAACCTGGGATCAAACGATAGCACACTCGCTCTCGGTACTCTTTGTAGCCGGGCAGGTGCTCACACAGAAAGACCTCTTCCAACACAATTCGGGTAACAAAGCAGGCCAGCACCGGAAGCAAGCCCCAGGCCGCCCAACCAGAGCCCAGCAAACAGGGGATGGAAGCAAAGACCAGCAAAAATCCGAGGTAGCCCGGGTGGCGCAGGCGCGCATAAGGGCCACGGTCCACCACCCGATGGCCAAACTCGGTTTGATGGCGCACCATGCCTTCAAAAAAAGGATTGGCCTTCTGGCTGGCCATGAAGATTTGCAGACCGATGCTGTAGAGGACTACCCCCAGCAACCCACACCACCATTCGGGCAGCCGGGCCACGCGGCCCGAATCGAGACCGGCCAGAATGAAAACCGCCAGCACCGAGAGTTTGAGCACAAGCACCAGCCACCTATCCCAGTTCGGCGTTCCCTCCCCGTACTCGGCTCGGCGGGCAAAAAGCACGGGATTGGTGGTCTGCAGGCGCCAGGCCGCCAACACCCAACCGCTCACCAACAGGGCCACGCTGGCGTAGGCGGCCGGCCAATCGGCGCGGCCCGCCGGCAACAGCAAGAAGGCCAGAAAGAACCCGCTGACCAACAACCCCAAAACGATCCACTTCATCTACCTTCAAGCTTCTGGCCATGTAGGGCTCCACCTGTCCGGGCCGAACGCAGGGCCTATGCCATGGAAAATTCTTCTGCTGATAGGCCTGATGGCCATCTCGCTGGCCGCTCAGGATCTGCCCAAGTGCAAGACACCCTTGCCTTCCCGGGCCGAGATCTGCCGCATGGGTTGGCCCAAGTTTGAGATGTGGTGCCTGGAGAACGTGGAAGGTGGCGAGGCCGGCATTGACGCCATGGCTCTTCACTACCGAGACCTTCGCGATGAGGCCACTGCCAATCAGGCCAACCGCTTGACGGGGCCCGAGACCCTCCAGTTAGATGCCGCCGTCAAGGCCATAACCAACTGGCTTTTCGCCAGGAGTGTGGTGGGCGGGGCCTGCAAAGGCGGCAGTATCTACTCGCATTTGGGCCCACGACTGACGGCCCAACTGGCGGACGTGAAACACGAATGCGTCCTCGACTGGAGCACCAGCGCCGATGCCCCCACCAACCAGTGGCCCCAGAGTTATGAGGATATGGCCAGCCAACCGCTGGTTCCCCTGGCGGGGGACCCAAAAGCCTTCAAAGCCGCCCTCAAACAAGAGGCATCCTCTCTCCAGGAGGCCAGCAGGCAGGTGCGTAGACTGCGCGGTTCGGCCCGCCAAAAACTGCAAAAATTCATGCTCTCCCAAGGCGAGAACCTCGACCCCAACAGCCGGACGAAAATGGACTGCACAACTGCAGCACTCACACAGAACACAAGCTCGACATGGATCGGCAACTTCTCAGGCCGAGCGTAGTAATCCCGTAGTACCGCCCTCCTCATAATGCCGCTATGAATACTTCTTTCGCCCAACAGCTCTGGACCGACCTGATCGGTCAACCCATCCAACTCCTGCCTTTCTACCAAGAACCGCTCAAGACCCTGGATGAGCAAGCGCTGGAACGCCCCACGAGCATCGTGGTATAGTAGGCAACAAACCTACAAGGAGGACACTATGGCCGAACCGGCAGTGGCCTGGGAAATTCCCGAACCCGACGTTTCCCATCTCATAACCGAGGACGACGAACCCGTGGAAAGCTTCTTTCAAGACCTTCAGCAACGCATTCTGGTGGACGCGCTCAACACATCCTGGCCCGAGGGGCGCCCCTTCATCAGCGCCGTGGATGTGGCCATCTTTGCCACCACCAAGGAACCAGGCATCGTCCCTGATGTATTGCTGAGCACAGGTGTCAGCTATCCCGCAGACATCATGGAAAAAAATCGACGCAGCTATTTCATGTGGCTTTTTGGCAAGCCGCCCGAGGTTGTTGTGGAGATCGTCTCCAATCGACTGGGAGGCGAAGACACGAGCAAACTGGAAAGCTATGCTCGTATCAAAGTTCCCTATTACGTCGTTTATGACCCCCACAAATTGCTCAGCCAACGGTGCCTGAGAGTGTACCAATTGAGCGGTGCCAGCTATGTGGAAAAGGTCGATGGCTGGTTTCCCGAAATCAAGCTGGGGGTGACTTTGTGGACAGGCAGCTACGAAACGATGTCGGCAACCTGGCTACGCTGGTGCCGCCAGGACGGTCAACTGCTGGAGACCGGCCCTGAGAAAGCGCAAAGCCAGGCCAGCCTTGCCGACGCGGAACGCGCTCGGGCCGATGAGGAGCAACGCAAACGATTGGCCCTGGAGGAGAAGCTGCGTTCCCTGGGCGTCGAGCCGGACTAAGGGCCCGTTCCAAAATAACATAGACACTCAGGCCATCGATCCATCCCCGCCAGCAGCGTCACGTCACCGTTAAATATGACCCGATATTCGCCCTCGCCGCTCCTTGCTGGAGGGGCGCCTCGACGACCGGAGTGACCAACTTATTCCGGGACGGGCCCTAAGCCAAATCAAAAGCCCGGGGCAGCCAGCCGGCCAGCGCCTCCGCGCCAAGCCCACAAGGAACTCCGCTCAGGCGTCCGGCCCGGCCATGCAAGTAGGCGGCCGCCCCGCCAGCCTCCAGACTGTCCAGCCCCCGGGCCAGCAAGGCGCCAGCCAGTCCGCTCAGCACATCGCCGGTGCCCCCCTGAGCCAACACGGGCGTGCCCTGATTGCTCACCAGATAGCGGCCGCCGGCAGTGGTCACCAGGGTGGGGTCGCCCTTGAGCAGCACGGTGCAGTTCCAGTTGCGGGCCGCTCGCACCGCATAGTTCAGGCGGTCGCGTTCAACCTCAGAAACCTTGGCCCGCACCAATCGCGCCAACTCGCCATGATGAGGGGTGAGTAACACCCGCGGACTCAACTGATCGGGCAGGCCCTGCAGGGCGCTGGCATCCACCACTGCCGGCAGAGGACTGTAGGCCAGCAACTCACGCACCAGCTCCAGCGTCTCCGCTTCACTTCCCAAGCCAGGCCCCAGGCACAGGGCATCCACCTCGGCCAGGGCCTGCTTGAGCGGCTCCAAATCCTGCAAAGTCAGCCAATCCCCGCGCGCCACCAGGGGGATGGCCTCGCTGGCCAGGCGACTGGCCGCACTGGCTGGGGTATAGGTGTAAACCAACCCCGCCCCTCCCCGCAAAGCGCCCAGCGTGGCCAGCAGGGCCGCCCCCGGATAGTGGGCCGACCCGGCCACCACCAATACCTTGCCCACGTTGCGCTTGTGCGATCCAAATCTGCGGACGGGCAGCCAGCCTCGCAGCAAATCCGCGTCCACCCACTGCCCTGGCCATTCGTCGCTGTCGCGGAGATGGCGGGGGAAACCGATATCTTCTATCACCAACTGACCACAATGGGCCGCCCCCGGCTGCAAAAGCTGACCCAGCTTAGGCAAACCGAAGGTGACGGTAGTGGTAGCCCACGCCGCCGCCCCCAGGACCTGTCCCGTGGCTGAATGAATCCCCGAAGGAATGTCCGCCGCCAGAGTGCGTTCTGGCGGCAGTGACTGGACCCAGGCGGCCACCTCGGGGCTCAAATTGCGCGTAAGTCCCGTGCCAAACAGTGCATCCACCACAAAGGCGTAGCCGTCCCAGGCCGGAGGAGGCCCGCTCAAGGGTGCCCGCGCCAGTTCCCAGCGCCGGCTCCGCTGCAAATTGAGGAGGGCATCGCCCTGTAGATCCTCGCTCAGCAAGAAAAGCTGAACCTGGCCACCCATGTCGCTCCAGGCTCGGGCCGCCACCAGGCCGTCGCCACCGTTATTGCCCGGTCCACAAAGAAAGGCTACCTTCTGCCCCGACACACGCTGTCGCAGCCATAAAGCCAGACTGCGCCCGGCAGTCTCCATCAAAACCTGACCATCCAGGCCCAGGTCCTGGATAGTGCGCCGGTCGATCTCGGCCATTTGTTGTCCGTTGACGATTTTCACGGGTATAATGGTTCTAAATGAAAGCGCGCCGAGTCCTGCCAGGCAGAATTTACTATCTCGGGCAGGATTGAGTCTCGGAAAGGTTGGACATACCAGTAGGCCATGCTTGCATCCAGGAATGTTCAAGAAGCAGACTCCAGTCCGGTCGGGCCGCCATGCCCCCAATGCGGAGGTCCGACCGAAACAGAAACGTTTTGGTCAACCTCGCCCGACCGCCCGGGCTTCCGTGTTCTGAAACGAAAAATTGCCTGCGGCAAGCCCCCCAAGCGCGGCTACGGGGCCCGGCGCTCCTGCCCCGCCCAGATCGAGGTTATCGGCGAAGAACCGATTTTGCCACCCACCCCCCTGAGGAGTAACACAATGCCCAGCGACGACCAGCGCAGTATGGAAGATGTCCCCAAAACGGGCCGAGGGCGTCTGCCCTCCGAGGTGCGCGCCCAGATTCAGGAACTGCACGCTCAGGGTGTGTCGGTGGAAACCATCGCCGAAAGGACGCTACGCTCGGTGGCCACCGTTCGCAAAATCGTCAACGAGGATTCGTCAATCGATTCGACCGAAACGCCCAACAACCAGGATCAGGACCTGGACGAGGTGATCGATTTTCTGTCCAGTCTTCCCGAAGAAGCCATCGAAGAGATCCTTCAACTGGCCCGCCTTCAAAGAGAGCGCCGTCAATTGCGCAGCAGCCTGGAGATCCGCCTGCGCGACCTGAAAAAACCGGGATAAATCCGCGGACCGGTCCGACAAAAAAACACCCCGCACAAACCTGCACGGGGTGTTTGTTATAAGCTCCGCCGAACGAAACTAGCGCTTGGTCCACTGGAAGCCGCGGCGCGCACGCTTGCGGCCGTACTTCTTGCTTTCCTTTTCGCGCGGGTCGCGGGTGAGAAATCCGCCACGACGCAGCGAGGGGCGCAGGTTCTCGTCGAAACGCACCAGCGCCCGAGCAATGCCGTGACGCAGAGCGCCGGCCTGGCCGGAGACGCCGCCGCCGTGAATGCGAGCAAACACGTTGAACTTGCCCAGCGTGCTGGTGTTATCCAACGGCTGGCGCACGATCAGCAACTGCGTGTCGCGGTGAAAATATTCGTCATAAGGACGATTGTTGACCATCACCTTGCCGTCGCCGGGAACCAGGCGCACCCGGGCTACGGCGCGCTTGCGGCGGCCGGTAGCGGAGAAAGTGATTGCACCTAAATTGATTTGAGCTTTTGCCACGATGCCTTACCTCTTACTTGATCGGCAGCGGCTTGGGTTGCTGTGCCGCGTGCGGGTGAGTGGGTTGAGCGTAGACCTTAAAGCGGGTCATACGAATGTCACGAAGACGATTTTTGGGGAGCATTCCGCGCACGGCCAGCTCGAGAATTCGAGTGGGGTGCTTGGCCAGAACGTCTCTTGCCTGGGTTGCCTTGAGGCCGCCCGGATAGTAGGAGTGGCGATAGTAAATCTTGTCGGTCAATTTCTTGCCAGTGAAGTGCACCTTATCGGCGTTGATCACAATTACAAAGTCGCCAGCGTCCTGGTTGAGCGAATACGTCGGCTTGTGCTTGCCAATCAAAATCTTGGCGATCTCACTGGCCAAACGACCGACGGTCTTACCCTCGGCGTCTACGTGAAACCACTCACGGTCCGTATCCATATCTTCTGGTCTCAGGGCCAGAGTTTTCATCTTGATTCCTCCAACTTGCCGGACGAACTGAGCGACCGGGTTCCATGCCTATACAGAGGCGCAAGTATAATCGCACTCAAAACGGAGTGTCAAGAGTCTGGCCCCAGTTATCCGCAGGGGTGTAGCCCCATCATTGCAGAAATTAGTCCCATGCGTCAGGACCAGGCCCTTCAACTGCAGTCGACCCTCGCGGAATTGATTTCACGCTGCCCCAAGATTCGTCAAGACTGCTACTGGGCGGGCACCTCGGCCATCGCCCTGGAGGAACTCCAACACAGGGATTCCTTTGACCTGGACCTGCACACCATTCACGCCCTGGCCGATGTGCGACCCATGCTGTCAGAAATTCAAATCGCTTTCACCGACCGCCTGACCTTAATTGAAGCACCCAATCCATACGGTTCGGGTTTCCAGGGATCCATCCAGCTAGACAGTGGAGCAGAACTCACCCTGCAAGTCATGGCAAACTTTGAAGAAGTCCCCTTGGACCAACTGGTGCCTTCGCGCCTGGTGCCTGGAATTCGGCGGGTAGGATTAGCCAAGTATTTGAGAGACAAGTTGACTTGCCTGGTGGAGCGTGCTGAAGCCCGAGATCTGGTGGACGTCTTATTCGTCATTCGCCATAGCGACGCCCTCAAGGGACTGGCCAGGCGTGCCCTGGCCAATTTGGACGAGGTCCTTTTGGCGGAACGACTGCTGGGCTGGACCGATGAGGCTTTAGCGGCCGACCTGAAAGCCTATCCAGACCTAGATCCTGGCTACGCCAGTCAAGCACGAGATCTGCTGCTAGGCTGGCTGGGACAGTGACCCGAGGTTACCGCTTCACCCGGCCTATCGGACGGACCATCTGTACCCTGAAAACAGGGCATACCGTCAACCTGCCCATCTTTCCCGGCATTCTCAAGCATCCGCACCCGTCGGAAATTGGCAGCCTCATTCAAGATGAGGACGTGGCTCGGAAATACACCCGCCTGGCTCTGGAAAAAGCTTGCTGGCAAGTCCTCAGGGAGTTCCCCCGCCCCTGGCTGGCCGCCTGCCTCGACGATACCCCGATGCGCACCGGGCGGCGGCGCTCTCTGCGCTTCTTGCTTGGCCTTGACCCGTCGCCGTTTCAATCGGCTTGAACCTGGAAAATGTGGCAACATGAGACCACAATTGACAGATGCAAAAAGTGGGGATTCGGGAACTCAAGAGCAAGCTCACTTTGGGCGAAATCATCCAGGTCACCAAACGAGGGCGGGTGGTGGCTCAACTGCAGGCCCCCGGACCCTTGGGCGAGGACTACCCCCCTCCGCACCTGCTAAAAGCCGCCTCTGAGGGCAAAGTTCGTCTGGCTCAACAACCTCCGCCGCCCAACCTGTATGAACCTCGCCCCCTATCCGATTCCGAAGTGAGTGGCCTTCAGATCCTGACAGGACTCAGAGGCGACCATTGATCCTGGCCGAGTCGAGCGCCGTGGTGACCTGGCTTCTTAACGAATCCAGATCTGCCGAGATAGCCAGCATACTTGGAAACGCGAAGGAAATCATCCCATCCACGCTGACCTGGATAGAGTGTGATCGAGTTCTGCATCGTAGTGCTACCCTGAACTCCCGCCCGTTCGTAGAGATTGAATACAGTAGAGTCAGACTGGAGCAAGCCTCAAGATCATGGGTTTCCGTGGAGTTGACGGCAGAATGCCAACGTCACGCGCGCGGCAGCTTCCCCATCGAGCCCTGCAGTTCGCCGTCCTTCCCTCTTAGCCGGGGCGGTCATTCCCACAATTGCTGCAGGCGCTGAGCCAGTTTGATCTCGTAGCCCAGTTCTCCGGGTACGTAAAAGCGTTCCCCTTCCAACTGCTGGGGCAGGTGACGAACCTGACGAAAGTGCATGGGCTCGCGGTGCGGATTGATATAGTCGCCCCCGGGAGCCAGCCAGCGGGGCACCTCCAACCGGTCGGTCTGGCGCGCCTTTTCTTCGGCTGCAAAGAAGCCGCCCAGGCTGTCAGACTTGGGGGCCAGGCTCAAATACACGGTGGCCTGGGCCAGTGCGTAACGTGCCTCTGGATAGCCCACCGCCTCGGCGGCCGCGCAACACGCCTGGGTATGAATGATCGCCTGGGGGTCGGCCAGACCCACATCTTCACTGGCCGAAATACGCAAGCGGCGGGCAATATAATCCACCGCCTCCCCACCGGCCACCATCCGCCCCAGCCAGTAGAGGGCGGCCTGCGTGTCGCTACCCCGAATCGACTTGATCAGGGCCGAGGTGCAGGCGTGATGATCCGACTCGGTATAGCGCGCCGGAACCTCCGGCAATTGAGCGTCCACCCACTCGGTAGAGAGCGTGGGCCTGCCCTCGGCGTCCAGCGGAGCCGACAACAGGGCCTGCTCCAACAGACCCAGCGCCACCCGGGCGTCGCCCCGGGCCAGTTGGGCCAGTCGCTCCAACACCTGGTCCTGCAACTGCGGCTGCAACTTGCCCAGCCCACCCTCGTCAGAGCAAGCCCGCTCCAATACTGAGATCAGTTGGGCCGGCTCCAGGGAGCGCAATCGATAGGCCTTGCAGCGGCTCATCAAGGCCGGGCTCAAGCTGCTGTAAGGGCTCTCGGTGGTAGCCCCGATCAACTGCAACAGACCGCTCTCCAGGTGTGGAAGCAAGGCGTCTTGCTGGGTTTTGCTGTAACGATGAATTTCGTCAATAAAGACCAGCGTTTTTTGAGGCCGCTGACGGGCCCGGTCAGCCACCGCCCGCAATTCCTTCACGCCCGAGTCTACGGCGCTCAGATTTTCCCAAGCCATCTTTAGTTGCGCCGCCACCAAATGGGCCAGGGTGGTCTTGCCACACCCCGGAGGCCCCCAGAACAGCAAGGAAGTGTTGAGCTGTCCGCTCTCCAGCAGACGACGCAGGGGTTGGCCGGGACCCAGCAGATGCGACTGCCCCACATAGAGGGGCATCTCGGTAGGGCGCATCCGGGCGGCCAGCGGCGCCGATTTGGGAGTGGGTTCGGATTCGAAAAAGTCCAGTTGCACTCGGGAGTATTCTCGCCCGGTCTCCAGGACCTCCAGGTCCTGGGGGATGCACAGCAGTGCAGTGCAGCGAAGCGGCCCCAACCCCATAGCAAAAGTGACAGGACACGGTCGAAGAACGAATTGCCGCCATTCTTGAGAGCAAGCGAACTCTCTTCCAGGACCTGGTCGACGGCGTCTCGGTCAGCGTTGCCCAACTACTCACTCCCGCAGAGCTATTTGGCTTGTTCGGCCTGCCCGCGCCGTCCAGCCTCAGAACCGGAGCTGATTGACTGAATTTCCTGCAGCGACAATCCACTGAGCTCGGCCACTTGCTCCGCCGCCATACCGATCGCCAACATGCGTCAGAGCAGTGGAAGCAAGAACTGGGTTAGCCGGACTTCAGCGAAGCCAGGCGTTCGATGGTATCTGGATAGCGCGCCGCTAAGGCGAGCAAACGCTTTGCCGCACCACTAGGCTCCACTCGACCTTGTTCCCAGTTCTCAAGGGTTCGTTTGGACACGCCCAGTGCTTTGGCGAAAGCGGATTGCGACAATCCCGAGTTCGTTCGCGCGGCCATCATCTCCCAACGGGGGCCCCTTAAAATCTCATCCTTCTCAACGGTTCCGTCTGCTCGCTCGATGACCCGACGAACTCCGTCCCCGTTTGCCAGAATCTCAAAGGTTGTCCTCCGTCCAATACGGCCAGCCCTGAGATCTTCTAAAGCCACTAGAAGTTCGGCACCGATATCGCGCTTAGCGTCTCGAGCCATCAGGTCTTTCTCAGTCATTGACATGCTCCATCTCCTCTTTGATAGCTTTAAGGATTGACCCAGGAATCGAATCACGTGCGCTCTTCGCGTAAATTACTAACAAAAGAATCTGGCCCGCGTGTGTTTTGGCATAATAACAGACTCGAACCCCCCCGGACTTTCCACCACCAGCTCGACTCCAACGGACTTTGCGCACCCCACCTGACCCTCGTATAAGGTCTCCCGCATCAGGCTGCTCACACAAATACTCCTGTAGGTCCGCATACTCGTCATCCGACAGATAATCTGGCAAAAGAGATGAGAAGCTTGGAGATTCAACAAATACGAATCGCACACGTAATTATACGCTTCTAGCGTATAATGTCAATCTGTTTCTCTCTTACAGCAAGCCGTCGCAGATAAGATGGTACGCTAAGGAATTTGACGTTGGCCCTAACTAAACCCTGGTTCGAGGATCACGCTTTTGTCAGCACTGGGGTCCGTTAGTTCCAGCAGGGGGTTGAGCAACGAACGCAAAGAGCACTTTGGGCAGCCCCCCCCCGGCGGAACCAGGTATAACACGCGGGCGCAGGACATTGTCCCATGCCCGCGTGGGACACAAGCCTGGAAGTAGCCGACCTGCCGAGGAACTCCAACCGCCCTGCGAGAGTCAGTATCCATCAGCCCCACTACCTGCCCTACCTGGGCAGGATCGCCTTAAGTGACTGCTTTGTCATCCTGAACGATGTGGAATTTTCGCGCAATGGGCGGAAAAACTGCAACAAAATCTAGACCGCCCGGGGCCCGCTGGTGCTGACAGCGCCGGTCAAGCAAAAACTGGGACAGACAGTTTATCTCGCAGGTGGAAGTGGCCGACAACGGTTGGTGGAAAAAGCACTGGGCCTCTCTGCGGCAGGCTTATCGCAAAGCGCCCTACTTCTCTGCCTACGAGGCCGACTTGCAGGGCTTTTATACAAGCCCCTGGCCCGACCTGGTCGACGGCGTCTCGGTCAGCGTTGCCCAACTACTCACTCCCGCAGAGCTATTTGGCTTATTCGGACTACCCGCGCCGTGCAGCCTCAAAACCGGAGCATGATTAGGAGTCTGGATACTCACGCACAGGGCTTTTTGTCCCCCCGATAGAAATATCACCAAATGGCAGAAGCTGCGCAATTTCTCGAGCAAGACTTTAAGCTCGATACCTCTCACCTGATCCTCGAACAACACCTGACTGATAAGCGAAGGCCGACATACAACCTGGAGGTATCGCTTGAGGAAGACAATGGCCAATCCCGTATGCCCGGAAACGGGAGCAACCATGGATCGAGCCGTCAGGCCCATGACCATTACCTGCAAAGGTGAAAGTATCACCTTCGATATGCCGGGGGTGGTATTGTGAATCGTCGGACAATGGCATTCACACCGGCGAGGATATGAAGGTTCCTGAACGGGCGTTGAGGCTGTAGCCCACGGAGTGGTAAGTTGTCCGGGCAGTTTCGATAAACTTGCCAATCCCCCGGAGGAAGGTATTCCCCCATGGCATTCTTACGGAATCATCATTGCTGCCCTTCGCTAGGTGTCCGGATCGAGGCCCAGGTCTCGCAGTTTTTGAGCAAGTTTTTCGGCCCGCTGATGCTCTTGCTCGGCCCGCTGATGTTCCTGCTCGGCCCGCTCGTCAGCGGTGAGCAAAAGGTTGCCTTGGTCATCCAAAAAGCGCAGGAATTTTCCGTGGCATCCTTGATAGCTCCCCTCCCAGGTGGTCAGGCCCAGGCCTAGTTCGGGAATCAGATAGGGATTGGCGATGTCGAGGTAGCCCATTCCGTGGCGTTGGAAACACTTCAGTAGGCGCTCGCCGCGAAATCCAAAGGGATTGTAAATCACGTAATAGGGGACGCCCAGGGCCGCGTACTTCTCCAGCTTAGTGGATTCTTCGCCTCCTGGCTCCTTGGAAACGATCTCGATGACCAGATCGGGTGGTTTTCCGTAGTCCCACACAAAATAAGCACGAGACTCGGTCACGGGCATCAGGTCTACGTCCAGGGTTAACAGAACGTCGGGCACGACCACGGCATTCTGGTGGCGCAAGGAGCCAAATACGCCTACATTTCTAAGGGAGATAAATTTGGAACGTCCCTTCCAGGATGCGTAGAGACTGTCGGTCAACAATGCTTGCTGGCGTTCCTGGAATGGACTATCCAAAGGCTCGTCGTCCTCCGTGATCACGCCTTTGTCAGCACTGCGGGCCGTCAGTTCCAGCAGAGAGTTGAGCAACGGACGCAAAAACCACCTTTGGCAGTCCCCCCTGCGCAACCGCGTGTGACAATGGCCGGGGCGCCAGGAAGCCTATTGGCTGATTTCAGAGGATTGCGGGTTGCCTGGTATGAAACTCGGCTTTCCAGGGTGTGGAGCGGGTGGATGAAATGGGGTGTCGATGAACAGCGGTTTTTCAATGCTCAAAGTTAAGGGCTTTCGCCGTTTACGCGATACTGAGTTACGGCTGAACGGGCTCAACGTCTTAATCGGTGCCAATGGGGTAGGAAAGTCATCCATTCTGGAAGTTTTGAGGCTGTTGGCAGCGTCGGCCAACGGTCGATTGCAGGAGACGATTTCCGGGATGGGTGGTGTCGGTAGCCTAATCACCCACGGGGAAGACTCACTGAGGATAGAGATTGAGTTGCCAGTGTCGGATGAACCTTCGATGCACTATGATTTGGAGATTCAAAAAGGTGGTCAGGCGTACGCTGTCGGGCTAGAGCGTTTGCTGCAGCATCGCCGTGGATCCGCGCAAAAACCGGCGAAGTATATCGAGTCCAACCGTCACGACATCCGATACTACGAGAAGAATTCCAGCAAGGTAGTGAGGCCGACCTGGCAGCATCAACCCTTTGAAACATCGCTGGCCCAGGTCCCCAAAATGTTTCAAGTCCCCGAGCACTTCCGGCAACTGCTGGGTTCATCTACCCTCTATCACGTTCTGGATGTTTCTCTCAGAGCCCCGGTGCGGTCGCCTCAACAGATCCGCCCAATCACAATGCCGGGAGTCGATGGGGAAGACCTGCTGTCGTGTTTGTATTCTCTCCGAGAGAGTGATCGAGACCGTTTTGACGCCATAACGGATACCCTGGAAGCGGCCTTTTCAACTTTTGAAAGAGTCGAACTTCCACCGGCAGCGGCGGGCCTCATTTCATTGGCCTGGAAGGACTCCAACTATAAACAGCCATTCTTTGCTCACCAGTTATCCGAAGGCACCTTGCGTTTTCTTTGGCTGGTCACGTTGTTGCAGAGCCCAGATTTGCCAACGGTAACGATGATCGATGAGCCGGAGGTCAGTCTGCACCCGGAAATGCTGCGAATCTTGGCAGAGCTTATGCGCGAATCAGCGCAACGAACCCAACTGATGGTGGCAACGCATTCGGACCGATTGGTCCGATTTCTAAAACCCGAGGAACTCGTGGTATGTGACCTTGACGAGAAAGGAGGGGCAGCGGTGACCCGGGCCAACGAACTCGATATTGAGAACTGGCTCAAGGACTACAGCCTCGACGAACTGTGGAGCCTGGGTCGACTTGGAGGGAGATCTTGAGTTGCAAGATTTCTATCCTGGTTGAGGGCAATACCGAGATCGCTTTTAGGGACGTGCTGCAAAGGTATCTCGCTCAACGGCTCCCGCTGGTGGCTTGCCACGCTTGGACTTCTTGCCACAGGACGGACGGCTCCCCAAAGAGGAGAAACTCAAAAAGCTGGTTGTTCATTTGCTATCTGGTCGGGTGCCCTCGATTGCAGTTGTGGCTCTCACGGATATTTATACTGGCACGACGGACTTCATTTCTGCGGACGACGCCAAGAAAAAAATGAAGGAGTGGGTGGGAACCGATGAAAGTCGATTTTACCCCCACGTGGCCCTGCACGATTTTGAAGCCTGGCTCATTCCATATTGGCCCGAGATCCAGAGATTGGCCGGGAGCAATCGGCGGCCGCCGGCCGGCGCCCCGGAATCAGTCAACCATAGCAAACCGCCCGCTTATCACCTTGTCGAGGTTTTCCGGACTGGCAGTAAAGGGAAGAAATACGTGAAACCGCGTGACGCCAAGCGGATTCTGCGCAATCAGGATTTAGCTACCGCAGCTCAGATGTGTCCTGAATTGAAGGCGTTTTTGGACACGATACTTACCATTGCGGGCCATGCCGGCAAATCTCGATAGGGCCCAAGCTTTGCCCTGAGTCCCGATGTTAAGACACTTTTGGCAGCCCCCCGGCGGAACCAGGTGTAACACGCGGGCGTAGGACATGGGCCAGGAAGTAGCCGACCTGCCGAGGAACCCCAACCGCCCTGTGAGAGTCAGTATCCATCAGCCCCACTACCTGCCATGGCTGCCCTACCTGGGCAAGATCGCCTTGAGTGACTGCTTTGTCATCCTGGACGATGTAGAATTTACTCGCAACGGCTGGCAAAACCGCAACAAAATCAAGACCGCCCAGGGCCCGCTGGTGCTGACCGCGCCGGTCAAGCAAAAGCTGGGTCAGTTTATCTCGCAGGTGGAAGTGGCCGACAACGGTTGGCGGAAAAAGCACTGGGCATCCCTGCAGCAGGCTTATCGCAAAGCGCCCTACTTCGCTGCCTACGAGGCTGACGTGCAGGGCTTTTACGCAAACCCCTGGCCCAATCTGGTTGACCCCTGCAGCGCCATGATCGAGTGGCTGCTTACCACGCTGGGCCTGTCCATCAAGGTGGTGCGCTCTTCCACACTAAAAGTCACCAGCACATCCACCCAACGCCTGGTGGACATCGTTCAAAGCGTCGGCGGCCACAGCTACCTGTCCGGATCTCACGCCCTGCAGGCTTATCTGGACCCGCAGGTCTTCGTCCAGCAAGGGATGCCTTTGCACCTGTTTGACTGGAGTTGCCCCACTTATCCTCAGTTGCACACAGGCTTCACGGCCAACCTGGCGGTGCTCGACGCCCTCTTCAATGTAGGCCCCGAGCTCACCCGGGAGATTGCCCTGCAGGGGTCGAGCCATCGAGTGTATGGACAAGATCCCGCATAGTCGGCCTCTGCTGGGGCCGGAAGAAGCCCAGGAGACCTTCAAGAGCGACTCTCCCACGCAGCCGCTGCGGCTCGCGGAACCCGGCCACAAAGTGCTCATTCCCAGCCTCGCCTACGTGGGCGCCTAACCTGTGCTGGTAGGTAGGCAACCTGCCCGAAATGGACGGGCCATCCCACCGAGCTGCGCGGGGAAACAGTCACTGCAGCCCAAGCCCAATAGAAAAAGGTTTCCACTTCGAAGTAGGGGCCTCAGGACTTAACAAAGGAGAACAAACGAACCGTCAGAATGGACAACCCCCAACTCAGTGAATGTGGATACTCAGAATGAATAAATGCGCGCTAATAACAGGGGTCACGGGGCAAGACGGTTCTTATCTGGCGGAGTTTCTACTAAATAAGGGATACATGGTCCACGGTGTTGTCCGTCGGACTTCACAGTTCAACACCAGTCGCATCGACCACTTGAAGGGTTTTCGCGCTGGCCCGGACCCACGGTTTTTTCTGCATTACGGAGACCTGTCTGACAGCAGCGGTCTACGTCGACTTTTTACCAACTGTAAGCCCACAGAAGTCTACAACCTGGCAGCACAGTCTCACGTGAAAATCAGCTTCGACCAGGCAGAATATACCGCAGACGTGGTTGCCACCGGGACACTGCGCCTGCTGGAAGCACTTCGCGACTACAGCGACAGTACCGGCCAACAGGTCCGATTCTATCAGGCGGGCTCGTCCGAAATGTTCGGGTCGGCAGCAGCCCCGCAGTCTGAAGAGACCCGCTTCTGGCCGCGAAGTCCTTACGCCGTGGCCAAGGTTGCGGCTTTTCATTACGCCGTAAACTTCCGTGAGTCATACCAAATGCATGTTTCTAACGGAATCCTCTTCAACCACGAGTCTCCTCGGCGGGGCGAAAACTTCGTTACCCGGAAAATCACCTTGGGCGCCTGTCGCATCCATACAGGACTGCAGGAGCACCTGACTTTGGGCAATCTTGACGCTAAGAGAGACTGGGGGTTTGCTGGCGACTACGTCGAGGCCATGTGGCTGATGCTCCAACAGCCCACAGGTGACGACTATGTAGTAGCCACGGGCAGGAGTTACTCCGTTCGCGAATTTTTAGATCTGACTTTCAAGGAATTCAATCTCAACTGGACGGACTATGTCCGCTTTGACGCTGCATATACCCGCCCGGCCGAGGTTGACCACCTGCAGGGGGATCCTTCCAAAGCCCGCCGTATTCTGGGGTGGTCTCCTCAGGTCGATCTTCCCGGCTTGGTCAAGCTGATGGTCACCGAGGACTTAAAGATCGCCAAACAGGAGTCGGCGCTGCAAGACTTCGCTGCCACTCTCTGATCAGGACCCCATGCTGCCTATGTATGTTATCCGCTATATCATCTTCCCTTTTCTTGTAACCGTGCTGAGTTCGGTGGTCCTGACCTACCTGGTGCGCCGACTGACCCAAACTATCGGATTATTGGACAAACCAGGTCAACACAAGCAACACGAGGCGCCCACGCCGACCCTGGGTGGGGTCTCGGTCTTCTTGTCTTTTCTGATCGGTTGCGGCCTTTGTGGGCCTTTGAGTCCGCAGTTACACCTGGTGCTTTACACGGCTACCGGACTTGTGCTCGTTGGACTCCTGGACGATCTGGTCGGGGTCAGTGCAAACCTGAAACTGTCCGCTCTTGGTATTGCCGCGTGGTTCCTCTGGAAATATGGCATCCACCTGGATGTGTTTGGATCAACGGGAATATTTGCGCTGGTACTCACTTTCCTGTGGATCGGCCTGGTCTCCAGCGCCTTTAATGGAGTTGACAATGCGGATGGGGCTGCAGGCGGGTTGGCGTGCATTTCTTGTGTGACCACGTTTGCCATTTCCTGGGTGACCTGGCAACATGACCTGGCTGTGGTTTCTTTGGTGCTGGCGGCGGCCTGCATCGGGTTTCTTGTGTTCAACTATCCACGTCCTCGGGCCTCGATTTTCTTAGGGGATAGCGGCAGTCTATTTTTGGGCTTCGGCCTCTCCGTCTTGGCAATATTAGGGCAGTGGTCGGAAATCGGATGGAAATCAGCGGTGATCGGCTTCGCCCTGGTCCTCGTTCCATTGGCTGATTTTTGCTTTATTTTGATCAGCCGGGGCCTGGATGGGCGCTATCGGCGATGGGACGATCCGATCAAAATGTGCGCCCGAGACCACACCTTTCATCGATTGCGGGCCCTGGGCCTGAGTAATCAAGCGGCTCTCTGGCTTATGTATGCTATGGCCAGTCTTTATGGTGTATTGGCCTACCTCACCGTGACCCGTCCTGAGGTAGCGACGGCCTTTCGAATCGCTCAATGGTTAGGCCCGATTGGATTGTTTTACCTGGCCTTATACCAGGTGCATCTTCCAGATGATGCATTTCCCAAGCGAGAATCTTAGAACGTTAGTATTGTGGAGACGTCTATGAGAGTGCCCTTTGTAGACTTGAAGGCTCAATATCAAAGCTTGAAGCCTCAGATCGATCAAGCGATCGCTGGCGTAATTGAAACGACCGCCTTCATAGGGGGTCCCTTTGTTCGCCAGTTCGAACAAGAATTCGCACGTCTGGTGGGCGTAAAGCACTGCGTTAGCTGTGCAAACGGGACGGATTCCCTGTTCATCCTTCTGAAAATGCTCGGGATTGGTCGGGGAGACGAGGTGATCACTGTCGCCAACAGTTGGATCAGCAGCAGCGAAACTATCACGCTGGCTGGTGCCAGTCCAGTCTTTGTCGACGTACATCCTGACTACTATTCCCTGGATGAAAATCTGCTTGAAGCAGCCATCACCCCCAGGACTAAGGCCATCATCGCAGTTCACCTTCAAGGTCAAATGTGCGAGATGGAAGTTCTGGGCAGGTTGTGCTCCAAATATCAATTGAGCCTGATCGAAGATTGTGCCCAATCGCACCTCTCCGAATACCGAGGCATCAGGGCGGGGCTATTCGGAGTGGCGGGATCCTTTAGCTTCTATCCAGGCAAGAACCTGGGTGCTTACGGCGACGCCGGTTGCATCGTGACCAATGACGACGAACTGGCTCAAAAGTGCCTGATGTTCGCTCGTCATGGGGCATTGATTAAACACCAGCACAAGATAGAAGGAATGAACTCCCGTCTTGATGGTTTGCAGGCCGCCATTCTACTGGCGAAACTACCGTTCTTGGAGCAATGGACTAAAGCACGGGCCGAGCGGGCAAATTGGTATGAGGAGGCTCTGGCCGAGATCCCCGAGATAGTCCCTCCCGTTTGCAGGCCAGACACGTACCATAGCTATCACCTGTACGTGATTCGCTGTCAGCGCCGCCAAGAACTGATGAATTTCTTGTCAGAGAGGACAATAGAAACGGTCGTTCACTATCCAACTCCCCTCCCACTTCTGGAGGCATATCGATATCTGGGTAAGACGCCCGAGGACTTTCCCGTTTCCTCTCGGCTCAGTCTGGAAATTCTGTCCTTACCAATGTTTCCCGAACTGACCAGAGAGCAAGTGGCCCACGTTGCCCAGTCCATCAAAGCTTTCTACCAGTAGGAGTTTCCGCGCGCTTCGAGTAATGAAGCGCTCCCGGTGATGGCCAATGGAGGGTATGCGAATTCTTGGAGGATAGATGCCTGATAAACGCGCGTTGATTACCGGGGTGACAGGCCAAGACGGTGCCTATCTGTCTAAACTGTTGCTGGAAAAGGGATACAAAGTCTATGGAGCTCATCGGCCCACCGCTAGCCCCAATCTGTGGCGCCTCGATGAGCTGAAAATCCAAAATCAAATCGATTTCGTCCCACTGGACTTGTTAGAATTCAGCAACATCCAGTTGTTGTTTGAAAAAATTCGGCCGACGGAAATATACAACTTAGCTGCCCAAAGCTTTGTCTCGAAGTCTTTCGCCCAACCACTCCACACCGGCGATGTGGATGCCCTTGGTGTAGCCCGCCTATTGGAAGCGATGCGCACTACAATCCCAGAGGCTCGATTCTATCAAGCGTCCACTTCGGAAATGTTCGGTAAAGTGCTGGCCGTGCCGCAGAACGAGAATACTCCCTTTTACCCTCGCAGCCCTTATGCGGTGGCAAAACTCTATGCCCATTGGCTTACGATCAACTATCGAGAGAGCTATGGAATGTTTGCCTGCTCAGGAATCCTCTTCAACCACGAATCCCCATTGCGTGGAATTGAATTTGTCACCCGAAAAATTTGCTCAGGACTGGCTCGCTGGTCGCGCTCTCAGGGAGCGCCAGTGGCACTGGGCAACGTTAGCGCCCGGCGTGACTGGGGCTTTGCCGGAGATTACGTGAAGGGCATGTGGCTGATGCTTCAACAGGCCTCAGCAGACGACTATGTCCTGGCCACAGGACAGACGCACTCCGTGCGAGAATTTGCGGAGGCCGCCGCCAGCACCATGGGCATTCAATTAGAATGGCAAGGCTCAGAAGGCGCAGAGGTTGGAGCGATCGACTACAACACCGGCAAAAAAGTGATCGAAATTCACCCTTCAGAACTTCGCCCAGCAGATGTCGAATGCACCCAGGGCGATGCGAGTAAAGCGAGGATCAATCTGGGTTGGACGAGTGAGGTCGGTTTCGAGGAATTGGTTGCCATGATGGCCAGGGCTGAATTGACTCGGGCACACCAAGGTCCGCTGCGTCACGACCCAATTTTTACAGGACAAGGATGATGCCGATGAGTGCCTTTGAAAAAGCCCAGGGTGAGGTCGGAAAGATCGTTCTGTGGACACATTAGAGTCGGGAAAATTTCGCAACAGACCCGCTCCCCCCTCACCTGTCGTTTTTAACAGCGGATCGCGTGTGCCTGCCTGGCATTCACTGGGAGTCCTGCTGCTTCTTTTACTTGCGAGTGTGTCTATCTGGCTTGGTCCCGGCGTAACGCGGCCCTATCCTGGCTACACGGTTGCGCTGGGTGGGCTCTGCTGCTTGACCTCAGCTCTGGCTTTGTGGCGGCATCGCCCCAGTTCTCGAGCAATGTTCACGTATCAAGCGACTCTGGCCTTGGGTTTGTGGCTAGTTCTGGTCAGCCAGTTTAGCGTGGATAAATTCCGCAGCATGCAAACCCTGGCGTCCTGGTTGGCGGGGTTGGGAGTGTTCTTATTGGCAGCCATCAGCCCCAGTTCCCTGAATCTCTGGCTGGGACTGATTCTGGGGCTCGTACTGACGGCCAACATGGCTTCTCTGTATGGACTTATCACATCCACCGGGTTACTCTC
Organism: bacterium; assembly: GCA_018780265.1. GTDB lineage: Bacteria > Vulcanimicrobiota > Xenobia > Xenobiales > JADMJV01 > JADMJV01. The sequence continues at coordinate 133,912 of JADMJV010000068.1, forward strand.
ATCTACCTTTTCCAACGCCGACACTTTCTGCGTGATACCACTCCTGGGTTTCTTTCTATCCATGATTCTGCTCCAGCATTCGACCAAACGCCTTGTCCTGCTGGGCGGCCTGTCCCAAGTAGTTCTCGGCTTGGCGGTGATTCGCACTGGTTCCCGGGCCGGAATCTTGGGATTGGCGGTAGGCCTTGTAGTGTTTGTACTGGTCCAAACAAGGCAGGCTGACAAAAAACACACCCGCAAGGGTCTACAAAAAGCTTTAGGGCTTGTTCTTCTCATGGTTGTTATCGCCCTGATTACGGGATTCGCATCCGGGTTGGCCGGTAGAATCTCAGAGCTCAAACAAGGGCAGGATAACCAGGGCGTGAGTATGCGTGAAGACGTGCTCACGCACGGCGTCAAGGCCAGTTTTTCCAATCCAGTGTTCGGCAGTGGTCCAGGCACCTTTTCTCTGATTTATCAGCAGTTTCGCCCACGAAATGTCTTGCCGGACTATATCTATGTCAATGTCGCCCATAATGATTATGTGGAGTTGGCGGTTGAGATTGGGTGGCCAGGATTTTTCCTGATGTTCGTTTTCTTGGGTCTGATTGTATTGCGAGCCGTTCGGCTGATTCGCCACAACCTGGCGCCTTGGGAGGCCGGTTGTCTTTTGGGGGCCGTCTTTTCCGTGTTGGGGTTCGCCCTCTTCAACTTCACCGTGAGCGTACCGTGCCTGGTCTTCTGGGAAATGCTCCTTCTGGGTCTGCTGCAAGGAATACCCATTGGACCAGGAGGGAAACCCGGTCAGTCACCCAGCAAACTTGTGCTGGTGGCGCTGCTGGTCGTATCGGGTTGTTGGTGCATCTTTGTAGGGATAATTGCTGAGCGAGCCAACGGCAATGTGGTGGAGGCACAGCGTTTACTCGATGCTCTACGCTGGGAAGAAGCGCTGCCCATTTTAGATAGAGCGGTTGCGTTGCAACCGACCAACATGTCACACCTCCTGTCCAGGGGAAAATTAAAATCCCAACTAGAGAAGTTTCAGCACAAGGACTTGGCGGCCGAACAGGACCTTTTGGCGGCGGTGAATTTGAGCCCGAAGGACATCCGAGGCTTGCGATCCTTACTAAACTATTATCAATTTACCCGACAATATTCGAAAGCCGAGAAGATAAACCTGGATCTCCAGAAGGCAGCCCCCTATCTGGAGGGACTGGACAAGCAATTGTGCAAACTCCAACTGCTGCAAAACAAGTATGAAGACGCCGCCAGCACTTTGTATCACGGTTCCGTGACAGAGGAAGAAACCCAAAAAATGCTCCTGCCCATACTCTGCAGCCTCGAACAGACTCATCCAGGGCGGGCCGTCTCTTTGCTGGGTCAGTGGTCCGCTGGCGAAAAAGACACCCACTACGCGGTGAGACTGGCTCGTCAGACCGCGCGGTCGTGCCTGGCGGACCAGAAGTCCCAGGCAGCGGACCGGCTGTTGAATTTTATTGTTGAGCAATATCCTGCAGACTACGAGTCCCAATATCTGGCTAGCCTCGCCGCCACTCAACAGGGCGAGACCAAGCGGGCGGAGGAATTGCTCAATGACCTGCTCAGCCGCAAGCCAACCAAGCCAAAGGATCAAGCTTACTACGATCTGGCCCTGTCTCAGTGGGCCCTCCTACAACAGGACTTTGGCAAAGCGGGAATCACTCATAATCGTCTAGAGGCCCGCCTCAAGGAACGACCCAGGAGTGTCGCAATTGGCTTGCTACTCTCTGAGTCCTTTCTGCGTCAGAGAAAGGCAGAGTCAGCCGCTGAACTCGTTTCGCGAGGTCTGGACTTAAAGCCTGACGAGCCACATTTGCTGGCACGAATGGGAACATGTATGCTCGCACAGGGCCTGCCGGACTTGGCGCAGGGATACTTCGAGCAGGCGCTTAAGCTTGAACCGAGTTTACAGGAGGCAAAGCTGGGCAAAACGAGAAAAAGCATCGCTTGGTCCAAGCAACCTAGGGACCTCCCACCCGACCTGGACTCGGCATTTTTTGACTGATGGCAACAATATGAATCTGAACTCAAAGATTTTAGTCTTGGGCCACAATGGCCTCGTAGGCTCCGCAATTCTGAGGGCGCTCAAATCGAAAGGGTGTTCCCGCCTGCTGGTTGTGCCCCGGAGTGAAGCCGACTTAAGAGAGCAAGTCGAAATTCGCGCCTACTTTGGTAAACACAGACCCGAATACGTGTTTCTGGCCGCCGCCACGGTAGGCGGAATCATGGCTAACAGCACCCGGCCTGCCGACTTCATTTACGATAACACCCTGATTGCGGCCAACGTCTTAGACTGTTGCGTCCGATACCCTGTCCGGAAGATCTTAATGTTGGGCTCCACCTGTATTTACCCCAAATTGGCCCCCCAACCCATCAAGGAAGAGTCTCTTTTATCGGGTCCGCTCGAGCCTACCAACCAGTGGTATGCCATCGCCAAAATCGCTGGTATCAAGATTGCTCAGGCGTTTAGAATCCAGCACGGACTGTGCGCCATCGCCGCCATGCCAACCAACCTTTACGGACCCAACGACAATTACGATCTCGCCAGTTCTCATGTCCTGCCGGCCTTGATTCGGAAAATTCACGAGGCTAAGGTGACTGGCGCAGGCCGAGTCGAGATTTGGGGGACCGGCACTCCACGGCGAGAATTTCTGCATGTGGACGACTTGACCCGAGCCTTGCTATTGCTCATGGAAACCTACGACGACGAAAACATTATCAATGTGGGTTGCGGCGAAGATGTGACCATCCTCGAATTGGCGAACATTGTCAAAGAGGTCATAGGTTATGCGGGCCAATTGTATTTCGACACGAGCAAACCTGATGGAACTCCGAAAAAGCAAACTGACTCAACCAGGATTTTTTCTCTAGGCTGGAAGCCTCAGATCGCTCTACCTCAAGGTATAAGAGAAGTCTATGAAGCGTATTGCGCGGCACATTTGCACGAGGCTTCAATCCCCTGACCGCCGGGGGCCAAGTATCAAGATTCCGCCACGCGCTTCCAGAGGACGATAGCGTTGGGCTTTGGTCACATATTCATGGTATCGCAAATAGTCCGGTAATAGAATCTCTTTGGATGAATTGCGCGGGTCTGGATACAGGCCCAGCGCAAAATTGTAACCCGGAAAATCGGTTTGAAACTGAGTGTAGTTGCCCAGCAGAAAGGCCAATCCCGGGACGTCGATGACCTCCCTTTTGGCGGAAGGTTCACCATTTGTGTGCTCAATCAGATCCCTGTACTTTTGGAAGTCCGACCGCTTCAGGTAGATCCTCCCTCTGACGGCATCCAATGCCCCATAATCCGTTGGGATGAGTCGTCGCATGGCTATCGTTTGCCTCAAATCCAGATAATAGGGAAGATTTGCAATCACCAGACCCAGACCCACGGTTGCTAGACCCGATGCGATATAAGTCAACCGAAGAACGGGCCTTGCGTACCGTAGATGGAACAATAGAGGCAATGAAATTACCGCCAGCAGACGGGCATGAATATACGCCAAATCGTAGGAGGCTGCCAGACAAATGATGGCCGCCGACCTGAGTACAAAGTCAACTTCTGAATGAAGGGGTGTCCGGACCAGTTCAAATACGCAGGCAACTAAGGACCCGACTAATGCAATGCACAAAAGCGGGAGCACGACTTCAGACAATTCGCCATTCTGAACCCCTCGAATCATCAGCATCAGGGGAGGGCTGCCGAAGGAGAAGAAAAATAGCAAAAAACCCATAATCTGTGCGCTTCTCTGTATGGCCACAGAGACGGGACCCTGCCACTTGACCGCGGAGAAAAAGAGCAAGGCCAATATCATGCCCGATTGAACGTCGCGTGGAATCAATTGGACTCCGCTTGACCACAGACCTCGCACCCCTGAGGCTGACTTCGCTATCGACATGGGGTAAAACAGGACGTTGAGAAACATCCCTTCAAGGCTGGCGATACCGATTAAAAGGAGCAATCCGAGAAAAAAGCCCGTCGCAAATTCAACAGGTCCAAGCTTGCCCTCTGACTTTACTTCCTGGCTATGAAACCACACCCAGGCCCCCCCCAACACCAGAAGTAAAGCCGGATGTCTATGGCTGCCTGAAAGGATGAATAGCACGGCGAGCAACGGCATAAACCTCAGTGGCCTGGGGGTGCTCTTCAAAGCCATTGACCAGCACACCGTGACGCAGCCAAGTCCATACTGAGGTTTAGTGAAGCACAGTACAGCTGTGCAAAATCCAGTTAAGGCTGCCATATTTCGGCACCTTGCGTCTGGGCCATTCAGGGCCCCATTCAGCCCGAAAATCCATGCGCAAAGGAATGGCAGGCAGGTGAAATCTACGTAGGCTACATTGCCGGCCAATTGGGGCCCAAATACGCCCTGTAGAACTGGGGGAACCAGGGCATAAGGAGAGCGCTTTCCAAAAAGTTGAATGCCTACAGCGAACAATAAAGACATACTGACGAAGTTGAGACACACGGCCGCCAGTCGCAAGTCCAGCAGTGTAAACGAATCACGTCCCAAGAGGGCTTTCATAATGATGAATTCCCAAGGCCCATAGGGGCTGTTGAAGCCTATGTAGGGAGATTGCCCCTGAAGAAAGCACTCGATGTGCCGAGCGTAGACGCCTTCATCTCCATAGATAGACTCGATGTTTAGCGTGTAGGGCGCAATCAAAAGCCCGTTGGCAAACAACAGGGTGATGACGGTAGCTGCCACAGCGACCTGCATAGGAATCTTTGGCACGATCAGCCTACGCTCACGCTCGTTGGCGCTCCCGTCTGCGGATCTCCTTGATCTGCGTTTGAACCCTTGGCCATCTGACGAAAAACGTCACTGGTTTCAAGCAGTTCGTGATACGATCCTGAGTCTACGATTCTGCCTCCAGCCAACAGGTAGATGATATCGCAGTCCTGAATTGTGGAGAGCCGGTGAGCAACCATGATCAGCGTTTTCTGAGTCGCCAGCGATTGAATGGCCTCCATGACTGAAGTCTCTGTCACACTATCAAGAGAACTGGTCGCTTCATCAAAAATCAAAACCTGAGGGTCCGCGTAGAGCGCACGGGCGATGCCAATTCTTTGGCGTTGGCCCCCGGATAGCCGCACGCCCCGCTCTCCAACCAGAGTCAGGTAGCCATCAGCCAGTTCCGCATTCACAAAGTCATCTAAGTTAGCCAGTTGAAGCGCACGTTTTACTGCCTGGATATTGATACTTTCGGGTGCAACCCCAAAAGCAACATTGGCGGCAATTGTGTCATCCAACAAGAAGATGTCCTGACTGACGTAGCCAACATTGGCCTGCCATCCACGCAAAGTGTTTCCATCCAGCGCCACATCGTCCACTTGCATGGAACCGGACTGTGGCTGATGCAGACCCAGTAGAAGATCCATCAACGTGGTCTTTCCAGACCCCGTGGAGCCAACCAGGGCTATGCTGGTGTTGCGACGAATGACCAGGGAAATATCCTGAACAACAGGATTTCCGGCAGCAGCATAGCTGAAGGTCACGTTCTTCAGTTCGATCTGGCGGTCCAATTTTAGCGGAGCAGGCCGATGGAGGTGGCGAATTTCTGCCGCCAAGTGGGAGTGCTCCTCAACGATGTAGTCAAGAGAAGGCAAGTTACCGCGGATGCAGGCCAAGTAGCTGAAACCCTGCTGCAGTGCTGGCAGCAGACGATAGGCACCCACAGTGAAAACCGTGATCGTAGGCAAGACATCCGTCAGGTCCTCTCCTTGGGCAACCAGCGCCAACACGATGCAGATGACCCCACCAAACGCCAGAGTCTCGAGGAGAAAACGCGGTAGTTCGTTCAGAATACCCTGAGCGGCCTGAATGTCGGCAGCCGTTTTGGCAGACCGGCGATAGCGGTCTAGAAAGCTTTCCTCCCGCCCCAAGACCATGGTCGTCTTGATTCCCTGGAGCGCCTCGGCGGCAACCCGGTAGCGGTCGGCCTCCACTCGAATTCGGTCCTTGCCAAGACTACTCATGCGTCCTTTGGTTCTAGACCAAATTATGCCGTAGGCCAGACCCAAGGAGGTTGAAGTAAGCAGTGCCACCAAGGGATTCAGATAGACCAGACCGCCCACGATCAGCCCGACGACCAACAGTCTTGAGAGCAGGCGTAGCAGCGGTAGAACGATGGCGAATGGGATAATGCCGACTTCAGAGAGTACATTGCGGCTGAGTGCGGCGGTGTTGCGCTGCAGAAACCACGAATATGGACTGGACAGGTACCTGGTAAGCAGGCCCTCGGACAGCGCCGCGTGTTCACGCCCAATCGACTTGAGACTAAACCACGTGGTGGCCGCGGCGACCAGATTCCCTAGCGCCAACGTTCCCAATACCCCGAGCCCCGCGGCGACAATAAAGACTCGGGGGGACGGCTGCCCGGAAAACACGTAAATCTGATGCAGCACCGTATGGGACTCCATCAATTCGGGCTTGGCAACCAACATCATGAAAGGCAAGATGGCGGCCACACCTGAAACCTCAAAGATGGCCGTCAATAGAAAAGCGGCTAGCATCCACGGCAGTTCCCGGCGCATCTGAGGGGTCAGTACCTGCAGCAATTTACTTAGCATTTATCTGGGTTAGAATCCGGCCTTGGTTGCAAAAACACAACCTGCTTTGCGATTAACAACGCGAGAGGCAGCACGGTGAAGGAAAAAACCGACCCGTCTAACTAATTTGCGGAGGATGCCCATCAACCAGGGGGGTGCCATGCCAAATCGTTGGGTCAGTACCGTGGAAGGCGCCTCTGGCATAGGCAAAAAGCGAAGATCCTGAAATTCTAATTCGTTGAGCAAAAATTCCATCGAAGTCTGATTTACAAAGCTGACGTGCTCAGGAATACCCAAACTCTCGATGTTACGAATAACCGTCGGCGGCTTCCAGTCCGGGGGATGCAAATCGAACGGACCGGCAAACAATGCCCCGCCGCTCTTCAACGCGGCGTGAACGTAATTCAGGACCATACGCGGATCACGAACATGAAAAAGGCCGTCGAACAGCGTAATGACATCAAAAGAGCCCGAAATGCACTCCGGCAGGTTCTCGGCATGCCCTACCTCAAGATTCAGCCCAAGATTCTCTCGACCAAACTTCACGGCGGTCTTGCTGACATCCAAGCCACAAGCGTCATAACCAGCCTTGGAGGCTGCTTCGACCAGAAAGCCCGGACCACATCCAACATCCAACCAGCGCCCGCCTTGTAGCCTACATAGCTTTTGCATCCATTCGACCATAAACCCGGATCTGGCCCGGTATCCAGACGCTTGAGACAAATACCCCTCGGGATTGCCCAGGCTTCCGGTGCCATCAAAGTAATCTTCTTCGTCGATCTGAGCCAGCAACTCAGGTGTTGGGCGAGGGCTGACACAGAGCATCGAGCATCGTTGACAGAGACGCAGACCACACTCGCCCTGTCTCACTAGCTCGACGGTCCTGTCAAAGTGACGGGAGGCGCAACTATCGAGGGTTTCCAAAATCATTTAACGTCAGACACCACACTGCCTGACGGAGCGGACTTACCTACGGTCTGCTTGAGTTCTTCCCAATCGGCGGTCAGAATTTGAGTCTGGCAGGGAATCCTCCCGATGATCGGGAGGCCAAGGGCCTCTTCGATACGCGGCTCCAACCTCATACTGGAAGAAAGGTAGTCCATGCCCACCACCGCCGCGAATCCCACCAACAGCGCCACAGGAATGGCCATGGCCACGCGTGACAACGGAGAAGACCCCCCGGCCGGACCCGAAACGAGGCGCCCTGGTTGAGGTTTTTCCACAATCGTGAAAGCGCCCTCCCTTCGGCTGCTTTGTTGAAGGACGCGAGCCCGATAGAGTTGACGGGTCAAGTCGAGATAATTTTCCTGCCACATGTTCAACTGGCGTTCTTCGTTAGCATATTCCAGGTGTTTCTCGGCACTGGGGCGACCTGCTTCCAATTTTTTCAAGCGGGTCTCCGTCTCGACCAATAAACTCTTGAGCTTCTGAGTCTTGCGGCTGGCGGCCTCGCGCTGGGCTCCCACTCGAGAGCCCATTTCTCGGTTTTGCAACTCATCGAGCCTGGCCACCTTGGCCAACTGGGCCACTACCTGAGGGCTACGGTCGGTGTAAATTTCTCGCAACTCAGCCAGCTTCAGTCGTTCCTTTGCTACCGACTCGGCGATAGGCCCCCCTCCACTCAGTTCAGTAGGGCGCCCGTCCATAATAGAAATCTGCTCTTCTTCAGCTTCCGCCAGGGCCAGTTCACGCTCAATCTCACTGCGCTTCTCCTGCAATTGCACCCAACTTTGTTCAATGGGGTCGGGACCGGCCACCCGCGGCAAAATACCGATCTTCAGCATTCTCTTTTGAGCGCGCGCCACTTCGCGCTCGGCGTTGCGGCGCTCCCTCTCTAAAAAGACTACCGACTTGTCCTGTTCTGCGGCAGACAATTGCTGAATATATTGTATAAACTTCTCAGAAAGAGTGAGGGCCAGTATTCGGGCCTCCTCAGACTTGTGGGCCAAAACTGAAATTTCAAGCAAACTGACCTGACTCCCGCCACTGCTGGACAAGATATCCAATTCGATGCGCTCGCGCAGATCGGACCACTTTTCATTCGAGCCCGCCGACTGAATCACGATATCCAGGAGGTCCTGGCTGGATAGCAGCGTCCTCAAGGTCGCTTCATCAGCGAACCAACTTTTAACGGTGCCAGATTGACGCTCACCGGCCAGCGTGACAGCACTCGTGGTGGGCGTGATCAAGACTTTCGAGGAAGACTTAAAAATCGTGAGTTTTTGGGTGGCAAACAGCGGGGCCACCATAATAGCCACAAACACCAATACGTTGACCAGAAAGAACGGTATCGCCTGTGCTCGAATGAGCTTCAGTCCACGCCAAATATCCACGGCGTTTCCTTTTGTTGCGTCGGCAGAGCCTCCTCCTTTGGAGGGATTGTCTCGGCGACCGCGACGTATATGCAACAGAGATGCCGATTTAGGAGTATCTATGTCACCTGAAAAGATGCTGGCGGTATTGAGCGAGCCCCGCTCGATGGTCGCTGAGAGTTACCGAGGACTAAGGACCTCTATACAAAGGGCTTTGTCAAGTGGGGTGCACTCCATCATGTTCGTCAGTTCTTTCAGTGGGGATGGCAAATCTTCGGTGTGCTGCAATGTGGCGGCGACCCTCACTCAGTTGTTTCTTGATGTCGTATTGGTTGATTGCGATTTGCGTCGACCGACCCTCACAAAGCTGTTTGGCCTCAACGACCGTCCCGGCCTGAGCAATTTCCTGTCTGGAGAGGTCGCCATTGAGGAGTTGCTGTATCCAACATCCATCGAGCGCTTACGTATCGTCCCGGCGGGGACCTCCAAAGAGAGTCCAGGCGACCTGGTGGGGCGCCCGGCACTGGCAGAATTTTGTCGGCAGTTGCGTGCCAAATGCGATGTGTGTCTCTTTGACACGCCGCCGGTTTCAGCTTGTAGCGACGCACTTTCGCTGGGCGTTCACATGGACACCACGGCAATGGTCGTCAACCCAAGACAGTGGGACGGCGACGTAGAGATGAACGTGCGGCAGTCCCTCGAATCCCACAATATTCCGGTTATGGGAGTTATTCTGAACGGAACTGACGGCAGTGAACGGTACGGATACGGCACGGGGCGCTACGGCAACAAATATGGTTACGGTTACGGCGCTAAGGGCAAATCCGTAGGCACTGGCTATGGTTACGGTTACGAACCACAGGCCGATTCCGTTGAAAGACGACCTTCCAAAGGTTTTTGGGGTCGAGTTTCCTCTTTGTGGGGAGATACAGAGTAGTCTGCGAGGGACATCGCTGTAGGATGTCGTCGCGTTATAGGAGAATGTTCTGGTCACGGTCGACGGTGCCCGAGCTATCTTGGCCAGGGCGCAAACAAGTGGATAAAAGCGCGCGTCTAAGCGCGGGAGGTTAATGGTGAAGACAGTATTGATTACGGGCGGACTGGGTTTCGTCGGATCTCATTTGGCGGACCGGCTGGCCCAAGAGGGTTGCAAGTTGGTGCTGGTTGACAACCTGACCACCAACGTGGCTGCCCCAGAGGACTACCGGAATGTGTGCGAAGTCATCGTCGACTCCGTAGAAAACTGCCAAGAACGCCTGTCCGGGTACCGATTCGATGAAATTTACCACCTGGCCAGTCACGTGGGGCCTGCCGGCGTTCTTCAACATGCAGGGGAAATCGCCCGAGCAACCATCCTGACCGGCGACATCGCGACCAAACTGGCCTTGAGCCAGAAGTCCAGACTTCTGCTCGCCTCGACTTCCGAGGTCTACGGTCAAACAGGTACTCTTCATGAAGATATTGACTGTGTGGTTCCCTCTAAGTATACAGTTCGACTGGAGTATGCGGCCGCCAAGTTGACCTCAGAGATCGCAGCCCTGAATAAGGCCAGAGTATCCGACCTCTTCGTCAACGTGGTCCGTCCGTTCAACATCGCCGGACCCAGGCAGTTGCCCGACGGAGGCTTCGTGTTGCCCCGCTTCGTAGTTGCAGCTTTAAACGGCACTCCGCTGACGGTATTCGGCGATGGGTCGCAAATCCGAGCCTTTACGGATGTGCGAGACATCGTGGCCGGACTCATCGCCATAATGACAGGGGCAAAGTCGAACATGGTGCTCAACCTGGGCAATCCCGCCAACGAAGTCTCGATTCTGAAGCTGGCCCAACTGGTGGTTCAGATATCGGGGAGCCGTTCGGACATAGAACTGATAGATCCCAAAGACCTGTTTGGCCCTCTGTATGAAGAGGGAACCGAGCGCGTACCCGATGTTGAGAAGGCACTGAGCCGCCTGGAATGGCGTCCTCAATTCAGCTTGGAGCGCACGGTGTCGGATACCGTAGAGTATTTCCGCTCCAGGCCCGAATTACTTCGCACCCAGCCCCTGGAAACCGCCGCTTCTCTCTGATTGGACAATCCACATCTTGAAGGCCTTGAGCTTTGTCAAGAGATTGGCAGAGCTCAGGGGGGATCAGGGTCGCATGGCCCTTCGAGCCGCAACCATGCCCAGATAGAGTGATAGAGCTTCGGTGGGGCGAATTAAGAAAAAACTATCACCCTGAAATCCGCTTGCGGACATGACCAACATAGCACTCACCGCTCCCGATGCGACCCCCTTTTCCACAGGGTCGGTGGCAGTCTTGGCCACGCGCCAACAGCCTACCAGGATAGCAATCTGAAAACAGAGCCACCAACACAATCCAATAAAACCGTGTGAAATCCACTCCATTAAGTAGAAATTATCAATGGAGCCCAACTTCTTAAAGCCCGCCCCCAGGCCCATCAGTCCGGCCTGCGGCAGCAAGGTCTGAACAGCATAGGTAGCCACAATCAGCCGATCATAGATCGAAGAGCTGCCATACTCAGGCACGTCCTCTTTGTGGCCCGCCATACCCATCAGTGTAATCTGTGTCTCTGGAAGCAGGCCAGAAAGACGCTCTTGAAGCGTCCCAGGTGTAAATGTCCAGGCGGCCAGACCCACGGTCAGTCCCAGCACCAATACGCCACACCCCTGTCTTGGTCGCAGTACTGCGGTGGAGACCAGGGCTATGAGAACTGCCACCAGGCCGCCCCGACTACCGGTGGCAAAAATGGCAGCACATCCTGTCGACATCGAGACGACGCATGCGATTTTCCAGAAAGGATCCTTGAATGCCCCAATACATCCCAGTGCCACGCAGGTCGTCAATGCGATGTACAAAGCGCTGGAAGTTTGCTGGTTGGCAATGATGCCCGAAGCCCTCATGTATTCTCCGGTAGCCAGGATCGAGCCTGAATTGAGGTTAGAGTTGAGTTCATGCAAAACGGTAAAGCTGAGCAAGGGACTGGCAAACACCGTGATCCGCACGATGCGGTTCCAAGAAACGACGCTGGAAATACTGCGCGCCACGCAATAAGCAGTAAGAAAAAAGACAAACCGTTTGGCCAGATAGAAAAGCCCGGGAGTGAGCCCTGCTTTACCCCAAGCGCACAAGCAGGCCAGGTACCAGCAAAAGAGACCCAAGAACACACCGGTGAAGGCAAGTGATCTGGCAGAGAAGTTCTTAGCGGGGCCTGACGCAGACAGCAACAGAAAAGGAAGCAGTAGATCGGTGAGTCGGACTTTTGGGATGCCTAAAAAGTCGAACTCCGGCGTGATGCCGACGGTAATGGCATAAATCAAGACCAAAAAGTCGCCAAGTCGCTCTTTGGAGGGAGCTTCCTGCTTATTGGCCCTGACTGGTGGGGCCGCTCTGTATTTAACGCTCACGCACTCCCTGGACTGATGGCGGTCGCCAAGCAATAATCTGCGGGCGCGCTTCTCGCTGAAATCCAGCTTCCCTGGCCACGGAAGGAACCGAATTCGACGAATCGAACGACTGCCCGTGTCAGAGTACGACTTAAGTTTCTATTTGGAAGCCGACCGCCTGGCTCTCAGGCGCCCACCTTGGCCTCTTTGGAAGGTGCTGCTGAGGGGGGATGTGATTTGGCAGTTTCAAACCGCGCTCCGTATTTGCGAGTACCTCGATCGTCTGCCTCGGCCACCTCTGTCCGTGAAGATGGGTCGCCGCGTTTTCCGTTGGTGGCTTGAGCGCCAAAAGGTCAAACTAGCCTTCTCTATTCCATTGCACGTCTTCGGGCCGGGACTGAGCATCGCACACTATGGCACTATCGTGGTCAATGAAAATGCTCGCATTGGGGCCAACTGTAGAATCCATGTGGACGTCAACATCGGCTCTGCGGCCGGAGCCCCCCTGGAAGCCCCCACGCTGGGCGACAACATCTACATTGGACCTGGCGCCAAACTCTACGGAGCAATCCACATCGCCAGTGGAATCGCCATCGGGGCCAACAGTGTCGTCAACAAAGACTTCCTGGAAGCAAATATTAGTATCGCCGGCGTGCCCGCCCGGAAGATCTCTGAAGGCGGCAGCCACGGCTTGCTCATTCGAGCCACCGAGGGACTGACTGCGACCAGGGGGAAACCTTGACCGCGGATGACGTGTCCGTGGTTGTCATCACCCGTAACCGGCCGTCCGTTCTGGAGCGTTGCCTGGACTGTCTGAAAAACCAGACGCTCCCAGTCCGCCAGATCGTTGTGGTTGACAGTTCCGACGTCCTTAAGCCCATATCCAACCACCCAGGTCTTTTGCATCAGCATTTTCCGGCCGGCCGACAACAGATGCCCAAGGCCCGAAACGAAGGCACTCGACTGGCCACGGGAAAAATTGTTGCATTTCTAGACGACGACTGCCTGGTTGATCGAGACTGGCTGGAGTGCCTGCTGGAAGCCTACCAGGAACGTCCCGACTACGCGGGGATTGGTGGACGAATCACGGATGCGCGCTGGCCCTACGACGCCACAAAGCCCATCGGGAAAGTGTCCCCCGATGGAGAGGTCTGCGCCAATTTCTTTGGCGACGGTGGGGGCATCCTGGCCGTGGACTTCCTGCCGGGCGGAAATATGTCGTTTCGCAAAGACTGGCTACTCAGGGTGAGGGGCTTCGATCCTGCCTACGTCGCCACCAATCATCGCGAAGACCCCGACCTTTGCCTTCGACTAAAAGCAGCAGGAGGCTTGCTGGCCTATCAACCCCAGGCTCACGCCCTTCACCTGAATGCTCGCAACAGCCTGGGTGAACTCAAGCGTTGGCATGAATTTTACTTGCGCTACTCCTTCGCCAGAAACGAAGCCTTTTTTCTGGCCCGTCATTTCCCCCACCGAGTATGGAGAAGATGGTGGCTTGACAGCTGGAAGCAACTGCAAAGAGCCGTTGCAGCTCGCTCGGCGGTGGCGCTATTATGCGTTCCGGTGCTGTTCATTTCGTTCGGTATCGGTCTGCTCAGTCACTTCAGGGCTACCGGCGCAAAGTGATGAATTGGCTCCGATCACTTAGACCTTTTGGACTGCTGTTGCTCCTAATTTCCGAGCTTGAGTTTCTTCTGGTCGCCAACTACGACGTCCGAACCGAAGTGCGCCGGCTTGTGCCTATCCCGCTTTACCACAATTTGCTCACCTTTGTGGCCGTGGCCGTTCTAACGTGGAAAATCACCCCCCGCAGATTCAAACAAGGACCCAAAGCCCGATATTCATGGACCTACTTTGGAATCCACGTTGTCTTCTATTTGGCCCTTCAGGTCAGCATGTCGTGGATTTACTGGGGTGTTCGCAACTGGCATCCGCTAACCACCGCAGTTGTGCTGACCTTCTTAGCCGGAGTCTTTTGGATTACCTGGCTGCTCATCTGGCAACCCTTAGGGCAATGGTGGGTGCACCTCAAAATCCAGGGGCGCTGGGTAGCCCAGGCTATAGGTATCAGTCTGATGGCCCCCGCTATCGCCAGTTACACTTCCTCTAGTTGGCATTCATTTGCCGGGGTCACCTTTGCGGCCACGGATGCGTTGCTGACTTTTCTAATGATAGACACGGTTGCCTCGCCTCAACAACTGATGCTGGGCACCCCCTATTTCGTCATCGAGATACAACCCGGCTGCAGCGGCTACGAGGGAATTGGACTGATTAGCGTGCTACTGGGAGTCTACCTGTACATCAGAAGAGCAGAGGTGGTGTTTCCCACCGCCCTTTGGTTGTTCGTGATTGGGGCAGCCGCCAGTTGGTGCGTCAACGTTCTTCGGCTTGTGGCCCTGGTATTGATCGGTTCTAAAGTTTCTCCCGAAATTGCCATTCGGGGCTTTCATTCTCAGGCCGGTTGGCTATCCTTTACCCTAACTGGAATGCTGCTGATCTACCTGGCAGAGACCAGCAGGTGGTTCAGGCACAAGAGCGCTCCTCACGAGTCGATAGCCTATCCGGCTCTCCCATACCTATCTCCCTTACTGGCCACCCTGATGGGCACAATCCTGGCCGAGGCCATGCGGGCGGACTTCAACACCTGGTACCTGATCAAACCTCTGTTAGGCTTGATGTTCTTGATTCAATTTCGTCAGCCCATCTGGAACCGACTGACCCGACCTCAGATGGTTCCCAGTCTGGCGGTCGGAGTGCTGGTCTACTTGTTCTGGATATTGCTCGAGCAACAAGTAGCGAGTACATCCCCTTACACCGCTCTCCCGACCATGGAAGCGACAGTCTGGGTCCTGATTCGTTGTCTGGGAGGCGTGCTGGTGGTGCCAATCGTCGAAGAACTGGCGTTTCGCGGCTACTTGCTCAAGAGACTTCAACAACGGGAATTTGAAACTGTCCCCGATAGCTCCGCGCCGCTGCTGGCCACGCTGCTCAGTTCACTCGCTTTCGGTGCCCTGCATACCAATTGGCTGGGAGGAGTTGTTGCTGGCGTCGCTTACGCTCGTGTAGCCACTTTGCCCGGAGGTCTCTCCAATGCCATACTGGCCCACTCCGTATCCAACCTCTGCATCGCCCTGCAGGTTCTGCTCCTGCAAGACTGGTGGCTCTGGTAAGGGGCCCGGCCTACCGCCGGGGACCGGATGGATTGTATCCACCCTTATCCTGGAGCAAGTCTATCAAATAGCGGCCGTAGCCGCTGGCCAGCAAGGGCTGCGCGATATGTTCAAGCTGGTCTCCTGAAATAAATCCCATGCGGTAGGCTACTTCCTCCGGAGACCCGACCTTGAGGCCCTGCCGCTTCTCCACTACCTGAACAAACTGATTGGCCTGCAGCAGTGAATCGAACGTTCCTGTATCAAACCACGCAGTACCGCGACCCAAAATACTGACCTTAAGTTGACCTTGTTCTAGATAGAGACGATTCAGGTCGGTGATTTCGTACTCGCCGCGCGGCCCTGGCTGGAGATTCTTTGCCAACTCCACGGCGCCGGAGTCATAGAAATACATCCCGGGCACCGCGTAGTGCGACTTGGGAGCCGAGGGCTTCTCCTCAATGGAAATCGCCTTGCCGTGCGAATCAAACTCGACCACCCCATAGCGTTCAGGGTCGGACACCCGATACGCGAAGATCACCGCTCCTTCGGGCTCCAGGTGAGACTGCAAAAGGGGCTGTAATCCTGAACCGTAGAAAATGTTGTCCCCCAGTATGAGCGCCACCGGATCGAGTCCGGCGAAATCCGCCCCCAGAACCAGGGCTTGAGCCAACCCGTTAGGGGTTACCTGTTCCTTATAGGAGATCTCGATTCCCCACGGGCGACCGTCGCCCAGCAGTTGCTCAAAACGCGGCAAGTCCTGAGGTGTGGAAATTAGCAAAATTTGCCGGATACCCGCCATCATCAGAACGGACAAAGGATAGTAAATCATAGGCTTGTCGTAGACGGGCAGTAGCTGTTTGCACAGGCACTTAGTAATGGGGAAAAGTCGTGTTCCGCGTCCGCCAGCCAGTATGATGCCCTTCACGATGCACTCCCTTTGATTTGACCTGGTCCGGCCAATTTTAGACTGTACTGCCGTTCGTAGTAGGTTTGGTAGGCGCCGCTGGTAATCTCTTCAACCCACTTCCTGTTTTCCAAATACCACTGCACCGTGCGCCTCAAGCCCTGGGCAAACGAAACCGATGGCTGCCACTGAAGCTCCAAGCAGACTTTTGAGCAATCTACCGCGTAACGGTAGTCGTGCCCCTGGCGATCTTCCACAAAGCGAATCAGACCTTCGGAAAATGCGGGGGGCCGCCCCAACTCTTGGTCCATGGCCTGACACAATTGCCTCACCAAATCAATATTGCGCAACTCACATTTACCGCCAATATTGTAGGTTTCCCCCACACGCCCCCGATGTAAAATCAAATCAATGGCTGTCACGTGATCATCTACATAGAGCCAGTCCCGAATATTGTCGCCCCTCCCATACACAGGTATCGGCTTCTGCGTCAAAATATTGTTAATGCATAGTGGGATTAACTTCTCAGGAAACTGGTTGGGGCCATAGTTATTGGAGCAGTTCGAGACCTTGGTAGGGAGCCCAAACGACTCCTGAAACGAGCGAACCAGGTGATCAGATGCTGCTTTGGATGCAGCATAAGGGCTGCGAGGGCTGTACGGCGTCGTCTCCTTAAACGCCTCCTGGCCGTCGCTCAAAGTCCCGAAGACCTCATCTGTGCTGACATGATAGAAACACTTTCCCGCGTAGCTTGACTTCCAATGATTGCGAGCCGCCTGCAGTAGAGAGGCGGTGCCCAGCACATTGGTTCGCACAAATTCCAAAGGATTGACGATGGAGCGATCCACGTGAGATTCGGCGGCCAAGTGAATCACCGTGTCAAATTCATGATCCAGGAACAACTGGTCTAACAGGGCTTCATCGCAGATATCGCCTTTGACGAAGCGATAGTTCGGTTGCCAGGAGCAGTCCTCAAGATTGCTAAGATTGCCACAGTAGGTCAACAAGTCGAGGTTTACAATCTGGGGCTGTGGACGACTCGCCAGCAGGTGCCGGGTAAGGTGCGACCCAATAAAGCCTGATCCGCCTGTCAACAAAATTCTAGACGCGGCTGTTTGCATAGAGATTTGTATCCTCTCAGTCCCAGGCGAGCGGGTTTCTCTCCTCAAAGCCGGTCCCCTCCAACTTCCAAGGATCAGGAGACAGGAGGCGCGTCTACCCCGAAATTTCGAAATTTCTCGACTACGTCGAAAACAATGGACCACATCTCGCGCAACAGAGAGTATCTCTGGGGGGCTCGACCCGCCACATAGAGGCGTGTCAGCACGTCCCGAGAGGCCAGTAGGCGAGCCACACTTTCAGAAAACGCTGGAGATCGGAAAGGTTCGAATCTCTGCGTCAGGCGCAGATGTCGCGCAATCCTGAGCAGGACGGGCAGTGCCAGTCGGTGACTGCGGGCTCGCAATTGCTCGGCCTCCCGCTCCGTGCAACCAAAGAGGGCGGGGGAGTTTCTTTGAAAGCAAAGATTGCCCGCCCTGCTCAGTCGATTCATGCGTATGGAAACTTCCGTGGAACTGTTCTGATGAACGCGGTAACGCAGCAGCACCTCCGGGAGATTTGCCAATGTTTCGCCCCCTGATGCGGTGCGCATCCACAGATCGTAGTCTTCGATATTGGCCCCGCCCCACTCTTCCAGATCGCGGTAGTTTCCAACTTTAAGGATGCTGGCGCGACGGAACAATACCGTCGGATGGGCCATGGGAGTGCGGCTCAAAATGGAGCAAACGATGTCAGCGTGTGAGAGAGGAACGGAGTGGGGCTGGTTAAGGCTGAAGCCCCGCTCATCAACCAGCAAAATCTGGCTGCCCACAACGGAGACTGCCGGATTTCTTTGCAGGAAATCGACCTGCAGTTGCAGTCTCTCCTCGAGATTGACATCATCAGCATCAATGCGCGCGCACAGTTCGGAGTCGGCCACCTCAATCATGGCCGCCAAGCTTCCTCCCAGCGTTAAAGGCTGTCCCGACACCACTAGCCCGGGCAAACGTCTGGGTATCCAGTCCTGCAAAACCTCCAAGGTTCCGTCGTCTGAACCGTTATCCCAGGCCAGCACCTCCCAGTCGCGGAAACTCTGCTTTTCAATGGATTGGAGCGTCTCGGTAAGAAACGGCATGCCGTTTCTTACGGGAAGCAGCCAGGTTACTTTGGCACTCATTTTGACCTTTCGCGGATAAAATCAATTGCCACAACTGCGCAGTTCACGAAGATGATCCTCCCGTCTGACGACGAGCGCGCAGACAGGAAGACTAGCTTAATCCGCCAACCAGCAGCACGCAGACTTCATTTACCGCAGTTGCGGCTAGGAAAATCATGAACAGCCAGGATGTGCAAAATTATTGGGAGCAACGTCTCAGCCAAGATTATAGCCTCAGCGGAGTTGGCTACCTGGGCCTGGGCCGGCATTTCAACCAGTGGATGTACCGAGTGAGACGCTGGGTATTTCTGCGAACCCTCAGCTCGAAACGCACCCAGATAAAAGACTGGCGCGTGCTCGATATCGGGGCTGGCACGGGATTCTATGCGGATTGCTGGAGAACGCTGGGTTGTCGTACCCTGTCGGGAGTCGACATTACCCACACAGCCGTGAGTAACCTGAAAAACAAATTTCCTGAGTTCTGTTTTTTTCAGGGCGATGTGGGCGACGAATTTTGCCCCAAACTGGATGGGCAAACCTTCGACGCCGTCTCTGCCATGGATGTGCTCTTTCATATTGTCGAAGAAGAACGCTTCGAGCGAGCCATTCAGCGGATTCAGTCCTGCCTAAAAATTGGAGGCTGGTTTTTCTACTCCGACAATTTCTTGAGGACCATTGATAAAACGTCCCCCCACCAGTCCAGTCGCTCGCTGGCGAAAATTCAAGAAATCCTGACGCGCAATGGATTGCGAGTCGTAAGCAGATCCCCCATGTTTTGGCTGATGAACGCCCCGGTCGACAGCCAGAACCGCTGGCTCTGGAAATTCTGGAGTTTGCTGGAGCGGATTGTGTCAAAACATGAACTGCTCGGCTACTTAGCCGGCCTGGCCTTGTTTCCCCTCGAAATAGCTCTGGTCACCGTGCTTCAGGAAAGTCCAACGACGGAAATTATGATTTGTCAAAAAATTCCCGACCACCACAAAGGAGATTCCTGTGCACCTGAATTCTGAGCTGCTTTTTCAAAAACACGCAAGGGCTTATTTCAACGATGGCCTAAAAGTTCTCGAAATAGGACCCAGTGGGATCCCGTCATTCTGGCAAAAAGCTGTCAACAACCCTACCATGACCTGGCATACGGTCGACTTTGCAGGCACCAACTGGGTTGGAGCGGCCGAGTCCGGGTTGACCTATACGTTGACCTCAGAATACCAGTTTCCTATCGAATCCAACCAGTATGACATCGTCCTGTCGGGCCAGGTAATTGAACATGTGCGGAAAATCTGGACCTGGCTGGGCGAACTCAAACGAGTGACCCGGCCGGGAGGAAAAGTCATTACCATCAACCCGGTCAGTTGGCCCTATCACGAGTGTCCCATTGATTGCTGGAGAATTTTCCCAGATGGAATTCGCAGCTTGGCGGAAGAACTCGACCTGGAGGTCGATCTGTGTCTTTTTGACTCATTGGAAAAGGAACAGATCCTGCAGAGAGACCCACGAACAACCTTCATCCCGGGTGCTTCCTACGCCTATTGGCCTCCCAAAGGACGGCTGGAAACGCGTCTGGCCTGGAACAAATTCATCCGAAGAATCCCGTATTTGCGTAACCACCTGGATTTTCCCATCGAGGTGGCTTACGACACCCTCTCGGTGCTCACCAAGCGGACTCCCTAGCTTTTTCGAAACACAAATAGCTTTTGAGTCCCGTAGTCCCCGACTGCTGGCAGCATAGAGAAGAACCTGTTGAACTCCATGTCCGGGGAAGCTGCATCCTGGGCGACTTTACAGGAGCGAATCAGAAGCGGCTTTAGTACCCGAGTTCCCACAAAGTAGGTGCTGGCGAAATTCACAATCTTCTCGAGCTTCATTCCTGGAGAGAGGGACTCTACGACCTTGTCACAGTCTAGATAATTGTTGAATCCGGGCATCGCGATATCTTCCAGGCCCCACTCCCGTCGAAGGTCGTTGAGTTTTTGCCAACCCTGAATCGTGGCTTCGGACATAATCAAAAGTCCGCCGGGCTTCAACGCCTGGCAAGACTCTTGAATGGCACGCAGTTGGTCAGGCCATTCCCCTAGATTTATGATGACGCGCACTACAACAACCTTGTCGTACTGCCCCCTGAAAGCCGACAGATCCATAGCGTCACCGACCGCAAAGCTCAATCGCTCCCTGACCTCGGGCGCGGCCGATGAAAGCCTTTGTCTGGCCATATCGATCATCTCCGGAATATAGTCGACCCCGTGAACACGCAGCGCTTTGCTCATTACGAACTGAATTGAGGAGAACCCATTGGCGCACCCCACATCCAGAACCCGATCACCGTCCTGTAGAAAGGAGATAATCTCGCGGATCTCCATTTCAATCACTCGATAATCGGACCATGAAGCATCCGGTTTTTGGCCGTGCAATATGGCCTGCTGTGACCAGAATTCACGGATTTCTTCCAAAGAGAGTTGCTGAGACAAGGTGCTCCTCCTAGATGACGATTGGACCCGAAGCTGCTTGGGTTGCGGATTGACAAACGTTGCCAGCATTAGGTGTCGTATCCCTAATGGTGTAGGACGGTCGATCCATTGTTCGTAGATGCACCCTGGCCAAATACTCCCCGATGATGCCCAGGGCGAAGAGCTGAGCTCCTGAAAAAATAGCGATAATGGATGCCAGAAAAGGAAAGCCGGGCACGACGTTACCGTCCACTACAAAGCGAAATATTACGTACAGCAGGACGGTAAGTCCCAACCCGGTGAAGCAAAATCCCATCAGGCTTGAAAGCTGCAAAGGTAACGTGCTATATCCGGTGACCATATTTAGAGCGTGAATCATTAGCTTTCCAAAAGTATAGGAGGACTGGCCGTGGCGCCGCGGATCGTGTCGCACCTTGACCGAGCCAAACCGAGAACTCCCCCAGGTCAGCAGCACATCAATTGAGATATACTGGCTCCTATAAGTTGAGAACGCATCTCTGAGGCAGGTTCTAAAAATCCGGAAAGGTCCAACATTGGTCGCAACATCGACTCCCATTGCACTCTGCATCGCTAATTTCGTCATCCGCGAAGCCAGATCGCGTAACAGACCGTGACGGCCCTGATCAAAGACCCCGTAGACCACATCGTGGCCCCCCGATTCGAGACAATGGAACAGTTTGGCGATTTCCTCCGGCGGATGCTGGAGGTCGTCGTCCAGGGTAACAGTCAATTCATACTTTGCTGCTCTAATGCCACAGAGCACCGCGTTGTGCTGCCCGTAGTTGCGCATAAGTTCCACTCCGCGCACGTAGGGAAACCGGTCAGCCAACTCCTGGATTTTCTCCCAGCTTGAATCAGGACTGGCATCATTGATCAGTAAAATTTCAAAATTCTCTACCAAGTGGCCTAGAGCGGCGGAGATCCGGTCTATCAACTCATCCAGCAAGGCAGAGCCTTTGTACACTGGAACGATGACCGACACAGACTTGAACTTACTCTCAGGCACGGTCGGGGGCGTTCTCCTGACAGAGGGTGTTTCCTTCAATCGTCTGGAGTCGGCTTTCTGAGTACACAGAGAACCGAGGTCCCCCAAGGGAACGACCAGTCAAGACCAACCAGTGACTCGGCCCAAAAAACAGCCGACAAGATCTCATTCAGTGGGCTCCTCGGGATGGCGTGGGTGCGGCTCAGATAAGCTGCGACCTCGGACTCAGACATTTGGCCTGCCTTTTTTCCTTCAAGCATGCGAGAGATCAAGTACAGTGGGCTCAAAAAGAACATAAAGTAACGGGTCATTGTTTCTTGGTAGCCACAGTTGACTGCAAAGCGTCGGAAGTCGGCCGCGCTGTAACGTGTATGGTGGCCGACGATCTCATCGTTCTTGCCCCAAAAGCGCTTGAGAGCGGGGGTCGTAATAAACGCCATCCCACCGGGCTTAAGAACCTGCCATATCTGTCGTAGTACCAACTCGTCGTCCGGGATGTGTTCCAGCACATCCAGCAAGAAGACCGTATCCCAGCGCTCTCGCCAACCTAAACTGCGCAGGTCGATCTGATACCGACTGTTGCTGGATGACACAACCGAACCCGCCATTTCTAGGGCCCTCTGTGACGAGTCCGCCAGGGCCAGTTCAGAGAAGCGATGGCCCTCTCGATGATTTAGATAGGAGACCCAGCCGCCGCATCCCCCGCCCAAATCGATCGCAGCCAGTCCCGTTGAATTCCCCAGTAGCTTGCGCAACGCGGCCAGTAGGAATGCGTGGCGTCCTCTATACCAAAAATGGCGCTTCTGCATGTTAAGCAAAACATCAAAGGCATCCTGATGAAATTCCTCCTCTCGATGCTGAACGCCAGCTTCCGGCCTCCAGATCTGGTCCTGATGCAACAAATAGGGAGGGTCTTCCGAAATCATGCCAACCGTCCTTACTCAAAGCCTTCTGCCAGTCCTCCCGGAGGAGTCAGCCGGGACCAGCGGGAACACCGCCTGCGAAAATGACTGAGACAGCCTCATGCGCCAGATAGACGAAGCCGCTCAAACGGCCCCCTGGTTTCCCAAGTTTTGCTTCGAAGAGCACACTTTCTGGGACAACCCGGATGTGGCTGAATTCACAAAGCAAAGGGCTCGATACATTGCGGCCAATCGATTGGCCTACCAAAAGAAATTAGCGTCTTTGTTCCACCTGACCGGCCTTACCGCGGGAGGTTCCTTTCTGTCTGTAGGCGCCGGAAGCGGCCTGGACGTTCTCGAGTGGTCAAGAAGGAAGGTTCATGCAACCGCCCTGGAAATTAGCAGTGACTTGAGGACTGGTCTCGTGGCTCTTTATTCTGCCATGGGGGTCGATGTCAATACGGTATTAGGCGGCGCCGAGAGCCTTGCGTTTCCCAATCAATCCTTTGACTGTGTCTTCACCGAAAATGCCTTTGAGCACTTTGCCTACCCCATTCAGGCCCTCATGGAACAATACCGAGTTTTAAAGCCCGGAGGCAGAATACTAATTGTCGACGGCAATATCTTGCAGATCTGGCGCGTCTACCAACAACTGTTTGTGGAACCCAAAAATACCGGCGGTCGGGCTGGCGGTTGGAACTGGCTTCGCCTGAGGTCTCAGCCGCGTGACGTGTATGGCAGCGGCTACCTGTGTCGCGATGAGGACTGGCATACCCCCGGTTGGTGGCGCCAGAGGCTTCTAGATGCAGGGTTTGAAAAAATCGAAGCAGCCACTACCTCGCAGCTCTTTCACCCTAAACGACCCAAATGGTTACACCCGTTTTTGGGACAATGCCTGGCCGTAGCCAGCAAGCCCATCAAACTCGACGGCCCTTGACCCCTTGGGGATCTTGAGGGATTCGCTGGGAAAACTGATCAATACTCCCATATTCTTCTTCTGATAAACAAAAAAGCTGCCAGCGGCCACCGCCGAGGCCCCAGCCACGCTCACGGCAGCCCGAAAGTCGTCCATTCCAGCCGCGCCGCCACAGGCGATGACGGGGATGTCTACTTGCTCGGCCACTGATTTGATGAGCCCCAAGTCATAACCATCCCAAGTTCCGTCGCGGTGAATTGCCGTAATCATAATTTCACCGGCACCGTGCTGCTCGACCTGCCGGGCGAACTGAACAGCCGAGAGCCCCGTGTTTTTGCTTCCAGCACGCACATGCACTTTCATGCCTCCCCACCACACCTTTTTGGCGTCGATGGAGATGACCACGCTCTGGCTTCCATAGGTCCCCGCGATGGTTGATATCAACTGGGGGGACTCGAAAGCGCTGGTGTTCAGAACCACCTTCTCGTAGCCTGCGTCGAAGACAGCCTTGGCCTGCTCAAAAGTCTGAATCCCTCCGCCATAGGCCATAGGCATGAAGGCCTCACTGGCGATCTCGGTGATTTTTTTGACATCGATCGATTTGCCGCTCTTGGTGGCCGCGATGTCGAGCACCACAATCTCGTCGGCACCCTTCTCATTGAACAACTTGACGGTATTGATCGGGTCCCCGACGTACCTGGCGTGACGAAACCTCGTGGTCTTGTAAAGTCCACCATTTTGAAGCAATAAAACGGGAATCATCCGGATTCGCTTCATGAAAACGATAGGCTCGCAAAATTTTCGAGCACTTTCATGCCGAATCGATGGCTTTTCTCCGGATGAAACTGAATTCCAAACACATTGCCCTTGGAAAAAGCACAAGGGAAGTCGTATCCATAGTTGGCCTGGCCAATCACAAGGTCGCTCTCATCAAATTTAAAGTGATAGGAATGGGCAAAATAAAACCGGGGATCTTCCGGCAGGTCCCTCCACAAAGGGGACGCCCGGACCGTGCTCAGGTCAGACCAGCCCATGTGGGGCACCTTCAACTCGGTCTCATCCAACTGAAACTTGACGGTATCGGCGTTGACCCAGCCCAGGCCAGGCAACACACCTTCCTGACTGCCTCGCGTCATCATTTGCGCACCGACACAAATCCCCAATACGGGGGCTCCTTGGACGACTTGGTCCTCCACAACCTCTCGCAGGCCACTGGCGGTGAAGTTTTGCAGGCAGGCATCAAAGTGACCTACTCCAGGCAAAATCAAACCGTGAGCGGCTCGAATCTGGTCTTTGTCGTGACTTCTATAACCATCGATCCCGAGGCGCTTCAGCATATTGAGAATGGAGTTGAGGTTCCCAACGCCATAATCCACGACTGCGACGCTCATTTCTTCTGTGGAAAAAGCGAACGGTAAAGCTTTTTTACTGGCTTGAGGATTGGATAGCGCTGGGCTAACGGCATTTCGTAGTCAAACTCGTAGTGACTGCGCCTCGGCTGTCGCATGATCTCCTCGAACTGAGACTGGGTCAGTTCCAGTTTCTTCAATACAAAATCATAGTCTAGATTGAATTGAGTTGGATCATATATAGGCGTTTCCAACTCGCGTTGAGCTGCCTCTTTGGTAAGCTGCCCATCAAAAATCAGGCTAGACAGGTGGGACTTACGTTTGTCGATGCGGAACTTCTTGGGAAGAATGTATCCCTGATAAAACCGAGTCCAAACGCTCTCATAGTGCTTCCCGCCATAGTCACACCAGCCCAGCTGCTCGGTGATTTGAGACTTGACCTCTTCTTTGTTGTAGTCCAGGTAATTTAGGATGGGAAGGTGCTTTACCGGCTTAAAGCGGTCTCCGTAGCTTTTGAGCTTGAAGTCCAGCAGAGGGAATGTCTTCAGAGGCACCTTGCTATAAGCTTTGTGAATGGCCCGAATATTCACATGATCCCCCTTGGGGTGGACCCAACTCCAGGGCAAAATATTCTCCGTTTGCACATTGCAACCGTTGATGATGTATTTGACCTTGCGCTCCACGGCCTGGCGAAAGAGAATGGCCAGAATGGCGTGGTCGGTCAAGACCTCAATGTCCACTACGGAGGCTCGCAAGTAGGCCAACTGAAGATCCCGAAACTCCTCCCAATCGATCACGTGGGTATAGAGATCAATGCCCAGCCGATTGACGATGTTCTCGATATTCTTGACCGCGATCTCCGAGTTCCAGCCATTGTCCAGGTGTACAGCCAGCGGTCGCAGGCCTAGCTGTTTCGCAGTCAAAGCTGCATAGGCGCTATCCACCCCGCCGCTGAGGCCGATCAAGCAGTCGTAAGAACGGCCCCGTCCGGCCCTAACCATATCCTCCGCAACGCCATTCAATTGCTCCCGGGTGCAGGCACCCAGGCTGTTGTGGCGCTGCTTGGCTTCCTCATAATAGTAGTGGTAAATCGAAACGCCTCGGTCGTCAAACTCAATGTCCGGATCGGCAATCGTGTCGTGCAGACTCAGGCTACACTGACAATATGGGCCGTCCTGGTCCAGAAAGGGCACGGCCATACTTTTCTGTGATGGTCCTGATAAAGTTCTCACTGCCAAACCTCCGCAATGCATCTTCCCGAATCTCCGCTGATCCATACTTAGGATATTCTAGCTTAATGGTCTTCAAGGCGGTTGCAATCGCTCCCACGGCCCCCACTTCACACAGGATACCATTTTGAGTTGTGACAATCCCGCTGGGACCGCCACAATCGGTGGCTACTAGGGGTAGTCCGCGGGAGAGAGCCTCGATCAGCACCACGCCAAAAGTTTCAGTTTGGCTGCTTAACACAAAGCAATGTGACTGGTCCATCAAGCTAATGACCTCTGCTCGACCCATCCGGCCATGAAAGCGGATCCGCCGGGTCAGGTTCAGTTGAGCTACCCGCTCTTGAAGCTGCTCCAGCAGAGGCCCATCGCCAGCGATATCCAGAGTAGCGGTTGATGGGTCAGATCCGAAAGCCTCGGCGAATGCATGAATCAGGTCCATCTGCCGTTTGATGGGCAGCAGAGAGGCTACATGGACAAACCGGAAGGGCTCTGGATCCAGGGACCGTTCCTGCCAGGGCGCGTTTTCAAAGTGAGGATCCAATATATTGGCTATCACCTCCCACGCAGGGGACCCGTCGCCCAAAACCTTGTCAATCGCCTGGCCCAGTCGCTCACCAACGACGGCCAGACCTGATGAGGCGGCATAAGCAGCCGCCAGATTGGGCCACAGGGACCCCGCAATCTGACCACTGGCAACCTGGGAACTATGCTCAGTAATCACATAGGGGACACCAAATCGAGCCCGGAGGGAGCGTGCCAGCAGACCGGCGTTGAGGGCATTGTGAGCGTGCACCAGGTCAGGTGGACCATGTCGCTCGGTATACGCCTGATAAGCAACCATTCCAGCCTGCAGCCAGCCACGGCGCAGCCAGGGGTTCCACCTCCACCCAGCGGGAAAGTAGAGAAATCCTTCAACCCTGACAATCGGAATTCCGGAGACCTCCTCTACCGAAAGCAACTCCTCCAACCGGTAAACCTTGTGATAAAGAAGACGAATTAGCTCTCGCAGCCCTAGTGTACCCAGTTCATTGGCGGAACTGCGACCGAACAGTCGCCGTGCCACAGCCTTGGCAAGCATGGGGAGAGACAGACTTTGCCGAATCGACAAGGCCCCCACTCGATGGCCTGCTCGTTTCAAAGCCTGGGCTTGATGATATTGAAACATTCCCAGCAAGTGATTACGCTGGGGCACGAACTCCTCAGAGGGGAGGATCAATATGTGGAACATTTGACTCACCTACGACGCAGTGAGAATTTGATGAATCTTCTGAGCCACCGCCGTCCAACTGAGACCTTCGGCGTACCTCCTGGCCACCGTTCCTCGGAGGTCTCTCTCGGTCTTCGACCGCAAAGCCGAGTGCAGGGCCCGCAAGGCGCCAGCAGGGTCGTCAGGAGCAAATGTCCAACCAAACTCATTGGCGTCCGCATAGGAATCGGAGCTGGGAAGGTCGTGGGCCAATAAGGGACGAGCACTGGCCGTGTACTCCTGAAGTTTCATGGAAAACATTCCATTATTCTCACGCAAGACTTCAGAGCAGTATGGCATCAAACACAGATCAAAGGTGGCAATCACGTCGGGGGCTTGATCGTGGGGTACACCCTCCTTGATCGCGACCATGGAATCCAGTCCCAGCCTGGATACCAATTCGGTGACTGCCTGGCGACGTGGACCGGGGCCCACGATATGTACCTTAAGTTGGGGGTATTCATTACTGACGGCCTGAATAGCCCTGAATATGGGCTCAAAATCATAGTTACGGTAAACTGACCCGAGAAATCCGACAATCAGTTCATCCGGAGAGACCCCTAACTTGGCACGTGCCGCAGCAATGGTTTGGGGGGCAAACTGATCCAGGCAAACTCCATTTTGAACAAAGTGAAACTTCTCCCCTCGCATCCCATAGTCGTTCTGCAAAATCCGCATCCAGTTGGCGGCAGGGCAAATCACAGCCTTAGCCGACTTCAGCGCCCAACCTTGACAAAAGCGCACCAGAGCCATAGTCCAGGCGCGAGCGCCACTGCGACCCAGTTCACGAAGAATCAGACCATTGACTTCCAGCGCATAGGCCACGCCAGATTGCCGACAGGCCAGGGCAACAAAAGGGTCAAATAGTTGCTCTCTCTGATAGACCCATTCGGGGCGATCTTGCTGCAGCAACTTGTGAACCTTCAATCCAAAACGCAAACGCTGCCACAATTGCCGTAGAACACTACCCGAAACCTGGCAGCAGGGAATATAATCCACCGTATGACCAAGTCCGGTCAAACCGCGAATCACCTCTTGGATATGTACCGAGGGTCCTGAAAATGGTCCCGAACTGGACTGACCTACATATAGAATCTTCACCTTGCCGGCAGGTCCAGGTTCACGAAATTGCTCTCAGGTATCGGGCCGGATTGCCAGCATAAATACCGGAACGCATAATAGGGCGGGTAACCACCGAGCCGGCCCCAATCACCACATGGTCGCATATCTCCACCGGCAAAATGGTGGCATTGCTGCCGATCGAAACATGATTCCCCACTACTGTGCGCTTCCACTGACTTTGGTCGCCGCCTGCAGGCCCACCCCTGGCGAAAAGGTCGTTAATAAACATCACACCGTGACCCACAAAACAATGGTCGCCGACGGTCACCAACTCACACAGGAAAGAATGGGACTGTATTCGGCAATGGCTGCCTACCACCACGCCCTTCTGAATCTCGGTGAAAGGCCCTACAAAACTATTCGACCCAATGGTGCATTCATAAAGATTACAGGGCTCAATCACCGTGACGCCTTCCCCAAAAGTGACATCTTGAATGCCCACTTTGAGACTGCGGTAGTTCATCGAACAGCCTCCTGGATGCGCCCCGCTGCCTGGTAGATCTTTTCAATAATCTCCACGGTCTTGAGGGCTTCATACGAGTTGGTGGCGATGGCCGTGTTGTTCAACAACGCCTGTACGACATTCTCGTAAACCTTGTCGTGGTTGCTCATTGACCCAACGTAAGTGCCGTAGTTGTTGGCCTGATTTCCCGCTGGCAAATCTTTGAAAATGAAATCCTGGATATGCTGATACTCAAGTTCGTTGAGATATTGCCCGCCTATCTTTACGGTACCCTTCTCGCCAAAAAGAGTCAGAGAGCCTTCCATATTCTTCTCATAACTGTTGACAGTATAGTTGACGGTGCCCAGAGTTCCCGAGTCGAGTTCCATAATGATTACACCAGTGTCTTCGAACTCGATAATGCCTCGATGGGCAAAGTTCCCTGACATGGCATAGACGCGCTGAACGTCTCCCAGCATCCAGTAAAGCAAATCAACGAAGTGACTGAACTGTGTGAAGAGTGTTCCACCGTCCAACTCGCGAGTGCCTTTCCAAGAATTTTCATAATACTGGGGATTTCGGTTCCAAAAGCAACTCAGTTGAAAGCTATGAATCTTGCCCAGGGTCCCCGCATCAATGGCGTTCTTAACGGCCGCCACAGGGGGATTGAAGCGGTTCTGCTTGATGGCAAACAGTCGACGATTGGCACGCTCAGCGGCCTTAATCATCTCACCACAGTCTCGCGAAGACAACGCCATAGGTTTCTCTACCAGAACGTGCTTTCCGGCGCGCAACGATGCAATCGAGTGCTGAGCGTGCAGACCATTTGGGGTGCACACCGAGACTACATCCACCTGGCCTTCTTTCGTCAGCAGTTCTTCCAGCGAATAGTAAGCCGTGGCGCCATATTTGCATGCCAGGCTATCAGCAGCTTCTGGAACGATGTCGCAGACGGCCTTCAATACCCCCACCTGGTCGATGTGATGGGCGTGTCTCTGAGCGATACGCCCGCATCCCACTAGCGCAAAATGCAACTTGCTCATCGGTCTCATTTCCTGGACAAAGTCCCGTTAAATCAAGGGAACCTGTGACGGCACAGCCAAAATCCCTGCTAGGGTCTAACGAGGCCGTTGCAAGGTGTCGACTGGAGAACCCGACACAGTCGGCTTGGGAACGCCCGTTAGATCAGGGGGGGCGCCGGTTTGCAGTGGAGGCAAGGTCGGAGGTGACAGTGTTCCGGTCGACACAGGCGCCTGTATGCCCTGTGGGATCGGCGTTCCCGTCGTCAAGGGAGCCGGCAACTGATTGGGACCCGTAAGCGGAGTCGCTGCTGGCTTTGGCAAGCGCTCGGCCTTGCCCTGAGGCTTCCACTTCTGCCCCGGCAGTGGATTGAAGTCCGTTTCAACGCGGGCGTGGGTCATAAGATAGTAGCTCAACACCGCCCGCTGCGACTCTACGATGAGATTGTTTAAATGAGGTTCCAGACTTGAATAATCGTCCAGCTTCTTTTCGAGGCGCACAACCATTCGGCCGTAAGGAGAGGCGAAGCCCTGACTGAGTTCTCCCAATTGCAAGCCCGGAACGACTAAAGCAATGTGCGGACCGAACATCGTCTCCAGGGTGCCAATAGTTACCTCTTTGACCTGGAAATCACTGTCCAGCAGGGGCACTTCACGACTAAATTTGGCTACTGTCCGCAGAAAGTCTGCCCCCTCGGCCAGTTGTACTCGAAGCGCCTTCTCGTCTTGAGCCTTGGCGAGA
This sequence comes from bacterium, assembly GCA_018780265.1. Taxonomy (GTDB): domain Bacteria; phylum Vulcanimicrobiota; class Xenobia; order Xenobiales; family JADMJV01; genus JADMJV01. The sequence goes on from JADMJV010000068.1 coordinate 164,842, forward strand.
CAGAGAACCGTCAAAGTGTAGCGCATCAATTCTGGAGATAAGGCGGCAAACAGTTCTCGCTTTTTGTCTAAAGTGAATCGATGGAGAATAATCTTTCTCATCAGCAAATCACCGCGAAGCTTTCGCTCGCGCAGATAATTCTCTAGTCTTTCCTCTTCGCTGCTACCGCCTTGAACAGCACCCAGCGCCTTGACCTCAGATTCGGATACTGCAATTTTCTGGCGGTTTGCGTATTGCTGGATAACCTTGAATTCCAGCAGTTCTTCCAGGGCCTGCAGGCGGTATTTAGAAAGGTATTCCTCGAGTTCGCGCTTGCTGATCAAATCGCCATTGACACTCGCAACGGCCTTTCGCCGATCTATCCCCTGAGACGCTCGATGGACGAGAAATCCGAGACAAAACGAAACAACGCAAAGGGAAAGCCATATCAGATTTCGACCCACGAAATGAAGAGCGACTTATCCAACAGCCTTCGAAAGAACGAAGTACTTACGACGGTCATAAGCTAACAGGCAGGCGCCCAGCATCACGGCCACCGGGATGGTCGCCTTGCTGGCGTCAATCTCGGGAGTGGTAACGGCAAAATTCTGAATCGTCCAGGAGGCAGCGGTTCCACTGGCTACGCCAACGATAAAGGTGAACACGGTGCTGGCGCTGGTAGCCACGAAGCCCTCGCGAAAATGAATAAAGCCTAACCCAGTTGCTTCGGTGCCTATCGTAAGATTTCGGTTCGCATCAATATCCGCAGCCGTGCCATACAGAAACGACAGGCGCTGCAGAAATGTATTATCATTGTGATTGAAACGGAAGTTGATGTCATATGAGGCACCTACTACGGTGGCAACCGTCGCCTGAAAAGCGCCAAACACGGTGCCCACCGTCCCCGAGGTATATGTCGCGGTGGTGGCGATATTGGCACCACCACTCCAGGACCCACTCGCTCCGGCAGTGCTGAGATAATCCGCAGCCGCCCCACCGGCCGTCGTGAATGTTGGATTTTCGAACGGGGGATTCGGGTCGGGATTGACCACATCAATGGCCTGAGCCGAAGCAGCAGCTGTAAGAGCCAAGCACATCACACTCGAGCCCACCACAGACTTGATAAATCTTCGCAACATCATCCACACCACCCATTCATTCTAATACGCTGGATACACTAACACACTTGCACTCTCCGTTGCAAGACCTGACAGTTGTATCTGACTCAGCCTTCTGTCGAGGCAAATCGATATCCTGCTCCGCAGCAAAACATTCACCAAACCGGCATGTCGGGGTCAGGCTTGAATTTGTGCAAGCTCAGTACTCGTTGCTGCTTCACCTGACTTCGCCATATTTTCCAGCCCACCGGTGTCTTGATCCAGTAATCCTCTACCAGGCTCTCGATCTGACTGGCCTCCAACTTCGCTGTTATCGGGTTTACCGTTTCCACCTCGAAAACATGCCTGGCCGAACACGTAATGCCATTCTTTTTCGTCTCAAACGATTTCACATCAAAGACCAGACGAACTCGAGTAGCGGTACGAAACAACGCCGCACAACGCGCTCGATCTCCTCCGGCATTGACCCGGCTTCCATCCTGCGCCAAGGTCTCAAATCCCGGCGCCCGTAGCGACAGCATCGTGTCCACGACCTTGTACTTAGCCCCCAGAGCGGCCCTGGCATAGGCACTACGGATCTCAGCCTGGTCCTGAGCGGATTGGGCCACCGCTGAAGGAGCAAGGACGATCGACATCCATGCCAACAGCACAACTCTGGATTTGGTCAACATGAGGTAGTCACCGTTTCACGCAAGAGTCACAGAATCCTGGCCCCGGAGGGCCCTTTTGCAGAGGGTCAACTCTCCATTGCTACTGACCAGGAAGGACTGTCCCCGAATGGCTTTCAAAAAAATACTGGTTGCGTTTCCAAACTGGGAGTCGTCGTGAAGTTCAACGGCCATGCGGTCCACCAGGCCAACCCATCGATCCGCACCGTCGGCAAAAACCACCGCCTCGGCGCCTTCGATATCCATCTTGAGTATCGAGATCCTCTCCCGGCCGGCCGCCTGCAACAACCTGGGAATGTCAACCGCATCAACATCGGGAGCCTCGCCCGGGATCACCGCCCGAACCTGCCTGGCCCACTCTTTACCATCCCTGTAGGGTTGCTCCACAATTTTTAGACCTGTGCAACTAGACCATAGCCCGGCCTGCATCAAGGTGACCCGGTCGCCAAAGGGACGCAAGTTTGTTGACAACATCGCAAAATTGGAAGGGTCAGGTTCTACAGCCACTACGTGACACGTTGGGAAGCGCGACAAGAGGTAGGCCGAGGTATAGCCCACATTAGCGCCCCCGTCGACGACCAGGTCAACCTCGCTAGCGTCATCCAGGGCTGCATACTCTCGGAACAAAAAGACCTGGTCGAAGACCGAGAGATCGCTGCTACCCGGACGGCACAGAAGAGGATACTGAGAATCCTTGCTGACCAGCCAGTAGGGCCGGTCCTGGGGCCACCAATCCCGGCGCCAACTCTGCCAGGAATAGAGCGCGGCCCCAGTCGGGCCCAACAGCCTCATAAGTCGCAAGCATTCAGCCACCCGAGTGCGCAATCGAACGTGTCTACGAAGGAAGCCCAACATTTTCCCTCAGCTTCTAGTTGCTCAATGACCCTCCTTGTTGTCCTGAAAAGCATAGGATTGGCTTGACTTGCAGCGAACAGCGGGCCGATGACTGGACCCACCACAAAAATGAATATCCCCTTCAACAAGCCGTATGTCTCCAATTCCGCGGCCAGTTTGGCCCGGCAGGTGCTCGACTCGGGGCACCTTTCGGGCAACGGGGTCTACAGTCAGAAATGCTGTCAATGGCTGGAGCGCGAAAGCGGCTGCCAACGAGCTTTCTTGACCCCATCCTGCACAGCCGCGCTCGAAATGAGCGCCCTCCTCTGTGAAATCACGCCCGGACAGGAAGTGCTGTTGCCCGCTTTTACCTTTGTGTCTACGGCCAACGCCTTTGTAATGATGGGTGCTCGTCCCATTTTTGTTGATGTGTGCCCGGATACCTTGAATTTGTCCCCCGAGTCGCTGGCGAAAAAAATCACCCCTCAAAGTCGGGTCATCGTACCCGTGCACTACGCTGGTGTCGCCTGTGAAATGACAGCGATTACTGCGCTGGCCGAAGAGCACCACCTGACGGTAGTCGAAGACAACGCCCACGGCCTTGCCGGCACCTTCGACAAAAAACCGCTGGGAAGCCTGGGAGACCTGGCAACCCTCAGTTTTCACGAAACAAAAAACTTCTGCTGCGGGGAAGGGGGCGCCTTATTGGTCAACCGGGAGGATTGGGTTGAGCGCGCTCAGATTCTGCAAGACAAGGGCACCAACCGGTCAAAATTCATGCTGGGCCAGGTAGACAAATACACTTGGGTAGACAAGGGGTCCAGTTACCTGTTGGGAGAACTGCCCGCTTCACTTTTATTGAGTTGCTTGCACGAGCGTCAGTCCATCCAGAAACGCCGGCACGAGATCTGGCAAAGGTACTCTCTGGAACTAACCTCCTGGTGCAGCCAAAATGGGATTCTCCGCCAGGACATTCCGGCCTATGCGGGACACACAGCGCACCTGTTCTATCTTCAGATGCCTGAGCAGCGCTATCAGCTAAAGTTCATTCAGCACCTTCGTGAACGCGGAATCACAGCCACTTTTCACTACCAGGCCCTCAACGAGTGTCCCATGGGCATCCAATTGGGTGGCATTGCTGGCTCGTGCCCCGTAGCCGAGCGAGCGGCGCGAACCATCGTTCGTCTGCCCCTTTATGCTCAGATGACCGATCTGGAACAAGACTACATCTTGGATGCAATCACTGGCTTCCATTTCGACTGACGGGTATTCGCTCGAGAGAGTAATCCCAGACTTTTTGGGCCGCCTCACCCCAGTCAAAAGCGCAGGCCCACTTTCGCCCCTCCTCGCCCATTTGGCGGCGCAAATCAGGGGCAGACAAGAGGTCGTCCAGACGCTCAAAAAGTTCATCGTCGGTGCCAATCAAATAACCGTTGACACCATCGTGCACGCTGTCCGGTATACCCCCTGTATTGCCACCCACAATAGGTATGGCGCAGGCAGCAGCTTCGAGAAAAACAATCCCGAAGCCCTCCACGTCCCCGTCTGATGTAACGATACTGGGATGCACAAACACTGTAGATTCCTGGAAAAGGGCCGGCAGATTATCGTCGTCGACTCGACCCAAAAAGTGCACCCGACCTTGCAGACCCAGAGCGTCCACTTTGTTGCGCAGAGTTGCCTGATAAGGGCCCACGCCAGCGATAGCATACTGAAGTGTCGTAAACCTTTCTAATAAACGAGGCATCGTAGCGATGACCCGATCGTGACCTTTGCGCTCCATCAGGCGCCCCACAGTCAGTAGTGTGAGTCCTGGGGGAATTCCAAATCGTTGCAACACCCCGCGCCCCGGACCAGGCTGATAGCGCTGAGTGTCCACGGCTGGATGCACCAGCAAGGCCGGCTTTCGATAGCCAAAGCTGGCGTGCAGGCCTTCCGTGAAGCGACTGATGGTGGTCACCCCGTCAGCTTCTTTCAAAATCATTTAGACCAGGCTCCGAAGAAAGGGGATGCGCTTTGCCAACATTAGTTCCTCAGCATAAGTATGCACGAAGTATGGAATGCCCAGCATGCGCTTAAGCAGGGGACCCATGAAACCGTTCTCAAAGACGTGGCCGAAGTGGACCAGGTCGGGGCGCTCTTCACGGCACTCCGCCAGCAAGGTCAAAGCTTGATTGGCCCATAACCAGGGCATGCGAATCTTAGGGATATCTGGATAGGCGCAGCGCAAAATTCGGCATGCCTGCCGCGCATCGTAGACTGCGTCTCCGGCCACCCGAGGCGCGATGACCCTTAACTGCTCAGGAGGCCAGCACCGACACCAATGTGTCCACACCACTGAAGTGCCGCCAGCGTGGGGCGCAAATTTGCTGGTCACCACCAGCACCTTCGGCGAGATGGGAGAGCCTGGCATCAACTCCTACAACAGCAGGCGAAGTGCCTGATAGGCCTCCGCTGCCTCTACTCCAACCTCTTTTCCTCGTAGTAAAGCCAGGGTACGGATATTGTCAGGACTGTTCTGGTGCAGCCCGGCCCGAGCCTGCGATTGATACAGCAAATAGCTGTCGATCTTCGTTTCGAGTTGCTGGGTAATATCTATGTATACATTAGGAATGAAGCGCTCGTGAGGCAAGCACCACGAGTTGGGAGGATACTCGTACAACCAAACCGCCGGAGGCACTGCCAGCGCGCGGGGGTCGTGGGGTCTGCAGGCCGTGATGCCAGCCCGACAAACGGCCTCATGATCTTGATTGTAACTGGGGGCAGGTAGCAAGACCAGATGCGGCTTTACGTTCTGAATCGAAAGTCGGGCTTCTCGCTCCAAGACGGCCACCAAATCACGCCGGGGTATCGAATCCAGGCGCATATGCCGGTGTTCGTCGGTCATCACCACTTCAGCATCGGTGGCTCCCAAGAACCGACGAACGCTCTCAACCTCATCAACCCTCTCGGAACCGGTCCTTTTCTCGCCACCGTCGCCCACGCGAACCAGATCCCCGACAGAAACAACCAGGATATAGACTTCGGCACCCTGACCGCGAGCTTTGGCAATCAGTCCCCCGCAGCCGATCGCCTCATCGTCGGCATGGGGGGCCACCACAAGCACGCGTCGGCCCGCAAAAGCGTTGTCAATCATAGCTTCTTCTTCTCCTCCAGAACATTCTGAAATGCATCCAACATCAGCGAAGCCAGGTGAGTCCATGTAAATTCTCTCAGTGCCCGCTGGCGAGCCTGACTTCCCAGTTGATTGCGGTAGTCGGCATCATCCAGCAGTCGAATCACCGCTGCAGCAATTTGTTCGGCAGAATTCGGGTCTACCAACAGCCCGCTCACTTCATGTTCCACAGCATCCGGGACTCCTCCCGAATCGCCCGCTACCGAAGGAACCCCGATAGCAGCGGCCTCTAAGAAGGTCAATCCAAATCCCTCAACCAGATCCAATCGGCCAGGAATCTCTCGGCTGGCCATGACAAAGACAGTAGCATTTTGATAAGCACTCTGCAGTTCGGGCCAACTGACCGCCCCGCGATAATCCACCTTATCGGACACACCAAGCTCGGTGGCCTTCTGGCGAAGCCGTTCCCAATTGTTGGCGTCCGGCCCCACCATCACGTAGCGTAGGGCCGGATGCCGGGCCAAAATCTGGGGGAGTGCCTCTATCACCCGGGCGTGCCCCTTGTGCGCGTCAAGTCGGGCCACGGTCAGCAAAATCGGAGACGAGGCCAGGTGGGGCAGGTCAAACCAGGCACTGCCTACGCCTCCGCGCACAATCTGAATCTTCGCCGCTGACGCCCCCAACTCGAGAATCTTCTCGCGGGTATAGCGGCTGAGTGCAAAAATCACCTGGCACTTTGCAAATACGCGCCTTCTCCAGGGCCCCATGGCTGCTTTTAGCCTTAGCTTCCAATCGGCCTGACTTATGAAAATCTCGGACCCGTAAGTGCTCACAGTCTGAACGACCGACTTCGGCGCGCAGTAACTAACCACCACTGCAGCCGGATACCACAGGGCCGACCAGACGACATCGGGACGAAATCGACGAATTTGCCACCAAACGACAGGGGCGATCTGAAGTTCTCGCCAAGGAAAACGACCTGAAAAGCGGACCGTGACGAAAGGTTGAAGGGCGTCAAACGCCCTGGCCGCCTGAAAATCCTCGCAACAGGCAAGCACCAAAACCTCGTGACCAGCATCGTGGAACTCCCGAGCCTTGGCATGCGAAAGCACCGAAATACCTCCCTTCATCGGGGGGTAGTCAGTCGATACGATGAGAATTTTCACGGCGTTGGCCTTGCGACGCAAGGGAGATCACTCCTCCACTGGCGGTCCATCCACAAGGATCTTCTTGAACAGACTTGCGAAAATCGGAAGGTAAAAACGGGTAACCTGCCAGGGTATCCATAGGGGCGGGCAATGCCTGAGCCAAAATCGGAGTCTGGTGGGTATGTTCGCGTGAGACCGACGAGAGAACAGCAGATCCCTGGCCCGTCTTAAACTCACAGGTCCAGGCTTGAGGACGACCCCCGTTATGGACGTTTCATTAAATAGCAGTGACTTAGGGCAGACCAATACAGGAAAACCTTTCTTTCGGGCGCGCATCGAGAAGTCGGTGTCTCCGAAATACTGCGGAAAATGGCGGGTGTCCATCCCTCCCGTGGCGGCAATGGCGGCCCCCGGAATCAGAGTGCCCATTCCGGGCAACCAGTCAACCGCCTTGACCTCATGGGAGCCGGGTTGGTAGCGTTGACCGTTGCCCAGCATATAGATGCCTCGACCCGACCACTGGGCTCCACCGCCGACACACCAGATCTGGTCACGATTCTCGAGGGCCAATATCTGCGAGCCAATGATTGCCGCAGGCTGTTGTCGAGACACTTCCATTAACGACGCCAGGGCCATTGGGTCTGGCAATACATCGTCGTTGAGCAGGAAAAAATGCGAGGCTCCACGCGCCTCGGCGGCTCGGATGCCTGCATTGATCGCTCCCGACCACCACAGATTGCCATCGCCCTCCACGCAAAGCACGTCAGGAAAATGGTCCCTGACCGCCTGCTGGCTGCCATCGGTGCAGCCGTCAAAGACAACCACAACAAGACTGGGTATATCGACCATCTGACGGACAGACTCCAGGCACCGGAGCAACGTAGTCCGTCGATTGTGAGTGGGAACAATAACCCCAACGTACTCGGAAGATTGCACGGATTGACTCCCTAACAGGTTTTGAGGCAGCTAGCTTTGCCTCGCTGCTGTCTGCCCCTGCGCATGGTTAGACGAGTTGGCAAGGGAACTCAAGTTCGCTATACTGTCTGCCTCTTGTCCAAAATGCTTTACCAACTGACTCGACCCCACTACGGACTGCTTGCAGGCTGCTTGCTGGGCCTATTGTGGGTCGGCTCGAGCAAACGACTGGTTCAGGCTCAAGCGACCCTCTTTTTCCCGCCTCCGTTAGTTTTGTCGACATCATCGGCCCCGGCCAATGCACAACAAGGGTCCAAAACTGAACCAACCGCCTGGGCCGAATCCATGCTCTTAAGCAAAGATGCGGCGGACGCGGTATGCAAGAGAATCGAGCGTTCCCAGGCGGAGAACAAAGACCAGGCGCTTCGTTCGGCTTGCCTGCTGTCCGAAGGGCGACGCGTGTCAGTCGCTACTTTACCCAACTCTTGTGTCCGCCTCAAAGTCTGGGCCGATGATCCCGCCATCGCGATATCACTAACCGAGGGGCTATTGGCATACCTCAACTTCAAGGCCAAGATTCCATTAGAAGATCCGGATAGGGATCGACTGTCCACCGCCGAGAAATTGTTACGCAGCCAGGAGCGATCGCTTGCGAATCTGCTTTGGGAACGACTGGCCTTCGATTCCGTCAAGACTTCAACGCCCGGTCAGTCGTTGGAGTTGGACTTGATGGACTACCAATGTTTGGTTACACAATACCGACAGTTTATGCATGATAGTTTCTTCCGTGAAACCCATCAAGCTGCTGGAGGTCCGAGTTTCTCAGTAGTCGAGCCGCCCTTCGTCGTCTGTACTCCCAGTCCGTGGTGGCGAGGGGCACTCCTTGGGGGATTATTCGGACTACTCGCCAGCGCCATCCTACAATGGACGCAGCCGGGCAATCGACAAAAAAATGTTCGCTGGCGCTCCCAGGAGGGCGCCCCACTTAAGAGAACCGGTCCGGCCGACTTCAATCGGCAGAGGACGAAGAATGGCTGACGACGCCGAGTTTTATACCCCCCCAGCTCGACGCCGTGGACGAAACCCACTTGGCGGCTTATTGCTGGGCGCAATGGTTGGCGCCGCAGCCACTTTTGCATTTCCCAGCCAATATGTTGCCGAAGTATCCCTGATCTTTCCATCGATCAATTCCAATGTTCTTAAACAAGTCACGAAGGCACTCAAGCTTGATGCTGCGGGTGTCGAGTGGAGCAAGTCAGTGGCTACCAGCGATGCCCAGATGGTAGAAGCCGCCTCTCTGGTTTTCAAGAGTCGCGCGGCTATTACCAGCAGCCTGCGGGGAGCCAAGGTGGTTCTCCCACCCACCCTGGTGGCTCTGCAAGGGGACCCCATTGAGTCGTTTAGAAATAACAACGTTCAAGTCGAAACACTGGACGGCACATCAATTAAACTGGAAGTGTTGTACTCTCGAGTTGAGACTGCACGAGCCCTGTGCCAAGGCTTGCTAGACTACTACACCACCTTTGTGCACGAGCATCGGCTGACCAATACGGCCCGAACTCGCCAGCAGTTGGAAGAAAAATTGGTCCGCGTAGATAAACGCTTGGGCACCCTGGAGAAAAAACTATTGGAAGCCTCCGGCGGCCGCTTCCGGGTCCTTGGAGACTCCACCATAAGGCCGGATCCTAAGATCATGAAAGAACTCTGGAAACAGCGAATCCTCGAAAGTGGATCCAGCGGCCGGGTCCTGGATGAGATGCGCAAAATACGTAAGGAAGCGGCCCAGGACAACAAAGACAATCCAGATCCCGAAGAATTGGGCGATGATTGGCGCAGTCGCTGGGGCTCCACAACCCTCGAAGACACTACCGACCGCGAAGGCTCTCTGCCCCGAAATGCGAGGCGCAGCGATATGCCATCGCGCCTCGAGCTTGAACGCGTCTACGAAGAAACCTTGCTTCTATACCACGCCGGACTGCTCCAATACGACTTTCTCAGCATGTGGGAAAGTCTGGAAAATTTTGACTTTGAAATTGTCGACCCGGTGACCGTCCACCAACAAGCCGCGACGACTCGAATGGTGTACCTCTCCTTGCTCGGCGCCTTGCTGGGAACTCTCGCGTCCCTGCTCTGGCGAAGACCGTGACCCAGGATCTTTAGACCGTCACCAGAAAAGCGTACTGATGCATAAAACGAGCTTGTCCTTACACCTGTCGGCCCTGATCCTGTGGGGCTGCATGTCTTCCCCCCTTGTGGCCGCTCCTGCCGGTGATGATATGCGACGGGCCAGCGTGCCGCCCAACTATCTGCTCCAACCAGGCGACAAGCTGGAAATTCAAATTGATTCCCTGGCCGAAACTGAGAAAATCTATCAAATTCGAGCCGATGGCTCCATCAATCATCCGGTTGCGGGCGAAATCAAGGCCGCTGGCAAGCCCCTCAAAGAAGTCGAAAAAGTCTTGCGCACGAGACTTGAGTACTGCCTGAAAAAGCCCAGTTTTCGGCTCGGGATTTTCTCAGTCGCCGAGATCGAAGCGTCGGTTCTGGGCGAAGTGAAATCCCAAGGCAAATTCCGAGTCAATGCAGGCGCCTCGGTTCTAGACCTTCTGGCCCTGGCTGGCGGCCCTAGCAACAAAGCCGACCTGGAGACGGTGGTCTTGGTCCGCGACGATAAAGAAATTCCGCTCAACATCGCCCCGGGAAACACCAAGGAACTTTCCAAGATGAAATTGGTCAACGGCGACATGTTGATGCTGAGTGCCGGCAAACGGATCAGCGTGACGGGCGAAGTTCGTGAACCTGGCACCTTTGCTGTCTCTTTCAAATCCAAAGATCCCGTGGAAGACGCACTCAAGGCAGCCGGTGGCACTAAGGAAACCGCAGCCTTAAACCGAGTGGTGCTGACCCGCCCCTCCATGCGCAAACCCGTCTTCATCGATCTGAATGTTCGAGATGAAAACAACCATGTGAAATTGCCCATGCAGCTAGAAGACGGTGACATCATTGGCGTACAACCTTGCCGCTGCGTCGTGATCGGTGGCGTAGACAAGCAGGGACAGGTCATCCTGACCGGCAATGAAACCCTCTTCGACATCGTTTCGTCTAGCGGCACGACCCGAGGAAAACTCAGTGAAGTAGTGGTGATTCGGGCTGCCGACGTGGAGTCGGGCACCGACAAACGCGAAACCTACAATCTAGAAGAAGCTTTCACTGACGCCAAAGCAATTCCCAAAGTCAGCATCTATGACGGAGACGTGGTTTATGTCCCTCCCAAAGAAGAAGCAGGCGTCGGGGCCATGGGACTGATGAATTTATTGTTTATGGCCCGCAGCTTCTTTGCTTTCTAGAGTTTGCTTAAAGTAGTCTCGAGTTTGGGATAAACCGACCTCGGGCGTCACGCTCGGCTGCCAGCCAAGCCACGTCTTGGCGCGAGAAATGTCTGGGCAACGCTGAAGCGGATCGTCTTGCGGCAAAGGATGATAACTGATCGTTGACGGACTTCCGCACAATCGGATAGCCAACTCTCCGATTTGCTTGACGGTCATTTCACAAGGGTTACCCAGATTGACCGGATGCTCAAGATTTGAGCCTGGCGCAGCCATTAGCGCCAGCAAACCCGCCACCAGATCGTCGACATAGCATAGTGACCTGGTTTGAGAACCATCCCCATATATCGTAATCGGTAGTCCCCTCAACGCTTGCACCAAAAAGTTGCTAACCACTCGGCCATCGTCAGGGGCCATGCGGGGGCCGTAAGTATTGAAAATCCTGGCAATGCGCACTCGCACGCCTTGCTGAGCATAGCTGTAGCAGAGGGCTTCTGCAACCCGCTTACCCTCATCGTAACAACTGCGAGGTCCAAATGAGTTTACGTTTCCCCAATAGGTCTCCGGCTGAGGTGACACGTTAGGATCTCCGTAGACCTCTGAAGTCGAAGAGAACAGCAATGATGCCCCATGCCTCTTGGCTAACTCCAGCATATTGGTCGTGCCCACATAATTCGTGCGCAGAGTCTGCAGCGGGTCCTTCTGGTACTTTTCAGGCGACGCCGCGCAGGCCAAATGAAAGATCTGGTCTACCGGCTCATCCCAGGCAAAGTTTACGTCTGCCTGGACGAGCCTGGCCTGCTCCGGCACATTGTGCTTGAATCCTGTCGATAAGTCGTCAAGAACCGTGACCTGATGGCCAGTTGCCAGCAACCGTAAAACGAGATTAGAGCCAACAAACCCGGCCCCACCGGTAACCAATATGCGTGCCATGGCCAGCCCATTCCAATTTGAGCGGCCCTTACCTTCTCCAGAGCAGGATTCTGCGCCGATGTCCCGCAAAATCGCTGTCCTGAACACAATTGCGAGGACACTGCTATGAATTTAGCCGTCATTGGCACGGGCTATGTAGGGTTGGTCACCGGGACTTGCCTGGCCGAAATGGGCAACGAAGTCGTTTGCGTCGATATCGATGCCGTTAAGGTGGCCCAACTGCAGGCCGGAAAAGTGCCCATTTACGAGCCCGGACTGGCCGAACTGCTGGAAGCCAACGTATCCGAGGGGCGCCTCACTTTCACCACCGACAGTCATAAAGCCATCGCCGATAGCCAGATCGTGATGATCGCTGTAGGCACCCCGCCCCAAGACGATGGCTCTGCCGACCTGTCGGCCGTTTTCGCCGTGGCCGAGATGGTCGCCAAAGGTCCCTCCGGCAAGCGTCTGCTGGTCACCAAGAGCACCGTGCCGGTGGGCACCTGCCAGGCCCTGCAGACACGAGTGCATCAGTTGGGCCGCCACGATGTGGTGGTGGTCAGCAATCCGGAGTTCCTCAAACAGGGCGACGCGGTTAACGACTTCCTCAAGCCCGAGCGTGTGGTCATAGGTGCCGATGACCCCGAAGCCGCCCTGCTGATGCAGGAACTGTATGCGCCCTTCCTGCGCACAGGCAACCGAATGATTGTCATGGATATCGCCTCTGCCGAGATGACCAAGTATGTGGCCAATGCATTTCTGGCCACCAAAATTAGCTTCATGAACGAAATGAGCCGGGTTTGTCATCGGGTGGGCGCCGACATCGAATTGGTCCGCGCCGGCATCTCCAGCGACAGTCGCATCGGCGACAAGTTCCTCTTCCCCGGCCTGGGATTTGGCGGCTCGTGCTTCCCCAAAGACGTGAAAGCCCTCATTCAGACCGGCCAAAAGGTGGGCTGCGACATGAGCATCCTGCGCAGCGTAGACCAGGTTAATGACGAACAGCGACTCACCTTTTTCCACCGCGTCATGGACTACTTCCAGGGACAGGTGGCCGGCAAGAAGTTGGCCATGTGGGGCCTGGCCTTCAAGCCCCGCACCGACGACACTCGCGAAGCCCCCGCCCTGGCCCTCATTCACTGGCTGCTTGAGCGCGGCGCCCAGATTCAAGTCTTCGACCCCAAAGCCATGCCCAAAGTCAAGCAGATGCTGGGCGACAGCGTTGCCTATTACGACAACGCTTACGCCGCCCTGGAAGGTAGCGACGGCCTGATCATCGCCACCGAATGGAATGAATTCCGCCGTCCCGACTTCGAGCGCATGCGCAAACTGCTACTCCACCCTGTCATCTTTGACGGCCGCAACCTCTACTCACCCGACCGAATGGCCCAACGCGGCTTTGAGTATTTCTGCATCGGACGCCCTGATACCGCCATCACCAAAGTCTAGCGGGAAGAAAACGGTCCTTCACCACAGCTACATCCCAGTGGGTCACCTTTCGATATATCGATTGGCTTTCGCGCATAACCGAGCCTTTGAAGCATGCCGGGGTGATTACTCTCTAACTGTTGGAGGTGTTGCGGTGTCAGGTGATTTTCCCAATCACCCGGTTGGCCTTTGCGATAATGATGGCCAGGATCTTCATCGCCCAACCTTCTCCCGGAGGCCTTCACCTCAAATCGATTTCGATGAACGACACCCAGTAATCGTTCAGCCGAGATACCGGGTACCCGCAACCCGGGGAGTCTGAGCCCTCCCCTTACCCGTAAACGACTCCGATTATAGAGGGCCTTAAAATCCTGGGCCAGTCGATCCGACAGCCGCAATTCGTCGGCTCGAATCAGGTTGAGAAACTCAAAGATCTTCAAGAATAGGCAGTAAGGCCGAAAGGTCAGATCTTCGAACTTCACCTCCATAATATTTGGCCGAGTGAAATCCCAAGAATCCAACTCCAAGAGGCGCGGCCTGGCAAACTCAATTTCCTCCACAAGCCCCAACTCTTTGGAGAGCATATTAAGGCGCTCTCGGTGGTGCAGCCAATTTTGGCCGATACTTTCCTCGGTATGCGACTTCTTGTGCGAAAAATACCCCGACACGATAATGTCCCGAGGGTCCCGAATAATATGAAAGCCGAGAAAGTCATCCAGAGTTTCAGCGTGCTCAATACTCGCATTCTCAACGAGAAGCACTTGCAGGCGTTCTTGGCGAACAAAGTCACGCAACTGGCCTCCAACCATGGGTTGGGGTAGACGCCTAAAACGAAGTCCTAGTTCTATGGAAACAGACTCAAGAATACCTGAAACCCACTGTGTAGCACACTTATGGTGACCAAAGAAGATAACCATCCGCTTCCTCTCAATCCGACTGAATTCACATTGGATATTCCATAATGCATTTCCTTTTAAGAATCCACAAATTTTACATGACCAGCACCCTGTCCCACCGATGCCCGCGCGTGGTTCTTGCCAGTAATGCTTCCGTCGGAGACAATCAGCGGAGCAAAAATGCTCTCAGGTCAGGCTGCTTCTCTTTCCCCTTCTGTGCTGCCACAAGAAAGAGCGGAAGCGGGAGCCCACATCCATAGTACCGTATTGCCGTAGGGTCGGCGGATCTCATGCTGGCGCTGGCCGGTTAAGCCACGCCAGTTTTCAATGTTCTAGCGCAGATACATAGGTAGATCATCGCAAAACCTTGACCAAACTTTGGGTTTTCTATTCCGCCAGCGTGCATGAGAATTCCGGCTTCTCAACCATCCGAACTCCCCACCATCATGGCTGGGGCACTATCGTCTGATGACCGGAGTTGCACCGTTGGCCCCGATCGCATTGTTTCCCTCGCCCGACGATAGCCCGTACTGTACAATGGGGTAGTTGCCCACGCAGGGGTGCGAACAGGCTGGGTCAGTTCGTATCAGCCCTCATCCCGTCCCTGCCTGACAGGGTAGCCCCACAATCTGCAGAAAAAGCAACGCATGTCGCTAGAACAACCACGTGAGTACCCTCGGGGAGACACTCTGCCCGACAGTGATGGAGTGCCTATGGAGTCCGAATGGGTCTGCGACCAAACGCGCATTTATTTAGTCGAGCCTCTGCGCCACTACTACCGCGAGCGCCAGATTGTAGCCTTTGTTGGCGGCAATTCTTTCGTCTACTACCCCCCAGATGCCAAGTATCTAGGACCCGATTTCTACGTGGTTCGGGGCGGAACCCAGGGAAAGCAAACCAAGTGGGTGCCCTGGGAGGAAGGTGGACTGCTGCCCACCACTGTCATCGAATTTCTCTCTGACAGCACCGAATCCCGGGACCGGGGCGAAAAGTTCTGCATCTACCGCGACGTTTTCAAGACCGAAGACTATTTCTTGATCGACCCGGAAACTCTCTACATCGAGGCCTACCATTTGGAGAAGGGCCACTACGTGGCCAATCCCCCTAATCCAGACGGCTGGTTCTTTGTCAGGTCTTTGGGCCTTTTTCTGGGCGTCTCCGGTCCCTGGATACGCCTGCGGACGCCCGAAGGAGAACTCCTCACAAGCGGACGCGAGTCCGCACAAGCCGAGCGACTGCGCGCGGACAAGGCGGAGGCCGAGTTGCAGGCGTTGAAAGAACAACTTAACCGCCTCAAAGGTTAGGCCGCCACCCGAGCTCTTTTTTGCTCCCCTACATTCAGTGGCGCGACTATCACGCGGTGAACTTGGGCGAGGGCTGCCTTTAAGGGGCGATCGAGTCCCACTGACGGCTGAATTGCTCCAGTGAACTCGACGTGCTGGCCAGGGTCAGGAGTTTCCCCAAAGTGGCCAGTTCCTCGACGCCAGACAGGCGCTCCATTAACTCCGACGGCTTCCGGTTTCTCTCATCCGGGGGTCGAAGACTTTGCCGGCAAAACTCCGGCTCAATCCCGTCTCCGCGAGCTGGCGCAACGGGGCCGGGCCACAAACCAACTCGGGCCTCTAAATCTCGTCAGGGTCAACCCCCAGCTCAGCCAGACGCCGGGCCAGCCGCTCGGCCCGCTCCCGCGCCAACTTGGCCTGCTCCCGCGCCAACTTGGCCTGCTCCTGCGCCAACTTGGCCTGCTCCTGCGCCAACTTGGCCTGCTCCTGCGCCTGCTCGACTCGCTCCTGCGCCTGCTCGGCACGCGCACGCTCCTGCTCGGCCCGCTCAGTCCCCGTCAGCAACAGATTGCCTTCAAGATCCGTGAAGCGCACCCAGGTGCCCGACATCTGGGCATAGGCGCCCTCCCAAAGACACAACTTCAGCCCCAAAAGATCCAGGCCCACGAAGGGGTCGAGCAACTCCACCAGTTGCCCCGCCCGCATCTCAAAAAGACGCAGACGGCGCTTCTTATTCAGCACCCCGGTCGGATCAAAAATGGCGTAATAGGCCACCCGTATTCGGGCATAGTCAGCCAGCTTGGTGCTGTCCTCGCCTCCCTTGCGATTGGAGACAATTTCCAGCGCCAGATCCGGGGGCTTGCCATATCGCCAGATGAAATACGAACGGTTGCGCTTCTCCCAAATGTCCTCCGGAAAAGTCACATCCAGGCTCAACAGGAAGTCCGGCACCAACGGCTCAATCTCGGGCGAGGAGTACAGACCCACGTTGACCATGGCAACAAACGGACCTTCTCGAGTATAAGAGGTCTCCAGACAGTCGCTTAACAGCTTCTGCTGGCGCTCCGAAAACGGATTATCCACGGGGGTGTCATCCTCCGTGACCAGGTGTTCGACATCCGGTTCCTCGACCGGTTCGATTGCATTCGCAGGCTCGCCCATAGTGGCTTCCTTTCTTCCTCAGCCGGTCCAGCGCCTGCGACTTCATCGGGTCGAGTGCACTCGATCATATTCCTCGACCGCCGCCTGCCACTCGTCCAGATCCTGCTGGGAGATCAGGTCCACATTCTCCTCGCTGACCAACCTGCCCGTCTTCTCAAAGGCATAGATGAAGCAAGGGGGCAGCCCGGCCTCCCGCATCGCCTGGGAGAGTCTGTGCTCCAGGTGCTCGGGCTCGTCCCAGAACAACCTGTCTTGCGGCCCTGGCTCCCGGCCAAAGGTCTCTCGGAAGTCCTGCACCTGCATTTGAATCAACTTGTGGGTCTCGTCGTCTAGAGGAATCTCCCGCCGGATCTCACCCTCCGACGTTCGCATATACCTGAATCTCTTAGCGTAGCAGCAATGCTTGTACTTCCTGCCCGAGCCGCAAGGACACACCTCATTCCGCCCCACTTTCACGCGTTCTCCCGCCATACATCGCTCCTTTCGGTTCATCCAAAGGAGTCTAGCAGGTGGTTGAGGTCGGCGGTGTAGCCATTCCATGAGCGCTGTTAAATCTTAGCGCCAGTTTGCCACCCTCAGGACAAGGATCGGCAAAGGTACTGTCGTAGAGTCATAGCCGCAGGGTAGCCGAACCTTTTCTACCAAAGTACTACAAGCTCAGTAGTCGTCCTCTTCGGGTAGAATCTCTCTGCCAACCCAGTGTCGCCATTCGTCCAAGATCGGCGGTTCTTCTTGAGCCAGGATGTCGGCAACGGGTCCAGTCTCGCACTTGAGAGCGGGATACGACAACAGCAAGATCGCCAGATCTCTCGAGTCAGTCATCGCCTTTGGCCGGCCACGCCGACGGTAACTTGCAACCACTTTCGAGGCGATCAAAGGGGCGATTGCCAGTACGGGGATTCCCGCCATGGTAACGCAGGGAGGCAGCGATTCAACCTGACGAATGTCAACCAGATGTCGATTTCCTAGCTCACCTTTTCTGACCTGATAGACTCTTAATCCGTGCCCCTGCTCCGCTTGTCGAACTCTGATCGCAACGTGAAATCGCTCGGCCAGGTGAGCCCGCAATTGCTCGGCAAATACGGCCGCTGCCGTAGACATAATATCAACATCTTGGGTAGCTCGGGGTTCGCCCGCGTAAGCGTTTACCGCGTGCGCTCCAAAAAGGACCGTGTCAACCCGGCCCTTGAGAAAGTCGAGCACTGCCTCGTGAATGACCGCCAGGGGCAGTGGATCCTTCACGGCATACTCCTGAAACGACAGACATCCGCTGCTGAATTGCACTCCCAAAGCTTACACTGCCGTCAACCTCTTGTCATCCTGCTGCATGCTAGCTCTCTAGTAGTGTCGGGCGTCGGAGCTCTCTCTAGGACGTGGCTTTAAAGTCCTCCACCATGGCCTTCCGGAGCACGTCGTTCAGACGCGTCTGGTAGCCCCGGCCTCCCCTCTTGAGCCAGAGCAGCACGTCTGCATCAAGCTTGACGGAGATGGGCACTTTTTTGGGCCTATACAGGTCACTCAGAGGAATGCGCCTTGCCCATTCCTCTTCGGTCATCTCCGGGATGTCCGAGAGGTCTATGCCTTCATCTGTCATTTGAGCCAGGCGCTGTAGCCGTGCTTCCTGCTCAGGAGTCCTGCAGCGATTGCGAATCTCCTCCGCGGTCAACTCCACAAGTTTGGAGGTTCCTGCTTGTTTCTTAACCATAGAGCTTCCTCTCTCCACGCGTGGCGCGTCGGGCCGAGATGATGCGTGTCTCAAATTCACTGGGGAGCGAGAAGACGACGACAGTTATCATTCGGCCGTTAAGCAATTTGACGCGACCCATCGCTTTGTAGCGGTCTTCGCCGCCTTCTCGGCGGGAAAACACCACCGCCACTTTCGAATCGAAAAACACCTCCACAGCCGTTTCGAAGTCGATTCCGTGCTTCAGAACGTTGCTGGCGTTCTTGTTCGAATCCCAGGTGAATTTGATTTCCACAGGTCAAGTATATATCCAAAAGTATATACTTTGCAATAGGCGAGACGGAGACGCAGATGAGCGCCCACTTCGGTCTTCTGCTGCCTTAGCCAGTGAACAAGGCCGCTGAATGGAACTTCATTCTGATGCATGCTCGGCCTGGCCTGCGGCGTAGCCTTCCAAGTAGTTTGTCAGGATCTTTGCAAAAATCTTGAAAATAGAAATTCCAGCCATCCATCGCGACGAGCCTCCTCCAGTCGATCCTTGTCTTGTTGCTGTTCTTGGCCCGTTTCCCAATGAGTTCGCGAACCCAGGGAGTTTCCCAAGCCCCAAGCCTTCGTGCTCCGGTTGCGTCACGTCCCCGGGTCCTCTCCGATAGTGCGCTCAGCCAAGGCTAGAAATCGCTCGCGATCATGGGCAACAAAATCCTCAATCACCGCCATTACAAGGCCGGTGTATTGCTCGGCCGTGGCGGTGGCTGCCAGGCAGCAAAAATAGGCCCCCAGCAACTCCTTCCAGTCCACGCCCAGCAGATAAGAACCGCCCTCGTCCCCGAAGAACACAATATCGCGGTCCCCGCTATCGATCATACGCAGGAGCTCGAATAGCGACTCAAAGCCCTGTCGTGCTTGGGGCCCGCTAGCTTTCATGCATTCAGCAAAGAGACGACCGCACTCGGCAAGCCAGGTGTCGGTGCCGCGTGAAGTCTCATGGCAGTTCTTGTAGTTGACCTCAAAGCTCTCGTAGTATTGACCAGCCAGGCTGGCCTTGTGAAACTCGGCTACCGATTCGAGCAGAGGCTGGGGCGCCAGGGCTGCCAGATTCCATCGCGGCAGAGACTGGATCAGCGAAGTGAGGGAGTCGGCAGGCAGCGCCTCAAGAGCCCGATCCATGAAATTCAACAGATCGTCTCTATCCAGCCTGCGCAGGTGCACCTGCAGGCGGCCCAGGTCAACGTCGTAAGCCAACCCCAGAGCCTACTTCAAACTGACAACCGGGTGAGCCGCCTTCTGGCCGTGGCCCAGGCACACCACCTTGCAGGCGTAGCCGGACAGGTCGCGACCCTGAGTCCAACCGCGGGTGTCTACCAGCACCTTGGCCTGTTTCAGGATCGAGTCCATGTCGAATTCGGTGTGGTCGGTCATTAGCACGCAACAGTCGGCCTTGGCGATCTCGGAGGGGTCGACGGAGCGCCACATGACTCCCTCAATCTTGACGGCTGGCAGCATGGGATCCAGGTATTTTACATCGGCCTGGCGATGTTGCAATATCTCCAAAACCCGCACGGAGGGGGACTCACGATGGTCGGCCACATCCTTTTTGTAGGCCATGCCCAACAACAGCACGTTGGCGCCCACCAATCCGCGCGAGCCCAGACCTTGAATGATCAGGTCTACCACGTGATGAGGCATATGGGCGTTCAATTGGCCGGCAAGCTCGATAAAACGGGTGGAAAAATCAAACTCGCGAGCCTTCCAGGTCAGGTAAAAGGGGTCAAGCGGAATGCAGTGACCGCCGATACCCGGGCCGGGATTGAAGCGCATGAAGCCAAAAGGCTTGGTGGAAGCCAGGTCGAGAATCTCCCACACGTTCAGGCTCATCTCGTTGCACAGCAGGGCGAGTTCGTTGACCAGCGCAATGTTGACGCTGCGAAAGATGTTCTCAAACAGCTTTTCCAGCTCGGCCGCTCGCGAGGAGGAGGCTTTCTTGACCAGGTCGGTGCGCTCTAGCAGCGTTTGGTAAAGCTGAGCGGTCAGGTCGGTGCAGGTGGGGGTCACGCCGCCCACGATCTTGGTGGTGTTGTAGGTGTGGTACGAAGGATTGCCCGGATCGACGCGCTCGGGCGAGAAGGCCAGAAAGAAGTCGCGCCCCACCTGGGTCACGCGCCCTCCCGCCAGCACCAGCGGCAGCACCACTTCTTCGGTGGTCCCCGGGTAAGTGGTGCTTTCCAGCACCACCAGCGTGCCCGGCTTCATCAGTTGGCCGATGCGCTTGGCCACACCCTCTACGTAACTGATATTGGGCTCGCGATTCTTGGTCAGCGGCGTGGGTACACAGATCACAATCACGTCGGAGTGACTCATGCAGTTGATATCCCGGGTGGGATTGAACTTGCCCGAAGACACGGAGGCCTGAACCACGGCATCCTGGCCATTGATGTAATCAGTGCCCTGCATCAGGCGGTCAATCTTGGGGGCATCGTCGTCCAGACCCATCACCCGAAAGCCCTGCTGGGCAAATCCCAAAGCAAGAGGCAGACCCACGTAGCCCAGACCCACCACCGTGATGGTTGCGCTTCGATCCTGTAAGGCCTGGCTGAGACGATTGATTGATTCCACTGTGTTTTACCTGTTTTCTGGTAGATTGCGAAGGGTGTAGGCCACCACGGCCACGTTATCTTGCCCCCCGGGATGTCCGTCTACTCCTGTTAATGCCAATTGGGTCAGGGCCCGGGCCAACCTGGCCGGGTCGCCCCCGGCGCCCGTGGCCAGTTCCTCAATGTGGCGCAACTGCACGGAGCGATGCGGATCGCGGTAGCAGCATTCATTGACGCCGTCGCTGAACAGCAACATCAATTCGTCGGCGGCCAGCGTAAACTGAAAGGCCTGACCCATCTCGATCGGGATGGGCCCGTCGGCGCGCACGTAGGTGTCGCTCAGTTTGTTGCGCACGGCCACCCCTTGCGGGCCCACCGTGGCCAGCGTGCAGTCGCCAAAAGAGAGCCCAAAAACCCCACCCGTCGACTCATCGTGACAGGCCACCAACAGCGTGCTTCCGCCCATCTCGTCCTGCAGCCACTCTTCCGATGACAACCACAGCGACAGTTGGCCCAACCGCCCGGGCACGCTGGCACACGACTCGTGCAAGGCCTCCAGGAGGCGATGACTGACATAGTGCCCCATATGCCCATCGGCCACGGCCAACAGCCAGCGGGTGCCGTCTTTGAGCACCACGGCGCCGTCTTCATTGGGAAATTCCTTACTGCCCTTGTAGGCAAAGGACGGCGACTCCGGGTCGGCTCCCGCGCTCAGGCATATGCTGACCCTAGCCAGACTGCGCTCGACAATCTGACCCAACACCGGCACATCTTGACCTAACAATATCAGGCGTTCCATGGGCCTCGCGCATTCTCTGCCGACCGGCCATTTCCCGCTCACAGATTCCTTTGCAGATCCTTGGTCATCAAGTAGAGGTGAAGGGGACTGAAGCCGCATGGCTCAAAGCCAAAGTGGCGGTAGAATTCAGCCGCTCTTTCGTCCTTGGCGTGGGTCAGAAGTGCGCGGCAACCAATCAACTCCTGCGCCTGCATGTAACGAAGAAAAGCATCTCGAAGCAGGCCTTTGCCGACGCCCCTATTTTTCTGGCTGGAGTCGACGGCTAACCGGCCCAGCAAAATCAGCGGGGCCGGATGCCGAGGAAGGCCTTTGGCCACTCGGGTTGGCACCTCATCCAGGCTAGCCGAAGCCGCAGCCAGGCTGTAGTAACCTAGAACCTTCATCTCCTCGCAAGTAACGAAGGTTCTGGCCGCACCCTGCTGATGGTTGGTCAGAGCGAATCTTTGTAGATACAGGTTGAGACCGGGATTGCCGCAATCAAAGTCGACCGATAGATGACTCACCCGAATGGGTTCTGGCTTGCTTAATCCCACGGAGGTGGGGTTTGGAACAACTCGCGCAGGTTTGGTATGTCCTTGGCCGGCTGATCGAGGGCATCCAGGAAGGCTTGCATCTGCTGGGACGAGAGCTGAAAACTGCTTTGCTGGGCCAACACCTCTTGAGCGCTTTGACGAGCTGCCTTTAAGATAAATTCGCTGAGATTGGATCCCTGTAACTGCGCCGCCCTCTGCAAAGAGACTTTGTCACGATCCGAGATTCTCAGAGTCAAATTCTTTGTTTTTGTGTCCATGACAATACATTGTATGCACGTCGGGGCCAAATTGCAAGCGAGGAAAACCCACCTGCTCTAAGAAGGCCCGGGCCATGGGACGCTGGCTCATTTTCCTGTGCCTCCTCTTGGCCAAGCTTTCCTTGGCCCGCGAAGTAGGGCTGCAATGGGCCAGCGACGGGCAGAACGTGCTGCTCAGCTGGGACCGCCCCGGGCTGGAAATGACCCTTTACAGGTCCACCCAACCGTTCGAGTTGGAAGATCTGAAAACCCCCACCTTTCCTATCTGCAAGATTGTGGGCCTGGGGATGGCCAATACTTATCTGGACAATCGTCTGGCCCCCGACACCGACTATTTCTATGCGGGCAGCACGCCCGATGGCTGGTGGTTCACGGCCGACCCGGTCCACCTTCCCGCCCGCCCACTGCCCGATGAACTGATCGACCCCTGGATTCTGGTGGATAAACTCAACTACAGTCTGGAAGTTTACAGCGACGGCCGTATCGCCAAGCGCTATCCCATTGCCCTGGGCTCCAGTCCGCGCAAACGCAAACTGCATCAGGATCGCGCCTCAACGCCCGAGGGGCGCTACGAAATTTGCGGAGTCCAGCCCAAGGCCACCTTTTACAAAGCCTACGACGTGAGCTATCCGAACCAGGCCGATCGGGCCAGACACAAACTGCTGGCCCCCAAGACCCCTATCGGCGGTGAGATTCAAATTCACGGGGGTGGCATCGAGGACAACTGGACCTGGGGCTGTATTGCCATGCGCAATCAAGACCTGGACGAACTCTTCCGGCATCCAGAGATAGCCCGAGGCACGGTATTGTGGATTGTGGGCAGCGAACTGAGCTGCCAGGATCTGGAGTGCGACGAACAGGCTCCCGCCATTGACCCGGTTGAGTTGGGTCACTGGCAGAGGCGCTGCAAACTGCCGGTTTCGTGTTTGCGGGATAAAGCCACGCGGGCCAGGCAGGGACCTTGACATATGCGAGGTAACCTCCAGCCATGACGCGCTGGATGATAGGGCTCGTACTTACCTTGGGAGCCTGGGCCCAGCCCGTGGTTTGGAATGTGACCGTGCCACCTCATTGGACTTCTGCTGCCGGTAGTTCCGATGGGTCCCTGGTGATGCAACTCCACCCCAAGGACCCATCCCATACAGCCAGCGTAGTGATCCGCCGCTACCCTCAAGAGCTACCTTCTCTGACCGACGAGCTTCAACAACTTCGCTATTCGGTGATCTTGAAACTAGAGGGAAGAATCTTCAAGTCCAGGCCATGTTTGATAGCCGGTCAGCCCGGTTTGCGAGTGGACTACGAGGGACGTACCGATTCCGGGGCTTTCAAGAAGTTTGTGCGTTACATGACGACCTATCATCAGGAATTACTGACCGTGCATTGCGCGGTCTCTTCCCAGGCAGCCGCCGACGAGGCCGACTTCAAGGCCATCCTGGAAGGCATCCGCGCGACGGCAGCGGCGGCGGATCCTGAATAGGAGTTAGCCTGGCTCGTCCAGGAGAAGGCATTGCCGTGATGTCGGCAACGTTTCCTCTCGCTTGTAAGCCTCCCATAGTTCCTTCAGTTCCGCATCGACGGGAGGAATGACGGCCATCACCGGAACCCTAAGCGAGGTCTCTATCTTTGGCACCAGTCGCAGACTGGCGCCAAGGAATTCGACCGACAAAACAACAGTGATGGCTAACCCCAGACTAAATGGGAGTCCGAGACCAATTCGTGAGGCTAGCGAACGGCTCTTTTTCTCTTTGGCGCGTACTCCCGGCCCTGGATTTTCTAAGACCGTTATGGCCCCCTGACGCCGGCTGCTCTGCTCAACCACGCGGGCCTGGTACAGTTGCTTGACCAGATTGAGGTGATTTTCTTCCCACATGTTCAGTTGCCGTTCCAGCTTGGCTACTTCGCGCTTCTCAGACGGCGTGAGTTGCCGATGCCGAATTTCAGAAATGCGCAGGTCGATCGATTCCAGTTGCTTGCGTTTGTCCGACAGAGTCCGGCTTTTTTCTTGAGACACGGCGTCAGCAAATTGCTGTACGCGTGTCTGATAGAGTTGCTGAAGCTTCTCCAGTTTGGCGCGCTGCTCCACCACTTGCAGGTTCTCCTGAGTGTAGAGTTGCTCCAATTCCACCAGCTTCAGGCGGGCAGCAGTGACGGAGGACTCCAGTTGAGAGAGCCCGGAGTCAGGCTTGGCCATGACCGCCGAGGGCACTACGGCCGATTGACCGGATAAATACGACTGCACGGAGCCCATTTCCGCTTCTAGTACGGCCTGCTCCTCACGCAGCTTGCGCTTGTCATTCTCCAGCGCGTTCAAACTCTCGGCTCCGACGGTGTTCTCGGCAGCATCGGCGTGCGAACTGGTTATGGTAAGCAGCTTCTCTTCAGTATCGTCGACTTTTTCTTTGGCCTCGGCCACGAGTTCTTCTAAAAAACGCCGGGTATTAGCAAACTCACGAGCCGACAACTCCTCGACATAGTTGACAAACTCCTGAACGGCCGCCTCTGTCAGTTTTTGGGCCTGTGCGGGAGACGAATCCTGGACAGTCAGCGCAAACATATTGACCCGCCGGGCAAAGTCTTGAGAGAGCGGCTCCAAATGCACATTTTCCCTCAGCGCCTGCCAGCCCGAGTGTACATTGCACGCACTGCATATGCGCGAGAGGAGGCGTTCGCTGGTGACCAACTCCGTTAAGGTCTGCTGGTCCGACAGCCAGTTGCCGCTGTCGATGCCTCCTCGATATCCGTCTTGAGACAGTCCCTGACGTTGAGAGGGGCTCAATAAAATTTTAGAAGTGGAAACGTACACAACCTTCTTGCCCAATTCAGGCACGAGCAAGAAGGCAGTGAGGGCCGCCGCAGTTAATCCTAGCAGCAGCCAGATCTGCTGCCACAGGGTGAGCAGCAGGCGTCGAATATCCACAACGATTCCTTTTGGCCGACCAGTTCAAAATCCTCGCCCAGCTTCGCAAACAAAACAACCACTGGGCAGCCCGTGCACATGTCTTAGGGGCTGGCAGGATTAACGACGCGGTCACCGTCATTTCTTCTGGTCACC
The DNA here is from genome assembly GCA_018780265.1 of bacterium. Taxonomy (GTDB): domain Bacteria; phylum Vulcanimicrobiota; class Xenobia; order Xenobiales; family JADMJV01; genus JADMJV01. The sequence goes on from JADMJV010000068.1 coordinate 190,541, forward strand.
AGCACCACGATGCCGCCCGCGCCCAAGATACCACCGATCCATGGCCAGGGATTACCGCCCACCTGAGGAGGCGGAGGTTGCTGCGGGGGCGGACTGGGAGAGGGAGGAGCGACGCTGGGTGTCACGGGGGGAGTATAGGCCGGCGAAGCCGTTTCCACCGGTGGAATTGGACTCTCAACAAGTCTCTTGCCCTTGTTTGCTTCACCTTGAGTAAACCGACGGCGGTTTTTGTTTTTATTGCGTTGGCGAACGTCGGGACCGTCAAGAGCGACCTGCGAGGCAAACTTCTTCCAGGCCTTAGCCGCAGTCTCGGGGGTGGCCAGAAGGTCCGTCATCTGAGCGTCGCCGTCGACGATGTAGAAATTTTCAAGGGGACCCGCGTCCAGCACAAACTCTGCCTGCGAGGCCGAAACTTGCTTGTTTCGCGACGACACGACGCAGGGGGCACTGCTGTCGACCTTGACATAAATCTTGCCACCTCGAGCATCTAGCCTGGCCGCCCCGTTTTGGGACTCGGACAGACGGACCCGGGCGCCCGGTTCAACACGCACGGTCATACCCGGCACTCGCAGGGTGGTCTCAGATTTGTCGGACCGAACCCATTTCCCTACTGGTACGGAACTGGCTTGATTCCATCTCCCGTTGGATCCTTCGACCCGCGCAGAACCACGCAATACGAAGGTATCGCTCTTGGCTTCAGCAGCCCGCACCGCCGACACGCCGACAATACTGACGATTCCGATCGCGGCCGCTAATAGGTGTGATTTTTTCATGGGTCCTCCTTGGGTCGTTGGGGGGCAGGATTCTAAGCCTCCCCCCACGACTCCTCTGTTGTGGGCAAGTCTTTTCATCCGTGTCTGTACCAGTCCAATCCTACCAGTCCATTTTCCGAGCACATTCGGAGCGTGCGCACCCACTTGGTGCAAAGACATCTCCGCCGCGGCCAAAAGTCTCTGCTAATCACCAGTTGCTGGCCAGGCGAGGGAAAAACCACCGTAGCGATCAATCTGGCCGCGGCCCTGTGCGAATTCGGACTGCGCACCCTGCTCATCGACGCCGACCTTCGCAGTCGCCGCCTGACCCGACTATTGCTTCCCTGCGGCAGTGGAGGCAACTCACCGCTGCCCACAGACGGGAGTGGACCCATGGTTCTCGGAGCCTGGGCTCCAACGGAATTCCCTCCTCATGAGGCACTGACTCGACCGGACTACGTTGCCAATATCATTAGCTACAGCCAAGGCTTTCAGGCGGTATTGACGGACAGTCCGGCTCTGTCGATGTGTAGCGACGCTCATCTGACTCAACCTTGGGTCGATGGAGCCGTGATAGTCGTTTCCCGGGCCCGGTTTCAGGGAGTGTCCGAAGGAAACCTGGTCGAAGACCTGAGAGAACACGGGATTGATGTAGTGGGCACCCTCTTGACAGAAGCTTGAGAACATAAGGTCGAATAAACCGTACAGTCCACTAGGAATCGGCCATGGGTCCCAGGATCTTCGAGGAGTCTCCAGAAAGTCTGTGGCTGAACCAGGTTCAGTTTTGTCCTCACCGGTTCCACGCCAGTTTGGTTGGAGGCTGCTCTCCAGCAGGAAGACATTCTCAGCCGGTTCGTCTACGTGACGGCCCCTCTCAAGTCTGACTCCGCTGCCATCTCGCTTGAACCAGGAGGCGTTGAAAGATGGCAGCCCTAAGTAAGTAAGGGCCCGTCCCGGAATAAGTTGGTCACTCCGGTCGTGGAGGCGCCCCTCCAGCAAGGAGCGGCGAGGGCGAATATCGGGTCATGTTTAACCGAGACGTGACGCTGCTGGCGGGGATGGATCGATGGCCCGAGTGTCTATGCTATTTTGGGACGGGCCCTAAACTAGCGCGTTAGCGCGTGGCCATCAAAGTTCGGTTCCGGGGCACGACATTCGTGGACTTGCTTCCCATAGCCAGCCACGCTTTGGCTCTCAAATTCAGAATGTCACCCTTTATTTAGAGCCAGGGAGTTCATCGGGATGAATGTCTACCAGCGCGGTGACCAGGCGTCGCATTTTCTGTGCCAGGTGTTCTCCTGGCGCCGGTGAGAGGGCTCTCCAGAAATAGCTCCACCTCGCCTTCACGCCTTTCAAGGCCCAGAGCGGGGTCAGCATGCCGAGAAAATCCGGGGCCTGTCGCTTCAATATCAGACTCAGCAGCGCGTGGCTGAAGGCATCGAAGCGATGGGCAGGCTTGCCGCTTCTCTGGACCTCGACGGGGAAATCTGCCCCAAACCAGGCCCTCAGGCATTGTTGGGCCAGCCACAAGTGGCGCCCCGCCCGCCGCCGAGTAACCGCTTCGGCCAGGGCCTTTGGGTCTTGCCGCCGGGACAGGAGCCACAGGTCCGCCACCCAGTTTCCTCGACTGAAGGCATGCTTGGCTCCATGGAACAAGGCCAGGATGAATTCCTGCTCGGGGCGCAGCACGCTTAGTGCGCCATATTCACAAGGCAGCCTTTCGAGGTTCTGCCACCAGGGTTCATTTCCAAGGCACAGGTCCAGGCCGAGTTGATGCAGTGGGTGGGTGTGCAGGTCCAGTGCCAAGCCTTCACGGTAATACGCTGTCCCGACAGGTGGGCTGAAGTGTAGCTCAAATAGTAATTCTTCAAACCCGGCTCGATCTTCGGACCGCACGGCCAGATCAATATCGCCATAGCTGCGCTGGCCCGGATGGAGATAATAGCGAAGGGAAAGAGCGCAGCCCTTGAAGGCCAGGATCTGGATGCCTCGCCTGTCGGCGGCCTGGCCAATCTCCTGTAGAGTGGCTCGAATCCGCAACTCCCAGCCAACAGCCTCCAGGTGCTCACTGCGGCATTCTGCCTCCAGCGAGCGACCTGAGCGCAGGCACCAGTCCAGGGCGGCGGCCCAAAGTGCCTCGCGACGAAGCCAGGCCTCCTGGCTCAGCAATAGCTTGGGGTCGGAACAAGAACAAGACCCATCCAGCAGGCTTTGCAGCAGACCATTGCGAGCCCTTGTGTCCACGCAATCGATCATTCCGAAGGGGACAGGTAAGTCCTCCGGCAGCTCAGGGTTGCTGCTCGAGAAGTTTCAATAGTTCCACTGCCACGATTTCTGCCTCGCCTCGTTCCGATTTCAGAAAACGTGCGTGCTGGCTGCCCAGTCTAAGCCAGTTCAAATCCCGATTTGGCGATAGTTGCGCCGTCACGGTGTGGGAGAAGAGTCCCAAAACCCCCTGTCCCGGGCTGCTCTCTGCCGGTTGCCAGCGGGACCCCTGGACATACGGGCAAAAGGCCACCAGTCGAATGGTTGATTCGTGGTCGGGACTCAGAGCAGAGTCGATGGCCAATCGAGATTCTGCTCCGCTCTCACCCCTGAGAGTCAGTCTCCTCCGATAAGGCACGAGTTCTCCGTTGTTTTGTATCACTGCATACTCATCTGAGTAATACTCGGCTCCCAGGCGAATCAGGGCGTGGGTCAGGGTTGACTTGCCCGTGTAGCTAGAGCCCGGCAGTAGGAGCGCTCGCCCTTGCCAGCCAACAACACCCGCATGAACGAAGACCGCCCCACTGGCGTAAAGCGGCATCTGTTCATGAATAGCGAGTTCCAACCGTCGCAGCGGGCCTTCCATTCTGACGTCGGAGTAAAGCTTTTCTCCATTTCGCCTCAGATAAAATCTGTCCGAGTGCTCTAGGGTGAAGGTGCAATCGACATTGACTTCCAACGACGCTGCCGGGCGTTCTGGCAGAACTCCAAGCATAGCCTCAAAAGACTCTGCGGAGTCGGCGGTCAGCCGAACTCGCCACCCCCAGTAGTCGAAGATGGCGTCTCGAATATCAGCGGGCAAATTCCAGGAACGTGCGGATGTCCCGGGCTGCAACGCCCAAATCTAAAAGATTTGCGAAGCGCTGCGGCATCTCGGCCAGTTCACCGATCTCCAGAGTATAGAAGGGAACGTGTTGAAGTCCCTGGCTTAGAAAGCCGATGCGTTCCGAGGGGGCCATCGGCCCGGACGAAAGCTCAAACAATCGCAATATCGCCTGGGAACGAGGCAACGTCTTCCCCGGCTGGTCTAAGAAAATCAGCCCTGAGAGGGGTAAGGGCTTTTGAATCAGACGTCCACGCCATTTGTCATCGAGGGGTGAAAAGACCACCAGGTTCTGGCCGCAGAACGTAGTGAAGGACGTGCGTTCCGGCATCAGGTAGGGCCGCAGGCCAGCCACGATGGCTCGGCAGGCGTCGTCGGGACCCACCAGGCTGAAGACCCGGTCGTCGGCCTCCCAGCCAAAGAGCCTGCTGTCGTCGACATGCACCAGGCGTTCGGACATCGTGATGCTGGCGACTTCTACCAGATCATCGAAGAGCTTCAGGCAGTCATCCAGGTTCATCGTCCTGAGCATGACCACATGATTGCTATACAACAGGTTGTAATGTCGCAGGCCGCGACGCTGTGACCCCGCGCCAGTCTTCAGGGAAATCAGGGAGTCGCAGGTGACCGAATCGACAACTGTTCCAAATCGCTGAGCGATTTCGAGTAGCTTCAGGCCAATCTGCGGACAGTCACAGCGAACTCCAAGAACACCGTCAGAGAAGCCTACACAGAAACCCATCACCCATTTCAGTCGGTCGAGCTTCTCCAGGCACGGGGACTCAAAGTTCGCTTTGGGTATCGACCGCTCAGGCATCATGGATCCAGATCTCATCCAGGCCTTTCTCAGCAGCAGTTACGATTGAGGGGGCCGTTGATACTGCAACAACAACAGTAATACAACTGAAAATTGGCCACCAGACCCCGAGCCGTCTCGCAATTCGAACTAAAAGTGGGTGCCACGGGACGACACCCATAATCTCCAAGATTTTCGTTAAAACACGCCGGCTCCCCCACAGGCGGCGCCGCGCCAGACTTCAAATATTCGAAACAGCAAATCGACCCGCCGCCCAGGCACGGACCCGAAACAGGGTCCGCGCAACTCACCGCAGCAGCAATAGAACAGGGCTGCCCGCAGGTAGCACAACTGCAGGGAAATTTGGTGACCGTGTCCAGTCGACAGCGCACACAAGAGGCTGCGGCGGCCGGCTTGGGAGCGGCCACCGAGGCCACCACCACGCTCGCCAGTCCAACTCCTACTCGCTCAAGAAACCGTCGACGTCCGAGAGACTGCGAATCCTCGACCAGGAAACCCATCCCTTCCAGTTCGGCCAGGGCCGCGTCGATCTCTTCGCTGGAAAGTTCCCCGCGAACATCCTCGACAGATGTCCCTGCTTGACATGCTACAAACATTCTGGCGCCAACCGAGTTCAAGCAGTGTGCCTTGGATGAGACTGGGTCAAAGACAATCAACTCAGACTCGAGTAGGGTCACGCCCAGGTCGCTACGGATGGCTGGCAATCGATTCATGGTTTCTCCGGAAAAATGAAATACAGAAGCCCGAGCTTAGACGGGAGGGACAAGAGTTCCTCTCTACTGGGAAGTATTTACTACCGTTCTCATCACGGCTTCGATCGACTCGCGCTTCGAGACTGCCGGAATCCGAATGGTTCCACTCGGGTCCACCAGAATGGCCCCCGGGGTGGGGGTGTCGAGCAGTCCCAGGTCCTCTTCGCTCAATGGCACCAGTTCCTCCGTCGCCTCCAAGCTTGTGGTCAGGCGCACCAGATGCAGCTTCTCTCGCAGGGCCTCGGCCCAGTAGCGGACATCCGCTTCCATATCCTGGCAAGGAGGGCAAGAGGCCGAGGTAAACAGCAGCATCGTGGGCCGGTCTTTGGCCAACAACTGATCGAGCCACTGACCCCGGGCGGAGCGAATCGCAGGTAGTCGCTGTCCCACTCTCAGTCTTGTCGCCGGCCGGCGGCGACGCATCGCTCCTGCCAACCGGTTCATGGCAGTCCCCATCCATCCGAAGCCCAGGGCCGTGCCGGTCAACCTGGGCCAGGTTCCGGTTATAGAATGAGTAGGTAGCCCACCGCACAGCACCGACAACCCCAGCAAGACCAGCGTTCTGGCCAGTGTGGCTCGGGTCACCGGTTTTGAATGTAGCGTTCCGAAACAATGGCACGGTGGGGCTTTCTTTTGCAGCAGCAAGCGGCTCATGCTCGCGCAAAAAACGGCTAGCAACAGGCTCAGGGCAACAGTTGCTGAGCCGCTGGTGGCGTCGATCAAGAGTAAGCCCGACAGGACGATTTCCAGCGCCGGCAGGGCCCGGGCTACCCTCCGGGTCCACGAGGCCGGGCAACCGAAGTCGCGAACCGCCTGTCGAGTGCCCTCCGGGTCGTGGAACTTTCCTAGTCCAGAGGCCAGCATCACGGCACTCAACGCCAGTCGAAGCAACAGGTTTAGCAGCTCGAAAGGATTCATCTCGGGCTATTTGAAGGGAACCATCTCATCCCTTCCCCAGCGGAGCCTCTAGCCTTAGTGTTGTCACCATCGGAAAGCTTGGTCCTCGAATTTGGTCCAGCAGTGTTTTCAGTGCGCGGTCTGGGTATGGGCCAGGCGGCCGCTCACTTCAACCAGTTCTCCTGGGGCACGTCCGGTCCCCAGCGCGAGCCCTTAGCCGCCTTTGAGTTCAAGGAAAACGGTGCCGAGTTCGACCTTTTTGTCGATGGGAAGCAGGTTGCTCGAGCGGCTCCGCCGGCTTACCTGGCCCAGTTCATCGGGTCAAAGGTTCAGGCTCTACTGGCCCGCTCTCGTCCCGATCTGGTCTTTGTTCGAGGCGATGTGGTCGAAGTCAAACAGGGGGTGGGCATCCTCCTGGCCGGGTCGTCTTTCAGCGGCCAGACCACCCTGGCCCGGGCCTTCCAGGCTCCGGTCTGGTCCTCTCACTACTCCGTCTTGGGGCCTGATGGACAGGCTCGTCGCTATCCTCAACTCGATTCCGAATCTCTTCCTCTATCTCTGATTGCCCGGCTCGCCTACAAGCCGGGGGCCGCCTGGTCGCCCGCCCCACTCACCCCGGGCCCCTGCGCACTGGGGCTTACGGCCTTGCTCGAGGGCGACGAAGGCGGGCTCGCTCGTGCCCTTCCCATACTGGCCATGGCCAGTACGGGGGCCATCATACGTCTCTCCGGAGTGCGGGGCGAAGCTCAAGAAGCGGCCCATGCCCTCACGGCCTCCCTTTGAGTCCCCGGTCTCTCCAGGCCAGTACGGGACTCTCAATCCAACGATAGCTCAACTCGGCCAGTACCAGCGCCGCCGCCACCGCCATGGGCCAGGTCAGAAAAGCCCGCAGGCTCGGCAGCATGAACAGTGGATGCCACAGGTACAGGCTGTAGGAGCGCGTCCCCAGCCAGCGCATCGGCCTCAGATGCAGTCCTCGCGTCAGCCAGTGCCGAGGATTGCTGGCCACCCAGGCCACTATCCAGGCCAGACATGCATTGCGCAGATAGGGAACCCATACCACCGGAGGTTCCAGCCAGCGGAAGTAGAGCCCCATCACCACGGCCCAGGGAATCCAGCCCGCCCGACCAGCGGCAGCCATCCGAAACAGGCGGTTGCCCTGTTGGCGCTGCCACAGCGCCAGCAGGCAGCCCCACAGCAGGGCGTCATAGGTGACGCTGACCAGGGCTTGATCCAGGTCGGGGTGGCCGAAACTCCCCCGTCGCCACCACCGCTGCATGGGCCAGCCCAGAAAGCATGCCCAAATCAACCTCTCGGCCCCTCTGCGTCCGGCCAGTTTCAGAATCAAAGGCCACATCACATAAAACTGCTCTTCCACGGCCAGGGACCACAGGTGCTGCAAGGACCAACCGCGCGCCTCAGGAAGCCAGTTAATCCAGTAGGTGGCAGCGGCCAGCATCGCCAGCGGGCTCAACGATTGTAAACCCAGCAAGGCCAGGCTCAAAAGGGTTAACCAGTAGGTGTAAAAAGCGGGGAAAATACGTAAGCTGCGACGCCAGTAGAAGGTCGCCAGCGAAGGCTTACTGTCGCACAGGATGCCGGTGATCAGATAGCCGCTCAGGGCAAAGAACAAAGCCACGCCCAGTCGTCCGAGGTCGGGCTGAAAGCGGCTAATCCAGCCACCCATGTGGAGATGCTGGCCCAATACCAGCACAATGGCGAGGGCCCGTAACCCGTCAAGTCCTGCAATGCGCACGCCGAAGGAGTTGCCGGCCCGGTCCGAAAATCCTTGCCAAACGTGAGCTTGCGACGCATCGGAATCGAATCTTGGGGGGTCCGGGTGGCGGTCGAGTGGTCCGACCCGGCCCTCGATCAACCTCTGGAAGAAATGCTGGTTGGCCCTTGGAAGCCCACCCGCTCCGACACGATGCTGGCCAGCTATCGCTTCTCCCGGAGGCCAGCCGGCAATCCTGAGTTGCACAGTCCCGAGGGGGAGGTTCTCCTCCTCACCAAGGCTGATCCCGGGAGTTCTTTGGAGAGGCATCTCCAGTTGTACGTGGCCAGCCACACCCGAATGGCGGCCTTTGTTCACGCGGGCGTGGTGGGGGTCGAGGGCGGGGCTCTGGTCATTCCCGGTCCGAGTCATAGCGGCAAGTCGTCGCTGGTGTTCGCCCTCTGCCAGCGCGGGGCCACCTATTTCTCCGATGAATATGCTATTCTCGACCCCCAGGGGCGGGTGCATCCCCATCCTCGGAGGTTGGCCCTGCGCGAGCTCGGCGGCGCACAAAAGCGGCTCTGTCCCTTTCAGCCCGGTTGGAGGGTGGGCTCCGAGGCGCTACCGCTGCGTGGCGTGCTGCTCAGCCCTTTCGTTGCTGAGGCCCGATGGCGACCGCAATCCATCAGTCGTGGAGAGGGTGCGCTGAGGCTGCTGGAAAACACGGTGTCTGCTCAGTTGGCGCCGGACCTTTGCCTTGCCTGCCTGAGCCGTGCCGTTCAAAGCGCCGAGTGCTTGGAGAGTCCCCGCGGAGAGGCCGAAGAAGCCGCCTGGGAGATCCTGGCCTACTTTGCCGAAAACCTTCCCCTCCCGACTAGCCGGACATTCCCTACACAGCCTAAAGGCGAGGCCTGAATAGTGACCTTTCGGTGAGCCCGTTTGGAATGAAGGGCTCTTTTTAGAAATCAACCCGAACCTTCACGTCAATCACTCTCAGATACACCGGCCCGTTGACAAAATTCTTGTTCTACTGAATTGTGCCCCCTAACCTCTACCGGGATGCCCAACAGCAGGCCCATTACGTCCGAAAAATTTCTTCGAACAGGCCGTAGACGCGCCTGTAGCAGCAAAGCTTGGGTTCGCTTCAGAGGATCCGACTTGCCATAAACGTCGGGAAACGTCACCAGGTAAATGCGACCCTGAGCATCCCGGCCCAGTTTGCTGGTTTCATACTCGATACGCGCCTCAAAACCCACTCCTACCTTGTCGTAAAACTCTTTCAGCAGGTGAGGGTACATTCGCATGCAACCGTGAGTCACACTGTTACCCACATTGAGCGGATCGTTGGTTCCATGCACGCCCGTGCGCGGCAGGGACAGCCCCACCCAGTATTCGCCCAGCGGATTGTTAGGACCGGGAGGAACGGGCGTGCGATCTTTGGCCCAGGCCGGAGGGTACCAGGTAGGGCTTTTCAATTTTTCAATGATTCGAAAGTGGCCGGTGGGGGTTTGGAAACGCCCCCCCTCGGCCACTTCGTCGCCGATAGAGAGAGGATAGTAGCCGTCGAAACGCCCTCTACGAAAAAGGAAAAGCAACCTCTCCGGCAGATTGATGACCACGCCATTGTGGGGCGGATTGGCCGGCAAAATCCTGCAGCCAGGCACCCACACCCGGGTCCCGGGCTCTACTGACAAGGTCGTGATGGGAAAGCCGTTGGCATAAGCCAGGTGGTCGACGGTTAAACGATACCGGGAGGCAATCTGAACCAGGTCCTCGCCAGGATTTGCCTGGTGACAGACCAATTGGCCCACCATGGGCCGCGGCCCCTGGGCGGTTGCCTGCGAGAGTCCCAGCAACCACACTATCGCGAGCCTCAAAAGAAACATCCTTGCTGCTTCCCAGTAGATGGCCCCTTCCCTCCAAAGGGACTGGAGAGGCGGTGTCAAAACCTTTCCCCTTATGCGAGTTTTTGTCGGGCTGCTAGTGGCTGGCTGCGTTTTAGGGGGTCTCTACACTCACACCCGGGCTCAGCCTGTGCCCTCGCATATCTTGGAAAGGCTCGACACCAGCAAACGCCTGTTGCAGCCTGGCGATCAGTTGGAAATCAACATTTTTACCCTTCCCGAGATGGAGAAGAAATACCAAATTCGTGCCGACGGCACTTTCTATCATCCTTTTGCCGGCGACGTCCCTGCGGCCGGAAAAACCCTTCAACAACTCGAAGAGACCCTGCGCTTACGTTTTAAAAAGGAATTGCGCAAGCCGGCTTTTCGAGTCGGGGTCACGGCCCTGGCCGAAAGCGAGGCAGCTGTGCTGGGAGAAGTGCGCCAGCAGGGTAAGTTCAAATTTGCTCCTGGCACTTCGGTGATGGATCTGTTGGCGCAAGCTGGTGGTCTGGGCGACAAGGCCGACCGAGATGGGGCCGTCATATTGCGGGGTGGCAAGCAGATCGCCCTGGATATGGGGCCCTCCGGTCAGTCTGAGTTGGCCCGCATGATGGTGCAGGCCGGCGACATTCTCTATGTCAATCGAGGCAAACGCGTAGGCGTTTCAGGCGAGGTGCAAGACAAGGGGGTGTATGCCGTGAGCAGCAAATCACGCAACTCCGTAGAGGACGCTGTGAAAGCCGCAGGAGGAGCCAAGGAAACGGCCGCACTCGGAAGGGTGCAGATCATTCGCCCCAGCCTGGCCAAGCCTATCGAAGTCGACCTGCTCAATCCCCAAACCGCCTCCAAGATTGTGCTGGAAGATGGCGACATGGTGTTGGTCCCGGCCCGACGAGCGATTCTCTTAGGGGCCGTCTCAAAGCCAGGAAACCTGCCTCTGGTTGGCTCCGAGACCCTGGTAGATGTGCTGGGTCAGGCCGGTCTGGCCCAGGCGGAACTGGAGGCGGTGGTGGTGGTGCGGGCCGCCGATGTGCTGGCTGGCAACGACAAAAAGGAAGTCTATAATCTGCAGAGTTCCTTTGCTCAGGGACAGGCCATGGTCAATGTTCCGATTCACGATGGGGATCTGGTGTTCGTTCCCAGCAAGGAACAATTCCAAGGGGGGCTGCTAGGCAACGGATTTCAATTGATGAACATCCTGTTTATGGCTCGATCACTGTTGGCCATTTAGTCACCCGCGATTCAGGCCTCGTCATCGGGCCGGGTCCAGGGCCAGGCAAACCCGGTCTTACCCGCCTTCGGCGGCCTTTTTCTTTTTTCGCCGGTCCCATAGTTACCATAACTGCTTCCATACGAGCTGCCGTAACTGCCGTACCCATAACCATAGCCATAGCCATACCCGTGGCTCTCAGCTCCCAAAGACCCATTTAGCACCACTCCGAGAACAGCAATGCCATGGTCGACCAACTGCTGTTTGTAGCGAACTTCGACCTCTCCGTCCCAGCCCTTGGGGCTTACCACCAGAATCGCTCCATCCGCTTGAGCTCCAAGCATCAGAGCGTCACTGCAGGCCGACAGCGGAGGAGAGTCGATTATGATACAATCATACTCGGCCCGCAAGGCAGCAAAGATTTTCTGCAAGCGATCAGGATTGAGAAGATTGGCCGCACTCACCTCGGAGAGACCCTTGGGCAACAGATAGGCATTGGGATACCTGGTGGCGTAGCCGAGCAAAAAGGTCTCAGGAAATTTCTCCAAATCATCCGATATGCCCGGCCGGTCCTGGGCGCCGAACACTCGACTGATTGTGGGTCGGCGTAAATCGCCATCGATCAGCAGCACTTTTTGGTGCAATTGACTCAGGGCCACGGCCAGATTGGTGCAAACCATTGATTTGCCATCGCCGGGCCAGGCACTGACAAAAGCAAATACCCGTTGATTTTGTGCCATTTGTTTTGAAAGGGCCACGCGCAAACTTCGGTAGGATTCGGCTACGGCTCCGTTGGCGTCTGAAATCATGACGATCGGCTCGCTGTGAATTTTCATGCCCGGGTCCATTCGCCGATCATGGCCCAGGCCCCTTGGCCAGAGATACCAACCAGTTCCGCTGATCGTCGCGAGCGATCCGCGGAATTTCTCCCAGCACTGGCGCACCCAGAAAATGTTCGGCCCGCCGTCTCACGTCCCGCACCTGGGTGAGCAGGTGGCCCAGGGCCACTCCAATCAAGCCCAATAGAGGGGCCAGGGGCAGCAAGGTCAGTGGTTTGCGATAGAGTGCCAGGAATTGTTGAGTGGCGGCAAAGCTGCGCACCCCGGGGCGAGGCGTCGTCAACGGCAGGGCCGTTCCGTCTCCCTGACAGAGGCGTTCTTCTATGCGAACTCGCAAGAGTTGTTGTTCCCAGACCAGATTTTCTTGCAGCCAGGCGTTGAGGCCTCGCTCCCTCTCGCGAAATTCGCTCTGGTCTCGGATGGATGGCAGGCTCGATTGGATCCGCCTCAATTCCTCCTGATACTGCCTTAGCAGTGCCTGCTTGGCGACCAGGGTGGCCTGCAAAGAAGCGACGGCTTTGTCAGCATTGGCTGCATCTACCTGTAGGGCGAGTTGACGAGTTCTCTGCAAGCGCTCCTCGACTCGTTGAAAGGCCAGGCTGTCTGGCATATACGTTTGTTGTGCCAGAAGTCGCTCACTTTGCAGGACCTGCAGCGCACTCTGGACGGGATTGACCTGGGTGGCTTGACGAAAGTCTGAGTCGTTGCGCTCCAATTCAATCTGGCGCTTCAAATCATCGATCTCCAGACCGAGGCGTCGGCACATGTTCTCGATATCTTTACGCTCGGCGGCCAGTTTCAGGAGCCTGCCCGGCTCGGATGGAGTTTTTTTCTTCAGCGCCTGCTCGGCGCGCGCAATTTTGCGAGCCCCCACCCGGATGTAACCCTCGATCGACTTTCTTTGGGCCCTGATTCTCTTGGTGGCAACCTCCTGCAAGGCTTCCTGGAGAACGCTCATGGTGACCCGAACCAACTTTTCCGAGTCCGCCGGGGATGCAGCCACGGCTGTGATGGCCAGGCGACTGGCCCTGCGTTGCCGGGCCGAAACTTCAGCATCGGTCTGGCTAAACTGTGCGTAGTCCACTTCGATTCTTCCGCTACCATCATAGATGTTGACAACCTCAACCTCCTGATAGAGCGGCCTGATGCTCACCGATCGGCAAAAGGGCAGCAGTTGAGGGGATTGGGTCTTCAGTCTGGCTTCGATCCTGGCGTAGACTCGCTGGCGTTCGAGCAGGTGAGAAAAGAGCGTCTCGCTGGAGAGCCACAGTTCCAGGTCACTTCTTTGAATCGTATTAGCCGCCAGGTCTTTGAGTTGAAAACGTTGTCCAAAGCTGAGCAGCAAAGTGCCCGAGGACAAATAGGTGGGCGTTAGCGGGGCCTGGATCCTTGTCTTGGGCCGGGTCAGGGCCACAATGACCAGCGCCGAAATCAGGGTGATGCTCAAAAAAAGCCGACGCCGGGCGCGCAAAAAGGAGAACAGTGCCAACAGGTCGACGCCTACCGGATCCACCTCGACATCGCCGACCTCTCCCGTGCGCTGAGCACGGCGCTTAAAAAAAGCCTGCTCATCGGCGTTCAGCGTCAGGCCAGCATAGTAGGGGAGTCCCACCAACACAAAGATGCCGAAGGCCACCACGTGGTGGCGCAAGGAGGTGCCCCAGTTGGTGGTGCCGATAGCCCACAGGCATTCTAAGGTCATGGCCAGCACGAATAAAAACAAAATTCGTTGCCGGTTTTCCCCCTTGAGAATGGCCAATTGCCGCACGAACCCGAAGAGCAGAACAAAGCGCAGAATCACTTCGAAGAACGCGTAGTAGTCCATGGCCGAGCTGGCTTGCCAGGGGAGGGGAGCCACAAAAAACATGGCAATGACCAGGGCCGAGGTGATCGTAAAGGACAGGAGATTCTCGGGGTCGATCTTGAGGCCATAGTCGGAGCGAGCTTCACTTACAAAGTTCCGGTATTTGGCAGCAAACTCCAGAAGCCGACCTTCGCTTATCACCTCTGCCGAGAGAGACTGCTCGCCCAGCACGTCGAGCATTTTTGGAAGGAGCAAAGGGACCAGGGTCAGACACAATAGAGCAAGCACCGCCCCAAAGTGGCCTCGCCCTTGCAATGCCCATGGTACACCCAGGGCCAGAACCCCGGCCGCAAAGGCGCCCAAACCGTGATGCATGTACACCATTCCAACAATCGACCCGAACAGGACAAACCAGGCCCAGGGGTCCGGTCGTGAACGCAAACGCAACAGAGCGTAGGCGCAGGACAAAAAGGAAAGCACTTGATAAGACTCGCGAAGGGTGACAGAGCAGTGAATGGCCGGGGAGGGCAGGCATCCGAAGAGCAGAACGCAGCCCAGTAGTTTTTCGCGCGCCCCAATCAGGACTCCGATTTCCACGAAGACCACCAGCGACAGGGTGTAAGCAAGGATGGAACTCTGCTCTCCGAGCCAGAAGGACGTTCCAAAAATTCGGTAGAGAACACGCAGAAACTCGCCGTAGGGTTGTCCCCGCTCCATATCTATGCCGGCCCCGATGTTGTGAAAACGGTAGAGGTCTCCCCACGAAGCCAGAATCGGGGTAACGAAGGCATTGATCAGGGCGACGGCGTCGCGCAAGGCCAGGCTGAGATAGGCGGCCATGAGTAGATTGCGGTCACGCCGAATAGTGGGAGACAGTAGCGGAACCGCAAAACAAAGGCAAAAGAACAAGAGCGCGCTGAGATTTCCCATCGGTTTAGCGCCGGCGCCTTCCGATCCAGAATAGAACGCCGAGCAGTGCGCCTGCAACCGCTCCCCCCAGCACCCAATTTACGATGGGAGCCCTCAGAGAATGGACTCTCTGAGGGTCGATGATTTCAAAATCGGGATTTTCCAGGGCTTCCCAAGTCCGCAAATAGGAATGCTGCAGCACCAGCGACCGGTGCTTCAGGAGCGCCTCGTAGTAGTCCCGTTCCAGGCGCGCTCTCTCCAGGATGTCCTGGCGTCGAACCGGGGTGCGCAGCAGTGCTTTGGGGGTTTTGACCCCCAGTTTACGGCCGGCCGCCCACTCGGCCAGCCACTTTTCGTCAGGGTCCGTGGCCGGGGGATTGCCACGCACCTTCTGCATTTTGTCCAATAGTTCCCGACTGCGACCTTCTTCGTCCACCCGCCGCATCCACACTTCAGACATGACCTTGGGATTGACCTTGAGGGAGGCGTCCCCCAGCGAGCGCAGATCCCTGGAGGCTGAACGACTCAACTGCTCCTCCATTCGGGTCAACTGCTTGCGAATCTGCGTCAGTCGTAGTTCGCACGCTTCTCTGGCCTGACGAACTCGCGTCAGGGGCGTCTTCTTGGTGAACTGATGGTAGTAGTCGAGCAGTCCAGTGCCAAGATCCTTGGCCCTGGAGGCCGACCGCCAGCGCACCTTGACCACCACCGTGGCTGGCTCGGCGGCTTCGATTTGCAGGCCTTGCTGTAATTCCTGTACGGGGTCCCCCTGCCAGCGGCTGGCAGAACTGATACCGGCCTGATTGAGTGCATATTCGGCGGCTGCCTGGCTTCGCAGGATGGTGATGGCGATCTGACTCACATCCAGACTGCCGGCGCCAGGAAGGGAGCCGACCGAGTCAGGTTCTGCCCGCAAAGCCTGAGTCAGGTTGGCCAGCAGTTTGGGGTGAACGGCGGGAAAATAGAGAGTGACCTCCGACAGATAGGCGCGAGGCTGGAGCATTCCTCCCAGTCCCCCCAGCAGCGAACCGAGCAGGACCAGCCATAGGATCCTTGAGCTGTTCATGGAGAAGGCCTTGCGAGCCGCCAGCTTGCAAAGAGAACGGCCGAAATCACGACGACTCCGACCACGCCCAGCCAACGCTTCCAGGCCCAACCGTAGCACAGAATGGGCCCTGACAACAGAACGGGCCTCGGTGCGTTGGCCTGAACCAGAGACTGCCAATCATTTTGCCGCTGACGGCTGGTGCGCCACTCGGTGATGGCTTCGGCATAATGGCTCAGTGCGTAGTTCACGGCCACCGGATTTGATTGGACGGGCCCTTTAGCCATTCTGTCTTCGCACTCATCGACCTGGTCGAGCCCGGCCTGCACCTGGTTGGCCATTCCGGTATCGAGGTCCAATTTCTGAAGCTCGGATTGACTGCACTGTTGCAAATGCTCCAAGGCTCCCAGGCAGAAGGCGCGGGCCAGGGTGGGGTCACCTTCGCGAACCTCAATCTCTAGCAAAGTGGCACTCAGCCCCTTCACCTCGATGCCCCCATCGTCTACCAAAGTGCAGGCTCGATTCCGAGCTCTGGCGTCGCCGGTCAGTCGGCGCTCCACGCTGTTACAAAGGGACTCGGTCAACTCGGCACCGAGCAACTTACCTACAGCCCAATCCGTGGGAATCAACCAACTCTGCAGCAGTTGTCGGCGTTCGTGGGATGTATGAGACGGTATACCCTGGGGAGCCACAAAACCTATTACCACGGAGGCACCGGCCACCTGACGAAAATGACTCCCCGCGAGGGCGATTCCCAGCATGATCAAAGCCAAACAACCTGCAGTCGCCTTCGCGTAAATAGACATCTCTTCGTTCTTTCGGCGGTACTCCACAATGCCTCTCACAAGACCACAAGGAATCGTCAGCACGTTGAGGTAAGCCAGACCCGTGAGGCGAACCCGAGTCCTCTTTATCAGCTACGATGGACTGACCGATCCTTTAGGACAGAGTCAGATCCTACCCTATATTTTTCAGCTTCAGACCAGCGGCCGCCAGTTTACGATCCTTTCCTTTGAGAAGCCCGACCGCTATCGCCGTCTGAGCCCCCAGCTTCGGCGCCAACTCGAGGAACGCAATATCCATTGGCATCCCCTATCTTTCACCAGACGGCCCCGGTACCTGGCCAAAGGGTGGGACTTGCTGCGAATGTATGCTCTGGCCATGGCTCTGACCCTATCCCGGCGCATTCAAGTGGTTCACTGTCGCAGCTACCAGGCCGGCCAGGTAGGTCTGTTTCTCCAGCGACTGTTTTCCGTTCAAATGGTCTTTGACATGCGCGGTCTATGGGCCGACGAACGAGTCGATGGAGGACTGTGGAAGATGGAGAAGCCCTTTCAGTGGCTTCTTTACCACAGCTACCGCCGACTGGAGCGGCAAATGTTGCGCAACGCCGACCAGATCGTGACCCTCACCCGTCGTTCTTTGCCTACCATAACCCAGCGTTGCCCCGAACGGGATTTGCCGCTCTGGGTGATTCCCTGTTGCGCAGATTTTGAGCATTTTCAACTGGCCAGTCCCACCCACCGAGCGCGAATTCGGCAGGAGTTGGGTCTCACTGATGGAGACTTGCTGCTTGGCTATCTGGGGTCACTGGGGACCTGGTATTTGCTTCGGGAAATGTTTCAATTTTTCGCCGTCTTGCTGGAACACCAGAGGCACGCCCATTTATTTCTTATCACCATGGATTGGCAGCCGCAGCATGAGCAAATCTGGCAAGAATGCGGCCTGGACGGCGTGCGGCATCGGCTACACATCCGACCGGCTACCCGAGAGGAAGTACCCCAGGTATTGAGCGCCCTGGATTTGGCCGTCAGTTTTATTTTGCCCAGTTTTTCCAAGCAGGCCAGTTCGCCCACCAAGGTGGCTGAACTGCTGGCGACCGGCATCCCGCTGGTTTGCAATCAGGGAGTGGGCGATGTGCAGGAGCAAATGGAACAATTCCAGGCGGGGATTTGCATTCAGGATTTCAGCCGGCCCGAACTGGTTAAGGCGGCTGTCGCTATACCTCAAATCCTGGGACAGCGGGGGCAGGCCCTGCGCCAGCGAGCCGCCACCGCTCTCGATCTTTCGGTAGCCGCCCGGATTTATCTGCGCATCTACGCGGCCCTGGACGAAAAAGCCCGGCCAATCTAGGCGGGTTGAAGGCGTGATAACGCGAAATGCCCCAGCATTTCAGCCTTGCTGAGGTTGATTTTGGCGATACCTAGATGGCCAGGTTCAAATCGGTCTTCAATGGGCTCCTGCTTCAAAAAAACCGCTTTCCAGTGGGCCACGGCAGGCGTTGTGGCGGGCAGGGACTTCACAAAATCGTAATCCTCAAAGCCAACCTGTTGAAGAAAATGAAACAGATTCTGGACAAAGTTTTCATGGCTACCCTCGGGATAGGTGACGCGCTCCTTCATCGCCAAAATCTGCCCCTTTTCGAGATAGAAATCAAAGTATTCCACCACATTGAGTCCGACCGCCCGGGCCAGGCCCAACGCGTTGAGCACCGACTTGGCTTGCTGCTTGTATTTGCTGACCCACTTGGAATTCTTCAATCCACGAGCCACAGACCGCTTTTCGGGGCACCATAGGGCATAAGTAATCGACAGCGAGGGCGGGTAAAACACGATGTGGGGAGTTTGGGTGTCGACAAACTCCAGGTTGTACAGAGAATTGTGGTAATAGCGGGCAGGCTTCAAATCGGTCAATTGGGTGCGCTTGTCGATGCGAAAGTCCGACTCAAACAGAATAGAATCGTACCCGGGCCCCAGCGGACTGACGCTGGTCAGGAGCAAATTCCCGTGATGATGGATGCTCTGATGACTGGTCTCGGTGCAGCGGTCTGGAAGCGGCAACCAACCGTGCATGATGAACTCAAATTCAGAGTTTTTGTCGATACTCATGGCCAGTACAGGATTGATGCGAGTCCGTTCCAAGTAGCCGGGAGTTGCCAGATTTTGACAAATAATAGCCGGCAACACTTTGGGGTCCCGGGCCATCTCCCTCAAAAGGGGAGCACAGGCTCGATGGGCCGCGCGCCGATCTGCCTGGGCAAAGTGCTGGCGCAGTGACCCCAGGTATTTTTGCAGAATTTGCTGCGACATAAATTTCCTTACCTCTCGGTGATTTGTGCGTGGCGGGCCTGATGTTCGGGGGTCAACATCAGGTAGTTGGCCTCCACGAAGCTGGATTCTCTATATCGAAGTAGTTTCCGCCGATGTGCATCGTAGCGAAAAAACTCGTAGCCCAGGTCGCCCCAAAAATCCCTCATAGACTTTTCGGGGATGGCAAAGCCCCGCAGAAAGAAAGGATTGATCTCCAGCATCACGATGGGCTTGCAGCGCTCCAAGGTTTGCCGCATGCCTTGCAACGCGAATAGTTCGGCGCCTTCGATGTCCATCTTCACGAAGGTCACACGCTTCAGGTCCGGCAAGAAGTCGTCAATAGCCACGATCTTACAGACATACTCTCTGGATTGCTGAAACTGGTAGTGGTGCTGCTTGCCCTCCAGGTCGTTATTGCGTTGCGCAATGTGAGATTGACCGCCGCTGATACCCCCAAAATCGGCCAGAGGGACCCGGAAGGTTTCGCTTCCATTTTGACAGCCCACTCCCACAGGGTGCAACTGCACGTTCTTCATTCCATAATGGCCCACAATGCGTTGACAGACCCTGAAGGTAAACGGAATGGGTTCAAAGGCGAAGACGGTCCCCTGCGGGCACAGTTGAGCCAATCTGTGGGTATGGTAGGCGTAGTTGGCCCCGATATCGAGCACTTCATCGGCTGCTCCCACGAACTGCGGGAACAACTCCATCTCGGCTTCTTCGACAAGCCTTCCCTGGATGTCTTTCACTTTTCCAAGAAACTGGAAGTATTCATAGCCTGACTCGCCCAGGAATTTGAACAAAATGGGCTTGAGCACGGAGCGAAAAAGAGACTTGACAGAGGCCATTCGCCTCTCCTTCCCTCTGATCGCCAGGCATCCTACCCTGGACGGGCCAGCCACACGGTTAACTGCATTCCTGTGTTAGTCGCGGCCATGCACCGTCGCAACAAACGATGCAAGAAGCGAGGCAAATGAAAAACTTCACAAACTTGCCTGTCTACCTCCAAAACCGTCAGGCCCAATCGTCCGGCCGCTTTCTCAAACGAAAGCGGCGAGAATTCGTAGAGGTGAAAAGGAGGGTGCATCGGACTGAGGTGGGTGACCCATCGGGTCCCCAGCAAGCGGTAATAACCATTGACAATGCGGGCCACCAACCAGTTGGACGAAGGAACCTCAAGGTGGATGATCCCGCCGGCCTTCAACCAACCGGCTGCTTTGCCCAGGGCTGCGGCCGGCCGGGGCAGATGCTCCAAGACCGCCCCAAAGGTGATGAAGTCGAAATGGTTTTCGGGAAAGACCGCTTCTTCGATGGAGGTCAACTGCAAGCGTGCCGGGTCGATGCCCATGCGCCGGGTAGCCATCTGGTGAAACTGGGACCCGGGCTCGATTCCCCAGACGTCAAATCCGGCCTGCTCCAAGGCCACCATGCCTTTGCCCACTCCCGCCCCAATATCCAGGGCCCTGCCCGTCAGACCTTGAGGCATTATCGAGCGGAGACGCTGGATCTGGGCGCAAAAGTAGTGCGGGTCAGGGGCAAAGTACTCTGCCGGCCAGTATTGCTCGGGATTCAAGTTGTAGTGGTCCTGTAGACTCAGTGGTTTGGGCAAAGGATCCGCGAAAATCAAGCCGCACGACCTGCACTGGCAAACCGTAACGGCAACTCCACGCTGCTGCTGGGGGAGGCGCCCCTGACTGCGGTTGAGGCGAACGCCCAGCACTCGACTGTCCTCGACGGGCGCCTGGCACATATCGCAAGCCAGGCACGATTCAAATTCATAGACGCATCGGTTACTCACGGTGGCGCTGAGTTCTCAGCCAGGGCCCCTTATCCTGGCTTGACCTGGAGGGCAATCTCGGCCGGACGTGCAAACGGGTTCGGTGATGAAGTCCCTGTTGGAGAGAATCAGGCCTTACTCTTCGAGTTTCTTGGGTCTAGACCAATCACGATCGTTCCTATCGGACGTGTTGGTGGTCCCTCCCGATCAGGCGGTGGATGAGGCAATGACTCGACTGAATAGCTTGCTGCAGGGTGGCAAGAAGGTGGCCCTGATAGGCTATGGTGTGACTACGGCGGCCTTTGAGCGGCGCTGGCAATTGCCGGACGAACTGTTGCGCATCGATCTGGGAGCCTTTTCCAACCCTTCCAATATCGACGCATCCCGGCAAATTCGCCGAGGCATCCACACCTGGCTGGAGCATCTCCTGCCGGGTTTGAGCCGAGAACTGTACGGTTCGGCCTGTCAGCGTCTCTTTCAAAAGGCCATCGAGGCCCAACTCTTTCGCCAGGACCTGATGAAATTCGCCGGTAAGGCTAAAGTTCACGTGGTTGGATCGTTTTGGCCCTGGGGCCTGACCTGGGGCGCCGCGGCAACAAAGGCGCCCGGCTGGCGTGTCCGCCTGAGTTTAGAAATTGGCGCTGGACTGCTGATCGTGGGCTGGCGCATGCTGAGTCATCATTGGGCTCGGCGTTCGCTTGTCGCTCGATTGGAGTGTGGACGAAAGAAGCCTGACCAGGCTCATCCCCACCACTGGTTTCTGCTTCACAATGAGTGGTACAGGCTCAATTCCCATCTGGTTCGAGAGTTAGCCCTTCCCAAGTTGAGAGCCGGTCTGCCCATAGGAGTGCTGCTGTGCGGGGATCTCGTGCCCGGGGCCCGCCAAGAGTCGGACCTGAAAGTTGCCGGAAGCGAGCTTTTTAGCGGCATCGGAGAACTGAAACAGGAGGGGAATCGATTGGTGCTGGAACAAGTCGCCTGGCCGGAAACTCTGCCCTCCCTGGCCGCTTGCTACGCCCTTACCTGTGCGGCAACCGTGCGAGCGGGATGGCGAGCGCTGTGTTCGTCTGGCTGGAGAAGTGACTCACTGCCCCTTGACCTGTCTTCGATGAGCCATGAACTGGCCAAGCTGTTGACCATCGACGTGGCCCGGGCTCTAGGCGCCAGGCAGCGGGCCCGGAGCCTGCCATTGCCCCAGGGGGCGGTGATTTTTTCGTCGGGCAGTTCCAGCGGCGGAGCCTGCGCGGCCGATCTCTATTATCAAAGTCAAGGCCACGCCACCGTCGAATTTTTTCACGGGGCCGGAGCGGAAGATTGGATCGGCGCCGCCGAGAGCCCCTCGCGCCGGCGCGCCGTGTGGACCCAAGTAGACGCCCGCTCGCTGCAAGCTCTGGGACAGGATTCTCGAGCGGGAGGGATGCCCTGGTCCATCCAGACGCCAGCTCAGAGCCCGAAAGCCGGCCCACGCCGGTTGCTTTTAGCCACCAACTACCTGCACCGCGACTATCAGGATCGGGGCTTCTTCCCTTATGAGTATTTCGCTCATGAATTGCTCGACCTGAGTATCCATCTCGACCCTGCGCAGTTTCAGATCCGTTGGCGAATGCATCCGGCCGAGACCAGTCGGGCTCGGAGTCTGGCCCAAAACCGAAAAGACTTCAGGATGATGCTCTCCCAAACCACTCTGCAGGAAGACCTGAGTTGGTGCGATGCGGTGATCTCCACCATGTCATCGGTGGCGGTGGAGGCCTTGGCCTACCATGTGCCGGTGTTTTTGCACGTATTGCCCCGATTTGCGGCCACCGCCTACGCTCAGGCCTTTGGAGTGGAGCGCCGTTTTTTTTCTGCATCGGAGGGTGCCCAGAAGATTCTGGCCTGTTTCTCCTCAGGCTCGATTCCGTCGGATGAACCCGAGAAAAGTGCCCGCCACCAGTTTTTCGGTCCCGGAGCTCGTCCAGCAGACTTCGAGAGCATTCTTCGCTGGGCGGAAAGCGAATCCCATGAAGTGTGAAGTTAGCCTGCGGGAAGTCCTTGAAAGTGACGCCGCGATGCTGTTCGAGTGGGCCAACGACCCCTTGACCCGCAAGAACTCCTTTTCGTCCCAAGCGATCACTCTGCCAGAGCA
Organism: bacterium; assembly: GCA_018780265.1. Taxonomy (GTDB): domain Bacteria; phylum Vulcanimicrobiota; class Xenobia; order Xenobiales; family JADMJV01; genus JADMJV01. The sequence continues at coordinate 213,245 of JADMJV010000068.1, forward strand.
TCTGGCCTGGTTGGAGGCCCGGCTCGCTTCCCCCCAAGATTGGCTCTACTTGCTGTGTCAAGGGACCGAGCCGGTGGCGCTGATTCGTTTCCAAGGGACTCCGCCCAAACTGGAATTGAGCTATCAGGTGGCCCCCCTCTGGCGCGGTCAGGGATTGGCGCGACAGGTGCTGCAAGCCGGCCTGACCAGATTGCGTCTGCATCTGCAGGGACCGCTCTCGATCACGGGCCTGGTCAAACCGGAAAATCTCTCCTCGCAGCGCAGTTTTGAGCGACTGGGCTTTACAAGCCGCCAGCAACTCCATCAGGGCCAGACCGTGCTGGCCTTCCATTTGGAGATGGATTGAGGGTCCTGTTCCGGGTCGACGCCGGTTCAGCCCGGGGAGCCGGACATCTGATGCGCTGCCTGTCGCTGGCCTCTGTTTTGAGCGAACAGGGAGACCTGGTTGGCTTTTGTGCAAGAGACCTGAATGCTGGCTACCAGCCTCTGATAGCTCAATGTGCCCAATTTTACTGGCCACTGAGTAGTCCAGACGACGCCCTGGCCACTTGCCAGGTGGCCCGAGAATTTGAAGCCGATTGGGTGGTGGTCGACCACTATGAGCTGGGCTGGGATTGGGAGGCCCAGGTGAAGGCCACTTCGGTGCGGCTCATGGCTCTCGATGACCTTCCCGGGAGAATGCATCAGGTAGATTTACTACTCGACCAAAACTGGCTGGAGTCTGCCCATGCCTACTCCCGATCCGCTCCCGGGGCCACCTACCTGTTGGGTCCCCGCTACGCGCTACTGCGAAGACAGTTTCGCGAAGTTCAGCCCCCCACTCGAACGGGCGAGGTGCGGCGGGTGCTGGTCTCTTTTGGCGGGTCCGATCCCTCCAATCAAACCGAGAAAGCCCTCCGGGCTCTACAGTCCGAAAATCTGGAACGGATCGAGGTTGTGGTGGGACGAGCCTGTGCCCACCGCCATCGCCTGGAACAGTTGTGCCGTGACCAGCCTCGGGTTGGCTTCCACGTGCAGCTCGAATCCATGGCTCAGATGATGGCCTCGGTCGACTTCTGCATCGGTTCGCCTGGTTCCACAACCTGGGAGCGTTGCCGCCTTGGACTGCCAGGTCTGGTCATTGTCCAGGCCGAAAATCAACTGGCCGTCGCCGAGTGCGCCGAGAAACTGGGGGTTCAGCGCAGCCTGGGTTGGGATGCCACCGTGTCGAGTGATGCCCTGCGCCACGCATTTCGCCATCTGTGCCAGTTTCCCCAGGAACTCCAGGCCATGTCACGTAAGGGCATGTCGGTCGTGGATGGACTCGGGGCCGAGCGAGTGGCCCTCCGTCTGCGCCAATGGAACGGAAAGTGAGCGTTCTCCTCGCCTCGTGCACACAGGTCAACTAGCCATCGGCGCTTCCCATCCCCCTTTTGTCATCGCAGAAATGTCGGGCAACCACAACCAGTCCCTGGAGAGGGCCCTGCAACTGGTCGAGGCCGCCGCGCAGTGCGGGGCCCACGCTCTTAAGCTGCAGACTTACACCGCCGAAACGATCACCCTGGACGTTGAGGGCGGTGCTTTCAAGATCGATGATCCGTCCAGTCCGTGGCACGGTCAAACCCTGCATCAACTCTATCGGCAGGCCTGCACGCCATGGGAATGGCACGAAGCGATTTTTCGACGCGGACGTCAGTTGGGACTGGTGGTCTTCAGTAGCCCTTTTGATGAGAGCGCGGTGGATTTTCTCGAAAGTCTTGATTGCCCTTGCTACAAGATTGCCTCCTTTGAGAATGTCCACTTGCCACTGATTCGCAAGGCATCCTCGACAGGGAAACCGTTGATTCTGTCGACGGGCCTGGCGCATGTGGGCGAACTCCAAGAAGCCGTCCAGGTGGCGCGTTCTGCAGGGTGTCAAAACTTGACCTTGCTCAAATGCACCAGCGCCTATCCAGCTCAACCCTCCGATTTGAACCTGCGCACCATTCCCCACATGCGCGACCTCTTCGGGGTTGAGGTCGGCCTTTCCGATCACACTTTGGGCCATTCAGCCGCCCTGGCGGCGGTGGCCCTGGGCGCCACCGTGATCGAAAAACACCTCACCCTTCGACGCTCGGACGGGGGGGTTGATTCCACCTTTTCCTTGGAGCCCCATGAAATGGCCGAACTTGTCCAGGCCAGCCACTCTGTCTGGGAGGGCATGGGCGGCGTATTTTATGGACCGACCGCAAGAGAAATCAATTCCTTGCAGTTTCGTCGATCTCTCTACATCTCGGCTGATTTGCGCGCCGGTCAAACTCTGGACGCAAGCAACGTGCGCGTGGTCCGACCCGGATTGGGTTTGCACCCTCGCTATCTCGACACCGTGCTGGGCCGCAAGGTAACTCGCGACGTCAGCAAAGGGACTCCTGTCCAATGGGACATTTTGTGAGGCAAGACGATGTTAAATGATAAGTCTGTGCTGGTTACCGGGGCCACCGGTTCCTTTGGCCAGAAGCTCATCCGCACTATCCTGGAGCGCTACCCGGAGGTGCGCAAACTGATTATTTTCTCGCGCGATGAGCTAAAGCAGTTCGAAATGCAGCAAGATCTGTCGGTAGCCAGGTATCCCTGCCTGCGCTACTTCTTGGGCGACATTCGCGATGAAGCCCGCCTGCGGCGGGCTTTTGAAGGCGTAGACTACGTGGTTCATGCCGCTGCACTCAAGCAGGTCCCGGCGGCCGAATACAACCCCATGGAATTTATCAAGACAAACGTGTTGGGCGCTGAAAATCTGATCAACGCAGCCCTGGCCTGTGGCGTAAAAAGGGTGGTGGCCTTGTCTACCGACAAAGCCGCCGCTCCCATAAACCTTTATGGCGCCACCAAGCTCTGCTCGGATAAGCTTTTCGTCAGCTCCAACAACTCGCGTGGAGCCCATGATATCCGCTACTCGGTGGTTCGCTACGGCAACGTATTGGGTTCACGTGGTTCGGTTATTCCTTTCTTTCTGGCGCGGCGCAAGAGTGGTCGACTGCCCATCACCGACCGCGAAATGACCCGCTTCAATATCACACTTCAGGAAGGCGTCGACCTGGTGTTGCTGGCCCTGGAAAAGGCCGAAGGGGGAGAGATCTACGTGCCTCGCATTCCTTCTTACCGGATTTTGGACGTGGCCGAGGCGGTGGCGCCCAACTGTGAATTGGACTTCGTGGGCATTCGTCCGGGCGAAAAGATCCACGAAGATTTGATCACAGAATCGGATGCGGTCACTACCCTCGAGTATGCCAATCACTTTATCCTGGCTCCCCAGTCGGAGAATTTCAACATTCCGGCCTATGCTCAAGGCACCGGCGGTCGACTGGTTGCACGCGGATTCAAGTACAATTCTGGCAGCAACTCGCAATGGCTGAGCGTGGAGGAATTGCGCCAACAGATCCAACTGCATCTAGACCCCGATTTTGAGCCCGCCTAAAACATGCTGCCGATTCCCTATGGTCGCCAGGAGATCACGGCCGAAGACATCGAGGCGGTCACCCGCACCCTGCGCTCCGAATATTTGACTCAAGGTCCGGCCATTGCCACTCTTGAGCAACAGTTTGCCAGCTACCTGGGTAGTCGATTCGCGGTGGCCTGCAGCAACGGCACGGCCGCTCTGCATCTGGCCTGCCTGGCATTAGGGCTGCAGCCCGGGCAGCGGGTGATCACCTCACCCTTGACTTTTGCGGCCTCGGCCAACTGTGCACTCTATTGTGGGGCACAGGTTGACTTTGTGGATATCGATCCGAGCACCGGATTGATAGACTTGACCGCTCTAGAGAGCCAATTGAAGCGGCACCCCAAGGGCACCTTTGCGGGAGTCATTCCCGTTGACTACGCCGGCTACCCGGTCGATCTGGCCCGGCTCCACGAACTATCCCGGGAGTATGGATTTTGGGTCCTGGAGGATGCATGTCACGCACCCGGGGGAGGCTATGCGGGGGGATTTCGCTGTGGCGATGGCCGATTTAGCCAGGCCTCCATCTTTTCGTTTCATCCGGTCAAACATATCGCCGCCGGCGAAGGCGGCATGATCACCACCAACTGCCCGAAACTCTACGAAGACCTGAAAGCGTTGCGTACTCACGGCATAACCAAAGACCCGCAGCAGCTCCATTCAGCCTCGCCGGGAGGCTGGTATTACGAGATGCAGTCGCTGGGTTTCAACTATCGACTTACCGACATCCAGGCCGCCCTGGCTTCCTCCCAGTTGATCCGGGCCGAAGTCAATCTGCAACGCCGTCGGGAAATCGCGAGACGCTACGACGAGGCCCTGGCCCCGCCGGGTCTTGAGCTCATCGTGCCCGAGCCGGGCGTAGACCATGCCTACCACCTGTATGTGGTCCGCTTGAGCCAGCGCAAGGAGTTGTATGACTTTCTGCAAGCCCGTCAAATTTACGTGCAGGTGCACTACATCCCCATTCATTTGCATCCGTATTATCGGGACCTGGGTTGGAAGTGCGGGGATTTTCCCCAGGCCGAGCGCTTTTACGAGCAGTGCCTCAGTTTGCCCATGTATCCGACCCTGAGCCAGGCGCAGCAGAAATATGTGATCGACTCCATCACGGAGTTTCTGGAGCGGTCTTGAAAGTCGTTGCCATCCTACAGGCCCGTCTGGGATCTACCCGACTGCCGGGAAAAGTCCTCAAAGAGGTGCAGGGTAAGTCGTTGTTGGAGCATCAGTGCGAGCGACTCTCCCGATGCAAGAGTCTGTCCCGACAGGTGGTGGCCACCACTACCCTGGAGGCCGATCAAGCGATTGTTCAACAGTGTGAAGACATGGGGGTCGCCTGTTTTCGGGGCTCCGAATCTGACGTGTTGGAGCGCTATCAGTTCGCGGCTGTGGCCTTTCAGGCCGAAGTTGTGGTTCGCCTGACCTCTGATTGCCCTCTAGTCGACCCCCATGTAGTGGATCAAGTGGTGCACCTCTACCTTGATTCCCACTTCGACTACGTCTCCAACTGTCAGCGTCGAACCTATCCGCGAGGTCTGGATTGCGAGGTCTTCTCGGCTCGCTCTCTGCTTATCGCTCATCAGGAAGCCCGCTTGCCGCAAGAGCGAGAGCATGTAACCCCCTTCTTCTATACGCGTCCAGAGCGTTTCTCGATAGGCCATCATCTGTTTCACCGGGACCTTAGCGGGCACCGTTGGACGGTGGATACCGAGGCCGACTTTCAGCTCATCGAAAAGGTCTATGATGCTCTCTATCCTGGCTCTCCACAATTTTCTATGCACGACGTGCTTTCCGTACTCGAGCAGCACCCCGAGTGGGTCGCAATCAATGCCGAGGTTCAGCAAAAGCCTCTAGCCTGAGGGTCACAGCCGAACGGGTAGGCCGGCATCGGCCATGGCCAGCTTGACCTGTCGGGGGGTCAGTTCGGTGAAATGGAAAAGGCTGGCCGCCGCCACCGCGGAGGCCCCTCCTTCTACGACGGCTGCTACAAAGTCGGCGGGTTTTCCCGCCCCGCCCGAGGCGATGACGGGAATATTCACCTGGCGAGAAACCGCACCAATCAAAGCCAGATCGTATCCCGCCATGGTTCCATCCGAGGCTATCGAGGTGAGCAAGATTTCCCCAGCGCCCAGGTCGGCGGCTCTCTGAGCTGCATCCACTGGATTCATCTCGCGCTCCCGCGAGCCGCTATGCGAGTGACACAGACCCCCAGGCCCTACGTCGAGACTGACCACGATACATTGCGAACCAAAGAGTTCGGCGCCCTGCTTCACCAGTTCTGGGGTGTCGAAAAAGGCGCTGTTAAGACAGACTTTGTCGGCTCCCGCGCGCAGCAAGGCCTGCATTTCATCCACGTTTGTCAACCCGCCCCCCACCGTCAGTGGAACGGTGCAATGAGCCGAAAATTCAGCCACGCTGGCAAAGTCAGGAGGTCGATTCTCGCGAGTGGCGGTGATGTCGACGACGATCAACTCATCCACGTCGCGCAAATTGTACACTCGGATGGCCGGCACCACGGGTCCAACCCGGCGCCAACTGTCGAAACCGACGCCCTTGACCAGGCCAACATCTTTCCAGAGCAAGGTGGGAATCACCCGGACTTTAAGCACGCATTTTTACCACCGTAAAAAGTTTTTCAGGAAGCAGCCGCCGATTTTTGAGCTTTTTTCCGGGTGGAACTGAGTGCCCACTACATTACGGCGATTTACAATGGAAGAAAATCCACCGCAATAGGGGGTCGTTGCCAGGCTGTCCTCATTGTTGGCCGTTTTAAAGTGAAAAGAATGAACGAAATAGAAGTCTTTTCCAGCTTCAATGTCCTCCAAGAGGGGATGGGGACGGGCAGGGTGGACTTCGTTCCAGCCTGCGTGGGGAATTCTCTCCTGTTGGGTAGGGGTGAGGGCGATGACCTGACCCGGGATTAAGTTCAGACCCGGAGCGGGGGTTTGGCTTCCCTCCCAACCCTCCGAGGCCAGCAATTGCATACCCAGACAAATACCCAACAGTGGAACTCCGCGCAGGGCGGCTGCTTGCAGAGGCTCGACCAGGCCCAATCGGCGCAGGTTGAGCATGGCTTCCCGAAAATTGCCCACCCCTGGCAAAATCAGTCGTTGGCAGGCTGCCACCGCCGCCGCTTCGTCGCTGACGACAACCGAAGCGCCTTCACGTTCGCAGGCACGCCGAACGGATGCCAGATTACCCAGGCCATAGTCGACCACCAGAACCTTCACAGATTGTCGTCGTTCAACTTCTTCAAGTTTCCCTGGCGGTCTTTGAGCAGTTGGCCGGTTGAATCCAACTGAAAAATGCGTTTGTTGGTAAAGCGGTCACAGATGGCGACAAACTCATCGACGCTCATTTCCAGGGGAGCAAGAATGTCTTGCAGTGGTTTGCCCAGGTACATCCAGGGGAAGTTGCAGTCGTGCATTTTGACCAGTTGCAAACCTTGCTCTCGACTGAGACGGCCCCGACGAATGTGCATGCAGGCCAGATCCGTGGCTCGGCCAAAGCCAAACTTCAAAAACTTGAAATAGTCGTGGATTCCGGTCTGGTAATTGTCCAGATTTTCATAGTTGACGATCGATCCCTCCACCGCCTTGGGGTAGGTCGTGAAGCCGTATCCCTGCGCTATCAGGGCGTTGGTATAACCGTCCCAAGGAGCAAAGTAACCCAGAAAGAGCGCCGTCACCCCCACCCTGCGTAGCTCTTCGTCGCTGGGGTAGGTATACTGAATCAGATCAGCAGGGCGCAAACCTTCCATGCCGATGAGATCAGAAACCCGAAGACCCAGCAACCCGCCAAACTCTTCCAGCCAGCGCCGGGTCATGAATTTTTCCTGGGTTGAGGCAGCCGGGCCACCGTATTCGTTCTGGGGATTTTCTCCGTAGACGATCAGGGAAACCCCCAGTTGGACAGCCAACCGAACCGGAGTCGTAAAAATCGACACGTGCTCGGGCCACGAGATGTCACCCACTTCCAACAGCCCGATTCGGTTCAACTTGGCGCGAACTTTGGGATTCCCAGAAACCTCGATCAGGTCCACACCCAGTGCTCGCAGATTGTCGAGATTCTTTCTCCCCAGATCCGAGAGGTCGCAGGTGGTTGCGGTGACGCATAGCGGGGTCATGCCCAGTTGCAACAATCGTAGCACCTGACAAGTGCTGTCTTTTCCTCCGCTGACCGGCACAATGCAATCCCAGTTGGTGCCCGATGGACAGCGATATTCCTGGAGCAGCCGCTTGAGGTCCCGGTCTCGTTGCTGCCAATCCACCCTCTCTCGGTCCAGGTAGTTGGTGCAAGCATTGCAAACACCGGTCGGACTAAAGTGCAAGTCCGGCTTGGTAGATGGCATCACGCAGTGGGTGCAGTAGGTGAGCAATTCAGGTTCTCCTCATCGCTTGCGAAACAACGTCCAGGTGGTATTGTCCCAGGCTGGCTCCAGCCGTTTCCAGAGAAAGCCGTAGCCGACCACCTCAACCTGGGCGCAGTGCGTGTCCAAAAACTCGCCGGCGAAGTCTCGCTTATAAAGTCGTTCGGATTCTCCTCGGTAGGGAATCTCCTGGGGGGAAGGATTGAAGTATTCGTTGATCAGCACGTAGCGCTCCGAAAGGTGCAGCATCTTCTGATAGACCCCGGGTAAATCGTTGGGGTTGAGGTGGATCAAAACCCCACAAGAGAATACCAGATCAAAGGTTCTGGTCGGTTGATAGTCCTGGATTGCCCCCAGCCAGGCCCGGATCCCAGGCAGTGTGTGCAGAACAGCAAAAGCATCGGGATTGATTTCCACGGCCCCAAGGTCCAGTCCCGGACTCAATCCTTTCAACGCCTGTAAGTTCTCGCCAATATTGGCGCCCAGTTCGCAGACGGAGTGCAGGTTGCCGGTCAAGGCCAGAATTTTGGACCAGAAACCCAGGCGGGCCTGGGCCAGATCACGGTTGCGCAGGGCATAGGCAGTGCCGAACTCATTCTTCCAAAAGGCTTCCTGAGGGGTCTCCAGACGGGGGGTAGATTCAAGGGGTTCCAACTTTTTCGATCCTCCTATCGGTCGGGGTCTGCCGGACCAGTTTGTGGAAGGCCGGACAACTGTGTTGTAGATCCTCGGCTCGACCGCAACCCACCAGTTTGCCTTTCTCCATTACAAATATTTTGTCGAAGTCCCACACCGTGTTGAGGCGATGGGCTACGACGATCAGAGTCTTTCTGCCCCTTAAACCGTCCAGCGCTTTCAAAATCAAGTCCTCGGTGGCGTTGTCAAGGGCACTGGTGGCTTCATCAAACAAAACCACTTCTGGATCGTGGTAAAGCGCCCGCGCTATACTGAGTCGTTGACACTGTCCTCCGCTCAAGCGCACGCCTCTTTCTCCGATGGCCGAGAGGTAGCCTTGAGGCAATTCGTTGACGATAAAATCGTGAATGTAGGCTGACCTGCAGGCTTGCTCGACCCGGGCCTGGTCGATCCCTTCGGGGGGAACCCCGAAGGCCACATTGTCCCGCACCGAGGCGTCCAGCAAATAGACATTTTGCGGAACGTAGCCCACCTTCGAGAGCCAGGCCGGGGTGTTGGCAGGGGTAAGTGGAGTCTCGTCGATCAAAATCTGCCCCCGAACGGGGACTCGCAAGCCCAACAGCAAGTCCATCAGAGTCGACTTGCCGGCACCCGTCGACCCCACTAGAGCCACTCGCTCGTTCTTCTCGATCCGCAGGCTAATGGACTGCAAAGTGGTTTCCACGCCCGGGTAGGAAAAGTCCACTTCGTGCAGGTGAATGGCCCGCTGAAACTCTAGAGAGGGGCTGACTTCAGACGGCGGGCGCCGTCCCGGCTCTGGAGTCAACAATTGCTCCACTCGAAACGCCGAAGGGTTGAGAAAACGAATCTGGACCCAGTGAAAGATGGCTTGCTGCAAGGGAGGCAGGAGTCGAATTCCGGCAATGGCGTAGGCCGACAAAATGGGCAGGCCATTGGCCAGGTTTCCATCGCGAGTATGGAAGTAGACCAGGATCACGATAATCGTGGTCAGGATGGAGAACTCCAGTCCCATCCGGGTTACGTGGGGAGGCATGCCGCGAACCACTTCAGGATGCACGGCGGCCTCCGCGGAGGTCCGAAATCGGCGCACAAAGTAGTCTTCGGTTTGAGTCACCTTCAGCTCCCGAGTTCCCCCAAATACGTCGGCGGCCAGTTCGTACATCTGAGTCAGCGACTGAAGGCTCTGATGGCCTGCAGCCACCAGCGGCCGATGCACGAAGCGAAAAACCACATAAAAGGAGAGCAGCAAGGCCCCCGCCAGAGTGATGGCCAGTCGCAGTTGAGCCAACATGAAAAAGCAAGCCAAAATGGAGACACGAATGGTGATTCCCACCAATTGTGTCAGCGAACTCATGCTCAAAATGACACGCTCCACGTCGGCCATGACCGATTTGCTGAGTTCCCCCGAATTCTGCGATTCGTACCAGCCCAAGGACTTGTGCGCCAGCTCGGCCAGCAGGCGCGTGCCCAGGGAAGCCTTCTGTTGATAAACCACCTTCAAGGCAAAGTATTGGTAATAGACCACCGTGCCATTGGCTACCAGGTTGCCCGCCACAAACAACAGGGCCAGCGCCAGGGCGTAGGACTCTTCATTGACGCCAATGGCAGTCAATTGACTGTGCCACTTCTCGATCCAGATTTTGCTACCGCCAAAGGGCCCGGTGCGCGTGGCTGCGGCCATAAAAGGAATAATCAAGCCGACGCTGAGGGTCTCTAGAAATCCGGCCAGAGTGGACAGCAGTGCCAGCATCACAAAATCACGCCGGGCTCGCCCATCCAGCACTATCCATAAGGAACGGAGCGACTGCATCAAGGCTGCAAGTCCTCCAGTTCTTCTTGCGGGCTGCTTTTCAATTGGCGCAAACGCTCTTCGATCAAGGGTCTTTGGGGTGAGATCGCCAGAGCCTCACGGTAATAGCCCCGGGCGAGTTCCGTGAGACCCTGTTCGGCACACAGGTCTCCCAGACGGATGCGCAGACTGCCGTCTTGATCATAAGGCAGGCCGTCCCGGAGGGCCCCCCGGGCCTCGGACTTCTGGCCCCTTTTTAGGAAAACGTCACTTACTGTTTGGCGCGCCCAGGCCTGACGCTGATGGGTAATGACGTAGTCTTCCAATTGGGTCACCACCAGGTCCAACTCGCCCCGGGCCACCTGAAGTTCAGACCAGCGCCGCCACACCCTTTCTGCCAGGGACGGGTCTAACCCGGAGGTGTCCCGGCGCATTTTGTTCAGCACGGCCAGTTCCTGGTCCGTGTCGCCAGCCGCTCCGCGGGCCAGAGCGATTTCCAAAAGTACATCCATTCTCTGGGGAGCCAGATTTCGCAACTGCTTGAGGATACGCAAGGAGGTGCTGAAGTCCTTGATCTGCTGGCCACGAGCGGCTGCCTGGAGGCCCAATAGAGTGGCGCGCTCGCTGTCGGCTCTGGCGATCTCGACCAGAAAGGTGGTCCCGCGGGCCGGCGCTTTGGACTCCAGTAAGAAAATCAGGTCGGCCAGGGCAGAGTCGTCGGCCACCAGTCCGGTGCGTTCCACGGAACTCAGGGTCCGTGTGGCCTCGACGTACTGGCCCGAGAGAATCTGATTGCGGGCTTGGGCCCGCCGAACGTGAGAACTGTAGGGAGCGTAGCCCTGGGCCATGTCCAGGTAGCGTTCCGCTTCCAAAAACTGGCCTCTCTCCTGGCAAAAGCGAATCAGGCTTAACAGGATTTGCAGGTCCCGAGGGCTGGCCTCATGAGCGTTGAGGAGTGCCTGACTCTGTTCGTCCAGCCAGTGGCTCTTTCCCGAGAAGACGAAGGCACGCCGGCACAGTTCGGCGATCTTCAATTGAACCTGAAAGTTGTCGGGCTGCTTGCGGCCCGCGGCGCGCAAGAATTCGACGGCACTTTCCCAATCCAGCACCGCTTCGGACTGAATGACCTGATGACGGGCTCGCTCCATCATAAGACTGGTCAGGCCCCAGCGAACCGTCCAGAGGCCCCAGGCTGCCAACAAAACGGCTACGGGAAAGGCCTTCGGGCTCCAGGCCGAGGCTTGGGCCTCGCTCCGGCTAAGGCTACTCAGCCCTCCGCTAAGACCGAAACTGGCGCCGATCCACAATAAGTCGGCGGGAACCGGGCAGGCAAAGTTCAAAGTGCAGTAGGTAGCCACTCCGAGCGTAGCAGCGATTTGGGCGGCAACCCACGGAGTTGGACTGCGATAACTGCGCCAAACGACCGCCAGCGAAGCGAGCAACAGGGACATCCAGGCGAGACCCCCGGGAACTCCGGCCTCGACCATCCATTGTACGTAGTCGTTGTGGGCCACGTTCATGTAGTCCTCTCCCTCGGCCAGCGGGGGACGGTCTTGCTGATAGCTGAGTGAGAAACAGCCCAAACCACATCCGAGCAAAGGGTGTCTGGCAATCGATTTGTAGCCGTAGCGAACAACGTCCAGGCGGCTCTTGATGGCCACGGGGTCCTCGCCGCGGGCCAGCCTCTCCCATTTTTGGACCAATTGCAGATTGCCCCCGGCCGCCATCAGGGCCAGCAATGCCACTGTGGGGATCAGAAACAACTTGGCCGCCAAATTTCTGAGCTCCACCGAGCGACTGGCGGCCAGCGTAAACAAGAATCCCGCGTATCCCACCGCCAGAGCCAACAAGCCCGCCCTGGAGGCAGTGAGGATGAGGGCCGAAATCAAAACCACCAATCCCAACACGTAGGGCAGTCGCCAGGGTCCCCGTTGCTCGACGGCCAATCCCAAGGCCCAAAACGTGGCCAGCAAAGGGATGACTGAATAACAGTCCTGATTGGTAAAGGTCGACGTAAGCGCACTCTCACTGGCCGACGATGACCACAGAACCAGTCCATGCAAACTGCTGCCCACCGCAACAAGAAAGAAGAGAGTGGCCGCCTCCTGCCATTGCGAGCGAGTGTGCACCCCCAGTTCTAAAATCAGCACGGCCGCCACCATACCACTCAGAGATGCCGCTCCAGCCGCACTGAGATGGGGGGCCAAACTGTTGGTGCAACTGAGCAGGCCGAACATTGCCAGCAACAAAGCAGCCACGGTCAGACGAGGCCTGGGAATCCACCCTCGCTGCCAAAGCAAAGCCGCGCCTCCCATCAAGGCCAGCCCGTTACAGAGCCAGTGAAGCGTGGGAGCGGCTCCGGTCACCCCTGGATTGCCGGTTAGCGATAGCGCCATCAACCCGGCCAGGAGGCGAGCCAGTGCGCGCGGAACTACATGCCCCGCTGTCGGCGATAGTCTAAATACCATTCCATGGACCGTTGAATGCCCCGCTCCAGCGGAGTATCGGGGCGAAAACCAACGTATGCCTCCAAGTCGGAAGTGTCTGCAAACGTTTCCACAACGTCACCGGTCTGCAGGGCCTTTAATTCTATCACAGCTTTTTTGCCTAAGTTTTTCTCAATCAACTGTACGAAGAAGGTCAGGTCCACCGGACTGTGGTTCCCGATATTGAAAAGATTGGCCGGCGCCTCTTGCTCGGCGGTTACAGGCGGCCGATCCAACAACCGGACCACACCTTCTACGATGTCGTCGACATAGGTAAAGTCGCGGCGCATCTTGCCGAAGTTAAAAAGTTCTATGGGCCTTTCTTCCAAAATGGCTTTGGCAAAAATGTACAGGGCCATGTCAGGGCGACCCCAAGGTCCATAAACCGTAAAGAAGCGCAACCCTGTGGTGGGAAGCTGATACATCCAGGAGTAGGAGTGAGCCATCAACTCGTTGGCCCTTTTGGTGGCTCCGTACAGGGACACCGGACGGTCCGCTTTGTCGTTGGTGGAAAACGGAAGTTTCTGATTGGCACCATATACAGAACTCGACGAGGCGTAAATCAGATGACCTACTTCCTGGTGGCGACAACCTTCCAGGATGTTAAGAAACCCCTCCAGGTTGGAACTGGTGTAGGCATGGGGATGAGTTTTTGAGTAGCGCACACCGGCTTGGGCCGCCAGGTGTACGACTCGGCTAAAAGCCCTCTGAGCAAAGAATTCCGCCGACTTATGCCGATCGGCCAGATCAAAGTGAACGCACTCCAGACCCGCCTCTTGAAGCTGGGCCAGTCGGTCGCGCTTGAGTTGCACGTCGTAGTATTCGTTGAGATTGTCCACTCCAATCACGGAATACCCATCGCGCAACAGGCGTTGGCAAAGGTGGAACCCGATGAAGCCGGCACATCCCGTAACCAGAAGCGGCCTGGGTGACACCGGTCGGTGCTTCAGGTGTCACTCTCGCGACTCCTGCAGCCAGGACTAGGATGATGTTCCCATTGGGGTTCAGACATTTGTCGGGTGCCCATCAACGAACTCGGGTCTTGCTCTGAGCCTTCCCGTAAACCTCCACCGTGGCCTCAATAACCTTGGTGTCTTTGAATTCGTGGGCCAAAGTGCGACTGTTGAGCCCAAAGTTGACCATCCGGCCAGGGTCCTCGAGCATGCTCTCGATGGCCCGGGCCAGCGCCGCCGCGTCCCTGGCTGGCACCAGCAAGCCATTGTAGCCATGCTGGACGATCTCTCGACAACCAGGCACATCGGTGGCCACCAAAGGCTTGCCCATGGCCGCCGCTTCCAATAAGATTCGCGGAGTCCCTTCGCGATAGGAAGGCAGCGCTACAATAGTGGCCAGACTGAGCACATCTTCGATGTTTTCGATGTGCCCCAAGTAGTCGACAACGCCCTCTGTAACCCAGTCTTGCAGAGTGTCGTGGGTGATCGAGGAAGGATTCCCTCCGTCAACCTCGCCAGCCAACGCAAAGACCACTTCCGCCCCTTTCTCCTTGAGGATGCGAGCAGCCTCGACATACTCGAGCAAACCTTTTTCGCGAATCAGTCGAGAGGCCAGCAGCACCGTGGGAGAGGGTCTGCCCTCGGGGCTTCCCGGGCGGGGACAGAAGCGCCGGAGGCACACGCCCGAACCTCGAATGATGGTGGTTTTGTCGGGTACAATCATCTTGCGGTCAAGAAATTCGCGGTAGTCATCGCCATTCTGAAAGACCACCTCGACACGCCGGGCGGTGAGGATTTTTCTGTAGACAAAACGTAGGGCGGGGCGAACGGCTCGATGAAGCCATCCCTGGCCGATAAACGCATGTCCGAGACCGGTGATGGCGTTGACGACCGCCTTCACTCCGGCCAACTTGGCTGCGATGGTCCCATAAAGCACGCACTTGATGGTGAAATGGTGACATACGGCCGGTTCCTCGGCCCGATAGATCTGCCAGAATCGAATCAGAGTCAGCAGTTCGCGCAAGGGATTCACGCTCTTTCGGCTCAACTGCAAATTGACCCAACGAAACTTTTCCGCCACCAGTCTCTCGGAGTAGGCGTCTTCAGGAGCGACAAAAACTACCTGGTAGCCAATATCTCGCAAATGCCGCGCCAGAGGCAGACGAAAATTGTAGAGGTACCAAGAGGTGTTGGCGACCATCAATACTTTATCTTGCATAAGACTCACGGAAATTCTGGTTTGACGGGGGCAACCCTTTGGTATAAACGCGCTATGCCAGTTCTTGCAAGGCGCTGGTCACGAAGGCTTGCTCCTGGCCGGTCATCCGCCAGTAGAGGGGTAATGCCAGGCTTAAATGGTCGGCCATCCAGGCCCGCGGAAAATCTTCCGGTCGCAGAGCGTATCGGGTTCGATATACGTCTAGCAGGTGCAAGGCATGGGTGCCCGGGCGGGTGGACACCCCATGGTTCTCTAGCCGCTCCATCAAGGCATTGCGGCGTCCATGCAGGTCGACCAGGTTGTGGAGGCAGGGAGCTTCCGGTCGAAAGAGACACACGAAGGCCTGGTAGGCGTGAACGCAATCTTTCGGACAATGCGGCAGGGCAAGCCAGTCCAGTCCTTGCAAAGCCTCGCAGTAGGTTTGTGCCAGGCGCTGGCGCTGGCTGAGCGTTTTCTCAAAGCGCTGCAACTGAGACACTCCAAGTGCCGCCTGCATGTCGGTCATCCGGTAGTTATACCCCACTACGCGGAAGTCCGGCAGAATGTAAGGCCTGCTGCCCACATGGCGAGCCAGGTCGCTTTGGGAGGCGCCATGATCGCGCAGCGAGCGTGCCAGAGTATCCCAGTCGGCGCGGGCGCTGGTCAACATCCCTCCCTCTCCGGTGGTCAGCGATTTGCGCGGATGAAAGCTGAAACAGCCGAAGTCAGCCAGAGTGCCGGCGTGGTGGCCGCGGTATCGACTACCCAATGCACAGGCAGCGTCCTCGATAAGCATCAGGCCACGCTCGTCGGCCAGTTGGCGCAGGGGCTCCAGATCCGCTGAAAGCCCGAACAGCGATACCGCGATGATGGCACGGGTTCGACTCGTTAAGGCAGCTTTTACTTGGGTCACGTCGATATTGTAGGTGGCCAGATCAATGTCTACAAAAACCGGCCTGGCTCCCTGCATTTCGACGACATTGGCCGTCGCTACCCAGGTAAAGGCCGGCACGATCACTTCATCTCCCGCGCCCACTTGAGAGGCGACCAAGGCCAGATGCAAAGCCGTAGTGCAGGAAGTCGTGGCCAGGGCATACTCAGCCCCTGAGTATTCCCTGAAGAGGCGCTCAAATTCGGCGACCTGGGGACCCTGAACCAGCCAACCCGAGCGAAGCGTGGCCAGTACAGCCTCCTCGTCTTCCGCCGTCAGTTCGACCTTAGCAATGGGAATGCGCAAGTTTTCTCCACTGCAAAAGATTCTCCAGGCCCTCTGGGAGCGGAGTGGTTGCCTCAAATCCAAGCAGATCTCGGGCTTTATCAATGCTGCCAATACGCTGAGTCACAAAACTGCTGGTCAGGGGCTCATAGTGCGGATGGAAGGGCTTTCCTTCCAGTTCACACAGCTTGCTCACCAGTTCGTTGAGGGTGGTGCCCCGACCGCAACCGATGTTAAAGAACTCGTCGCAGCAGGTGGCCTGCATGGCCAGCAGATTTGCCCGCGCGACGTCCGCGACATAGATAAAATCAAAGGTCTGGCTGCCATCTCCGTGTATGATGGGCGGTTGCCCTGAAAAAAGACGGTCGAGAACCTTCATCATGACACTTACATAGGCCCCTTGATAGTCCATGCGAGGGCCGTATATATTCATGTAACGTAAACCTACGTAGGGCAGACCGCCCTGCTGATGGGCGGCCCGCAACATTTGTTCGCAGGCAATTTTGGTGGCGCCATAGGTGGTGCGGTTGTTGAAGGGATGGTCCTCGGTCATGGGGACTTCCAGGGCGTTTCCATACACCGAGGCCGAACTGCTGTAGACGATGCGAGCCACCTGCCGATCCTGACAGGCTTCGATCACGTTCCAACTGCCCATCACATTGGTATTCCATGCCTGGCGGGGGACCTCCACGCACTCCTTTAGCCACAAAGATGCCAGCAAGTAGACCCCGTCCCCCGGTCTCAACACTTCCTGGAGCAATTGGGAATCCAGCATGGAACCTTCGATCAGGTGGACCCTCGGGTCTCGCAGCGCTGAGGTCAGGTTGTTTCGACTGCCCCGGACGAGATTGTCCACCACGACGATCTCGGAGACGGGTTGCTGGATCAGCAAATCCACGATGTGCGAGCCGACCAGGCCCGCGCCCCCAATAAGAACGATGCGAGCACCCTTAATATCCACGTTGCCAGATCCTCCGTAATTGTTCTCGATCAGGAAATTGCACCAGCACTCCCATATCTTTCGCCTGGTAGACCACCATACTGCCCACCCCCACCGCTGAGGCGCCGGCATGATGGACGCATTGAGCCACGTGCTCCAAATTTCCTACTCCGCCGTGGGCAATCACCGGAATGCTTACGGCATGGGTGACCGAGCGAATCGTGTCCAGGTCGGGGCCTTGCCAACCCCCTTCCCGATCCACCGAAGTCAACAAAATTTCGCCCGCACCCCACTCTTCCAGTCTACGAGCCCAGTCCACAACCCCCCCTGTTTGTTTGCGAGTAGCACCGTGAGAAACCACGCCAGGAGATCCAAACCATGGCTTCTTGACATCCAGAGAAGCGATGATAGCCTGATTGCCAAATTGGCGTGCGGCCTCCTGCAAGAGGCCGCCTCCTTGAAATAAAGCCGAATTGATGGCCACCTTCTCGCATCCAATACTCAGCAGTCGCTGGATTTGCTGACATGACGAAATTCCACCCCCGTAGGCCAGGGGCATAAAGCACTCTTCGCACAGCGACTGCAACAGGCGGAACTGAACGTCGCTGCCAGCGCGGGTTGCACCGATGTCGAGCAACAACAGTTCATCGACCTCTAGCTCGTTGAAAATTCGGGCGGTGTTGATCGGATCGCCGACATAACCAGGGCTGCTGAAACGACGGGTTTTGACCAGAGTAGACCCCTGCAGCAAAAGACAGGGTATCAGACGGGGCTCGAGCACTTCACATCCGGAAGACAATACTTGACGTAAAAAGACTTGGGAACCAGATGTCCTCGCACCATCCAGGCAAACAGGGGCGCCATCTTCTCAAAAGTGCCTTTGTAGGTTGGATAGTCGCGGTAGCTCCGCGGTGCGCGGTTCAGGTATTCTTGAAATTCTGCGCTGCTCAGGCCCAGGCGCTTCAATACATAACCTGTCAAATCGTCTTCTAGATGAGGCGGTCGAGCGTATTCCAGCAGCGCCTGCGCCCGCTCGAGTTTGCCGGAACGAACCGAGGCGGACAGGGAATTGTTGCGTTGATCCACGCCAAACTTGTTAGGCAGATAATAGCTGTGATGAAAGGCCGTCATGCGATTCTCGAGATGATGCCCACCGTAATACTGCCAACCAAACTCCTGGCTAAGATACTCGCGGGCCTCTTCTTTGGTGTAATCGAGGTACCAAAAGGGGCGAATTCGCTGAATGCGGTAGAGGAGGGACCACTTCAAAAATCGCCACAAGGTCATGTTCGGAAAGGTGCGCATGGAGAGCCTTCCAAATTGTTTGTGAACCGAGGCAATGTATCGCCCATCCACATAGCACAACCCCAGAGGACTGACCCCTTCGGTTCGGAAAGAATGACCTTCCAAAATAGTGCCTACTCCAAACCGGGCCGCGGCGCGATAGAGGGTCTCTGCCAGGGCGATATCGGTAGATCCATCCAATTCTGGAACGCTGGCCTTGAGAAAGGACAAGAAAATGTCGTCCATCTCGCGATTGTCGACCACGTAGGTCCACAGATCCACTTTGAGCTTGCCGAGAACCTTGCGGATGTTCTCGGTGGCGATGGCGGAGTTCCAGGTATTGTCGTAATGCACGGCCAGCGGACGCAAGCCGAACTCCACCGCTTTGGCCACCAGGAAGCTGGAGTCCGTGCCTCCGCTCACCCCAACGATGCAATCATACTTGCGCCCGCGGCCAGCGCGCTTGATTTTTTGAACCAACTCCTGGAAACGAGATTCTCCAGCGGCCGTGGCCGTCTGATATTCCCTTTCGAGTTGCTCGCTCAGGTGACAAAAAGTGCAGACCCCCTCCACGTCGAAGACGATACCAGGGGTATTGGCGTCGTAGATGCAGCGACTGCAGAGGTTCGAACTCATAAATCGCCCAAAGGAGGGTGGGGTTGCCTCAAGAAGGCCGCTGGCCAATGATACGCATCGCATTCTACGGAAATTTGTGCAACAACCTCTTTCAAATCTGCTGCGGACTGCGCAACTTCTCGTCCGTCGACGCCCACCTTTTTATCGATGGTGGGCTCGGAGACCTTCAACAAATGCCCGAGAACGACGACCATCAGTTGAAGAGGGGCTATCCGCATTGGATTCATCCCATCCCCTCGACCGATCCCGTGAAACTGTTGCTGGCACCCTGGCGCGCCCCCTTGCTGAAGCATCTGGACAACTTTGATGCTCTGGTTGTCAGTGGATATGGGCCGATGCTGGCGCAGTTCACGCGCATCCCCTCCTTTTTCTTAACCGCTGGGGGCGACCTTACCCAGTGGCCCTTTCCCTTCCGTTACCCCAGGCTCTATCCCGCCTGGCGTCATCGCCTCGGTCAGGTTTTCAGAGGTCTTTGGCAGCGTCGTGGAATCCGCCACTGTGAGGAGGTCTGGACTCAACCCTTTGGGCCCTTTCAGAACGCCCTGGAGCACCTGTCGATTGCCAGGGAAAAGATATCGCTGCAGTATTTTCCGCTGATGCTGGACACCCAAAAATTCTCGCTGTTACCGCTTGAGAATCTCTCCGGCCAGGCTCGCTGGCTGCGCCTGGCTCACGATTTTGTCATTTTTCATCCTTCGCGCCTGATGATTCTGGACGATAAGGAGCGGCAGCATACCGGAGATTGGAAGGCCAATGACCGTTTGATTCGTGGCTTTGCCAAATTTCGTCGGCAAACGCCTCATCTGCGCTCCGTGTTGGCCCTGATTCACCGGCCGGCTTCCCGCGACATGCAGATCGCCCGAGAACTGATCCGCCAGCTCCAGATCGAGGATGGGGTGGTGTGGTTGAGACCGACGCGGTCTTTCGGCTTTTCACGAGAAGAGTTGGTGGAACTCTACTCCGCCAGCGATGTAGTGGCGGACGATTTTGGGGCGGGCTGGTTTGGCTCGATTGTTGTAGAAGCGCTCTCCATCGGTCGGCCGGTAGTAACCTATGTCGACGAGCAGGTCATGAGCCAACTTTATCCCTATCATCCGTTGGTGAATGCCCGCCTACCCGACGAAATCGCGGCCGCCCTTGTCCATCTCAGCCAACAACCCCATTTGCGCCAGGAGCTAGGCCTCAAAGGTCGGCAGTGGGTGGAGGAGTTTCACTCGTATGACGGAGCGGGGAAAATCTACTCTCGCCGCTTCGACGAGCTGGCCCATCGGCTGGGTCGGCTAAAGAAAGTGACGCAACCACCATTCAAAGCTCAATAATGACCAGATAAATAGGCGGTGGTTACGTTGCCCTCCGGCGTGTTCCAGCAGGCGTTGTTGAACGTAGTCTGGAGAAAGATACTCATAGATTCGGGCGTCCGCCGATCCCAAGAGCCCATCCACATAGGCCTGGCTGCTGCCGCGAAACCAACAGGCGTCAGGCCCGCTGAAGCCCTGCTTGGGACGATCTACGACTTGAGCTGGCAGCAGCCAGGCTAAAGATTTGCGCAGCAAGGTTTTCCCTTCCCCGCTGCGCGAGACGAGTCGAGCCACCCGAGTCGGGTCATTCTCGTCCAGGGCCGAAGGCAGCTCCGCAAGTTGCGGCACTTTGAGCAATGGGCTCAATTGGCATGCAAAGTCTACCAGGTCGTTATCTAAGAAAGGCACCCTTGTTTCCAGACCGTGGGCCATGCTCAATCGGTCCTCCACGACCAGCAGTCCGTGCAGGAACGTTTTCAGCTCGAAATACAAGATCATGTCCAACTTTTGGTCCAGGGTTTCGGAGTCCCCTCGAAAACCGCTGAGCACCGCTTCAAAAGCTTCGCGGGCGCAAAAATCCTCCATGAAGACAGAGGGTCGAAATAGAGAGGGCCGCTCCTGGTCGGGCACCAGGCGTTGCCAGCATCGGTAATACTGAGAGAGGAAGTCTTTTTCATGAGCCATGCGGTATCGCCAGGGGTAGCCAGCAAAGAGTTCGTCTCCACCTGCTCCCGAGAGGACCACTTTGCTGAAGCGACTGGCCAGCCGGGCCACGTAATAGTTGGGATAGCACTGGCCCACCCGGAGATCTTCCAGATGCCAGATCAGTTCGGGCATAATGTTTTCCATGTCACCCGAATGCAAGATCACTTCATAATGCTCGGTCTTCAGGATGCCGGCCAGTTCCTGGGCCTGGGCCCGCTCATCAAAATTTAATTCTAGCCCACTGACCCCATCTAAATGAAAGCCGCAGGTAAACGACTGCAAACGCGGGATTCGCTGACTGGCAATGGCAGCTATGGCCCCCGAATCCAGTCCCCCCGACAGGTAGGTTGAGACCGAAACGTCGCTCGCCAATTGTCTATGCACGGCCAAGGTCAGCAACCGCGCCACTTCCTGACTCGCTTCATGCTCGTCTATCTTCAGCTTCTGCTGACCGAGCGGATAGTCCCAGTAGATTTCTCGGTGCAACTTGCCGCTTTTTCCATCGATTTTTAAGTAGGAACCCGCCGGCAGCATGATGACTCCGTCAAACAGGGTTTCGTCGGTGAAACTGTTTTGAAAGGTGAAATATTGATGCAATGTGTGCAGATTGACCCGGGCTCGTAAGTCAGGAAGACGCAGCAGGCTCTTGATTTCTGAGGAAAAGGCCAGCCGACCCTGGCCCAAATGATAATAGAGAGGCTTCACGCCGTAACGATCACGGGCTAAAAAGAGGGTCTGCTGTCGGCCGTCCCAGCAGGCAAAGGCGAACATGCCGTTGAGCCGAGACAAACAGCCTGCTCCCCAGGCTAAATAGGCGTTTAAGACCAGTTCGACATCCCCGCGAGAGTGAAAGGAGTAACCTTGGTGGCGAAGTTCCTGGCGCAACTCCGATTGATTATAAATCTCTCCATTGTAGACCAGCCTCACCTGGGAACCCATGGGCTGAGCCGAAGCGGGGGTCAGATCGAGAACTGCCAATCGATGATGACCCAGGCCCACCGAGCCCTCCTGGAAAATGCCGGAACCGTCGGGGCCGCGATGCGACAGGGTGGCCAGCATCTCTTCTATCAGACCTTGGCTGACGGGTTGCCCATCCCAACGAACCACGCCACAGATACCGCACATTGAAGGTTAGTGTCCCCGCTCAGAAAAATGTTACTGGGTGGTCGTCATCGTCAATTATGGTTTGGGCAACCTGGGGTCTATCCGCAATATGCTCCGCAAGTTGGGGCAGGATGCCCTGGTTGCCGGAAGCCCCGACCAGCTCATGCAGGCTGACCATATTATTCTCCCAGGGGTAGGAGCTTTCGATAGCGGGATGCGAAACCTGCAAAGTAGTGGTTTTCTACCAGCCCTGACCCACAAGGTGATGCTCCAAAAGGTCCCATTGCTGGGTATCTGCCTGGGCATGCAGCTGCTCACCGAGGACAGTCAGGAAGGTGGCGAAAAGGGGCTGGGGTGGATTGCCGCTCACACCCTGCGCCTTGCTCCGGGCAAGCTTAAGGTGCCCCACATGGGCTGGAACCAGGTCCAACCGGTGACGGCCACTCCCCTGTGGGATGCAGCCGACTGGCCGGACTGGCGATTCTATTTTGTGCATTCCTATTATGTCAAATGCAGCTATCCTCAGGATGTGTCCGCTCACACCCACTACGGGACTCGCTTTGCTTCGGTGATCCAACGAGACAACATCGTGGCCTGTCAGTTTCATCCCGAGAAGAGCCATCGGTTTGGATTTCAATTGCTGCGCAACTTCCTGAACATGTCATCGTCTTAAACAGGCCACCTCAAAGGTTGACCTGCGCAAGGCCAGGGCGAAGATCAGTAACAATACCAGGGGAGTGCTCAAGGCGGTTACCAGAGCCGCCCCCCAAGACTGCCAGAGCGGAATGCAGATCAGGTAGAGCATGGTGACAGCGGCCCCACCTAGAAAGGAGCCGTAAGCGAAGACTTCGGCTTTACCCAGAGCTAAAATCAGCGGATTAAGCCATAGAAAGGCCATCCAGATGGGCAGAGAGAGAATCATCACACGAAAGTAAACAGCGACTTCGCTACCGGCAGACGGGAAAAATCGTCGAAGTAAAGGGGGCAAGAATACCCAGCAAGTCAAACTCAGGATCGCACCCAGGCCACCGAGTTGCAGAGTCTGTCGGCTTAGCCAGGGGCGCAACTCGCCGGCCTGGTTTCGGCTGACCCGTCGGGACAATTCAGGATAGCAGGCGAGGAAAAACGCATCTCCCAGGATCCAGACGGCCGAGACGAAGCTCTTGGCCAGTTTGTAGGCCCCCAGACTGCTCATGTCGGTGCAACCTGCCAGCAGAGTGACATCGAGTTCGCGGGTGGGAATCATGGTCAAGGAGGCCACGTAGTTGAAGCGCACAAAGCGCAATACCGGAGGGCTGAAGCTGAAGTTTGGCCGGGCCCAGCCCAGGCCAAGGCGAGCCAGCACCCTGCTACAGCCGAGCAGGTAGAGAAAAGGCAGGGGGAGCGTAGCCCACAGCAGAGTCCAGGCCATCTGTAGCGGGCTGGGGGTGAGTGTCTGGACAACCGCGGTCACTGCAGCCACCTTGAAGGCCGCGGACAGCACCGCAATAATTGCCTGCTCCGCAAAACCGTCACAAATTCGCAGAATCCCCCGACAGGGACCGGTGACCAGGTAGTTGAGACAGAGGGTGGCGGCAGTGACCTGAGTCACCGGCACGACCATAGGGCTGGAGACGAAAAGAACCACCCCCAAAGCCGCCAACCCGTTGAGCATCAGTGCCAACAACCGAACAGACACCTCCAGGGCCACAAACTGGCTGGCCCTGAACCCCACTTGCTCTCGATGGTTTTCCAGGTCCGGAGCCAGAAACTGAATGGCCGCTTCGGTCAGACGCAAGTCAAGCAACAGGTGAAACAGCAGGCCAAAAGCGTAGGCGAACGAGAGCAGGCCGTAGGCCTCCAGGCCCAGGGCATCGGTAATTTGGTAAGCAGTCACGAACTCTGCGACCACCGGAGCCGCCAACGCCAGCAATTGCCAACTCGAGTTTCTGAGTAGTCTGGAGACCACTACTCCTTGGCCGAACTGGGACCCACCACGGTGCAAGGCACTCCATAGGCCTTAGAATTGGGAGGGATGTCACGGTTAACCAGACTGTGCGCTCCGATCACGCAGCCATCGCCAATGGAAACTCCCTTACAAACTACCGTCTGGGGGCCGATGTAGCAGCGCTCTCCCACCCGGGTCGGAGCCCGTTGTGTCTCGCTTTTTCCGCCACTCAGAGCCCGATCGACGGTGTCATGAGTGTAAATCTGAACACCGGCCGAAATGCTGCAATAGGAACCGATGATTAAGCCCCCGGAGCCGTCCAGGATCGTATTCGGTCCAATCCAGGTGTGGACGCCCACTTTGACTTCGCCAAAGACCAGGCAGTTGTCGTACACGCTGGAGCCTTCCCCAAATCCCAGATAGCGAGCCTTTTCCCAGCGGTCACCGACATAGTCGCCTAACGGCAGGACTCGATTCCACGATTGCCCGAGGCTTTCGCGCAGGCGAAAAAAAACGGCGCGAAACTCTTCCAGCAATCGAGCCTGCTCCGGTGTCAGTGCGTCAGGAGAAATCATGGTCGCCTGGTTGGGCATTCAAGATTTTCAGGTAGTTCATAGCATTGGCTTGCACCGAATAGACCTTTTCAACCTTGTCACGCCCCCCTTGCCCAAGGCGGGTGCGCAAATCCGGGTCGCTCAACAAGGAGTCCAGGGCTCGGTACCAATCGTCTTCGGTGCGGGCTAACAATCCACTTTGCTCGTGCTCAATCACACGAAAGTTGGTGCCGATGGCTGCGGCCACGGTGGGGATCCCCAAAGCCATGTATTGAATGGCCTTCAGTCCACTCTTGCCATAAACCCACTCCTCGTCCGGCAAGGGGTAAACGCCGATATCAAATCGTTGCAGAGTCGGCATCTCCAAATTTTCGCTCCAGGCCACGGCCTCGATTTCCAGTCCCTCGATACGAACCGAGTCGTCGCCCATCACCAGCAACCGAAAATTGTGATTGTGGCGCAGTCGGCGCAACACGGGCGCAAGCAGATAAAAATATCGCGAGGTACTCAGGCTCCCGCTCCAACCAATGGTAAGGGGTGAACGCACCGACAGGGACGTCAGGTGGTAGCGATCCAAGTCCACCGTGGACGAAATATCGGTGGTGTGAGGGTTACGCTGACGCACAAACTCGTCCAGATAAGGCGTGCAGGTAATCACATGGTCGGCGACCTTCATTAAGTAGATAGGCTTTTGTCGACCCTTCAAAAAGCCGACCAAGGGGTGGGTGAAGCTGGAATCGTTGCGAATATACACCAGGTCATCGATATCGTAGATCAATCGGCGCGCCAATTTTCGGAGCAGCCTTTCGTAAAAGGGAGGACCGAAGGGTGTCGCCCAGAGGTGAACATAGACCGTGTGGTATTGCGAGACCCGCGACAACAGCAACCATCGGCGCACATAGCCAACCAGGCACAGCCAGGCCTTCTCCAACAGACGTCCGGGTGAGTATACAATGCTCCAAAATCGGGGGGACATAAAGGGCTCAAACTCAATCGACCAACCGTCCTCTTTGAATGCGGCAAAGTATTGCTCAAACTTCAGACGCTGGCTGGGGGCCACATCAAACGGATAGGGGCAAACGATAAGAAGCGATTTCTTGCGCACCATGGTAGAAGTTGCGACAGGCAACGATGTCATCCTCCTGTCGTGCAGCATAGGAATCATAGCCACTGCCTCGGAAGGCCCTGCTCATGTGTGGCATTGTTGGCTATCTTGAGGCCCAAGGACTACGGTCCCAAGACGAGGCAAGACGACGCCTGGAGGGCATGCGAGACCGTCTCCGTCATCGGGGTCCGGACGACCAGGGCAGTTGGATCGCTCCCTCAGGTTGCGTGGCCCTGGGACACCGAAGACTTTCGATTCTGGATTTGAGTCCTCACGGACGACAACCCATGGCCTCGACGGATCAACGTTATCATCTGGTGTACAACGGAGAGGTCTACAACTATCGAGAATTGCGCCGTGAGTTGGCGGAATGTGGACATTCGTTTCGGGGCCATAGCGACACGGAAGTTGTGTTGGCGGCCTTCTGTCAGTGGGGTCCTGAGGCCAGTCTGGCTCGTCTCAACGGAATGTTTGCCATGGCCTTGTGGGACTCCCAGCGTCAAAGCTTACTGCTGGCTCGCGACCGGTTTGGCAAGAAACCCCTCTATTATGGTCGCGTGGGCGAGGCATGGGTCTTTGCTTCCGAATTGAAAGCCTTGCGGACCCTGCCGGAATTTGCCAACGGCATCGATCGGTCGGCATTGACCCTGTATATTCGATTTGGCTATGTGCCCACCCCTCTTACAATATACGAGGGGATCTCCAAGCTGCCGGCCGGGAGTTATCTGTGGTTGGAGCCCCCTTTTCAAGCCCTGCCCTATTCGACCTGGAAGCCGCAGGGTGGTGATCTGGAAAGCGTACTGCGGCGAGCCGTACAGTCCCGAATGGTCTCTGACGTTCCCCTGGGCGCTTTCCTGTCGGGCGGCATCGACTCTTCTCTGGTCGTGGCCCTGATGCAGGAAGTTAGCACTCAGCCAGTGCGCACTTTCACCCTCGGATTCCAGGATGACCACTACGACGAGGCCGTCTACGCCAGGCGTGTGGCCCACCGACTCGGCACCCAACACAGCGAGCACTATGTGACCCCTTCCGAGGCACTGGAAGTGATTCCGTTGTTGCCCACCATGTATGATGAACCCTTTGCCGACTCTTCCCAGATTCCAACCTATCTGGTTTCTCGTCTGGCGCGAACTCAAGTCACCGTGTGTTTGTCCGGGGATGGAGGGGATGAACTCTTTGGCGGTTACAATCGCCATCTCTGGGCGCCCCCGCTGTGGCGGGCTCTGGCCTGGATTCCGCCCGGGCTGCGTCGTTTTCTGGCCCGATGGCTGGCCATCGTCTCCTTGGAAAAGGCTGGACGTTGGTTGGGTCATCGAGTGGCTTACCCTCAGGACAAGCTGACCAAATTGGGTGAGTTGCTCACCACCGAGAGCCCCCGTCAGCTTTACAAATTCCTCGTTTCTCCCTGGCGAAACCCCGAAAATTTGGTAATGGGTGGGACAGAACCTCTCACTCTGATCGACAGCGAACCTTTTACTGCCGACATGGCCGACTGGATGATGCACCTGGACGCACGCACCTACCTGCCAGATGATATTCTGGTCAAAATTGACCGAGCTTCCATGGCGGTGGGACTGGAAGCACGCTGTCCGCTGCTCGATCCCGAAGTGGCGAGAGTGGCCTGGAGTCTTTCTACTCGGGAAAAAATTCGGGGCCGTCAGGGTAAGTTGCCCTTGCGA